>NZ_JBXUKU010000001.1:0-968555 GCF_057180105.1 Marinomonas sp. ATLA20
GTTAGTTGAACTTGGTCTTCGTTGCTCTGAAGCCTTGTCCGTGTCAGCGAGGGCGTATATTAAGGATCTACAGATTTTGTGCAACCCTTTTCTGAGGTTTTTTATAAATTTGTCATATTTATTTGCTACAAGCCCAAAAGCTGATCACCAAACAAACAAAAACCATAAAAAAGGCCATTATTCGTACAAATAATGGCCTTTTCAATCTCAATTAAAGCACTCTATATTATGGTGAACTGATAGAAAGCTCTCGACGACGCTTCACTTCGTAAATAACAGCTAACAAGATGGTGACAGAAATCATCACTAACCCTAGCGCATTTACCGCAGGTGTTAACCCTGTTCTTACCTTAGAGGCAATGTAAACCGTTAATGTCGTATCATAGCCTTTAACAAACAACGTCGTGTTATAGTTTTCAAACGATTGTAAAAAAGCAATTGCTGCTGCCGAGAAAATTGCAGGCTTCAAATAAGGCAAAAGAATACGTCGGAACGCTTGCCATTGAGTTGCCCCCAAACTTAACGCTGCATTTTCAAGCGTACGATCAAATCGCTGCAAACGAGCCAACACCATCAACATGACATAAGCAGCAATAAAAGTAGTCTGAGCAATCACAGTTAGGAACACACCACCACTAACCGACAACCCTTTCCAAAAGATAAGTGTCGAAATCCCCACAATTACACCCGGTGTTAATAACGGCGACATCATCAACGAATACAAAAAGGTTTTTCCTCTGCCCTGAACTGTTGATAAAAACAAAGCACAGCAAATACCAATCGGCACTGCAACCGCCAATACACCAGCAGCTACTACAACACTTGTCCATAAAGCGGTCCACATGGCACCATCTTGAGCAAGCGCCTCAAACCATTTGAGCGTTGCCCCTTTCCAAGGCGACACAGTAGGAAAACGGCTATCGTTAAATGTTGCCAGCCCCATAATAATAAGCGGCGTGAATAGATAGACAAAAAATACACCAATATAAAAACGTACGGCGAAGCGCATGATAGTTTCAGACTTCATTTTGCAATGTCCCCCAAACCTACTTTAAAAATACGCATCACCAAAGCGATGAAACCGATACAGATAATTAACAGCAAGAAGGCATAGGCAGCCCCTTGATTCCAATCCCCACCCTCAAAGAACCAATTATAAATAATTTGCGTAAACCAACGACTTCCGGGAGAACCTAATAAAGCAGGTACTGCATAACTACCCGCCGCCAGCATAAAGGTCATGATACAGCCCGTCGCAATACCTGGCTTGGCATGCGGAATCACCACACGCCAATGGGTACGAATCCAGCCTGCCCCCAAATTGCGTGCCGCTTTAATCTGATTGGTGTCCAAGCTCTCAATCGCGTTGTATATAGGAAAGATCATAAACAAGATGTAGGCGTAAACCATACCAATGAGCACTCCGCCATCGCCAGATAAAAACCGAATAGGTCGATCAATAAGCCCCAGCCCTAGTAATAGAGCATTCAGCGGTCCTTTATAAGCAAGAATGATGTACCAAGAAAATGTGCGCAGAATTTCATTGATCCAAAACGGGATAATCAACAACAACAAACAGAGCGCCGCTTTTTGAGGTGTTGCGACTTTCGCGAGGTAAAACGCAATAGGATAACTAACGACTAACGTTAATCCCGTTACTAGTACGCTTGACCAGATGGTTTTGAAGAAAATGGCCAAGTGTATTTTATTGCTAAACAGCGTCTCATAATTTGTCAGTGAATAGACGTCTTTTGGCCCGCCTATGTCAGCAGGTAATAGATTCGGGCGAAATGAGTAATCCACCATCAAAATCTGCGGCAAAATTACCAAGCCTATCAACCAGATCGCAATCATACCTATAATGCCAACCGCCAATCCGCTACCAAATCGCGACTTCAGTTGACTAAACATGGTCGCCTCCGGCAATCACAATGGCATCTCGCTCATTATAAGAAAGGCTAACGGGTGCGCCTTTTTTTAACGATTCAGAGTACTGGTGAGTCCCAAGCTGAATAGACAAAGCTTGGTCGGCAGGCGTTTTGGCATTTAAAGTCAGATACGCACCCTCAAAATTAACTTCATCGATAGTCGCTCCTAAGGTGTGCATTCCATTTTCTGCTTGTAATCTAAAGTGCTCTGGGCGAATAAAAAGCGTGGCATCAGTGCCAATAGCAATGTTGCCTTGTGAGCGCCCTGCTAACTTACCCAGTGGCCCACAATCCAATACGACAAGATCAGAGTTGGCTTCAATCACTTTGCCTGAAACGCCATTATTTTCACCCACAAAAGAGGCAACAAATGCGGTATGGGGATCTCTATATAAAGTAATAGGATCAGCAACTTGCTGAATGCGACCTGCAGACATAACAGCCACTCGGTCTGACATAGTCAGCGCCTCGCCTTGGTCATGAGTAATATAGATGAAAGTGATGCCTGTTTTACGCTGAATGGCTTTCAACTCGGTACGCATATGCTGGCGTAATTTCAAATCTAATGCGGATAATGGCTCATCCAATAACAAAACTTGCGGCTCTACAGCTAATGCACGTGCAATAGCAATTCGCTGTCTTTGGCCACCGGATAACTCAGAAACTTTTTTTGCCCCACTGCCTTCAAGGGCCACCAATTCGAGCAAGCGGTCCGAGGCTTTTTTGCGCTCACTTTTCGAAACACCGCGAACCTCTAAGCCGAACTCAATATTTTCGGCCACGGTCATAAGAGGAAAAAGTGCGAGGTTTTGAAAAATCATCGAGGTTGGACGTTTATTGGCCGGCACGCCACGCATGCTCTTACCACCAATTTTAATATCACCCTGTGTTGGGTCTATAAAGCCACTAATCATGTTTAGGATCGTGGTCTTGCCACAACCTGAAGGGCCTAAGAAACTAAAAAACTCTCCGGATTGTATCGTTAGATCGGTTTTCTGTATGGCGGTAAAGTCGCCGAATTGCATGACGGTATTATCTAAGTGAACACTGCTATCCATATTTCTCTCGCTGGTTATTTTTTCTCGATACAAAAAAGCCCCTTGCGACATAAAGTCACAAGGGGCCTTCGAGGTTATGCAGACAAGTAACGGTCTTGGTATTCGTTACGCAGTGCAACGTACCATGGTTCCTGAATAGGCCACCACCATAGGTTGGCGAGATCTTGCTCGCTGTAAGAGTCTTGGAAGAACTGCTTAGTTTCCGCTGGTAATAAAGCATCCGCACCTTTTGATGTAGAGTTATAACCAGTGGACTTAACAAACATAGCGCCCGCTTCCGGCGTGTAATACCAGTTAATGAATTCATATACTGAATCCACGTTATTGGCGTTTTTAGGAATAACAAAGCCTTCCATCCATGCCAACGCACCTTCTTTTGGTGCGCCGTAGGCAATAGGCTCGCCTTCTGATTGCAATTTAAATGCGGTGCTGTCCCAAGTTTGACCGATAATTGCGCCATTAGTACGAAATGCACCTTGCGCTTCATTTTCTGTAGACCAGAACTGAGCAAGTGCGCCCTTATGTTCGGCAGCTACTTTTAAGATGACATCAAAGTTAGCACGCATGGCTTTTTCGTTTTTGTACGAATCCAATAAAGGGAAAGGAAGTTTGCCCGCTTTTTCTAGCCACAAACCAATGCCGACAAGAGCCGAGTGACCACGAACCGTTACACCACCCGCGTTTTCTGGCAACCAAAGGTCACCATAACTTAGCTCTTTACTGATTTTTGCATCATTTTTATTGTAAGCAATTGCCTCGGTCCCCCAATCAGATGGGGCGAAGTAACGCTTACCATTTACGATCCCGCCAACATCCGATCCGGATAAAGCGCTCTCCAAGCAGCCATCCCAATTAACTCTTTTCACATCAAGCGGCTGCACTAAATCGTAATCAACATAACCTGGGACACGGTCAACTGTCGGCATAATAATATCGAAGCCGGTTCCATCCGTAGCACGCAAAGAGTTCATCAACTCATCATTGGTACCGTATGGTGTAAACGTCGCGTTAATACCAGTTTTGGCTTTAAAGTCCGCTAACATTTCATCAGTTATATAACCAGCCCACGCATAAATACGTAGCTCTTTATTAGCCGCAATGGCTTTGTTAATCGAAAATGGGGTAGCGGCAACAGCACCTGCGATAGAGGCGCCTTTCACGAATTGGCGACGGGAAAGGGTCATTCTTGAGCTCCTTTATATTTTATGATTAATTGCTATTTCAAGAAAAAGCGGCTTAACAGCCAAAACACTCTTTTAATTAAACGATCGTTTAATTTCTTTTTTAATCTAATACAAAATAATGACGAAAAAGTGACCATGGAAGGTTTTTTTTCCAATTGGACAGAAATTACACCAATTGATGCGCAAAAAGACAAAGATATGTCGTTTTTGGTCAATTCGTTAGATTTAGTACACTCTCTGCTTCGTATATCACACACAGCGTAAGTCACATTTTTGTCACATACACATATTAAGGTAGTCGTATTCGTCGTTTTATGTAAATTAAAGTAGGTTCTGAATTGAAAATATCCCATGTCACACGCACAACAACCGCAAGCTACCTGGTTATTGCGGTCATGCTTGTCGCCCTGCTCCTTTGGAGTTTAATGAAATTTCGCAGCGCCTTTGAGCAAAGTGACGCCTACACACAAGTTTGGGAATATTCTTCTATTAATTTAAAGCAGAAAATTGAAGGCTATTTATCGTCAGGGGAAGCATCCGCGCTCCAATCTTCACAGGAATTCATCGCGAAACAGATTCGCCCCGCACTTAGCTCACTTCCCGATACGATCAAAGACCCAATTAACAACCAATTAATTGAAATAGAAAAGAGCCTTCAATCTGACGTTAGAGCGGCAGGAAAGCTATCTGGAAATCCCTATGCTTTGATCGAAAACAATGAAAGGCAAACCTTGTTATCACTAAATACCCTGTCGGATAAGATTGCACAATTTCAATCACTGCATGATATGCAATCCGCCGCAGCTTACTTAGCAAGCCAAGCTTTACTGTACGCAGACCTTGCGAATATGAGTGACGCAAAAGATAACTATCTTGCCAAAAACACAGCGGACAATAAACAGCGCTTAGTTCAATCTATTGCAACATTTCAATCTCATATCGCTGACTTTAATACACTCCCCATTCTAGAACTGAATGAAGAACAAGATACTGACTCAGCTGATGACTTGGCGTCATTAATGGGATGGGCAAGCGACGTAGAAGACGCAACCGAAGTAGACGATCCTCTCGAAGAAACCAAAAGCGAACTTCATACTTGGTCAAGCCGCTATCTAAAAGACGTTGATTCTAGCCTTATCAATATCCAACAAGCTCTAACCGCACAAAACAAAATTCGGTCATTAATTAGCCAACTTGAAGACATTTTAAAAGCAGGCACTGAAGACATTCAGAAAAGTGCTCAAGAGACTCAACAACAAACCTTGATCGCATTTTCTATCTTTGTCATCCTGATGATATTAACCACTATTTCAGTGCATATATTTCAAAATAGAGTCGTTGTAAAAAGTGCTAGAGACTTATACGCAGCGGTAAAAGACTTGGTTGAACATCAAAACATCAACTCTCTCAAAGTCGGAAAGAATAAAAATGAACTGTCGGACGTAGCACACTATTTAAATCGCTACCTAGAACAAATAGCTGTGCAACGCCAGCAACGGGATACCGAGCTCAGTAACATTTCGACATCACTCAATGACATGCTCAATGCTTTTGGACAAGTACGCGAACTGAGCTCAGCATCGCGACAAGAACTGGATGATACGCTTAACATGTCGAATCAAGTAGAGACCCTTGCAGGCAAAGCAGAAGTGCGTGCTCAAGAAGTAGCAAGTTATGCTACCGATACCAATACCGCGATGACGCATAGCGTGAAACAAGCCGCTTCGTTAGCCGCCGCGAATCAAACAACGGTGGATCGACTCAGTAGCAGTAAAAAGGCATTAACCAGTTTAAACTCATCCGTGTCTAGCGCATCGTCTATTGTTGGTGGTATCAAAGACATTTCGGAGCAAACCAATTTACTCGCACTAAACGCTGCCATTGAAGCCGCACGAGCAGGTGAACATGGCCGTGGTTTTGCTGTCGTCGCCTCTGAGGTAAGAACCCTTTCAACCCGAACCCAACAATCCCTAGAAGAGATCACTAAGATTTTCTCTCTTCTTACATCGGCGACAGATAAACTTACCCAGAATATCGAACTGATTGAAACGGCTTCGATCGAGCAAATAGACTTAACCCACGCGCTCGGACAGTCCGCTCAAGATATTCTCGAAAAGTCTAAACAATCGAGTCACTTGGCGAAAAAGGCAACAGGCTATGCTGCGGAGCAAAAATTGGGCATGAATAAGCTAAATAGTGCTGTGGTAAAAGTCAGAGAGCAAGCAAACGAATCGGAAGAATTTATGACAGGCGTGACAAACAACATCAAACAGAAGATTCAAGACATCACGACAACCTTAGGAATTAGCTAACTCCCAAGGCTGAATTCTCATCCAAAATGAAAAGTCACAGAAACAAAAAATCCAGCCGTAGCTGGATTTTTTATTAAGAATACAAAGTAAAAGTTTAAAACAAAACGCGTGCTTTAACGGTTCCTTCGACTTCTTTCACTTTCTCAAGCGCTAATTCGCCTTCTTCTGCATCTACGTCCATTACCATGTAGCCAAGCTTCTCCGTAGTACGAAGGTACTGACCCGTGATATTGATGTTGTTCTCAGAGAAGATCGCGTTGATCTTAGAAAGTACACCTGGGCGGTTTTCATGAATATGAAGAATACGATGGTTGTTCGCTTGAGCTGGTAGTGCCACTTCAGGGAAGTTAACCGCTGCGATTGTTGTACCAACATCAGAGTATTTAACCAGCTTATCAGCCACTTCAATACCAATGTTCTCTTGCGCTTCCATTGTGCTACCGCCGATATGAGGCGTTAGAATCACATTGTCCAAACCACGAAGTGGAGAAACAAACTCTTCGTCATTGCCTTTGGGCTCAACAGGGAATACATCGACTGCAGCGCCACCCAAAGCGCCTGTTTTAATCGCTTCTGCCACAGCATCTAGATCAGCGACAGTACCGCGCGAAGCGTTAATAAAGATAGAGCCTTGCTTCATCTGTGAAACTTCTTTCGCACCAATCATCATCTTAGTGGAATTCGTTTCTGGCACATGCAAGCTAATAATATCGCTGGTAGACAGCAATTCTTTCAGGCTCTTAATTTGACGTGCATTACCCAAAGGTAACTTGGTGACGATATCGTAAAAGCATACTTCCATGCCTAAGGATTCCGCCAAAACGCTCAATTGAGTGCCAATACTTCCGTAACCAATAATACCTAAACGCTTACCACGAGTTTCGAAAGACCCTACAGCAGACTTAATCCAACCACCGCGATGACATGCCGCGTTTTTCGCAGGAATGCCGCGAAGCAATAGAATTAATTGACCCAACACCAACTCAGCAACACTTCGAGTATTAGAGTAAGGCGCATTAAATACCACAATGCCTTTTTCGCTTGCCGCATCTAAATCAACTTGGTTTGTACCGATGCAGAAACAACCAATAGCAACCAGCTTATTAGCATGCGCTAAGACTTTTTCAGTCAACTGAGTACGAGAACGAATACCAATGAAGTGCGCTTCCGAGATCTTTTCGATCAACTCATCTTCCGCTAATGCTGTCTTATGATATTCAATGTTGGTGTAACCAGCGTCATTCAATGCGTCCAATGCAGATTGATGAACGCCTTCTAATAACAAAATTTTGATTTTGCCTTTGTCTAGTGAGTTGTTGCTCATGGCTCGTTCGACTTCTCTATTATGGTGGGGGAAATGTATGCGCATATGTTACCACAGAACATTCTTTGTCGTATTCAAGATACAAGAATGTCTTTCATTATGATAAGAGTGAAACTCATACAAAATATTGATACTAGTACAATCTAAACGTCTTCAAAAAAATGAGTCACACTGTCTCAATATAAAAAAAAGAGGCTGTGAGGCCTCTTCTTTTATTTTAGGAATTAGCCTTACGCTCTAAGAAAACGCCAGTTTCCACATGATGCGTATAAGGAAACTGGTCAAACATCGCATATCGAACCACTTCGTGAGTGCTCGATAAAGCTTCTAAATTCGCCTTTAATGTTTCAGGATTACAGGAAATATACAGAATAGAATCTATTTTACGT
Organism: Marinomonas sp. ATLA20; assembly: GCF_057180105.1. NCBI lineage: Bacteria > Pseudomonadati > Pseudomonadota > Gammaproteobacteria > Oceanospirillales > Oceanospirillaceae > Marinomonas > Marinomonas sp. ATLA20. The sequence continues at coordinate 8,196 of NZ_JBXUKU010000001.1, forward strand.
ATGAGCTCTACCGTTGCATCGTCTAGGCCTGCTCGCGGAGGATCAACCAAAACAACGGAGGGCGTCAATTCGCTCACACCAGCCTGAACCAAACTTTTAGGCAACTCAGAATCACCATTCAACGCTGCGGATACATCTTCACTGGCCATTTTGACCACTTGAACATTATGCATTCCGTTGATAGCAATATTTAGCTGGGCAGAGTTTACCGACACTTTGGAGATTTCGGTCGCAACCACGCGGTCAAAACGACGAGCTAATGGAATAGAAAAATTACCATTGCCACAGTACATTTCTAGCAAATCACCCGATGCGTTTTTCGTCACATCCAACGCCCACTCCAACATTTTTTCACTGATACCAGCATTAGGCTGCGTAAAGCTATTTTCTACTTGTTGGTAATGAAATTTTTCACCGTTTACCGTTAACGTCTCCATCACAAAATCACGAGTGATAATTTGCTTCTTCTTACGGCTACGGCCAATAAAGTGACAAGCAGGAAAAGCGTTATTTAACTCTTGAACAGCGGCATTCCATTCATCATCAATCGGCTTATGGTAAAGCAAACTAATTAGCGCTTCGCCCGTTGTCGTGGTTAGAAAATCCACTTGGAATAATTTGTAGCGCAAGACTGGAATATCTCGAACCGCATCCAGAAGTTTTGGCATCAGCTCATTAATAAGGCTCGATGCCGCGAGAAATTGATCAGTACGAATCGGTGTTCTTGGGTCGGCAGAATCAAACATCGCATAATATAAATCATCACCATCATGCCAAATTCGGAACTCAGCCCGCATACGATAATGAGAAGGCTGACTCGCGAATACTTCCATCTCAGGCAATGACAAAGTCGCCATTAATTTGGCTAATTCAGCTTGTTTATCTTGCAGCTGCTTTTCATACATTTCTGGTTGGATTTGATCCGGTCTCATGGCTGATTCTCTTGAAAGCGATAGATACTGATAGAGCGCGGCATTATACGAGTTCCCCGTATACAAATCTAATCACATGCAAACAATTCAAAAAATAAAGGGGGCAACTAATGAAGATATTCTGGTCCAAGCAAAATAGCTAAAGACAGGGTCAACGAAAATGTGCCGTGATAATCATCATCAGCTTCATGAGTAAACTGAGGTTTAACCTGACCAATGAGCCAATCTTTGTATAGAAGGCGTTCATATTGTATGTTGTATAAAAAACTATCAGGCTCAATCGAGTGTTCTCCAGACTGAAGAAAGCTCAATTGGTAGCCTAGGCGATTTTTTTTATTTATCCCATGTTGAAAAGCAAAGTTTTCACGGGCGTAAAACATCCCCTCCTTATCAAGCCAAGTCACACTAAAGTCTGTAGTAAAGCTTAATGGAGGCGAAATGGCATAACCCAATCCAATTCCGTAGCGAGCACCAATACCTTTAGAGTAATAGGCAAACGCTTCTTGCTTCTGCCACCAATCAAAGCGATCTAAAGTTTGCCCTTGCTTTAAGCGAATTCTCAAGAAAGGATCTAAAGGAAAATCGACTCGGATACCCGCATCAACATCCATTCCTATATCCTCTTTTATGTAACGTACCGCTGCAGAGATACTCGATTTAAGGGCAGAGTTAACCACATTATTTTGTTGCGAAGACTCGCCCCGCAAACTTTCAGGTGCTAACGAGTCTGAGTCAGATTCTACAATCAAGCGCAGCCGGTCTTGGGTATTCGGTAATTTCAATTGAGCATTAAAATCAAAAAAGCCAGTTCGCTCCCCCTTATCTTTACTAAGAACCGAACCAAAACGGATTTGAATAGAGCTATCAGATTGTTGATTGCTTGGTCTACCAGACAAAAAAGAATCGATATTTGTTGACCAACTGCCGATTTTTTTAGACACGGTTTCGTGCGATCCTATCAACCAGCCAGTCTCCCCCGCTTCATCCTCACCCGTAGCTTCTAAAGACTCATTGTTCGTTGTTTGACTATTCGTATTATCAGCGTTTTCTGCAGACAAAGCGGCTAAGGGCCAGCCAGTTACCAAGCAAATTGCAACAATATAGCCCTTTTTCAATGGCATTATTTAGCTGCCTTTCAGCATTTGTTGAATCATCAGAGACGAGTTTTCAGCCGCTACTTTAAGGTATTCTTCAAAGCTTTGAGGTGATTCTTTACCAGCGATATCAGACAGAGAACGTACTACGACAAACGGGGTTCCAAATTTGAAGCACACTTGAGATACCGCCGCGGCTTCCATTTCAACAGCCACCAATTCAGGAAAAATAACTCTAACGGCTTCCACTCGAACAGGATCATTCATGAAGCTATCGCCCGTTCCGATCAAACCTACTTTTGCTTGTACTTGAGTGACAGCCTGCAATGCTTGCTTTGCTTTACTCACGAGCGCTTCATTGGCCACATAAGTTGCTGGCATATTTGGAACTTGTCCCATTACATAACCAAAAGCGGTTACATCCACATCGTGATGAACCACTTGATCTGAAATCACGACATCGCCAACCTGTAATTCAGGATCAAAACCGCCAGCTGAACCAATATTGATGACATATTCCGGTTTAAATTGAGACAACAATAACGTCGTTGAAACCGCCGCATTTACTTTGCCAATACCCGATTTCAACAGAACAACATCTTTACCTTCAAAGTGCCCAACAAAAAAATCACAACCAGCAAGGGTCTGTTCTCGGACGTCTGTCATCCATTCTTTGATAACCGCGACTTCTTCATCCATGGCACCAATTAATCCAATTACGCTCATTCATTGCTCCTACTGTTTGTATTTTGTTGCATAACTTTTTGTGTAAAAAGTCGTATTTGATCGCCAGAATAAGGCAATGTCATATCGAAAAACGCCACATTATCCGGCATTTCAGGCCACCGTTGTACCGAAAAAAGTCGACTTGTCGGAAAAACTTCCTGAATAGATAACAAAAGCGACCTAGGCTGAGGCTCAAGCAATACTACGACAGCATTTGGGTGATAGGACAGCACCACATGATAATTAGATAAATCCGCCAGCCATTGAGTGGTCACGTCATATTTTTCTAATTCGGTATACCAAATAGCCTTAGCAATACGACTCCCTCCCACCATCACCCAAGATAAATCCCGTTCATTTGAATGAGTAGGAATAACACTCTCTAACTCACAGGCTTTCACTAAGACTTGATGTAAATTGTAATCGAAAGAACACCCCTGCAGCGTAAAGACATGTGGATCAACCTCAATAGGCAAAGTGCTATTAAGCCAAACAATCGGCAGATCATCACGATTGTATTTAAGTTTAAGTGCACGTGTCATATCCGCTTGCGCAGCAACATCTTTATCACAACCAATCAATATCGCATCAAATTTCACCACGCCACTGGACTGAGTAAAGAAACTGTCTGTGGAGACATACTCTTCCACTTGTAACCCAAGTCGTACTAAAGCCGCTTTTATTGCGAGAGGGTTTGGGTAATCATTTGCGACCCAAGCTACTACTTTATTATGTGCTAGTGGCTTGAATGAGGGTGTTGCTTCAAGCCCCTCTACTGTCAAATTAATCTGCATGGCATTATTTTGTAAGGTTTTTTGTTGACCACCCAAGTTCGCCAATAACATCTTAATCATCCAGTGAAACAAAGGCCTGAACGTCATATCATGCATGGCGACCATTTCAAGCCCTAAATCATCGAATCGAATCGTTAATCGGCGTTCGGCCATATCATTCGACATAACCATCATAAACAAGACACGAATAAGGCCTCTGAAGTTAGCGTCCACCGCCACGGTTCTTTTGCCAGACTCGACTGTACAATCTAATAACGTTCGATTCGCCTCAACCCCCATTGCGGCCATAACCCGAGCGCTTTCTTGGCAAAAAACATCTCCAATTGCCATGTAGGACACGCTATCTTCTACGCTACCAATATCATCTAAGACCGAGATAAGTAACCCAAGCCACCCTTGCAAGTGCTTACTATCAATATGGCCAGGCAAAACAGACAGGTACATAAGCTCATTTAAAATAGCATCCACATCTACCTTCTTTTGCAAAGCAAAAGACAATGGCTGCAACTGTTTCAACTGCCAGGTCAAACTGGTTTCTTGAGTGACGTTTTGCCCCACCAACAACAAGCCCCGATAGTCACTTTCATTCTTAAATGAATACGCTTTCCATTGATAAATTCGGCCTAAACTATTGATAGTCAAATCAAAAGACACACCGACTTCACCTTTTAACGCCTCTTGGATCGATTGATGACACGAGATCGGCATAAAATCAAAAAGTGTTCGAGCTTTATCCACATCAGGAAAAAGACTCTTAGCCTCCTCGTTAATTAATTCAACTTCTGCTACTTCAGTACAAAAAATAATTGCGCTGTGTATTGATTCAGTAAGCAGCTTGAATCTATGCTCTTTTGATTCAATAAAGGCTTTATATTGTTGGCTTTGCCGCTGTATAGGCAACAACTCACTATAAGGCAGTAAAGTATCTTCGTTACGAAAGGCAATCGATTCAAGAGGCTGAAAAATCAACTCCCTAATTTGACGGAATAATAAAAACCAAGAGCACAATAAAACAGCGGCAATACCAGCGATTAGAGGTAATGCCTTGGTCACCACCGCTGAAGAGAAAGCATGTTTCTGGATAATATCTAACTGCAGATCGCCCTGAATAGGCGATATCAAAGGTAAGCGAGAGTGTAATGCCTCTCCAGACATGTCTACACCAACTTTATGCTCTTCAAGCAAGGTTCGATCATTTTCATTATCATGAATTCGAACCGCGCTAACTTGAGCGCTCTCAAGCAACTCATTAGCCAAAGTTAAATTGTCGTTTAAAGAAATAAAACCATACAAAAAGCCGATATTTTCTTGGTCGTCTGAAAAAAGCTGTTTTTTAAACATCAGCAAAATGGAATCGTCTTTCGTTACGATTGATGTCCAACGATTAATAAGCCCTTCCCCCAAAATAGATTGCAAATCCACTTTGGTGAACAACCGAGCTCTAGGATCCATCGCATGCTTGCCATCTCGCCATTCAATATAGAAAAAATCCAACCCCCCAAAAAAAAGTACTTCATGGTGACTAAATAGCAAATCTAATTCGCGGCCAGCCGCATAATTACTCAAGGAAAGATCTTGGCCAATAAACTTCATTTCATCTTCAGCACGCGCCAAATAGCCATTGAAAGCTTGCTCAACAACACGATGCTTTAATGCCAAGTTTTTTTTCTCTGCACTCTGATTTAATACCTCAATAAAATATAAAGTCATAGCGGTCACGACGACAAAAACAGCCGCAGCCAATATGAATACTTTAAGGCGTAATCGATGTTGTAAACTAATCTCTACTTCTGCCATAGTTCCACCGAATAGTGATGAGCTTGCTGTACCATCAAGCGTAAACTTTCTGAATCTAATTCAGCGGGTACAAGCGAAGAATTAGCAACATAAAGACTTGGCATATTTCGTCCTTCAAGGTCTAACTTAATCGCTTCTGCTACTGCAATAGAAAGATCATCTTTCATAAAAAGAACACTTGCCTTGAGCTTGCGACTTTTTAAACCAGCCATGCCATTCGCTGATAATCCCCACGCATTGGTTTGTATTTTCGAGCCAACCCCCTCTGCTTGTAATGCAGAAACTACCCCCTCAGAAATATTCTGCGAGCAGCTAAAAATAAAATCGGGTGGATTGTTTTTCAGTAATATTTGAGTCGCATCATAGGCGCTATTTTTATCATCGGATACCGCTCTAATACGATCAATGTGACGATTATACTTCGTCATCTCATCTAGAAATAAGTCACAACGCGTGTGGCCAAGATAGCCTGTTGGCAAAACCAATGCAGAGATCTTTATCCCCTCAGGCAACTGCCGCTCTAGGTAACTCGCCAGCATAATAGTGGCCTTTTTCTGATCAAAGCCTATGTACATTAATGGCGGATGATTTCTCCAATGAGTAAGCGGAGAAGCAAAGTCGTACAAAATAACTTTGGGTTTGCCCGAACGTAAAAAACGCTCCAAAAAACGACGTTGAACCGAACCTAACTTGGTCATAACAATATAATCAGGCTGAGCATCGGCCATTTTGAAATACGCGGTTAAATCACCCTCAGAATCAAAACTATCATTATAGGTATCTAAACGATAATCGACATTAAGTTCACGCATTCGCTTTCGAAATGTCACTAAAAGGGATCTGTTCTCGAGAGAGTTCATATCACCAAATAGCAATAACGCGATACGTACTGCTCGCGTTTGAGAAATGCGCATCGGATTAGGAGGAGAGTTAACAATCGTAGTGAACTGTTCAGCCAAAGGACCCTGCCTCGGCATCAGCTGATAAAATTCCTGACTGTCCATGAGGTCAAGCGCAATATTTGCAGCTTGCACGCTTGAAGCGCAACAGCTTAGAACAATCCATGTTAAAAAAAAACGAAATCTTCGCATTACCGAACCCGATGAAACATCATAGAAAGAATTATTCTAACCAAATTAACGAACTTTGGTGATAACAGGAACAAGAAAATACGCTTCATTATGATAAATGCGCGTTTAATAGAATTATTTAGCGAAGAAAAGTGAGCTGCTACTCGCTTAAAAATAACGGCAGGTATAAATAAGGCAAAAAAAAAGCTGACATAAAGTCAGCTTTTTTTTAAATTTGGTGCGGAAGGAGAGACTCGAACTCTCACGCCGTGAAGCACTGGAACCTAAATCCAGCGTGTCTACCAATTCCACCACTCCCGCAAGGAATGGCGAGCATTATAGGTAATTGAATTTTCCGGTCAATAGTTTTTTTATGTTTTTAGCAAAAAACTTAAAAAAAGATTTCCCTTACCCTATGTACTCACCACTTTTTAAACACAGTAGTGTTTAAAAAACACGACCATTAGCGTATTCGCCACGCTCGTAGCGTACAGCCATCTCTTCCAGATCCATTGTATGAATACGAGAAGCCTGGCCTGCGCAACCAAATGCCTCATAACGGTCAATACAAACCGCTTTCATGGCCTTGATGCTTTCTGTTAAGTATTTACGTGGATCAAAGTTGCCTTTGTGTTCCGCTAAGCTACGACGAATCGCGCCTGTTGCAGCCAAACGTAAATCCGTATCAATATTCACTTTACGAACGCCGTAACGAATCGCTTTAACAATTTCATCTACTGGAACACCGTAAGTCTCAGGAATATCACCACCAAACTCATTGATGATAGACAACCAATCTTGAGGAACCGAAGACGATCCGTGCAACACGATATGCGTGTTTGGAAGTAACTCAACGATTCTTGCAATACGCTCGATATCAAGAATGTCACCAGTAGGCGGACGAGTAAATTTGTACGCACCATGACTGGTACCAATTGCTACCGCCAATGCATCAATACCTGTTGCATTCACAAAGTCCACAGCCTCTTGTGGGTCTGTCAGCATTTGATCATGAGACAATATACCTTCAGCGCCAACACCGTCTTCTTCACCGGCCTGACCTGTTTCTAGAGACCCCAACACACCCAACTCACCTTCTACGGATACGCCACATGCGTGTGCGAATTCAACAGTGCGACGAGTCACATCAACATTGTAATCATAAGTAGCAGGCGTTTTGCCGTCAGCCATCAAAGACCCATCCATCATGACAGACGAAAAACCAAGCTGAATAGATCGCTGACAGATTGCGGGAGACGTACCATGATCCTGGTGCATAACCACTGGAATATGTGGGTAATCCTCAATCGCCGCAGCAATCAAGTGACGTAAGAAGTGGGAGCCTGCGTATTTGCGGGCACCAGCAGATGCTTGCATGATAACGGGAGAATTCACTTCGTGAGCGGCTTCCATAATGGCTTTAACTTGCTCCATGTTATTCACATTGAAGGCAGGCAAACCATAGCTGTGTTCTGCTGCATGATCGAGCAATTGACGCATACTAATTAAAGGCATAAAAGATTTCCTCTGACAATTTGTCTTATATTCTATTTATAACGAACAGAGTTATGGTGTTAGGTAACTCTATAATCTTGTAATCATGGCACAGTCAATGACAGGCCATGTGGCTTACGCCTTATCGTTATTGTCATACCCGACTCACGCCGAGTAGGTCACTCTCTAGTTTTGTTTTTCACTAACACCGCTTTCAGCACAACTAACACTATGCTTACACCGATGTTAACGAAATAGGCTTTACGCCTTTTTATTTCTTATAAAGTGCTTTAGAACGATCTTTGTCATTCTTTGATACTAATTTTGCGCGCGAGACTCTAACATCGCAACCGCTGGCAACACTTTTCCTTCAACAAATTCCAAAAATGCACCGCCCCCCGTTGAAATATAAGAGACTTGATCCGCAATATCATACTTATCAACCGCCGCTAACGTATCTCCACCGCCAGCAATAGAAAAACCTTTGCTGTTCGCAATCGCCATCGCAAGCGCTTTCGTACCGCCACCGAACTGATCAAATTCGAATACGCCTACCGGACCATTCCAGATTATGGTTTGAGACTCTTCTAGCAATGCAGCGAACGCCGCCGCTGCCTTAGGCCCAATATCCAGAATCATATCGTCTGGGCCAACATTTGCTGCATCTTTGACCGTCGCAACGGCATCATGAGCAAAAGCAGTCGCCACCACAACATCTTCAGGCAATGGAATACTGGTTTTTGCCATCAAGGCTTTTGCCTGAGGGATCAAATCTTCTTCGTACAAAGACTTGCCCACTGGAAAGCCTGCCGCTGCGAGGAAAGTATTCGCGATACCACCACCAACAATCAATTGATCCACCTTATCAGACAAAGATTCCAACACCGTCAGCTTGGTAGATACTTTTGAACCACCAACAATCGCCGCCATTGGACGAGCTGGTTTCGCCAACGCTTTTTCCAAAGCTTCAAGTTCAGCAGACAACAATGGGCCCGCACAAGCAATCGGGGCAAACTTCGCAACACCATGAGTAGAAGCTTGAGCACGGTGTGCCGTACCAAATGCATCCATCACAAATACATCACACAAAGCCGCCATTTTTTTAGACAAGACTTCGTCGTCTTTTTTCTCACCTGGGTTAAAACGTACGTTTTCAACCAAAACAAGTTGACCAGATTCAACTTCAACACCGTCCAACCAATCTTTTACTAAAGGCACGTCTTGTCCTAGCAAACCAGCAATATGTGTCGCAACTGGTTGAAGAGAAAACTCTTCTTCGTACTGCCCTTCTGTGGGACGACCAAGGTGAGACATCACCATAACTTTTGCACCAGCGGCTAACGCCAACTTAATAGTTGGTAAGGCGGCACGAATACGAGCATCGCTCGTCACTTTGCCATCTTTAACAGGTACGTTAAGATCTTCACGGATCAATACTCTTTTGTTCTTCAGATCCACGTCTTTCATATTAATTACAGTCATGTACGATGTCCTCGTCGTTTAAACTTCTGATGTCTCAATCCAAATTTGATTGTTCAATCACACCTGCCCAATGCTTAGCCACATCCAACATACGGTTAGCGTAGCCCCATTCATTATCAAACCAACACAGTAACTTCACCATTCGCTGATCAATTACTTGGGTTTGTGTACTATCTATAATTACCGAACGTGGATCATGATTAAAATCCACAGACGCATGCGCTTCTTTGGTAAACCCCATCAATCCTGCATATTTTGAATTTGCAGCATGTTCTAACTGGGTATTTATTTGTTCTACAGTCACATTCCGCTCTGTACGCAAAACTAAATCAATTACAGAGACATTTAATGTTGGCACACGTACCGCATTACAACCCAACTTTCCGTCAAGTTCTGGCATCATCCGTGTAATCCCCTTCGCTAACCCTGTATCAACTGGAATAATAGAGCTCAACGCTGCACGGGTTAGACGTAAATCCTTAGTGTGGTAACCGTCAATCACTGGCTGATCATTCATCGCCGAGTGGATAGTCTGCGTCATACCATGTGCCACACCTGCAAACTGCTTCACCACATCCAAAACCGGAATCAAACAATTCGTCGTACAAGATGCCGCTGACACAATGCTTTGATTTGCCTGAATGTCCTGATGATTAAAACCATACACAATAGTCGAATCCACATCCGCCGCCGCAGGCTGGGATAGCAACATTCTGGGAACACCTGCATTTAGATAGGCTTGCGCGCCTTCTCGACTGGAAAAACTGCCTGAACACTCCAACACCATATCCAGTTCAAGAGACGACCAATCCAACTTATCAGGAGTCGCACGAGAAAAACATAAAATGCTATCGTCACCTATAAGCAAGGCATTGCCTTGGGTCGAAACAGGCTTAGGGAATCGGCCATGAGTCGTGTCATAGCGAGTAAGATAACTGATTGTCTCAATATCGGACAATTCATTAATAGCAACCACTTGAATGTGATCGCGGTAGCCGTTTTCATACAGAGCTCGTAATACCGAACGCCCGATACGACCATAACCATTTATAGCGACTCGCAACATATTCCTACTACTTCATCGCAAAGAAAGTGATCAAAAATCACCACCTTCCACCTTCATAAAAGGAAAAAGAGGCATACAAACGTATACCTCTTTTCTTATCAAGCACCAGATTACGCAGCTAGAATTTTCTCAGCAGTCGCAACCACATTGTCTACTGTAAAGCCGAAGTGTTTCATAAGATCGCCACCAGGAGCCGACTCACCAAAAGTAGTCATCCCCACCATAGCGCCTTCGAAACCAACGTATTTGTACCAGTAATCAGTATGAGCCGCTTCGATAGAAACGCGCTTAGTTACGCTACTTGGTAATACAGATTCTTTGTACGCGGCGTCTTGGGCATCAAAGACATCCGTAGATGGCATAGAAACCACACGCACTTTCTTGCCTTTCGCTGTTAGCGCTTCAGCAGAATCCATTGCTAGGCCTACTTCAGAACCTGTAGCAATCAAGATAAGATCAGGTGTACCAGTGCAATCTTTCAGCACGTAGCCACCTTTCGCTGCGTTAGCTAATTGCTGTGCATCACGCGCTTGCGCAGGCAAACCTTGGCGAGAGAATACCAAAGACGTTGGGCCAGTACGACGTTCAATACCGGCTTTCCAAGCAATCGCTGTTTCCGCCGCATCACATGGACGCCATACAGACATATTTGGTGTCATACGCAAATTCGCTAACTGCTCAATAGGTTGATGCGTTGGACCGTCTTCGCCTTGACCAATAGAATCGTGCGTGTAAACAAATACGTTTTGAATGCCCATCAAAGCAGACATACGAACCGCGTTACGGGCATATTCCATAAACATCATAAAGGTCGCACCGTAGTTAATAAAACCACCATGCAAAGAAGCACCATTCATGATACCGCTCATACCAAACTCACGAACACCATAGAAAACATAGTTGCCCGCAGGATCGTCTTGAATACCTTTTGAACCAGACCATAACGTCAAGTTAGAACCAGCAAGATCCGCAGAGCCACCTAGCAACTCTGGCAACATTGCACCAAAGAAACCAATCGAATTCTGAGATGCTTTACGGCTCGCGATGCTTTCACCTTTGTCTTGGCTTTCTTGAATGAAAGCTTGTGCTTTGGCTTCGAAATCCGCAGGCAGTTCACCCTTAATAACACGACGTTCAAATTCAGCAGCCAATTCTGGGTAAGCCGCTTTGTACGCTTCAAATTGAGCATTCCACTGCGCTTCACGAGCAGAACCGGCTTCTTTCGCATCCCAACCAGAATAAACGTCAGCAGGAATCTCGAACGGTGCATGTGGCCAACCAAGGAATTCACGAGCAGCCGCAATTTCTGCATCGCCTAGTGGTGCGCCATGGCAATCATGACTACCAGATTTATTTGGCGAACCAAAACCGATAATGGTTTTGCAGCAAATCAGAGTTGGCTTAGTTGTTTCAGCTTTCGCCGCTTCAATCGCCGCTTTGATCGCTTCTGGATCATGCCCATCTACATCAGCAATAACATGCCAACCGTAGGCTTCAAAACGCTGAGGTGTATTGTCAGTGAACCAGCCCTCAACATGACCATCGATAGAAATACCGTTGTCATCCCAAAACGCAACCAATTTGCCCAAACCTAACGTTCCAGCAAGAGAAGCCGACTCGTGAGAAATACCTTCCATCAAACAACCGTCACCAAGGAAGCAATAGGTGTTGTGGTCGACGACAGTATGCCCTTCACGGTTAAACTGCGCAGCTAACGTTTTCTCAGCAAGCGCCATACCGACAGCGTTACTAATACCCGCGCCCAATGGACCCGTTGTGGTTTCTACGCCATCGGTGTAACCGTATTCTGGGTGACCCGGTGTTTTAGAGTGAAGTTGACGGAACTGTTTTAAATCTTCGATTGCCAATTTATAACCGGATAGATGCAGTAAAGAATAAATCAGCATAGAGCCATGGCCGTTTGACAACACAAAGCGGTCGCGATCAACCCATTTTGAATTGTTTGGGTTGTGCTTTAAAAAATCATTCCATAGCACTTCAGCGATATCCGCCATACCCATTGGCGCACCAGGGTGACCAGAGTTAGCTTTTTGTACGGCATCCATACTCAATGCACGTATGGCGTTAGCAAGTTGTTTACGAGACGGCATGGTTATTCCACTCCTGATAGCTTAACGAACAATAGAAGTAACATTCTCTACGGGATAGAACCACGATACAAGGTTGGCACCATCGTAACGCCCAAACACTGGGCAAAGAAAATGAAATCACTTAGAAATCTGCACCATCGTAACAAAAAAACCACCTTTTGCCTCATTAAAATCCACATACTGGGTTGATATTTAAACAACGCTAGTTCATGATTCGCTCTACTAATACAGCGTCGATTTGTCTCGGCTTGCGGGCGCTATATAAACTCAGCTAAACAGATACGCAAGAACCTGTTTAGCACTTTTGATGCCGAACAGGTTTTTTTATGCCTGTTTAGCGACTAACTCAGCTAAAGAGGAAAACTCAATATGTCAGAATATTCTTTATTTACCTCAGAATCCGTTTCTGAAGGTCACCCAGATAAAATTGCCGACCAAGTCTCCGACGCCATCCTTGATGCCATTTTGGCAGAAGATTCTGAAGCACGCGTTGCCTGCGAAACCCTAGTTAAAACAGGCATGGTCTTGGTTGCAGGTGAAGTTCGTACCAACGCATGGGTCGACATCGAAGAAATCGCTCGTGGCGTTATCCGTGAAATCGGCTACAACAGTTCAGACATGGGTTTCGACTGGGAGTCTTGTGCCGTAATGAACGCCATTGGTAAACAATCTGCCGATATCGCAGTAGGTGTTGATGAAGCCAGTGAAAAAGAACTGGGTGCAGGCGACCAAGGTTTAATGTTTGGTTTTGCAACAAACGAAACGGACGTACTAATGCCTGCGCCGATCACTTACGCGCATCGTTTGGTTCAACGCCAAGCTGAGGTTCGTAAAAACGGTACTTTAGATTTTCTTCGCCCAGATGCGAAAAGCCAAGTCACTTTCCGTTACGATGAAAATGGCAAACCATGTGCTATCGATGCGGTTGTTCTTTCGACACAACACAGCGCATCCGTTAAACAAGCCGATCTTCGTGAAGCTGTGATGGAAGAGATCATTAAGCCCGTACTTCCTGCAGAATGGTTATCGAAAGACACCAAATACTTTATCAACCCAACAGGTCAATTCATCATTGGCGGCCCAGTGGGTGATTGCGGTCTAACCGGTCGTAAAATCATTGTGGATACTTACGGCGGTATGGCTCGTCATGGTGGTGGTGCTTTCTCTGGTAAGGATCCGTCTAAAGTTGACCGCTCTGCTGCTTACGCAGGTCGTTATGTAGCGAAAAATATCGTTGCGGCGGGACTGGCTGATAAGTGTGAAATTCAAATCTCTTACGCCATCGGTGTCGCTGAACCAACGTCAATCAGTATCAATACCTTCGGTACGGGTAAAGTAAGTGATGCGGTAATTTCACAATTAGTGCGTGAGCACTTTGAATTACGTCCCGCAGGCTTGATTAAGATGTTAGATCTAAAACGCCCAATCTATCTACCAACAGCGGCTTATGGTCACTTTGGTCGTGAAGGTGAAAACTTCACTTGGGAAAAAACAGACAAAGCGGACGCATTGCGCAAAGCAGCAGGTTTATAATTTCCTAATTTTCCGCTATAAAGCCTTCTTCTGCCCTACTATTATTACAGGGTAGAAGAAGGCTTTTTTATTTCTATTCTTTAATACTCTCGAAAACATAAGGCAAAACATGCGTATTCCACGAATTTTTATCGACACAGAACTCAATGAGAATAGCACTCTTGCCCTACCAGACTCCGCGTTCCAGCACCTCTGTAAAGTACTTAGGTTAAAATCAGACCACCCTATTCGCGTATTTAATGGTCGAGAATTTAACGGCAAAATTGGGCAATTTGACGCAACACTGTGTGATGTTGAGAAGCGTTCGGCAAATATTCATGTGACTAATTTCGAAGCACTAGATAATGAATCACCCATCCTAGTTACAGTTGGACAAACTTTATCGCGCGGCGAACGTATGGATTACGCTATTCAGAAGTCTGTTGAAGCTGGCGTATTTGCTATCCAGCCACTTTTTAGTGAGCGCTGTGAAGTGAAACTTCAAGACAGCCGTGCAGAAAAGCGCCAACAACATTGGCAGCAAGTGGCGATTAGTGCAGCCGAGCAATGTGGCCGTGGTGTAGTGCCGATTGTTCACCCACCGATAGAATTAAGTGAATGGGTCTCGAATTGTAACGAAATGTTAACACTTACATTACACCATCACAGCGCAAAACCGATTCGCCAATATGAAAAACCCTCCAACAATCAGGTAGCATTATTAATTGGGCCAGAAGGCGGGCTAAGCGAAAAAGAGGTCCAACTATCTGAAAAATCAGGGTTTAATGCCATTACTCTAGGGCCTAGAGTATTAAGAACTGAAACGGCTCCCGTGGTCGCTCTAAGTGTTATTAATACTTTATGGGGCGATATTTGATTCATTTGTACATATTGTAAGAACTAACAGAATCGCTACATATTCAGTAGATAAATGGCTATACCATGATAGCAGTACTCAATAAAGGATAGATCATCTCATGTTTCAGCGAATAGTTTTAGCTTGCACGGTTTATATAGGGACAGCTTTTCTACCTGCAGTAGTACATGCAATGACGCTTGAAGAAGCGACATATATGGCAATAGAAAACAATCCATCAGTAAGACAAGCCGTCGCCAAATATCGAGAGTCCAAAGAAAATACCGATATTGCTCTTCGCTCTGGTTACTACCCAAGTGTGGATCTTTCCGCCGGAATAGGACACGAAACAACCTACGCAGACGGCAGTAACTCAAGCGATGTAGACTTGGCTCGTCGAGAGCTTACCCTTTCATTGAATCAACCCCTATTCAACGGCTTCTCTACAAAAAACGATATTGAGCGTTTAAAAAGCGAAGCAGAAGCAGATCGTTGGAATGCACTTATTTCGGTTGAAAATACCGCTCTAGAAGTCGCTCAAGTTTACGCCGATGTTTTGCGCTATCGCGAATTGGTCAAGCTTGCAGAACTAAATTTAAAAACTCATGAGCGAATTTATGGGCAAATCAAACTAAAAAGTGATTCCGGTATTGGCCGCCAATCAGACCTTAGCCAAATCACCGCTCGCCTAGCTAAAGCTCGAGCGAATCACTTTGCAGCCATCAATAATCTCCAGGATGCCGAAAGTAACTACAAAAATGTCGTTGGGGAGTTGCCACCCGAGGACTTGATTTACCCTGTACCTGACAGAGAGCTGCTTCCGCAAGACCTTAATTCGGCCATCAATGAATCCCTGAAGAAAAACCCTGCAATAGAAGGTGCTCGCTGGGATGTTGCCGCAACAGAAAGCGCTCAGAAGCTTGCTGATGCAGACAACTACCCAACCATCAACTTTGTTTTAGAACGTACATGGAACAATAATTTAGACGGGACGGAAGGCCCAAGCGAAGATTTATTGGCTATGGTGCGCTTGAACTATAATATTTACAGTGGTGGTTCACACAAACGCCGAAAAGAAGTGGCGACTCAACAGAACATCCAAGCATCTGAAATACGCCGAAATACCATTCGAGATACGGAACTGACAGTTCGACTAGCTTGGGCAGCGTTTGAAGCAACAACAGGACAAAAAGAGCATATTAGACAATATGTGATCGCGACAAAAGAGTCTCAAATTGCTTATGAAAAACAATTTCGTCTAGGCCGTCGTACTTTGCTCGATGTACTAGATAGCGAAAACGAACTTTTCCAAGCTCGCCAAGACTATGTAAATGCCGATTACGATGAGCTTTTCTCTGAGTTCCGTTTATTTAATGCTAAAGGTGAACTGATGCGAGCATTCCGCATTTACCGTCCTCAAACTCTTGGCTTCAATGATGAATTCGACAAAGCCAAGGCGCCGCCAGCATCAGAACCAACGGCGACGGATGAGTTAAAGGCAGCAGAAAGCTCCATCAAAGACAGCCCTACAGTGTCGGACCCAAAAGCCACCCAAGCAGAAACAGAAAAATCGAAAGAGAGTGAGCTTTTCTTGGATGCCAGCGAAAACTCTGGAAACTGGTAAATATTCTTTTAAAGCAGAATCATTGATATAAAGCGCTATTTCTAGCGTCCAATGATTCTGCTTTTAATCCAATAAAACACTCAGCTTTAAATACACTGTATTACAGGCTATTTTCACCACACAGACTTATCATTGTTATATTCCTGCCTACCGAAACAACTATCTCAAAATCATGGGTGTTTTTTCTTCTCAGCGCCCCCATATTTCTATAGCATCAACACCTATTAACAGATTGAACAAAGCGATGAAACATTGCTTTCGATTTAGGAACCGCCTTATGACTATCAAACTCGGCATTGTTATGGATCCAATTTCATCCATAAACTACAAAAAAGACACCTCACTCGCCATGCTATGGGCTGCCGCAGAAAAGGGCTGGCAACTCATTTATATGGAGCAAAAAGACCTCTTTTTGGATAATGGCAAAGCTTATGCCATGACTCGTCCTATTAGTGTTTATAAAGATCCAGCCCATTTCTATGACCTTGGTGAAGAAACCAAAATGGCCATGGGTGATATAGACGTGATTTTGATGCGCAAAGATCCGCCATTTGATAGTGAGTTTGTCTACAGCACCATGATACTAGAGCAAGCAGAAAGAGACGGTGCGCTTGTAGTGAACGACCCCAAAAGCCTACGTGACTGCAATGAAAAACTATTTGCCACTCAGTTCCCTCATTGCTGCCCGCCAGTTTTGGTAACAAGACGAGCTGATTTACTGAAAAGCTTTCACAAAGAACATGGCGACGTGATCTTTAAACCACTAGACGGCATGGGTGGCAGCTCGATTTTCCGTATTAAACCAGACGACTCAAACGTTAGCGTGATTATTGAAACCCTTACCAATATGGGCGTAGAACAAATCATGGCACAAAAATTCATCCCCGAAATCAAAGACGGCGATAAGCGTATTTTGGTGGTAAATGGTGAGCCCGTACCCTTTGCATTAGCACGTATTCCAGCATCAGGAGAAACTCGTGGCAACTTAGCGGCAGGCGGACGTGGTGAAGGCCGACCTTTGACAGATCGCGATCGCTGGATTTGTGAGCAAGTTATCCCTTCGTTAAAAGAGAAGAACTTAATGTTTGTTGGCTTAGATGTGATTGGTGATTATCTCACTGAAATCAACGTTACCAGCCCAACTTGCGTTCGTGAATTAGACACTCAGTTCGATCTAAATATCGCCATGATGTTAATAGAAGCCATAGAAAAACGTCTTCAGTAATAACAGCATGCGACTAGTAGATAAGTTTTCTATCGCGCTTTTCATCGCCATTTGCTTTCATGTGCTAATGGTGATGATTATTGGCTTCGATTTTGCGCTGCCAGCTCCCAAGCCTAAAACGCTCGAGGTCACGCTGGTTCAGCACACGACAAAAGCGCCAGTCGAAGCGGACTTTATTGCGCAAGCAAACCAACAAGCCAGCGGTACAGAATTACGCAAACAAAAGCTTACCACTACAGAAAATGCGCGCTTCTTATCGGATACTATTCAAGAGATATCGCCTCCCGTCCAGCCGCAACTAGCCTCTGCCGAACCGATTGATAAGCCAAGCTTGCTAGCAACAAGAGATCAAGAGGCCGTCTTCGAGATCATCAACGAATCTGAAAATGAACCCAAAACGCTAGAAGAAAAGTTTCGAGGCGAGACCCAAATCCCAAGCCATATATCAAACGATATAGCGACATTAGAAGCCTTATTGGATCAACAACGTCAATCCTATGCCAAACGGCCAAGGATTCGCCGTTTAACCTCAGTCTCTGCCAAAGCGGCTATTGATGCACAATACTTAGATGATTGGCGCCGACGCATTGAACGTATCGGCAACATTCACTATCCAGAAGAAGCCAAACGTAACCACCTCTACGGAGACCTGCGATTAGCCGTTATCTTATTGCCTAATGGCTATGTTGACGATATTGAGATATTACACTCCTCTGGCATTCGGGTGCTGGATGATTCGGCCATGCGCATTGTTCGCCTAGCAGAACCCTTTCAGGTCTTCCCCAGCGAACTCAAGAAAGAGGTGGATAAACTAGAAATCATTCGTACATGGCGCTTTGTGCCTGGCAACCAACTACAAAGCCAGTAACTACAAAAAACCAACAAGCATAAAAAAGCCCTCACTTGGAGGGCTATTTACATTCAATTATTGCCAGTGTTTAGGCATGACAACAATCAGTCGAACTGACCATCACCCATTGCAAGACGAATTTTCTTCATGGCATTCTTTTCTAGCTGGCGAATACGCTCAGCAGAAACGCCATATTCATCGGCCAATTCATGCAAAGTAGATTTTGCATCAGACAACCAACGCTGTACTAGAATATTTCGGCTACGCTCATCAAGGTCCGCCATAGCGACTTCTAGACGCTGATTGGAGTCTTCTTCCCAGTTGCCATTTTCAAGCAAGGTGGCAGGGTCTGAACGATGGTCTTCTAAATATTGTGATGGCGCCTGAAACGCACTGTCATCGTCATCGTCTGCAGACGCATCAAATGCCATATCAGAAGAGCTTAAACGCCCTTCCATTTGACGAACGACTTCAGGCGTCACACCTAAATCACTGGCCACAGACTCAACTTCTGAATTACTGAACCAAGATAGTGACTTTTTCGCGCTACGTAAATTAAAGAACATTTTACGTTGTGCTTTTGTCGTCGCCACTTTAACAATGCGCCAGTTTTTCAGAATAAACTCATGAATCTCGGCTTTAATCCAGTGCACAGCAAAGGACACAAGACGAACACCGACTTCAGGATTAAAGCGCTTAACCGCTTTCATCAAGCCAACGTTGCCTTCTTGAATAAGGTCGCCTTGAGCTAAACCGTATCCAGAGTAACTTTTCGCAATATGTACAACAAATCTCAAATGCGACATGACCAATGTACGTGCAGCTTCTAGGTCTTCTTGATAATAAAGACGTTCCGCCAACGTTTTTTCTTCGTCCGCGGTTAAAATCGGAATTCTGCTGACGGCTTGTATGTAGGATTCTAGGTTTTGGCCTGGAATCATCATGTCCGTAGGCTGGAGAGCTTTACCCATCTCTATTTCCACCTTTCTAATTGTTCATACTGTGTATGACAAAATACTAACAAGTAAATTCTGCTTGTGTGTGACATAAATGTGAATAAACCATGGCTATTATCTTAGTAGTGATAGTAGCCTTTCATTGTCACTGCAGTTCAATAGTCGCGATATGTCGATTAACAGCAATCCATGCGCCAAACACACCAACAAATGCGCTGATAGTTAAACATAAAACAATTTCATCTGCATTAAAAGACTGTAGTTGAAAACCGCTTTGATAAAGATCGATCAGGCGTTCTGCGGGCGCACTTACCCACCAGCTAAGCATGAGAATACATAGGCTGGCAAAGAAACCACCTAATACTCCGAACCAAAAACCCATATATAAAAATGGTCGGCGAATATAAGCATCCGTTGCGCCCACCAGCTTCATAACCAAGACCTCATCTCGACGACTTTCCACCGCCATTCGGATAGTGTTACCAACAATCAAGAGTACCGCAACCACCAACAAAACCGACAGAGCATAGACAAAGCGTTGTCCAAAACTCAGTATATTTGCAAGACGCTGTAACCATTGTGCATCAAGTTCTGCATAATCGACCTCTTTTTGTGCAGCAAGTTGATCTCGCAATGCCTGCAAACTCGATAATGTCGTGATATCGACCGCTTGTTTAGGAATCACTCGCAAAACAATCGGCAACGGGTTCTCTGGCAGAGCCGACAAAATCTGTTCATAGCCACTAGAACGCTCGAAATATCGCAGCCCTTCTTCCTTAGAAATATACTCTACAGATGCAATATCATCTTGTGCTGAAAGACGATGCGACAAAGCAAGAGCTTGCGTATCTTCTAAGTTAGGAAAAAGATACAAGGTAATGACAGATTGCTGCTCCCATTGGTCGGTCACCGATTGCACGTTTTTCAGTAAAACATACAAGCCCCCCGGCAGAGACAAGGCAATAGCAATCACCATCACCGTCATCACACTGGCCAATGGATAATTCACTAGCCGCATAAAACTTTCGGTTAAAGTAGCCTGGTGCTGGCGAAAGTATTGACTCGGATTAAAAGATGTACGCGTTGGCCAATTATGCTTGGTCGCCTTAATCGATTCTCTCGTTGCTCCACGTTGATTCGGCTTCTGTGCCATTTAGCCAAACCCTCCATCATTAACCATTCGTCCCTGATTTAACGTTAAAACTCGATGGCGCATACGTGCTACCAGCGCCAAATCATGGCTGGCAACCAAAACAGTCACGCCCACACGATTAAACTCTTGAAACAAGTTCATGATTTCTGCTGACAATTTAGGGTCTAAATTACCGGTGGGCTCATCGGCTAATAGCAACTGTGGTTTATTAACAACGGCTCGGGCAATGCCTACACGTTGTTGTTCACCACCAGATAACGCCATTGGGTTGTATTTCTCTTTATCCAGCAACCCGACTTTGTCCAGCGCAGCACGCACTCGCTTAGCAATTTGCTGATGATCAGCTCCGCTCACCTGCAATGGCAAAGCAACATTATGAAAAACACTTCGATCTAATAACAATTGATGGTTTTGAAACACAACACCAACACGACGTCGATGATGCGGAATCGCTCTGCGACTCAGGGTTCGCAAATCCACACCATCTACTAAAATTTGTCCTGATGTTTGGCGCTCAATCATCATCATGAGTTTCATCAAGGTGCTCTTACCAGCGCCAGAATGCCCAGTAAGAAAAGCCATTTCACCTTGCTGCAAATGAAAGCTCACTTGCGACAATGCTTCTTGTCCACTCTCGTACTTTTTACCCACTCGTTGAAATTCGATTTCCACGCTAATTCAGCATCCTTAAATTAGAAATAAGAAAGGTCTAATCACCACTTACTTTGCCATCCAGCAATTGACTATAAAGCTATTCGCTATCAAATAAGGCGTCGACAAACTCTTGGGCAACAAACGGACGTAAGTCATCGGCTTGTTCACCCACACCAATATAACGTATTGGCAACCCGAACTGTTTAGCGATGGCGAAAATAATACCGCCTTTTGCGGTTCCATCCAGTTTGGTTAGCGTAATACCACTCACGCCAACCGCTTCAGAAAACAGCTTAGCTTGACTGATAGCGTTTTGACCAGTACCGGCATCTAGTACCAACATCACTTCATGTGGCGCGTTTTCGTCAAGCTTCTTCATGACTCGAACCACTTTCGACAGCTCGTTCATCAAATTGGCTTTGTTTTGTAGGCGACCGGCGGTATCGGCAATAACAATATCAACGCCTTTTGCTTTGGCAGACTCAATCGCATCATAGATAACCGACGCGGAATCGGCACCAGTATGCTGAGCAACGACTGGAACATTATTACGCTCGCCCCAAACCTGAAGCTGCTCAACCGCCGCGGCACGGAAAGTATCTCCTGCCGCCAACATAACACTTTTGCCTTCCGCCTGATATTTTTTAGCCAGCTTGCCAATGGTTGTTGTCTTGCCGACACCATTCACACCTACCATTAGAATAACAAATGGCCCGTCTTTACTAACTGGCTCAAGCACTTGTTGTGATTGGCTAAGAATGCCTTCCATGTCGGCTTTTAAATGACTTAACAAGGTAGCGGAGTCTTTTAGCTCTTTTCGGTTTAGCTTATCGGTTAGCGCGCCAATCAAAGTTTGTGTGGCATCGATACCAACGTCGGCCATCAATAATTGAGTTTCTAGCTCTTCCAGAAGGTTATCATCGACTTTTTTATGGCCGCCAATAACAGAAGACAAACCATTGCCTAGACCGTTACGTGTACGAGACAAACCGGACTTAACACGCTGAGCCCAAGATAATGTCGGCTGCACAGGTTCGCTTGGCACCTCTTCAACCGCTTGCGTTGTGGTGATGATTGTTGACTCATCAGCTTCACTAGCTTGATCGTCAGAAGTCAAAGTTTCCACTGCATCAGATTCATTGTTTACTGAATCTGATGCTTCTATATCCTTTTTCTTGGCCTCAGCGATATCTGCATTCATTTTGCTCACAAAACGACGACGAATAACAAAGGCGATAACCGCTAACAGTGTTCCAATTGCAATAGGAACATAACGCGCATATTCACCAAGATATGGTGTGAAAAAAGCAATAATTTGATTAACAACTTCCATTAAATCAGTCTCTTTATTTTGACTGATGCGATAAACATCAGTGAAATGCTATGATTAGATCTAGCGCCATATACATGAACACTTAAAAACGATTATTTTAACATCATTCTGGCTCGCAAACAGGCTTAGTTTTAACCAAAATTTTCTCAACCCGTAGAGTTTAAGGTTCATTATGTCCGACGATAGCAAACCTCTCTTTAGTCGACCTGTATTGGCTGCTGTCATGTTGTTTTGTACGCTGGCAATTTGGTTGTTAAACCTCTCCGCGACGAGCAGCAAATTACCCACACCTCAAATTGAAAAATGGACAACTACATCTGGCATCCCTGTTGTTTGGCTCAAGCAAACCGAATGGCAAGACAGCAACAAACTGGAAATTCGCTTCTCATTTCGTTCGGCTACCACCAATATAAAATTAATCCAAACCACACTTGCCATGTTAATGAGTGACTCTTTACCCCTCAGTACCGCTTCGATAAACCAAAGACTCGCCCCTTTAGCTGCCAGCGCAAACAGCTATTACGACCATGAAAGCCAAACCATTGGTTTAACACTAAGCAATGAGCCACAATATCTCACGCCGACGCTTTCTCTAGTAACCAATTGGCTTAGACAACCGGACTTCAAACCTCGTACTTTCGATACTTGGCAAACCCAATACCAAGCCAACCCGCCCGTTCAGCATGAACTGGAGAATGTTCTATTTTTTGATAAAACGATCAATATGAACGACTCCATAGCAGACGTGTCTTTAAAACAAGTAACCAACTACTACCAAAGTTTAAAATCATCTGCCGCGACTATTTTTATCGTAGGCGACATGTCACCAGAGACAAAGCAAAACGTCAAAAAGGCAATGAACACCATCAGCGAAGGCTATCAATTATCAAAGACTTCCCCTGAGGCTATTCACTATGAGTCCGTCAGCTCAACGATTCAACAAAATGAAGGCGATCTCTGGCAAACGCGCAGCGCCATTGCATTAATGCCAGTCGCCTCAATAAAAGAATGGATTAGCCTACAAATATGGGGCGCTGATTTGGTTTCTACCCTCAATCAGCAACAACATATTGATTTTGTTCAGCTCGCGTTTACGCTTTCACCGCATCGCCCTTGGGCATGGTGGAATATCCAATACGCAAACGACCTGACAAAAACAATAAACGAACCGAGCGATGATGCCAGTCGTTTAATGAATGCCAAAAGCCTTGTATTCGTTGAGCAAGTTCCCTCGGTAAACGATAAAAATAACTTTAATAAATTGCTAGATAACTTCACACAACAACTCGAACAACAAACATTATCACCAACATGGTGGAGCTATATCGCCACACAAGTCACTCATGAGGATGGGGCACTCACCGTGGAACAATTTGCAAAAGGCTATAAAGAAGCCCTAGACAGCTTCACCATAGAAGATTATCAAACAGCGCTACAACGCTTATTAAAACCATCGTCCTATCAAGAGATCCAGGTTTACCAATGAAGAAAAAAGTTCTAAGTAATATATCAAACAAAAGCAAAGCGAAGGCATCGAGACTTCGTATCATCGCTGGTGAATGGCGTTCTCGCCAGTTGCCGATTCCGGATATTGAAGGCTTAAGACCAACGCCAGACAGAGTGCGAGAAACCTTGTTTAACTGGATTAATGCTTACCTTCCAGGCGCGATTTGTGGTGACCTATTTTGTGGTTCTGGTGCATTAGGATTAGAAGCCCTGTCTCGTGGTGCAAAGCACATGACCTTTGTTGATAACTCACGTGTGGTGTCACAACAAATGACAGCAAACTTAGCGACATTAGGTGCCACAGACAAAGCTAATGTAATCGCACAAAACGCAGCCGTGTTTCTTGATACAGCGACACCTCACGCTATGGACATTGTGTTTCTTGACCCACCATTTCGAAAAGGCTGGTTGGCACAAATCATTCCTTTACTTGAAAAAGGCTGGCTAGCAGATCGTGCGCTTGTTTATATCGAAATGGAGAGAGAGGCCGATCTACCTGCATTACCAAACCACTGGTCTTTATTAAAAGAAAAAATCGCTGGCCAATTGGTTTATCGTTTATTTGAAGTGTCTAAATAATTAGCCTGCAAGCCCTATCCAAAATAGGGCTTACTGATTCGCCGACACATACATCGCACCAAAAATACGCAAAACTCTATTTCCCCTCCTATACTGCTTTCATCAAAACAAGCTATATCAGCCATCGTGATTTGAGCACGATACTTGCATAGCCTAGTAAAATATGTGCCATGAATGGGCACTTCACATAAACTTCGCTACGCGATGGAAGGTATCTATGCTGTCAAACCTATCCTTTAAGACCAAACTGTTCATACTTCTTGTCACTGCGATTATGGGTTTAATTATCGTCACCTTTGTGGCCATGAAGGGACTTTCATCCCAACAAAATGCCAACAATGAACTAAGAAACCTCTCAAAAATTCAATCGTCCAACGACCAACTTAGCATTCACATGCTGGAAATTGCAGATAGCCTACGTTCTATCTCTGTAGAAAATTACCAAGAGTATGTGACAAGCGCAAAAGAACAAATCACACAAAACGCCAATATCATTGCGACGAATATTGAGCAAGCCCACAGCCCAGACTTAAAGCAGACCCTCGAAGAAAACTTAATAGAGCTCAATGAATATAGCCAAGCACTCATCGCACTGATTGAAAAACGCTACATTATAGGTTTCGACTTTTCCTCTGGTTTGCGCGGCCGTATAGATAACATGGGCTCTGAAATCAGTGAAGACGTTAGTAAGCTTAGCTTACTAAAACGAGAGTTCACCAATGTCCGTAAAGCTGAAGCTGGCTACCTCTCCGATCCCACAGCCAGCAATCTAGAAGAATTTACAACAAGCTTTGCACGCTTTGATAATCGAATTGAAAACTTTGGTTTCCAAGGAACCCATGGCGTTAAGGCCAAGGCTTACCGCGAAGCTCTTATGCAATACGGTAAGGAATACGCATCACTTAACGAGATCGAAAATACTTTCACGACGCAAAAAAACCAATTTACTGAAAGCCAACTTAAAGCGAATCAGCTAATTGAAGGCAAGGTTCAACAAGCAGAAGCCAGCGCCGAAGCCAGTTCAACTCAGGCCAACGCCACACTATTGGCCGTCAGTATTAGTATCATTTTAGTGGCCGCCCTACTTATGCTCGCCATTGGCCGCAGCGTGAATAGCACCTTGCAAAATATTATTACCGACCTTAACAAAGTTAAAAAAGGCGATATGTCTTCAAAGGCGGCCGTTAACACCAAACGTAATGATGAATTCGACCAATTGAGCCAATCCCTCAATGAAATGACAAGCGGCTTAGGCAATGTGTTAAAAGACGTGGTATCGACCACTGACAATGTCAGCACCATGTCCACTGATTTAAACAACACCATCAGCAGCATTGCCAGCAGCAACCACTTGGTCAATCAACGTACCCATTCATTGGCTTCTGCCACAGACGATATTTCTAGCCGTTTAACCGAACTGTCTAGCACGACAAACACGCTTCAAGCGCATTCCAATGAAACCTATCAATCCGCTAAGTCTGGTGCGGACACCATTAAATTGGTGTTAAACAGTATCACTGACACTGTTAATATCGTGAACATGACCAGTCAACAACTCGATGAACTTGGCCGCTTATCGAAAAACATCGACAACGTCATTGCCATGATTAACGATCTTGCGAGCCAAACCAACTTGCTTGCACTGAACGCCGCAATCGAAGCTGCTCGCGCCGGCGAAGCAGGACGTGGGTTTTCTGTGGTCGCTGATGAAGTTCGAGCATTGGCCGAAAAAACCGTCGACGCGACCTCAAAGATCACAGACATAGTCAATACCATTCAGCAGTCGACTCAAACCGCTATCAGCACCATGGAAAGCGGACAAGACAACCTGAAAATCATCGGAGAAAATGGTAACAAGGCAGAAGAAGCCATGCGTGATATCGAAAACAACGCCATGACAGGATCAAAATCTACCGACTCAATGGCCAATGCCATTCAGGATGTGGCGACCACCGCGATTCAAATGAGCACAGAGATGGAAGAAATTGCTCGGCAGTTAAACCAAGATACCCATTCCATAGATATTTTGGCTGATAAAACCAAGCAAATTCAGCAAATTTCACAGCAGCTGGCCGTTAAAACGCAGGTATTCACTCTCGTTTAACAAGGTATTGCTGCTTAGATATCCTCAATAAGTAAAACGCCTCTGTCACTAGCTGAGACAGAGGCGTTTTACTTTCATCCATCTAACGCCGTACCCAGATTGATGGTGGCATCCACCTCTTGATGACACAGGGCACAAAGGCTAGACTGTGAAACATCTTTCATCGATGAAGCTTCCCACGTCTCTTCACGGGAATTCGAGCACTTTCTTTAGGACTTTTTTAGGATAAACACAAACCTATGCCGGACGTCATTCCAGCCGACTCTGTTGGTATTGTTACGCCACAGATTGCGCAATTCGACACACCGTTGGCGCTTTCTTGCGGACAAACCCTGTCATCGTACCAACTGATTTACGAGACTTATGGAACTCTGAACCAAAGCGCTTCCAACGCTATCTTAATTTGCCATGCGCTAAGCGGAGACCATCACGCCGCAGGCTATCATGCCATGTCGGATACCAAACCAGGTTGGTGGGATACGGCAATAGGGCCAGGTAAAGCCATCGATACAGATAAGTTCTTTGTTATTGCACTCAATAATTTAGGGGGTTGCAGTGGCTCCACAGGACCAACTAGCACTAATCCAGAAACGGGGCAACGCTGGGAAGCCAGCTTTCCGATTGTCACCGTAGAAGATTGGGTCGAAAGCCAGGCACGCCTAGCCGATTTATTAGGCATCCAAACTTTTGCGGCCATTGTTGGCGGTAGTCTTGGTGGTATGCAAGTACTTGAGTGGAGCATCCGCTTTCCGACTCGCTTGAAGTCTGCGGTCATTGTCGCTTCAGCACCAAAGCTCTCGACCCAAAACATTGCCTTCAACGAAGTTGCACGTCAGTCCATTCGTCGTGACCCTGACTTTTTTGATGGTAATTACATAAACAATAATTCCGTTCCAACCAACGGCCTTGGCCTTGCTCGCATGTTGGGTCACATTACGTATCTTTCAGACGATGCCATGGGCGCCAAGTTTGGTCGCCAAATGCGCCATGACAGCTACCAATACAATTACG
The DNA here is from genome assembly GCF_057180105.1 of Marinomonas sp. ATLA20. Classification (NCBI taxonomy): domain Bacteria; kingdom Pseudomonadati; phylum Pseudomonadota; class Gammaproteobacteria; order Oceanospirillales; family Oceanospirillaceae; genus Marinomonas; species Marinomonas sp. ATLA20. Next base: position 36,125 of record NZ_JBXUKU010000001.1, read on the forward strand.
GCATTGAGTTTGAAGTAGAAAGCTACCTGCGCTATCAAGGCGAAGCATTCACCAAACGCTTTGACGCTAATACCTACATGCTAATGACCAAAGCACTGGATTATTTTGACCCTGCTGCGCAAACAAATGGTGATCTTTCGGCCGTTCTAAGTCGTGCGCAGTGCGAGTTTCTATTGGTTTCCTTCACCACTGACTGGCGCTTTTCTCCCGAGCGCAGCGAAGAAATCGTCAACGCACTCGTCAAAGCAGGCAAATCAGTTTCTTACGCCAAAATAGAGGCAACAGAAGGCCATGACGCGTTTTTGTTTCCGATCCCACGCTACATGACCGCGCTGAACACCTTTTTAACTCGCATTGCTAGCAACCTTACCACGGAGGTCAAATAATGCGCTCTGATTTAGAAATGATCGATGAATGGGTTCAACCTAATATTAGAGTGCTCGATTTGGCTTGTGGTCCTGGCGAGCTGCTTCATCACCTCATTCAGAACAAGCAAGTAAACGGCTATGGTTTGGAAATTGGTCATGAAGATTTAAACACCTGTATCGCAAAAGGCATTCCGGTTTTAGAGCAAAACATCGATGAAGGTTTGCAGAACTTTGATGACCAAAGTTTTGACTTAGTTTTGATGACTCATGCCTTACAACAATTCCGTCGCCCTGACTTGCTGATCGACGAAATGCTGCGTATCGGCAAGGAATGCATTATCACTTTCCCGAACTTTGGCCATTGGCGAAGCCGATTGCACTTGGCACTAAAAGGCAGAATGCCGGTTTCTGATTTCTTGCCATATAACTGGTATGACACACCGAACATTCACTTTTTCACCTTTCAAGATTTTGAGCGTTTATGCCGTGAAAAAGACATCAAGGTTCTGCGTTGGGCCGCTGTAGACGGTCAGCTAAAAGACCATTGGTGGATTCGCTCCATGCCAAACTTATTCAGTGAAACAGCGATTTTCCATATCAGTCGCTAAATGACCAGCAACCTACATCAAACGATATAATGACAACAAGGCGGCGAATCAGCCGCCTTTTTTTTAAAGTATAAAGGAAAGACCGATGAACAAGACCATCGTATTAGCCAGTAATAATGCTGGAAAAATCAAAGAATTCAATGCGCTACTGAGTGATATGGGCATCGATGTCAAACCACAGAGTGAGTTCAACGTCGAAGAAGCCGAAGAAACGGGACTGAGCTTTATTGAAAATGCCATTTTAAAAGCGCGTAACGCTTGTGCCCATACAGGATTGCCAGCTTTGGCCGACGACTCAGGCATTGAAGTCGATTATCTTGACGGTGCTCCGGGCATTTACTCGGCTCGCTTTGCAGGCGATCATGGCAATAACGCAGCAAACAACAAGCTACTATTAGAAAAACTAGACGGCGTTCCTGAGCTAGAGCGTACTGCCCGCTTTCATTGTGTATTAGCTTACATGCGCCACAAAGACGACCCGACACCACAAGTATTTCATGGTGTCTGGGAAGGCCGTATCTTGACCTCAACCGAAGGCCAAGAAGGCTTTGGTTATGATCCAGTCTTTTATGTGCCAGAATGCGCTTGCAGCGCCGCCAGCCTACCAAAAGAAGTGAAAAACCAAATTAGCCATCGCGCCAAAGCCTTGAAACAGCTTTTCACCTCCTTTCAACAAGGTAAACCATCTTGAGCGCTTTGTTACCGCCTCTAAGTCTGTACATACATTTACCTTGGTGTGTACGTAAATGCCCTTATTGCGATTTTAACTCCCATCAAGCGGATCGCTTTGAAGCCAATGGTAAACTGCCAGAAGAGGCCTATTTAGCCCAGCTTTTAGCAGATTTAGACGCAGACCTACCTTATGTGGCAGGACGAGAAATTCAAACTGCGTTTATCGGCGGGGGTACGCCAAGCTTAATGAGCGAAGACTTCTATTACCGCTTAATGGATGCACTACGCGAGAAGCTAACCTGGGCGGACAACGCTGAAATAACAATGGAAGCTAACCCCGGGACGTTTGAACAAGAAAAATTTCGCCACTTTCGTCAGGCCGGCATTAATCGTTTGTCTATTGGTATCCAAAGTTTTCAGCCAAACCTGTTGAAAACCCTAGGAAGAATCCACAACCGCGAAGAAGCAATACACGCTGTGGATAAGTCAAGAGCCGCTGGTTTTGATAATATCAACCTTGATTTGATGCATGGTTTACCCGATCAAAGCTTAGAAATGGCGTTGGAAGACTTATCTCTCGCCATCGAACTGAACCCTGAACACTTATCTTGGTATCAATTAACGATCGAGCCAAACACCGAGTTTTATCGCCGCCCACCGACCTTGCCAGAAGACAACACCTTGTGGGGAATTCAAGACGCAGGACAAGCTTTACTAACCAAGCATGGATATGCTCAATACGAAGTATCGGCCAACTCAAAAGAGAAGCGTCGTGCCGCACACAACCTTAATTATTGGCGCTTCGGTGATTACATCGGAATTGGCGCGGGGGCCCATGGCAAAATCACATTGGTTAATGGTCAAATCTTTCGTACACGAAAGACTCGTCATCCAAATCATTACTTAAGCAACCTGCCTGAAGCCTTAGTTATCAAAGAAGCCATTGAACAAGAAGACCTGCCTCTTGAATTCATGATGAACCGCCTACGTTTATTTGAAACCTTTGATTTAAAGGATTACGAGCGATTTACCTATCAAAATGCCCCTATCTCTCTAATCAAAGCCTGTGAAATGGCAATTAAACAGGGATTATTGGACAACGATGAATGGAAACATCAACGTATTAAAACAACCGAAAAAGGTAAGTTATTCCTCAACGAACTGCTTGAGTTATTCCTCCCATAGCAGGCCATTTTATTTACTATAATTTGACATCTAAGCATTTAGATGCAACTCTTATCGCGTTTAGGACAAAAAGGCCATCTCTGATGGCCTTTTTGTCCTATCTAAGCAACGCAAAAACTTGTGATTTTCTAATAAAAACAATCTTTTTAAACGAAAGAAACAGCCCATTGTTTTATTCTAATTCAACAAGTTATAGCACTCATTTTGTTGTTGGGATGCTAAAAAAATGCTTATTTCATTAGCCTAATCATCAACACAAGAATATGCATAAACTGTGAAAACAGAACAAAACGCGTCGTATTAAGAACAATACAAGAATGGAAATTCTTTTAGGGTTAAGTAGCGAAACTGTATAAGAAACGCTCATGTTAATTTTCGTTTAAAAAGATATGAACAGACCTTTTTAATTCCAGTTATCCAACAAAGGTCTCGGGGAAAGTTTTCACTAATTCGGGAGAATGTTTATGAGTAATAAAGTACCTGACAATGGTCGGGCAGAATACAATACGTCATATAAGGTAGGCCAAGATAACATTAAGTTTCTTGGTCTTGACGTACTAAACCCAGTGTTTAGTACCAGCGCGATTATCATATTTGCTTTTATCATTGGCAGTATCATGTTCCCTGCTGATGCTAGTAAAATCTTGTCAGGCGCAAAGAATTGGTCAATCAATAATTTTGATTGGTTCTTTATGGTTGCTGGTAATATTTTTGTCCTCTTTTGTTTGCTTCTTATCCTTCTTCCTCTCGGCAAAATTCGCCTTGGTGGTACTGAGGCTAAATCAGAACACTCCACTATCACTTGGTTCTCTATGCTTTTTGCCGCAGGCATGGGTATTGGCTTGATGTTCTGGAGTGTCGCTGAACCTGTTGCTTACTATACCGGTTGGTATGGCACACCTTTTGATGTAGCCGCTAACACACCCGAAGCTCGCGACCTAGCAATGGGCGCAACCATGTTCCATTGGGGTCTTCATCCTTGGGCTATTTACGCTGTTGTCGGTCTATCATTGGCTTTCTTTGCGTACAACAAAGGTTTACCTCTAACTATTCGCTCTGCTTTCTACCCATTGTTTGGTGAAAAAGTGTGGGGGGCGATTGGCCACGTAATCGACGTTGTTTCGGTTATTGCAACCATCTTTGGTTTGGCTACATCTCTAGGTTTTGGTGCTCTCCAAGCCACAAGTGGTCTAAACTTCCTTTTTGGTATTCCAAATACACTAACGACACAGATTCTTGTAATCTTAGGCGTGACCGCTGTTGCCATTATTTCGGTAGCACGAGGCCTTGAAGGTGGTGTGAAGCTACTTTCTAACGTCAACATGATCATTGCTGCTGTATTGGCCGTTTTCATTGTGATCGTTGGTAACACTGGCGCTATCTTTGCGGCAATTGGTTCTTACTTCTTGAATTATGTTGAATACATCATTCCTCTAAGTAACTGGATTGGTCGTGACGACACAACCTTCTACCATGGCTGGACTGTGTTCTACTGGGCTTGGTGGATTTCTTGGTCTCCATTTGTTGGTATGTTTATCGCGCGCGTTTCACGCGGTCGTACTGTTCGTGAGTTCGTTATTGCAGTGCTACTCGTTCCAACTATCGTATCGCTTGTATGGATGGCTATTTTTGGCGGATCAGCTCTAGACCAGTCTGCTAATGGCATTGGCGCTTTGGCAAACGGAATCTCTGATTCTTCTTTAGCTATGTTCCAAATGTTTGCAAACCTTCCAATGACGTCATTAATTTCCTTTATTGGTATCATTCTAGTATTGGTGTTCTTTGTAACCTCTTCTGACTCTGGTTCTTTGGTTATCGACGGCATTACTGCTGGTGGTAAAACTGATGCACCTATGATCCAAAGAGTTTTCTGGGCCGTTCTAGAAGGCATCATTGCGATTGCTCTACTAATTGGTGGTGGTTCTGAAGCGCTTGGTGCGATTCAAGCGGCCGCGATTACCATTGGCTTACCATTTACATTGCTCATGCTGATCATGTGTGTGAGCTTATGGAAAGGCTTACATAGTGATATACACCTTTATAAATAATAAAAGTGTAGTGACTTTATAAAGATGCATTGTTATTAAAACAACGCGAGCAACCACACACGGTGTTCGCGTTGTTTTCTTTTAGCAAATACTTTATTATCAGCGTCCTCTTAGGGGAGTAATCTTCTTTGTACATACTAATTGTGTACAAAGATTCTTTGTCAACATAATCGAGCCTCAAGCTCGTGGCAAAGAAGTCCTGATCCGATAAAGTATCGACAGGGTTGATGAGACTTAAGACAATAACTTGGCTCTGGTGGGCACAGGTTTATTGTCTTTCGTTTATTGCCCACCTAGGACCTTTCGAAAAATGGAAGCACTACTCACTTCTATCTCCACTGTTGCTCTTGCTGAAATGGGTGATAAAACCCAACTTTTAGCCCTCTTCCTTGCTACGCGTTTCGCATCTAAATCGTCTATTGTTCTTGGCATCCTTGCTGCGACATTACTCAATCATGCTTTATCGGCATGGCTTGGTGTTGAAGTGGCTCAATGGATTCCTGAAAGTGCGATCAGCTGGGTGGTTGGTTTAAGTTTTATCGCCGTTGGCTTATGGTTATTGATACCAGATAAAGACGACAGTGAAGATAATAGCATGCTGAAATATGGCGCATTTGGTGCGACGTTTGTCTTGTTTTTTCTTGCCGAAATCGGTGACAAAACTCAAATCGCAACCGTCTTATTAGGTGCTCACTATGGTAGTGTTTGGATGGTATTGCTAGGCTCAACTATTGGTATGATGCTAGCAAACGTACCTGTGGTGTTTGCAGGTAATTGGATAATGGACAGGATCAATGCCAACCGCACACGTCAGCTGGCTTGTTTACTATTCCTTATTATGGGGATAGTAACAATCGCGACGCCTCTGCTTCAATAAATAGACTCTTTAAACTGCTTTTTAATAAACAGGAATGGAATAATGGATGTCGAATTAACTGAAATACTCGAAGCACTTTGTCAGCACGCACCATTCAATGAAATGGCCGACGATCCGCAACTCAATGATATGACGAAAGAGATAGAGATTCGTTATGTGCGCACTGGGGAGTGGGTTATTGCCCCAAGCGCCCCTAACAGTACGCTTTATTTTATTCGTAGCGGCGCGCTAGAAGTGCTTAGTAAGGAAAACAAGTTAATTCGACGCATGAATGAAGGCGAATTATTCGGCTATTATTCCTTGCTGCGTGGCGGTAAATCTTCACAGTCCATGCGAACCATTGAAGACAGTTTATTATATTGTATTCCGGCTCGATGGTTTCTTAAGCTCTACGAAGAAAACGATATTTTTTCTGACTTTTTTGAATTGGCACGCGAAGTTCGTTTGCGTGTTGCAATGGAGTCACAAAATTCGGACGTCTCTTTAATGACCTGCCCAGTGGTCAGTTTACTAAGACGACCACCCATTAGCGCTGACATTAGTTCAAGCATTCGTAATGCAGCCCAAGTCATGGCCGAACACCGTGTCTCCAGCCTCCTTATTACAGAAAATGATGAACTAACGGGGATTGTCACCGACCGAGACTTACGTACTCGAGCCGTTGCTGAAGGGCTTCCTTACGACACGCCGGTTTCTGAGATCATGACCCACGACCCTATTGTCATGGACAGTGGAGACTATGCTTCAGAAGCCGTGTTAAAAATGATGGAAAGTAACGTTCACCATATTCCTATTGTAAAGAATGGTCGTCCCATCGGCGTGGTTAGTACCGGAGATATTATCCAAAAAGAAAGTCACGGTAGTGTCTATTTGATCAGTGACATTTATAAGCAAACCAGCATTGAAGGCTTACAAAGCATCAGCCGTAAAATGACACACACCTTCACCCAGTTGGTTGTCGCTGATGCGAATACGCAGATGATTGGTAACGCCATGTCACACATCGGCACCGCCTTTGTAAAACGGCTGTTGCAGCTGGCCGAAGAAAAATATGGTCCGCCACCGGTGCCCTACTGTTTTATCGCGCTTGGTTCACAGGCAAGAGAAGAGCAAACCATTAAAACAGACCAAGATAATGCGCTGATTTTGAGTGACAAATACAATAAAAAGCTTCACGGTGAATATTTCGAAGCGCTAGCAGATTGGGTTTGTCATAACCTTGATCAATGCGGTTACGACTTATGCACTGGCGATATCATGGCATCAAACTCTCGCTGGAGACAGCCACTCAGCGTTTGGAAAAATAACTTCAGTAACTGGATACAAAAACCCAAGGCCGAAGCACTACTAAGACTCTCCATCTTTTTTGATTTACGTGGAGTCTATGGTGATAAAACCCTTGCGCTGCAACTGAACCAACACATACGCAAAGAAGCTCAAGCACATTCTGGTTTCTTAACCTTTATGGCACGAAATGCTAACCAGCGTAAACCGCCTCTGGGCTTTTTCCGACAATTTGTGTTGGATGGCGAAGGCGAACAATCACGCACGTTCAATCTAAAAGAAAGAGGCATTGCGCCAATTATCGACATCGTTCGAGTTCATGCCCTAGCCTGCGGCAGTGACAAACTCAATACGTTAGAACGCATCGAAGATATAGAAGCGGCGGGCTTGTTGCCGAACGGGCGCGCTAAAGATCTTACGCTTGCTTTAGAAATGATTGGTATGATTCGTATTCAGCACCAAAAAGAACAAATCGAAAACGGTGAAGAACCAAATAACCACGTTAATCCTGAAAACCTGTCTTCTTTTGAAAAACGTAATCTTCGTGATGCTTTTCATATTGTTTCGCGCCAACAGGAGTTTATTAAATTCCGTTACGCAGGGAAGCGCAGCTAAATGGGAAAGTTATTAATGAAGAATCAGTCCAAAGAAGGCATTCAAGACTGGCAAGCGATGTTTGCCGAGTGGGCCGAAGAAGCTCCTGAAGGACCACTAAAACGCTATTATCAAGCGGGTATGATTGCGCCACAAACGGCATTACAAGATACGCCTTTGCTAGCTTTAGATTTAGAAACTACTGGGCTTGATCCAAGCCAAGATGAAATAATCAGTCTTGGCTTAATTCCCCTCAGTCACAAAACCATTCGTTGCCAAGGCGCAAAATACTGGATGGCGAAACCTCAATGCTCATTGAATGCAGAGTCGGTCACCATCCACGAAATCACGCATTCGGAGCTGGAGGAAGCGCCGCGACTGCATGCGATTTTGGATGAAATTTTACTGGCACTGACCCATCAAGTCATCGTCGTGCATTGCGTTGCAATCGAACGTCAGTTTTTACTAGAAGCATCCATGAAGATTTACGGCTACCCGCTGTACTTTCCTGTGCTAGACACCATGGATATTGAACGCCAAGCCACTTTTAAACCTTGGTGGCAACGCTTTGGCAGACGCCCTTCTTTACGCTTAGACGCTTGCCGACAGCGATATAAACTACCGCGTTACAAAGCGCACCATGCGCTTACTGACGCCTTGTCATCGGCCGAATTACTGCAAGCGCAAATTTCTTACCACATGGATCCCAACGCCGATATTTCAAACTATTGGGTTTAATGGCTCCCGATCGGCCTGCTGCTTGCGGTTACGCGAGCGCAGGCTCAGCAGACACGGATTCAACATGGTTAGATGCCGTAGGGCAGCTTTCACGAATCACCAACTCGGTTTCTAGCACGACGTCTTTGGCCTCTCGCAGCCCTAAAAATACCTCAGCGGCAACACGACCTTTTTCCACTGTGTGTTGGTGAATTGTCGTAATAGAAGGGTGAATATTAGCGCTTTCAGCAATGCCATCAAAGCCAACCACTTGCAGATCTTCTGGCACACGCAAGCCCATATGCAAAGCGGCTTGCACCGCCGCAATGGCAATACAATCACTCATGCACAAGAGTAATTGTGGACGTTTAGCCATAGTCAAAGCTTCACGTGCGGCCTGATAGGCTAACTTATGGTTGTTCTCAGGGATATTCCAAATATGCTCGGATGCAACCGACAGCTGATGTTCTGCCAAGGCATCAAAGTAACCATGCAAACGCTGAATCGAAATAGACGCGGCGCGATCAAACAACTCGTCTTCACGAATGCGACACACACGATCTGTCGCCAACAAACTCAAGCCCAAAATTGCCACAGCCTCAGGCTTATGTTGCAAAGCGTGGCTGGCAATTTGATAAGCGCCACTGTGATTTTCGATATTTACTGACGTTGTACCAGGAATAAAGCTATCCACCGTGATGATGTTTTTATTCGGCATCAACCAAGGTGCATTAATACACTGCTGCGGTTTATGTCCGTAAACAATAAAACCATCTACCATAGAAGATTGCATACGGCTTTGTGCGTCTTGTTCAACTTGATCCGAGGACAACAGCAACATGTTGTATTCGTTAGCTTCAAACACTTCCGCCATGCCTTTTAGAAATTGATTGGCAACCGGATCCGTTAAGCTGTAACTAAGATCATCAGACAAGACAATGCCGACGATTCCTGTACGGCCAGTACGCAGACTACGAGCCGCGGCATTAGGGCCAAAATAGCCCATTTTTTCGCACTCGCTTAAAATATTTTCACGCAACGTCGCCGACAGCTGGTCGGGGCGATTAAAAGCGTTTGAGATAGTCGCCGTGGAAACTTCTAATCGATCAGCAACGTCTTTTAAAGTCAGTTTTTTTATGTTTTTTGTCATACTAACTACTCGTAACCAGAAAGAGTTTCAACGAACAGGCTAATCCACACAAAGCGTGATTAGCCTGTTTCGTATTAACTCAATAAACTGCGCGCAATACGACTTAAGACAACTTAGCGTAAAACGCTTGATAAGCTGGCAAGGTCAAAATCTGACCGTCCAGAGTTGATTCAAAACCATGCCCCTGCAGCACTTCGGCAAGCTCTACGTTTAGCATCGCTTGCTGCGCTTCACTCGTCATGTTTAGCACTACCAGAAGGCGAACACCGTCGTATTCACGCACCAAAGCAATTAATTGCTCATTACCAAGATCAAGCTGCGACAATTCGCCATTCACTAACGCTGGTTGTTGCTGACGCCAATGAATCAGCTGACGAACCTTGTGCAACAAAGCATCAGGATTCGCTTCTTGTTCAGCCACACTCAACGGCAACTGCTCTTGAGAAACTGGTAACCAAGGCTCAACCGTAGAAAATCCACCCAATGTCGACTTATCCCACACCATCGGCGTACGACAGCCATCACGGCCTTTAAAAACAGGCCATAGTGGAATGCCATAAGGATCTTGAATGCGCTCAAACGGCACGTCAGCTTCAGGTAAGCCAAGTTCTTCACCTTGATACAAACAAACACTACCGCGAAGCGATACGATAAGCGCCAAAGCAATCAAAGGATACGCTTTGCCATCTTCGTCTGCGCCCCAACGAGTGCGAGAACGCACCACATCATGGTTTGATAACGCCCAACAAGGCCAACCATCGCCCACAATGTTATTCATGTCTGCCAAAGTTTTGCGAATGTATTCTGGAGAGTGGGGCTTATTTAAAAAGTCGAAAGTATAAGCCATGTGCAACTTATCACCGCCAGACGTGTATTCCGCCATGCGTTTCAGAGGGAAATCATCACCGATTTCGCCCACCATGGTACTACCTGGAAACTCATTCATCATGATGCGTAAATCTTTTAAGAAATCCAAGTTTTCTGGACGACTAAGATCGTACACATGACGTTGATAAGTGTAAGGGTTATCGTGTGGCGCACCCATGGTTTTTGGCTCACCAGCTGGCACAGGTGGGTTGTCTTCCAAACCTTCACTGTGGAAATAGAAGTTCACCGTATCCAAACGGAAACCATCCACACCAAGCTCTAACCAAAAACGCATATTATCCAAATGCGCCTGACGAACTTCTGGGTTATGGAAATTAAAATCTGGCTGAGACTCTAAAAAGTTATGCAAATAATACTGCAAACGACGGCTGTCCCATTTCCATGCACTGCCACCAAAGATAGACAACCAATTATTTGGCGGTGACCCATCTGGCTTAGGATCAGACCAAACATACCAGTCCGCTTTTGGGTTGGTTTTATCCTGACGACTCTCTTCAAACCAAGGGTGAACATCAGCCGAATGGCTAATCACCTGATCGATCATGACTTTTAATCCCAACTCATGGGAACGATCTACCAAGGCTTTAAAATCAGCCAACGAGCCAAACATAGGATCGATATCACAATAGTCTGATACGTCATAGCCAAAATCTTTCATTGGAGAAGTAAAGATAGGCGACAGCCAAATAGCATCTACACCAAGCGATGCAACGTAATCTAACTTACTTGTGATACCGGCTAGATCGCCAACACCGTCGCCATTTGCATCCATAAAACTACGTGGGTAAATTTGATAAATAATCCCACCTTTCCACCAGTTCAGATTGGTTGTCATCAAGACTCTCCAAAAAAGATAAAACGTGGGGCAACGCCATTGCATTGCCCCATTAAAATAACACTATGACTAGCAGTGCTAGTCACATACAAATTCATTAGCCTTTGCGCAAATAAGACTGCTCATTCTCATCGAACAAATGCATTTTTTCAGCAGGCGCAGATAAATACACTTTATCGCCTCGCTCAATATTCAATGTTCCAGCTTGCTTAGCAATAACCATCTCGTCAGCCCCTGGAATTTTTACATACAGCAAAGTGGCTTCACCAAGGGATTCCACAAAGGCCACCTCACCAGAGAAAAGGCTATCTTGTTCCGCAGACACAACGACCATATCTTCGGGACGAATACCAAAGAAGGCTGGTTTCGCTTGCTCACTTGATTCCGTCACGATAGGGGTTTGAATCGACGCAGAAGCTGACAAAGACACCAAGGTTTGTGCGCCAGTTTGCTCAATACGACAAGGTACGATGTTCATCGCAGGCGACCCTATAAATTTCGCCACAAAAACATTTGCAGGGTGCTCATAAAGCTCTAGTGGTGAACCAACTTGCTCAATGTCGCCGCCGGACAACAACACGATGCGATCCGCCAAAGTCATGGCTTCCACCTGATCATGGGTCACATAAATCATGGTTGAGTCAGGCATGCTGTCTTTCAAATTGGCGATTTCCATACGTGTTGCTACACGAAGCGCCGCATCCAAGTTAGATAAAGGTTCATCAAACAAGAAGACTTTTGGACGACGCACAATCGCACGGCCAATCGCCACACGTTGACGCTGCCCACCAGAAAGCGCCTTAGGCAAACGATCTAGATACGGCGTTAATTGCAGCATATCCGCGGCTTTACGAACTTGCTGGTCAATATCGGCTTTGCTTGTTTTAGCAATTTGCAAACTGAACGCCATGTTGTCATACACCGTCATGTGCGGGTACAAGGCATAGCTTTGAAACACCATCGCAATACCACGCAATGCTGGCGGCACGTCATTAACCACGACACCATCAATTTCCAATGTACCAGCCGAGATTTCTTCTAACCCTGAAATCATGCGCAATAACGTAGATTTACCGCAACCTGATGGTCCGACGAAAACAATGAATTCGCCCTGCTTGATGTCCAGATTAATGTCTTTTAGAACTTCAACATTATTCGAATAAATTTTCTTAACATTGGTGAGTTTTACATCAGCCATGATTCTACTGCCTCAATCTAAATTCATACCTTTGGTGAGGAGCAAACGCTCGACTCACCTGCCTAGGTTTTGTTACTTCACCGAGCCTGCTAGCAAACCGCGCACTAAATAGCGCTGTAAACCAAAGAAGACACACAAAGGAATAATAATGGTAATAAATGCCGACGCCGTTAGGATTTCCCAGTTGCCACCACGAGAACCAAGCAATTCACGAAGTTGACCTGTTAATACCATGTGATCCGCATCATTCCCTAGGAATACCATGGCTATTAGCAAATCGTTCCATACCCAAAGGAACTGGAATATGGCAAAGGACGCCAATGCAGGAAAAGACAGTGGTAAAACAATCTTACGGAAAATATCAAAGTCTGAAGCACCATCCACACGCGCAGATTCAATAATTTCTCTTGGCAAACCAACAATATAGTTACGCAATAGATAAATCGCCAAAGGCAAACCAAACCCCGTATGCGCCAACCAAATCCCCACGTAAGTTTTCGACCCAACGCCAAAAAACTCACCGATCAAGTTATAGGTTTTCAACAGCGGAATCAGCGACATTTGCAGCGGCACAACCAACAAGCCCACCACAGCAGCCACCAGCAGTGCTCGGCCAGGAAAACGCATCCACGCCAACGCATAAGCCGCAAACGCCGCGACAAGAATCGGAATAATGGTCGCGGGAATAGTGACCGTTAACGAGTTGATAAACGACTTACCTAAACCTTCTGCGCTCAATACTTCACGATAGTTATCTAATGTAAAACGCGGGGGAATCTCAGCGGTATAGAAAATACGATCGCCACGAGAGCCTTGCCACTTTACAGGCGAAGAAAATACATAATCGCCATTTTCCATTACTTGCAAAGTCTCGCCTTTTTTAAGCTCAGCAACCTGACCAACGTCAAATTCATCCGGTCTTAAAGAGCTAGAACCAAACTGAGTTATTTCTCCTGGAGAGCCTTCAAAAAGATTACCGCGAATAACAAAACGATCACCTTCTTGTTGTTGTTTTTTCGGCTCGTGAGCACGCGCCACAAGTCGTTGTTCCGACGTCGATAGCGCTGTCCACCAGCCAGATGTAGACAGCTGGCTTTTATCGCGAATCGAAGAAATAAACAAACCCGCCGTCGGGATAGTCCAAATAATCACCAAGAACAAAACAGTCGCATGGACTAAAAACGTTAACGGAGTGCGTTTCGATGACGTAATCATATTAACGCCCCTCCATTTCGGCATTGGCGCGACGAATATTCCACACCATGATAGGGATAACCAGAACCATAATAACCAACGCAATCACCGCGCCACGACCAAAGTCGCCACCGCCATTAAACATCCAACTAAACATCTGATTCGCCAACACTTGAGTGCCCCACTGGGCATTTGTCATCGCCAATACGATATCGAAAACCTTCAAAACTAAAATGGTAATAGTGGTCCAAACCACCGCAATGGTTCCCCAAATTTGTGGCACCATAATTTTGTAGAAAATTTGAAAACCATTAGCACCGTCTAACACGGCTGCTTCAATCGTTTCATCTGGAATGCCACGTAACGCAGCAGACAGAATCACCATGGCAAACCCAGTTTGAATCCAAATCAAGATAACCATCAGGAAGAAATTGTTCCAAATTGGAATGGTCAGCCATGTCTGAGGTTCACCACCAAAAAAGACCACCAAAGCATTTAACAAACCAATTTGATCTTCGCCACCAGTACGAAAATCGTAAATAAATTTCCAAATGACCGACGCGCCCACAAAAGAGATCGCCATCGGCATGAAGATCAAACTTTTTGCGATATTGCCCCACCAAATACGATCGGTCATGGTCGCAATAATCAAACCAAAAAAGGTAGCCGCCGTTGGTACAACAATTAACCACAGCATGTTGTTACGGAAAGATTCATAGAACTCATCACTGCCAAATAACCATGTGTAGTTTGCAAGACCAACAAAGTCTTCGCCGCTGCGGCCATAAAATGACAAACGAATGGAATCAATAACAGGATAAAAAAGATAAAACGTCAGCAGCAAAACCGCAGGGCCTAAAAACAACCAAGGGCGAATATTGTTCGCCACACGTAAATTGCGTGCGACCACAGCAGGCTCACCGCTTTTGGTTGGGAATATTTTATCTAAAAGGAAGTTTGAACCGTAAAAATACGCGGCACACCCCATAACTCCTAGAATCATGGTCACTAACGCCGAGGCAAGCTGTCCCATAGAATCTCCAAAATATATCAATGCAGTGACGATTAAAAAACGGCAACCGCTTTACTTATAAAACAAATACAAAAAGCCCTAGAGCGAATATTGCTCTAGGGCTTAACAAAGAATTACTTCAAGGCATCCCATGTTTTTTGGATGTCATGAGCCACTTCTTTGGCATCTTCACCACCAGTGTAATCAACCATTCCCGTCCAGAAAGAACCAGCACCGATTTTACCTGGCATCAAGTCAGACGCATCGAAACGGAACGTGGTTGCGTAGCGCAAAATCTCACCTTGTTTCTTCGCCGCTTCACTTGAGTATGTTTCTGGGTTTGCTTTCAAGTGGGCAGAGATAAAGCCAGTTTGTGCCATCCACAACTCATGAGCGATTGGCGAGCGAATGAAATCGATAAACGCACGAGCGCCTTTGGAGTCATTTGTCACGCTCATCAAGGTACCAGCACCCAATACTGGGTTACCTAAGTCTTTCGACGCGTAAGATGGGAAGTAGAAGAAGTCTGCATCTAGACCCAATTTCGTGCCTTCTGGAAAGAAAGCAGGAATAAACGACGCCTGACGATGCAAATAACATTTAGGCGGTGAAGCGAACAAACCTTTTGGACTATCACGGAAGTCTGTAGACGCAACCGCTCCGGCACCACCATCGACAAACTTATCATTACGTGCGAACCAGCCAAATTCTTCAATCGCCCCAACAACACGAGGATCATCGAATTTAATTTCATTCGTTACCCATTTGTCGTAAACCGATGCTGGCTGAGTACGCAACATAAGGTCTTCTACCCAGTCTGTTGCAGGCCAACCCGTTGCCGCGCCAGAACCCAAACCGATACACCAAGGCGTACCACCATCAGCGACGATTTGCTTGGTTAAGGCTTTTAGGTCTTCCATAGTTTCAGGGACGTCGTAACCAGCATCGTCAAAGTTATCTGGTGAGTACCAAACTAACGATTTCAAATCTGCACGATAAAACACACCGTAAAATTCTTTGTCGCCTTGCTTGTCTTTAAAAGTAGCTAGATCCACCCAAGACTGACCTGCAGCGTAGTCGTTTTTCACGCCATCTTTGACCTTATCGCTAAGTGGCGTCAAAAAGCCTTTCGCTGCTAAGTCAGCCGCTAAACCAGGCTGGGGGAAAACAGAAATATTTGGCGCACTACCGGCTTGAGTATCAATCACGATTTGCTGTTCAAAAGAGTCTGAACCTGCGTATTTCACTTTAGCGCCAGTGGCTTCTTCAAAGTAAGCGGCAACCCGTTCAAAGTTGATTTTTTCATCACCAGTCCAAGGACCAAAAATAGAGATAGTTTCACCAGATAGCTTATTCGATTTTAGAGCGTCATAGCTGCTCCAACTAAAACGAGAATCTTCACCAGGCTTAAACATGAGGTCAGCTGCATGAACAGCATTTGCGGAAAGTGTCAGGGCTACCGCCATAGACAATAGAGATTTTTTCATCATTGCTCCTTACAGGCTCGCTTGGGAATCCCCTAGCACGCCTTTGTTTTTATTATCGTAGGTCGAAACAAGGTAAACATGTCTTCTATAAGGATTAAGAAGGAATTTGATTATTAACAAACAAAACCCGAGCTTCAAGCTCTTCACGACCTTAATATTGACTTAATTGTTTTTTAAATTTAGTAGATTCTTCAAAAAACGCGAATCTTATTTCATTCACCTTATCTGTATAAAAAAACAGCAAAAAGCGCTTTTAACTATAAATTCAGCCACTTGATGCACAATTTTTAATCATAAGCCAACCGTTTTGTACATTATTTTTGCGCATTTAAAGCGCCTTTTCAGACATAAAAAAAGCGTGGCTAAGCCACGCTTTTCATTTCGATTAACAAACTTAATAGTCTCTTAACCGTTTAACTAAAATCTGCTTTACGATTGCATCTCAATCTTATTCATTAAAACCGCTTTAATTGCGCTTCCGCCTCACCTAGCGAAGGCAAAGAAGGATAGGCGCCTAGTTTCGTCACAGAATCAGCACCGCAAGCCGCAGCAAAACGTACAATATCCACCAACTGCGACTGTGATAACGTCGCCAATGCAGCACGATCACCACCCTGTTCGGCCAATTTATAAAGCAATCCACCAACAAAAGCATCACCCGCTGCTGTAGTGTCTTTTACTTCCACTTTTGGCGTAATCACTTCACTTACACCATGAGTGGCCGTATAAAAGCGGATCGGGTTTCCACCATCCGTTAAGACAAACAAGGTCACACCCGCCGCAAGAGATTGCTCGATAAGAACAAATGGATCTTCCGCTAGCACCGCCAGTTCTTCAAGGCTGGCTTTCACCACATCGCCACTTTGCATCCAATCGATAACACGCTGGCTATCCACTTGCCCATTTGGCCAAAGGTTCGTACGCAAGTTGACATCAATACTGACAATCCAATTCGCAGCACGAGCCATACTCACACCCGCCAAAGTGGCCTGAGTAATATCGGTATCCGTCAATGTATTTGAACAGGTATGGAAAACCCCTTGGCTATCCGCAAACCAAGCCGCTTGAAAATCGCTTTCACGGAATAAAATATCCGCAGAAGGACTACGGTAAAATTCAAAACTACGCTCCCCTGTTTGATCCAAGCTCACAAAAGCCAACGCTGTTTTGGCTTCTTTGGTCATCAGCATATTGCCTGTATTCACGCCGTAATCATCAAGAGACGTTTTCAAAAAATGACCAAACGCATCGTCGCCTACTTGGCCGACGAAATGACTGTTACCACCCAAACGAGCCACAGCCACAGCGACGTTCGCTGGCGCTCCACCTGGGAATTTAGTAAAAGATTCAAGCTCTCCTGCTTTAGTTGCTCCATTAGAAAGGAAATCGATCAAGGCTTCGCCGAACGCCATTACTTTTGTTGTCATTTTTGCGGTCTCTTTTTGGTTTGCAGACATAATCTACGCAGATAGAAATAAGGGTAGTCGAAAAATTATGCAGGGCCGAATACATTAAATCAATTTAATTTATTTAAAGGCAGTTCAATTCAACTCGTATATGAGCAATTGGTTCACTGTCAGTTTCTTGCTAGACTCAAAACTGACATGACAAGTTTATAATAGCTAACGACCTAAACCCTCCACTGAGCAAGATAATGACCAACGCAAAATGTATCTATGTTGTAGACGATGACGACGAGATTCGCACCCTGCTCAAAACGTATTTAGAAAAGCACCAGTTCACTGTGTTAACAGCCGATTCTGGGGAAGCCTTCTTAGCTAACTTCAAAGCAGAGCAAGACGTCGACTTGGTGATTTTGGACATCATGCTACCAGGACAAGATGGCTTCGCCGTTTGTCGTGCTTTACGAGCTCAATCACAAGTTCCTGTCATTATGCTGACAGCCAACTCCGACGAAATGGACCGTATCATTGGTTTAGAAATTGGTGCCGATGACTACCTTGCGAAACCATTTAATCCGCGAGAGTTATTGGCACGAATAAAAGCAATCTTAAGACGTATGGAGCACACAGAAGTCGTCGAAGTGACTCCCGTTGCCCATCGGTTCTATCGTTTTGCGCAATTTACGTTAGATACACTGTCACGAGAATTGCACTTTAAAGATGAGAAAGAGTCGTTATCTGGCGCAGATTACAATCTTTTAATGCTGTTCTTAACTCATCCAGGCGCTGTGCTAACCCGCGAACTTATCGCCGAAAACACACGTGGCCGCGACAGCGCGCCGCTTGATCGTTTTATCGATGTGCATGTTAGCCGCTTACGCCAGCGTTTACGTGAAGACGCCCGACAGCCGCAGTTAATTAAAACCATTCGCGGTCAAGGTTATATATTAACCGCTAGCGTCGAAGTTATTAGTGATGCCCAATAACACACCAATTAGTAAACGCTCGCGCCTCAAGCGCTGGTCCCAGTCGCTGACTGGGCAGATTCTGATTATCATGGCGCTGGGTGTGGCCAGTGCACAGTTCATCAGCTCCTCTATATGGCTACGTCAACTAGAGTCTGATACCGAAGAAAACGTGCGTGAAGTGTCTAAACATATGGCGTTTCGTATCGCAGCAACGGTTAGCTATTTCACGTCTTTACCCACCAACTATCGCCATATTGTCATCGATCAATTACAAGACATGGGTGGCACACGCTTCTTTGTGACACTCAACAAAGAAGAAATCCGCATCAACAACATTCCCGACTCGCCGCTCAAAGACATCGTCAAGAACGAGGTTCAGTCGACACTGATCAAGCAGTTAGGCATTCATAACGCCAAAATCGCCTTCTCTAGCCCAAGCGACTTACACGTTATTAACAACCATACCCGCCTTGTTGATTTACCAGAGCGCTGGGGACATCACAGCTTATTAGTGAAGCCTCTCACACCACCGATTATCGTGATCCAAATTCCAATCAATGACAAAAACTGGCTGTATCTTGCCAGCTTAATGCCCGATCCGTATTTTTTGGATGGCACCACAGCACTCAGTGGCGATCGTTTATTCTCCATGGCCATGTCCGTCATTACCGTTTTATTGCTGAGCATTCTGATACTGCGCCGAGTAACTCGTCCATTAGCGACCTTGGCGCGCGCGGCAGAACGTTTTGGGCAAGGTGATTGGCAACCGATCAAAGAAGTGGGCAGTGTTGAAGTACGCAACACCGCCAAAGCCTTTAACGACATGCAACGCCGTATTCAGCGCTATCTCAATGACCGAGAAAGACTCTTTGCCTCCATCTCTCACGATCTTAAAACACCAATTACGCGCTTACGATTACGCGCCGAAATGTTGGATGAAGATGATATCCGCGACGCCATGATTCGCGATTTAGAAGACCTAGACATGCTGTTAAAAGGCGCACTGCAGAGCGTAAAAGAAACCGATATTCATGAAAACCGTGTCGAAGTGAACATTTCTAGAATGCTCAAAGACATGCAATCTACAGCCAATTTACATGGCGTGAAACTCACCGTCGTCGGCGAATTAGAACATCCGTTTATTGGCAAACCCTTTGCTATAAAGCGCTGTCTTGGAAACCTTGTCGATAATGCCCTGTATTATGGAAAAACCGCCATTGTGTATATCGAAGACGATGAAGACGAAGTCTGTATTCGAGTTTGTGACCAAGGACCGGGGATTCCGATTGATAAAATGGACAAAGTTTTTCAGCCTTATACTCGCCTGACACCCGATCATTCCGGCCACCCTGGCGGCATGGGTTTAGGATTAAGTATCGCACGCAATATTGCCCGTGCTCATGGCGGCGAAGTCACCCTGAGCAACCATATACAGCAAGGCTTAGAGGCCAAACTCTGGCTACCAAGGCATTAACTTTCAACAGATAAATAGACGTTTTTCATTGCTTGAAAAATGAATAAAATCGTCATTTAAAAAGCAAAAAAAGGTCACTTGGAAATGTCTTTTGCAAGACTTTGTTACAATAGGTTGCTCTACTTTACCCCCCATTGTCAGATCCTTTGCTAAATTCTGTAACTCGAACACTCGCTTAAGCTGACCTTCAGAAAGCGAAGTCGACATAAAAAATAACGCGACATCAAAGTCTATAAAATGTCTTTGGTTGGATGATATAACAATAACAAAGGTTCCTATCATGAAAAAAATTGCTTTCGGTTTAACCACAGTTGCACTTTCTCTAGCCGCGGCTACTGCTCAAGCTGGTGAAGTAGAAGTTCTACATTGGTGGACATCAGGTGGCGAAGCCGCTGCGATCAATGTACTTAAAGAAGAAATGGTAGACGCTGGCCACACCTGGAAAGACTTCGCAGTCGCTGGTGGCGGTGGTGAATCAGCTATGACCGTTCTAAAATCTCGTGCTATTTCTGGCAACCCACCTTCTGCCGCTCAAATCAAAGGCCCAACCATCCAAGAATGGGGTGACCTTGGTTTCCTAACCAATCTTGATGATGTTGCTGAGGCTAACGATTGGGACGTGATTCTTCCTCAAGTGGTTAGCAATACGATGAAGTACGACGGTCACTACGTAGCAGCGCCTGTAAACGTTCACCGCGTAAACTGGATGTGGGCTAATCCTGAAGTATTCCGTAAATCTGGCGCGTCTATCCCAACGACTTGGGAACAGTTCATCGTTGAAGCGAAAAAAATCAAAGCAGCAGGTTTCACTCCTCTCGCTCACGGTGGCCAAAACTGGCAAGACGCGACTTTGTTCGAAGCCATCGCGTTGGCTAAAGGCACACGATTCTACAACAGCGCGTTCATCGGCTTGTCTGACAAAACACTACGCAGCCAAGACATGATCGACGTATTTGATACCTTCAAGCAAATGCGTGAATTCGTAGATCCAGGTTTCTCTGGTCGTGACTGGAACATCGCAACGTCTATGGTTATCAATGGTGATGCAGCAATGCAAATCATGGGGGACTGGGCGAAAGGCGAGTTCACAGCAGCGGGCAAAAAAGCCGGTATCGATTACGTTTGTTACCCAGCGCCAGGCACAAGCGGCTCTTTCACTTTCAATATCGACTCTCTAGCCATGTTTAAAGTGGATGGCAAAGAAAAACAAACCGCTCAAAAAGACCTTGCTCGTTTGATTCTTGAACCTAAATTCCAAGAAACATTCAACTTGAACAAAGGTTCTATTCCAGTTCGTTTGAATATGCCTCGCGAGAAATTTGATACGTGTGCACATTCTTCAATGGATGCGTTCCTAGCAAGTTCTACTACTGGCAACCTAGTACCAAGTATGGCTCACGGCATGGCTGTGAACTCTATGGTTCAAGGCGCTATCTTTGACGTCGTGACTAACTTCTTCAATGACGAATCTATGACGTCTAAAGAAGCGGTTGATAAACTGGCTCGCGCAGTTAAAGCAAGTATGTAAGATATAAATCTGCAGAACCCTAATCTGCAGTAAACATACGAGGCTGGCCATAGGGCCAGCCTCCTCTTAAGATTTCCCAGAGAATGTTACGAAACACCGCGAGCGAAGATAGATCTGGTTTTAACCACATCATCAAACCCGTCGTTTTGTCAGTCTCTCTTCTAAAGTGAAGCATCAATTATGAACACTAAAGCCGCCAATTCTGGGTCAGGACAGACTCAGTCAGGACGTCCTGCGCGCCTAAGCTTGGCCGATTGGATGCCTAAAATCGTTATGGCCCCAACGGTACTGGTTACCTTGGTGTGCATCTACGGCTATATGATATGGACTGCCGTACTCTCTTTTACTGGTTCTCGTATGTTGCCGTCGTACAATTTTGTCGGCTTCGATCAATACGAGCGCCTATTCAACAACGACCGCTGGATGGTAGCCCTATCCAACCTTGGGATCTTCGGTGGTTTGTTTATTGCTATCTGTTTGTTCCTTGGCGTGACACTTGCCATTTTCTTGGATCAAAAGATTCGCGCTGAAGGCGCGATCCGCACTATCTATCTTTATCCAATGGCGATTTCTTTCATCGTAACCGGTACCGCTTGGAAATGGTTGCTTAACCCAACCAACGGCCTAGAAAAAATGATGATCGACTTCGGTTTTGAAAACTTCAAATTCGACTGGTTGATTAATCCAGACATGGTTATTTACTGTTTGGTTATCGCGGCCGTTTGGCAAGCTTCTGGCTTCGTCATGGCATTGTTCCTAGCTGGCCTTCGTGGCGTAGATGGCGATCTTATTAAAGCCGCACACCTTGATGGTGCCAGCACATTTACGACTTACCGTCGTATTATTTTGCCATCACTTAAGCCTGTCTTCTTCAGCGCCTTGGTCGTTCTGTCGCACATTGCCATTAAGAGTTTCGACTTGGTGGCGGCTTTGACCAATGGTGGCCCAGGCTACGCGTCTGATTTGCCTGCTAACTTCATGTACACCTACACCTTTACTCGTAGCCAAATCGGCTTAGGTTCGGCGTCTGCTATGGTGATGCTAGGTTGTGTATTGGCGATTTTGGTTCCTTATTTGTACTCTGAATTGCGAGGTAAACGCCATGAGTAACCTTAATTCTACAAGTAAACAGGCCGTTGGCCGTAAAACGTCTGGCCTAGACAAACTATTACGCGTTGCCTTGTACACCGTATTGATCGTGGTGGCAGCGTTTTATCTGATGCCGTTTATCGTCATGTTGATTACTTCACTAAAAGACGTAGAAGAAATTCGTACAGGAACACTGTTGTCTTTGCCTGCTACCTTGAATTTCGAGTCTTGGTCAAAAGCCTGGTCAAGTGCTTGTACTGGCGGTAGCTGTGGCGGTATCTCGCCTTACTTCATGAACTCGTTTCAAATCGTGTTGCCTGCGGTAGCCATTTCGACTTTATTGGGTGCTATCAATGGTTATGTTATTTCCCTATGGAAATTCCGTGGCAGCGATTTTTTCTTTGCCGCCATGTTGGTTGGTTGTTTCATTCCGTTCCAAGTTATCTTATTGCCAATGGCACAAACGCTAGGCTGGTTAGGCATTGCCAATACCACCTCAGGTTTGGTCTTCGTGCACGTGGTTTACGGTGTGGCCTTTACGACTCTGTTCTTCCGTAACTTCTATCAGTCGATTCCAGGTGAATTGGTGAAAGCAGCACGCCTTGATGGCGCTGGCTTCTTTACGATTTTCTACCGCATTATTTTGCCGGTTTCTACACCGATTATCGTCGTAACGGTAATTTGGCAGTTTACGCAGATTTGGAATGACTTCTTATTTGGTGTGGCCTTCTCTGGTTTTGATACTCAGCCAGTCACGGTTGCTTTGAACAACTTGGTAAACACCAGCTTCGGCGGTAAAGAATACAACGTCGATATGGCCGCGGCCATTATCGCGGCACTGCCAACACTGGCCGTTTACGTATTTGCAGGAAAGTACTTCGTCCGTGGTTTAACAGCTGGCGCTGTGAAGGGCTAAATAAAGGCCCTAAGCAAACTAGCGAACAATAAAGACAAAATGCACTCGTGCCTTTTACCTAACACAGCACGAGTGATCTAAAAAATTCGGAGTAATAACATGGCAAACCTAGTCATTGATAATGTTAAAAAACGCTACGGCGAGACTGAAATCTTAAAAGGCATCAATATTTCCATCAAAACGGGTGAATTCCTGATTTTGGTTGGACCATCTGGTTGTGGTAAATCCACCCTGATGAACTCGATTGCGGGCCTAGAAGATGTATCTGAAGGTCGCATCCTAATCGCAGACAAAGACGTGACTTACACCAGCCCAAAAGATCGTGATATCGCGATGGTGTTTCAGTCTTACGCCTTGTATCCAAATATGACCGTAGAGCAAAACATCTCTTTCGGTTTGGAAATGCGCAAAGTACCAAAAGAAGAACGTGACGTAGAAGTTCAACGCGTTGCTGAATTATTGCAAATTAGTCACCTGCTTGACCGCAAACCAGCGCAATTGTCTGGTGGTCAGCGTCAACGTGTTGCCATGGGACGCGCCTTAGCACGTCGTCCTCAGCTTTACTTGTTTGATGAGCCATTGTCTAACCTAGATGCTAAATTGCGTGTAGAGATGCGTACAGAGATCAAGAAGCTGCACAAAAAACTGGGCACAACCATCGTTTATGTAACACACGATCAGATCGAAGCCATGACGCTAGCGGATCGCATTGCGGTAATGAAAGACGGTGAAGTGCAGCAGCTTGGTACACCACAAGAAATCTACGATAACCCAGCAAATTTGTTCGTTGCAGGTTTCATGGGGTCACCAGCGATGAACTTCATTCCAGCGAATGTCATTGAAAAAGACGGAACGCCTATGTTGGAACTGGCTACTAGTACAACCGTTGCCTTACCATTCCCGAAACCAGAGGCACTAAAAGACTACGTAGGTAAAACTATCCTACTGGGTTTACGCCCTGAAATGATCACGGAGCCTCAGCCGCACAAAGAAGGTCAGCCTTTTGTGACAACAACGGATATCGAAGTCGAAGTAACTGAGCCTATGGGCGCGGATACCATGATTTTGACCCGTGTAAACGATGCCGAAATCAACTGCCGCTCTAACCCAATGTACCCAGCTGACGCAGGATCCATCATTAAAATGATGTTTGATACCTCAAAAGCGGTAGCCTTTGATAAAGAAACAGGTCGACGTCTAGATCTTTAATCGTTTACCACGACGCTAAACGGTTAACCTTTTAAGCAAACCTGCCACAACCTTTTTACTGTGGCAGGTTTTTTTTGGCTAAAATGCCAAGTAATTGCACAAATGGTCAAAATTACTGCACAGTCTCTCGAACTTGTCATAAATATGAGATACATTTTAAGAACTGTAATCAAACAAGCGACTCTAAAGTGGCCTTTGGTTATCTCGAATTGAAGCACTGTCGATTAATATCATGTAAAGGAATCAAACCATGAATTTTACTAAGCGTTTTATCACGCAGCTGGCCATTACTGGTGTCGCGTTATCTGTGACTGCATGTTCTATGATGGGACCGCAAAAGCCAGATTGGCAAGAAGACAAAGAATATCGAGTCACCATCTTGCACACCAATGACCACCATGGTCGTTTCTGGCAAAACGGCAATGGCGAATACGGCATGGCCGCTCGTAAAACCTTGATCGACAATATTCGTGAAGAAGTGGCATTAGACGATGGCAATTCCCTTTTACTATCGGGTGGTGACATTAATACAGGCGTTCCAGAGTCTGATCTACAAGACGCAGAGCCAGATTTCCGTGGCATGAAGATGCTGAAATACGATGCGATGGCATTGGGTAACCACGAATTCGACAACCCGCTTTCTGTCCTGAAGAAACAACAAGAATGGGCTGGTTTTCCTTTCCTTTCTGCGAATATTTTAGACGCAAAAACGGGCAAGCCTTTGTTTGACGCTTACAAAATTTTCCAAGTAGATGACCTTAAAATAGCGGTTGTGGGCTTCACCACTGACGACACAGCTAAACTGGGTAACCCTGAGTTCCTAGGTGGCATCAAGATCGAATCCCCGATTACTGTCGCGAAAAAACTGATCCCTGAGCTACGTAAAAAAGCCGACTTAGTGGTTGCTGTGACTCACATGGGTCACTACCAAGACGGCAACTACGGCGGTAATGCACCTGGCGATGTTACGCTAGCCCGCACGGTTCCTGGCATCGATGTCATTGTTGGTGGCCACTCACAGAATCCACTGTTCCAGCCGGATGAGCAAAACGGCACACTTATTCTTCAAGCACACGAATGGGGTAAATACGTTGGACGCTTAGACTTTGTCTACAAAAATGGCGCGATCGTTTGGTCTGAATACAAACTCATTCCAGTTAACTTGAAGAAAAAAGTCAAAACCGCCGATGGCAAATCTGAGCGCGTCTTCATCGAAGAAGAAATTGCACAAGATCTAACCATGCTTGAAATGCTAACGCCTTTCCAAGAAAAAGGTCAGAAAGAGCTTAATATTGAAATTGGTTTCTCAGAAGCAGATTTTGTTGGCGAGCGCAGCGTAGTGCGTAACCAAGAGACAAACTTGGGCAACTTAATAGCTTTAGCAATGAAGCAAAAAGTCAGCGCAGATATCGGCATCATGAACTCCGGTGGTATCCGTGACAACTTAGAAAAAGGCGTTGTGACCTACAAGAGCGTGTTGAAAGTTCAACCTTTCGGTAACATGGTGTCTTATGTAGATTTCAATGCAGACGAGCTAACGGATTACCTTTCTGCAGTGGCAGCAAAACAAGCTGGCACAGGCGCATTTGCTCAGTTCAGTGGCGTCTCTTTAACACTAAAAGATGGCAAAGCAACTAACATCATGGTGAATGGTAAAGCATTAGAAGCTGGCAAAACGTACCGCGTCGCGATGAATAACTACTCAGCATCAGGCGGTGATGGCTACCCTAAAATCGTTGATCATCCAAACTACGTTAACTCAGGTTATGTAGATGCTGACGTTCTAGTGGAATACATTCGTAATAACTACCCACTTAAAGGCGCTAAATTTGCCCCAACAGGTGCTGTGAAGCGTTAATAGAAAGACAAAGCCCACAAGAAAGCCCCAATAGACATCTATTGGGGCTTTCTTATTCATCACCTTAAGAGAAACGGCTTAGCAAAAGCGTTACTCTTTTTTATAGGACAAGGACCAGGTCAAAGGTGTCGGTAGCTTTTCGGATTCTAGCTTAACCGTAAACAGCAATTCATCATCACTTACTTGTTTCCACGTGTTGGTGCGTTTACCTCGCTCAGATTCAAGTACCACAACCACAGCATCATTCGTTTGCTGGTAGGTACCTGATATTTCGATGCCTTCTTCATCTTTCTTGATCACTTCGCCATTAGCGCTAAGCGGTATGTTATTGGCTTCTTCACTGTCACACTGCCATTGGAACTGTTTGGCTTGCCAACCCAAAGTCCATTGCTGACAAATCTGTGTTTGTTTTTTCAATACCGGTCGCGCCAAAGCACGAATGAAAAAATTCATCTCTTGCGCCACGTTTTCAACCGCTTCGTCCAGCTTGGCTTGCGTACTATCAGCGTTTTGCAACATCCACTTACCAGCCAAAACATCGCCTGATGCATATGCACCTGAACTAAGCACCATTGTGGCTACAACTCCAATACCAATCAGTTTCTTCACCTTGCTTCTCCTTATTTTTATTGTTGTTAGAGACCTTTCCACCAAGCTAATGCTTAACCATTGTGGATGGTATCTAATAGAATGATCGCAAAGAACCAATAGATTGTAAGGCGCAAAAACGCGCACAATGACTGACATTTAGCGCCAATCTTGGTGTTAAGCGTTTTGGAACTGCAATGGGAAAGTAATATCACCAGAAAGATATTGCGTTGCCAGGTCGACGTTGACAGGTTTAGAAAAGAAATACCCCTGATATTTCTCACACCCCATGTTTGCTAGAATGTCTTTTTCTTCCTGATACTCCACCCCTTCAGCCAACACAGATAGATTCATATGAGTCGCCATAGACACGATTGTATTAATGATCACATGGCTCTGTGGATCACTCGTTAAATCACGTACAAATGATTGGTCGATCTTTAATTGCGTAATAGGAAAGTGCTGCAAATAACGCAGTGAAGAATACCCCGTCCCAAAGTCATCAATGGAAAAACGTATATTGTGTTCTTTGAGTTGCCACATTTTCTCAGCAACAGAAGCGATGTTATCCACCAGCATGCCTTCGGTGATCTCTAAATCAAGCAAGCCTGCATCAACTTCGGAACGATCGATCACATCACAGACAATTTCAACAAAGCACTCCTTGGCAAACTGATATGGGCTGATGTTTATCGCTACGCCTTTAAACGTCGATGGCAAGCCCATGTCTTGCCATATTTTCAATTGCTGACAAACATTTTCTAACACCCAGTTGCCAACACTGTAAATTAAACCAACCTCTTCAGCGACTGGAATAAAGCGATTGGGAGGCACTAACCCAAGCTCTTCATTAAACCAACGAATAAGCGCTTCAAAACCTATTAGTTGCCCGTCTTGGTTTACTTGTGGCTGATACACCAAGTAAAACTCATTATTGCCAATCGCGCTGTGTAAGGCTTTTTCCAACTTAGCTCGCTCGGAAACCTGCTGTTGCATTTCTTGTCTATAAAAACGGTAAGCATTACGACCACTTTCCTTTGCTTCATACATGGCGGTATCGGCTTGGCGTAAAATCTGAGCATCGTTCGCCCCTTCAAACGGAAACAAGCAAATGCCAATGCTCGCTGATATAAATAAATCCGTTTGTTCTAAACAGAACACCTTAGATAACTGTGACAACAAGGTTTCTGCTAACAAAGTCACTTTGCTTTGTGCTTCTTCGAACGTCCTTCCCAACACAGGAATCAATAACACAAACTCATCACCGCCCATTCGAACCGCAATATCCGCGTCCGACAAACAAGCCAAAAGGCGTTTTGAGGTTTCAACCAAAAGGGCATCACCAACGTGATGTCCCATGGAGTCATTAACATTTTTAAAGCGATCTAAGTCGATAAATAACAAGCCACCAACATGATCATTATCCTGCGCGGTATTGATGACATTTTCGATGTTCTGATTTAAAAACCGTCGATTTGGCAAATTGGTCAGAGCATCGTAATAGACCAAAAACTGAACCTGTTCTTGATCTAATTTTCGTTGTGTAATATCTCGAAAAGAAGCCAAAAAATGCGCTTCATGATCCAAAGTAATAATGTTTCCACATACTTCGACCGGAAAGTCGACACCATTACTTCGACGATAGTTAGTTTCATAGACCTTAGCCTCGCCTTGAGGCCTCTTGGCCCATTCTTTCAACTGCTCTGGTGTATGATCAAAATCTATATGTTGAATTTTTAACGTCAATAATGTGGGTTTGTCATAAGCCAATAATCGACACGCCTCGCCGTTGCAGTCGAGAATTTGCCCTTTCAAATTGGTCAGTAACATACATTCACTAGACTGGTGCAGTACCGCTTTAAAGTAGGCTTCGCTTTTTGCCAGCTCAGTTTCGACCTTTTTCCGCTTATGCCAAAGTGCGGTAATAGTACGAGCCAAAATCCCCAACTCATCTTCTCGAGCAGTTTGCTTAAATTGCAGTTGCACAGGATCATTGCCGTCTTTTTCCAACCAACTTAATTGATCAATTAGCCGAGAAAGAGGCCGAGATATTTGTACATAAAAGAGAATAAAGATGGCAGCACCAAGTAGGAACGCAGATAAAAACGAAGTACTAATTAAACGGATATTACGACGTAAGAAAGCATTCGTTACCGCGCCACTATCGATCGAGACAATAACGGTTCCCACAGAAAAGTGAGTATTCCGCATTAACGTCAAGCGGAAATCCTGTGGCAATTCACTGAACACTTGTTCAGATAATCCCCGCAGAAACATAGGTTGCAAAGGACGATACGTGCTTGCCAGCTCGTTGCCCAAATCATCTTCCAAACGCGTTTTATAAAAACTACCCGAACGCATCAGTCCAGCAAGGACTTTTTTGGCTAAGCCCTCATCCAATAAATAGGCCGCTTCCGTCGCCGCACTCTCGGCAATGTACAATGTCGACATGACTTGGGATTTAATAGTGGCTTTCTCGTCTTGCCAGTCTACAAAAATCTGCAAAGAGCTCATCGACAAGCTCAACAATAAAATCAGTATCAATGCCCATTTGGCCTGTTTATAAGAAAGTCGTTTGCGTAATGCCAACATGCAGAGTTATAAACCTTCTTCCGAATATGGAATACCATAACGAACATAAATCGCTCTGGATTCGCCAGATTGCTTAATTGCTTTCAATCCCTTATTCAATTTGTCTCGCCACATACTGGCTCCCTTGTAAGATCGGCTAAAGCAAACCGTATAATACTTATACTCCATGTCTGTGATGTTATAAAAACTCAATTGATCAGCAATACCCAATGTATTGGCGACATAAGCGATACTTTCTTTCCCTGTCATAAATACATCGTGATTACGGCGCAACAGCAACGTCAAACCTTGTCTATCTTCATTAACAATACTGTAAGGTATTCCATTCGCATCCAAAATATTCATTGGTGCCCAGCCGTTTACTACTAACGTTTTGTATTTTTTTAACTCCTGTAATGAATGGCTGCCGTCTGATAAAAAATTACGTCGTGTGACGAAAGCAAGAGAGGAGCGACTGACTGGGTCGGAGAATAAAGAAAAGGGTTCTCTAGAAGGAAGAGGATGGCATGAAATACCACCAAGAATAAGGCCAGCCTCCACATCTCGCATAACCCGAGTCCAAGGCATTATTTTGTAGCGAACGGACACACCTTGAGTTGCATAGGCAGCACGAATTAAGTCCACATCTAACCCATACAAGCCATCGTCATGTTTGAGCGGCGTAGACGACGGGACTTCTTTAGAATCAATAGTGTAAGGAGGAAAATGCACCGTATAAAGTACAACCTCCTCCGCTTGAACCATTCGGCAGAAAAGAGTCCCAATAATACATAAAGCAATGCAGCAATAGCGACTCATAACTTCTCCAATGAAATCTAGGTAAATAAAATAACCTTATTGATTTTAAAAAGCAGTCGGCCTCAACAATTAACCTATATTAAATATGATGTATAAAACGCAGTACCTCAAGTAAATACAAACGATTACCGCCAAACTTAGGCACAAAAAAAACCAGACGCCGTATTTTGACGTCTGGTTTTCATTAATACATACCTGTTCTAAATCTTTATTTGTCGAACAAGGCCGCGCGCTGCGCTTCCATGATTTCATTAATTCCTTTGCGCGCCACAGCCAACATGCCCATCATCTGCTCATCACTAAAGGCTTCACCTTCGGCAGTGCCTTGGATCTCAATGAAACCGCCTTTGTCGTTCATGATAACGTTCATGTCTGTTTCAGCGTTTGAATCTTCTGGGTAGTCCAAATCCAACACAGGCACGCCTTTATAAACGCCCACAGAAATCGCTGCAATTTGCGATACGATTGGATTCGCTTTGATTTTTTTGTTCTCAACCAAGACACGCATCGCGTCCGCTAACGCAACAAAACCACCAGTGATAGACGCGGTACGAGTGCCGCCGTCGGCTTGAATCACATCACAGTCAATCGTAATCGTGTTCTCGCCCAATTTTTTAAGATCCACCGCCGCACGCAAAGAACGGCCAATCAAACGCTGAATTTCAACCGTACGGCCAGTCTGTTTACCACGGGCGGCTTCACGATCCACACGGCTGTGCGTAGAACGCGGCAACATACCATATTCTGCCGTGATCCAACCTTGGCCCTTGCCTTTCAAAAAACGCGGCACGCCATGAACCACAGTCGCAGTACAAATAACTTTCGTGTCGCCACATTCGATCAGCACCGAGCCTTCGGCATGTTTGGTAAA
The DNA here is from genome assembly GCF_057180105.1 of Marinomonas sp. ATLA20. Classification (NCBI taxonomy): domain Bacteria; kingdom Pseudomonadati; phylum Pseudomonadota; class Gammaproteobacteria; order Oceanospirillales; family Oceanospirillaceae; genus Marinomonas; species Marinomonas sp. ATLA20. The sequence continues at coordinate 67,536 of NZ_JBXUKU010000001.1, forward strand.
ATTACGCGTGATTTTCAGGGGACGTAATTGATCTGCTTCTCTTCCGCTTGGACGCATACTTGCTCTCTCTATCGATAAACATCATAAAGGCGCAATTATAACGAACCCACATAAAATTGCGCCCCCAGCGACAGGAAAACATGACATTGAGCACACCTGTCGAACACAGTCTGGTTAGGCTACAATGTCGCCTCTATTTTTAACAAAGTACTGGCAAGCACAGTAATCGTGCAAAGGTCTCTCTATTTATTTTTTACTTAGGTACTCAACATGACAGCAAGCATGACCGCCTTCTCACGCCAAGAAGCCGTATACGATTGGGGAACCATCAGCTGGGAAGTTCGCTCAGTGAATCAGCGCTACCTAGAGCCTAGTTTTCGTCTACCAGAAAACTTCCGCGAGCTTGAGTTTGCTTTTCGTGACGTGCTGCGTAAAAAAATCAACCGCGGCAAACTAGAATGCCAACTGCGCTTCCAAGGCGTAGACAAAGCCGCTACCAATCTGACAATCAATCCAAATAACGCCCAAGCCTTAGCAAACGCCATAGAAACGCTTGGCACATGGTTCAAAGATCTGGATCCTGCCAATCCTCTCGACATTCTGAAATGGCCTGGCATCCTCAGCGAAGAAGGCAGTGACTTTGAGATCATCAAAAAAGCCGTGGTGGAACTCTTTAACCAATCGGTAGACGAACTCATCCAAGTTCGCCTACGTGAAGGCGCACAACTCAAAGACATCATCGAACAACGTCTTGATGCCATAGACGCCATCGTTGTAGAAGTACAAGCCAAGCTGCCAGAGATCATCGCGGCGCAAAAACAAAACTTACTGGATAAACTCGAAGCCGCCAAAGTCGACCTAGACCCAATGCGCGTCGAAGCGGAAATCGTCCTACTGGCCCAAAAAGCCGACGTGGCCGAAGAACTGGATCGCCTAGCGACCCACACCAAAGAAGTCCGCCGCCAGCTACAACAAAAAGGCCCCATCGGCCGCCGACTCGACTTCCTAATGCAAGAACTCAACCGCGAAGCCAACACCCTTTCGTCAAAATCCATCGTCGTGGAAACCACCCAAAGCGCCGTGGAATTAAAGGTGTTGATTGAGCAAATGAGGGAACAGATCCAGAATATTGAGTAAGGCATTCTTCTATATAAGCTGCCTATAAATGCAGTGAAGAGGTGAACTTCACCTCTTCACTAGCTCTCTAATTCTGGTTATGGAATAGCGTTAACTTAATTTAACTCTGACCCGTTTTATTCAGAGGTCTACACAAACTGACTTTATCGGTAACAACCTGTAGACCTTGTATTTATTGTGAATTGAAAAGTTTGTTTTACTTTCATTGAAAAAGCGCTGCATTTTCCTGTTTGCGCTGATCCAATGTATTAGCAATCGCAGACACTGTTGTTTTACTGATCCCTTGCTGCTGTGCCAGATACGTAAATTGACTGATGGCTTCTGCGACTTCTTCAATGACTTGTCTTGCATCATTCCAATTCGAAAAGCCAGCACTGGTAGCAAGTTTTTGCATCACCTTAAGCGGTGGCGCTTTGCCATAACCTCCGAACGCAGTGGCGTGTTCGTTAAATGGATGCGGGCTGTAGGTAACATCGTAAAAAGGTGCAGGATCCCATTGACCGTCGTCCGCTTGCAAAAACGCCCAGTTTTTACTGTGGTCGTCTTGATTAGACGACAGCAGGTTAAAAACGGCGCGGCGAAATTGCAGTTGTCCAGCCGCTGGAGATTTACACAACTGACGGCTGGCTTTAATTAAATCAATGTAATCTAAACTTGGTGTTCGAAAGTCTGCATCCAGCAGCCCACACGCGCTGTGCATATGCAATCGACCTGAACTACGATTGCTGCCTAAGTCGGCCTGTTCAATGACATAATCAAAACGCTTAAGCGCTAACCACGCAGGCGCACCGCTTGAGGATGGTGCTTCAATGAGTTGCCATAGCGGTGGTTGACACTTAGCTTGCTCAGCCATTTGTAAATAGACTGCCTCACACAAACCTTCTTCATGGCCGAGCGCGAGATTTTTAGAAGTAAATTTAATCAGCCACGCTTCATCACCAGGCTTTGCAAAGGTTCGACAATGCCGAGCTTCTCCAGCAGGGATATAAATCTGTGCCTTTGGTCTTGCCCCACCCGAACTACCTCCGGCGACTAATGCGGCCAACACCTGTTGCGTATGCCCATCTAACTCATCGTGATTATCATCCATATAATCTGACATCGAAGAATCGAACAGCGTTTGTGCTTCTAAGCCTAACGTCGCTAAATCAATATCCGCGTGCGTGGTGGCTGAAAACTCAGATACTGGAGAAAAAGACAATGCTCCCATGCCTTTATCACCGACAAAGGCCAGTCTATCCATCGCCGTTAATTGATTAGGTAGGATGCCCTTTTGCCGGAAAATACGATCTTGCAACAGCATGCCCCAGCCATCGGGTAAACAATCTCCAAATACGCCATGTACACCTTGATGCAGTGCTTTAGGTGCAACTTGAACTTGCGTATTCGCTTGCAAGGTAAAAGGCGATAAATTGCCAAACTGCTGCAAATAGCTGTCTGCATACTGAAAAAACACGCCTTGCCGATTCTGCGCCAAGACCCCGGCAGCGAGCTGCTCGCCAGAGCTTAATGTACGAGTTACATTAAGCTTCTGAATGGGTTTAAAACTCATCTTTTAGCACCTCATCAATACTCGTGGGTATAGTAGCGCGTTCTTTGCTCGGCTGTGTGAGCTGATAAAGCCTATCCAATGAGTCGAGGGTCTGCCATAGCAATAGCAATTGGCGAAATGAAATTTGCCCAGTCAACTCAAACTTCTTAATGGTGGCCGCAGGTACGCAGCTTCGCTCAGCAAGCGTCGCTCGTGACAGCTTTGCCTGCTTTCGTAACTCACGTAAATAAGCCGCATAGGCTTGGCTTACATCGGTATCATCAAGTAAAGTAAAATTCATCCGCAAAGACCAAATAGATACAGTTATATCCATTATAGCGAAATAAAACAAAAAGTGGATATTATTGTATCCATTATTAAATGAAGTGTTGACAAATTTACTCGATAAAGCCTTTCAAAACTGCTATTTCTAGACCCTAACAGCAGCATAAAAACGGCACGGTTTTTCCATTGCTAACCACTAAGATTTTAGTAAAAGCCAGAGGCAAGTGGTGGGCAGTTTGGTGGGCAAACAGGCATTTTTGATCGGTTTCTTTTCGATAACTCATTGAGTTTGTTAGGATCTAGGCCGCTACTCAATGAGCAGATTCAGAATATTAAGTAAGGCATTCTTCTATTAAGCTACCTGTAAAATGCACCGAAGAGGTGAGCTCCACTTCTTCACTAGCTCTCTGATTCTGGCTATGGAGTAGCGTTAGCTTAATTTAGCTCTGATCTTTTTTGTTCACTTTCTTTTTGCTTAACTCTCTTTACAGCAACCGTTGCACTCGAACACTTTGGGTTGTTGCGTAACACTGTAGAAACCTGAAAAATGAGGAGGATACTCCCCCTCATTTTTCATAGGGGACGTCAGTCCCAAGCTGTCCTTCGCTAAAATTCGGATAGAGCTATAGGTGCTAGTCGTCCCTACCTCTTGCGAGTAGGTACGACTAAGCTACCTATATGAAGAAACTGCATAGTAATTTACTCATCGAAAATAGCTTATAATGCCCCCATAAACCTTTATAGACAAAAATCCAATCACTGTAGGAATAACTAAATGAGTAAAAGGAATTTCAGAATCCCATCTTCACCACTTGGAGTTATTCTCCTATTCATCGCTATACTTCTGATCTATGGACTTTTAAGTTTACTTCTTATCCCTTATCTTATGTTTGACGAATGGAGCTTACTAGATAATATTCGGAGCTTAATCCCTGATGATGATGGAAACACAAGCATTCACGCTGGAGATTTATTTGTCTCTTTTGCCGCATCAGCTCTACAAGATATCTTTTTTTTCCTATTCACAGGCTTGATTTTGCTGGCGTTCTCAATGAAAAAGCCTGAGGATGAGAATCTTGCTCAAAAACTAACCTACCTATTTCCTCAAGCAAAAGAAGATCAAATCCTTCGTGAGTACCTAGAAACGTCAGTAAATAAACTAGGTTGTATCTCCGATAAATCGAGTTTCAAATTTACTATACTAGCTCATGATGAAAGTGTTGACGCTTTCAAAATACAGGTTCACTTTGAAAGCCATCTTAGGAACTTACACAACAAAGATAGCTACTCAGACCCGATGCTAGGTATGTCTTTAGAATCAGATCTTGAGGACACGCCTTCTAATGGACTGTATGGCCAATTAGAGCATGTAAAAGTGTATACTTTCGATAAGAGCGGCATCTTAGACATTATCGAGTCATCACACGAGTATCCGGTCAACATGACAGAGAAATTGTTCAAACATAAATGTAACTTCTCTGTTAAGCCTCAATCTGTAGCTTTGTTTGATGCAAAACATTGGGATTGGAGTCCTACAAAGAAGACTCACAATTTGAGAGTCTCTAGATTTACACGAGCAATTGAGTTTATATGCATCAATAATTCCGGAGTTCCTGTCGAAATCGAGCTGAACTCCATAGGCTCAACAGACAAAGCTACTTCAAAAGACTTGGAAAGCCATGAACATACATCAATGCAACTGGTTGATGTGCATCCAGGAAAGGGAATTTCCATCCAGATAAACACAAAAACAGAATAAAAAAAATTTACTTATACTAAAATGGAATATAAAATAGTTGGATGTTGTACTTTGCCCTTGGTAGTATTTTCATAACAAGACGTGAAGCCATTCGTATCTAGTACCTACGGCTCGTCTTGTTGGTCTATACTATCGTTATAGTTAGATAACTGGTTTCCAAGGAGAAACGTATGTTTAGCAATGACTTCACAGGCTGGTAAGATTCTCTTAGAGAGCCTATACAATAAGACTTAATTCAAAAGGGGCCACATTTAGGCTCCTTTTTGATTTCTGCAACTCAGCTCCTTAGAATCTGAAATCTCACCTATGGCGACAGCTTATCTCATTCCACACTCAAAAACCTTTGAGAGCGTAAGGTTACTCATTTTGAAGATAGATTAGCCCTGCAGTGAAAATCTCCGAGTAATCATTCGCTTGACCTGAATCAATCAGATTTATAGCTTCTTGAGCATCATCATTAGACAAGTAATGTATTACAGCATTAGTTAACCGATAATCAGCTATAGAAATATTCGCTACAGCTTTCTTATACCCACAACTGTCATCGCTGCATTCTTGCGAAGATATCTTTTCTATCGTTTGGCAAGCCATATAATAGTCGGTAGGCAGAGGGGAGCAATAGTTTACCTTGTAGCTATGGCTCTTAGATGGTTGTATGTTGTGAAGTGGATCTAACAGAAGAACATTGAAAAACCAGTGCTCATCGAAAAAACCAACGACTCTTCCATTAGCTTTTGATATTTGAAATTGAACAATAGGAAACTCTTGTTCATTTTTCAGATAGTTACTAGGAAGCCAATCAAGCTGTTCTCTTTGTATAGGTATATTTTTTTGAGTCCAGTTGATCTCGTGAAATCTGTACCCCGAACTACTTTGCGAAGCCCCATCTTTAAGGAAGTCAGAAACTTTCCTATCGGATAGATCGCCTAGCCGTTCTAGCAATGAAGAAAACCAAGAAATCTTTGTATTGCTTTGGTCAAAGCCAAAGTTTTCAATCTGACGAAAGTACTTAAAGCTAAAGATCCAATTGATTTCATCTCTCAATAGATTGAAATCTAATTTAGGTTGAACTCTTTTAGGATCAATTAAATCATCAGATATAACCGGTTTAGGTCGTTTTTTCCCAGACATTTAAGAAAGACGCTTTGCATAGAATCGTTGCATCAGACCTTCATCGATCTCGACTTCACATCGAGCACTATCTGGTAAACCATTTCGAGCATGTAACCAAGGGTCCTCTTGGTGAGTCATATCTTCTAGTTGACTGCCTGATAATCCTGCGTAAACATCTAGGACATCATCTACGGCTACCCTCTCATTTTCACCAAGATTATCTTGCCCACCTAGACAATCTTCTGTATTCAAAGACGAATACATATACTTAGTCTTAACAAATCTATCGTAGATTTCGCGACTAACAGGACCATGAACCCACGCCTGAAACTTCCCATCAAACAATGGTTCATCTTCTATTGCTAGATTCCATGCCTGAACGTAATAGAGAAGCTTTTGAACTTTCAATACCGATGGGAACTCGCCAGCCTCGACAAGCTTAACAATAATGTAGTCGCAAACATCATGTATCGTAGCCATAAGCTAATCTCCTTACCGAACAGCGTACCTAAGTATAGAGCGAAGATTGTACGCAAACTCCTTAAGTTAGTCTATTAAGTATACAATAGATTATTGGAAATCACTTTTTATCCTAGCTACAACCAACTACATCATCTGGCAAGTTTTTCCCAAGATCCCAGCTTTGAAATAAGGAACTTAAATTATCACATAAACAATTTATTTTTTATTTTTTATAATTATTCAGATCCAGAATATTGAGTAATTTAGACCAGCACCTGAATAGCTCTTTTCATTGCATCAAAGAGCATTCATGCTAGAATTTATTCCACGACTCAGCCTTGTACGCAGCGATTCAGTTACGCTGGCAGTTAAGGCGAAAAAACCGGCTTCGGCCGGTTTTTTCATATCTAAGGAGCAAGAAAGAACGGGGTTCTTCAATGATGGGTATCCCTCTTGGACAACTTAGTTGCTAACCACTGTAGTGATCTAACATAACCTACCCCACCGCCAGTTTTGCGGCCTGTTGCCACATGAAGTGCGGCATAGGCGTTTTCAGTTGCCATGTAATGCTCATCGGTTGCGAACCGGTGTGAGACACGTATGCCACTTCTCCATAGTTAACAAAGCCCATGGTACGGCCATATTCGTCTTTGGTTTGCTCTCGCACAAACAAGAATAGACGTTTGCCGATTTTTTGATGCTGGATGTATTCCAAGCCACGCCCTCGATCCGGTCTTGCGCTGTTTTGTGATTGCCAATGAAACAATGACTCGTTGATGGCGTAGTCGTGGTACATAGTAGTCGGTGAAAACTGCTTTTCGTTTTTGTCGAGCGTAACGAACATTAGCTCTATATTTTGATCTTGAATAACAAACACACCTTCTCGGGCAGGCGGTTGACGTTCAAACGTCGTCGCACCAAATGCCGCTAAGATCTGCTCTCTGGCGTAGCGAGCATGCACTTTAAGAGGCACATCTGGCAGCTCGTTCATATCTACCAATTCATGCTTTATACGTGCCAGCTGCAAGTGAATCACGTCGGCAAGTTCCTCCGCCACACCTAGGTGACTGAGCTGTTTGATACTTTGTGCTAATGACGCAAAGCCAGCATCCGGGCCCGGCTTTTGCCAGAAGTCATAATGGCACATCACCGTACGACGATCGTCAGCACTGATGCCGCTGAAGTCAGACTGACAAAGCAATGCAAGAAAGTTTAAATAACCATGATCGTCACAGGTCAGAATGCGGTTATGAATTGCTTTACGCACTATTTTAAAGGCTTCACCGATCCGCGAGCCCTCGTTAATTTCATCTTTGGATTTCGCTACCAGCTCAGCCCAGCTGCCACGTTTATACAGCTCATTTAAATCAATGTGCGGATGCTGAGCAATAAAGTTCGCTAGTGTCAGAGGTTGTGTGGAATGCTGTGGAAATTGGCGAATCATGTCCGCCAGACGACTTTTAGTAAGTGTTGCTAGACGAATGTTACTCAAGACCAGCTCTTGGGTGCGTTTCGTCAGCTCAATTCGGCACCCTAACGGCGCATGAGGGAAGCCTTGTTTGATTTCATCAATGATCGCTTTTGGACTTCTATCGATTAACGCTCTGAATTTATTGGCAAAATCGTACTCTGGTCGTGAGTTTCCAACGAAGTCTAATACCGTACAGCACTCCTTTCCTTCAGCTAGGCGCAAACCACGGCCAAGCTGTTGTAAGAAAATGGTGAGACTTTCCGTTGGCCGTAAAAACAGCAAGGTATCGACTTCTGGAATATCGACCCCTTCATTGAAAATATCCACGACACACAACACATTGATTTGTCCGCTACGAATCGCCTGCTGCTTCTGTTGACGCTCATCGCTGTTATCACTGGTCAGCACATCCGCCTTAATACCTTTAAGCACAAATTGGCTCGCCATATACTTTGCATGCTCACGGCTAACACAGAATGCCAATGCCTTCATTTGGCTAATATCGGTAACGATCTCCTGCAAACTCAGCAGTATCTTGTCAAAACGAGCTTGGTTGTGAGTATAAAGATTGGTGAGCTGCGCAATATCGTAACGGCCACGGTTCCATGGAATCGACCGTAAATCCGTATCGTCATCAACACCAAAATACTGGAACGGTGATAAATGACGCTGGTTGATGGCTTCTGGTAAACGTAACTCAGCAGCAATGACACCACCAAAGTCGGCCAAAATATCACCGCCATCATGACGCTCCGGTGTCGCTGTTAAGCCCAACAATAAACTCGGCTGAAAATAGTCCAACACAGCACGATAGCTATTCGCTTTAATATGATGCACTTCATCAATCACGATGTAATCGTAAAAGTCTGACGTAAGCTTGAGCTGATCCAATTGGTTATTGAGCGTCTGGATCGAAACAAATAACTGACGATAATGCGCTGGCGAATGGCCGCCAACCCAAAGCTCACCAAAGGCACCATCGCGTAATACACCACGGTATGCCGCACGAGCCTGCTTTAAAATTTCTTCTCGATGCGCCACAAATAAGAAACTCGCGTTCGGCTTCATTTTCACAAAACGAGCAAAATCAAACGCGGAAATCAGCGTTTTGCCTGTACCGGTTGCGGCCACAACAAGATTTCGAAAGCGTTGGTGAATTTCTCGCTCTACGGTCAACTGTTCCAAAATCTCACTTTGATGCGCAAACGGCGTGACATCAAAAAAGTGAGTAGTGCTTTGTTCATCGCCACCACGCTGTTGTCGCAAGGCTCGATTGAGCTTTTCTGTGCTGCTTGTATCGCCATTAAATAACTCAAACTCATTGGAAACCCAATAGGTCTCAAATGTACTCAACGACTTGTCGATGATATGAGGGATTTCTTGTGACGTGATCTTTAGATTCCATTCCAAGCCATTGGTCAGGGCGGAATGGGATAAGTTAGAAGAGCCAATGTAGCCCGTGTGAAAGCCGGTATTGCGAAGAAACAAATAGCTTTTAGCATGGAGACGTTCGCGTTCGGTGTTGTAGCTCAGTTTTACTTCGGTATTGGGTAAACTCGCCAAGTACTCCACGGCTTTCGCATCGGTCGCGCCCATGTAGGACGTTGTAATAATCTTTAGCTCTCGACCGCTGGCGGTGAACTCTTCAAGCTCTTTGCGGAAGATTCGAATCCCCGCCCACTTGATGAAGGATACCAACCAATAGATCTTATCCGCAGACAAGATCTCTCGCTTCAATTCGGATTCAAGGGATAAACCCGCATTGCTGCCACAAAACAGTTCGCTTTGCGTCAGTCCCGTCAGTGGAAAGACATCTTCCACATATTGCTTAAGATTGGCTGCGACAGGGTTTTCCAGCTCATATAAAGCAGTCAGAATTTTGCCTTGGCTATCAACCAGGTTTTCTTCGATTAAGCCATCATCCTGCAAACGCTCTTTCAACCAAAGCAGCAATTCATTAGACAACTCTATTTGCTGCTGTAATTGTTGGTCACCCTTAGGTATAGAACCAATAGCGTAGTCGAGAATGTTGCCCAAAAAACGAGACAACCACACTGACGCCTCAGCTGCTGTCAATTCGCGTTCACCTACATAGAAACGCTCGCGATCGAGACGCTTTTCTACTAGCTGAGTAATCAGCTGTTCATATATGCCAGACTGTTGCATAAACTCCCTTTTGTACGATTTCAGCATAGTGATTAAAAGCAAGCCTCAGAGGCATTCGCTCTTATAACGGTGAACTATATTCCCACTTTTTAAAAACGAATGGGACCATAAAACTACGTTTAACCGTAAACCATCTACCAAAAGCATGTGGAGAGCAATCAGAACTCTCACTCCTTCCCTTTTTTCATCTCCCGACGCAGTTCCTTCAACTCTTGCTGTAGTTGTTGCATTTGCTTCTGTGTCGATATCTTCTTTGTGTTCATCGTCGTGCATGGTTTGTACAGCGCTAACGATGACGGCGATGAAGAGGTTGAGCAGGGTTAGTGTGTTTGGCTAAGTAGTGTTAACTAAGGATTTATCCAAATAGCCCTAAAAGCCCAAGGGATGGCGTGCTACTTTGAAGCTTCCTACTCAAAACCCGATTTTGATGAGTCGTATGGATTGAGCTTTGATATGTCGATACCATCGACATATCAAGCTTTCATGTCGAAATTCTCCAACTTTTTCGACATGAGAAAACGAAATTCTTATGACATGTCTATTTTTTCGAATTTTTTATACATAACCCTACAAACATTAATCGATTTTTGTTTAGCAAGTTGTGCGCTGAGGCGGATGCAGGGCTGATTTGCACAGCATTGAAGAGGTTAAGCATGTTTCAGGTCGCCATCTGAATAAAAGGAGCAATATTTTTACAATTCCCCTATCTTCTTAATCTTTCGAAAGATCTCCCCCTCTCCTCTGTCAGCATATCGTCACTAGAGTGTCATATTTTCACGTTAGAGTGGATGTCACGCTCCCAATGAATTAAATCAAATCAACCATCATCTCATGGGTAAGGAAGACTTTATGAAACGCCTTTGCACACTCGCTTTTACATCTGTCATCGCCGCTAACGCTGCGTACGCGGATTTTTCTCTAGATAGCCGCTACGTGGATAACGATAACGATCTGGTAGCTGATATTCCTACGGATAAATCTAAGCTGACAGACCCTAGCACGTTGATTTTTGCCTACACACCAGTGGAAGACCCAGCAGTATACGAAGATGTTTGGTCAGACTTTTTAGAACACATGGAAGACGTAACAGGTAAAAAAGTAAAATTCTATCCTGTTCAATCCAACGCGGCGCAAATTGAAGCCATGCGTGCAGGTCGTCTTCATGTAGCGGGTTTCAACACAGGTTCAAACCCTCTAGCTGTTGCGTGTGCGGGCTTTCGTCCCTTCGCGATGATGGCGGCAGCAGATGGTTCATTTGGTTACGAAATGGAAATCATCACTTACCCAGGTTCTGGCATTAATAAGCCAGCAGACATCAAGGGTAAGAAGCTAGCCTTTACTTCTCAAACCTCGAACTCTGGCTTTAAAGCGCCCTCTGCGATTTTGAAAGCAGACTTCGACATGCTTCCTGAGCGCGATTTTGAACCTGTTTTTTCTGGTAAGCATGACAACTCTATCCTAGGCGTTGCGAATAAAGACTACCCAGCCGCAGCCGTTGCTAACTCTGTTTTACACCGTATGGTCGAGCGTGATGTCGTGAAAGCCAATCAAATTAAGTCCATTTATAAGTCTCAAACCTTCCCAACTACGGGCTACGGTGTGGCGTATAACCTAAAGCCTGAGCTACAAGAGAAGATCAAAGAAGCGTTTTTCACGTTTAATTGGAAAGGCAGCAAACTGAAGCAAGAATTCAAAAGTGAAGATCAATTCTTACCTATTACATTCAAAGAACATTGGAACGTTATTCGTAAAATTGATACCGCCAATGGCGTTTCTTACAGCTGCAAATAGGCGATCACGTGTTAAAACTTGAACATTTAAAGAAACGCTATAAATCTGGCCCTTGGGTACTGAAAGACATTAGCTTTGAAGTACCTGAAGGAGAAATCGTTGGATTAATCGGCCCCAGTGGGGCCGGTAAATCTACCTTGATCCGCTGTATCAATCGTTTGATTGAACCATCCGAAGGTAACATTTACTTGGCAGACGCTTGCCTTAGCAAGCTGTCCACCAGCCAAATGCGTACCCAACGTCGTAAAATCGGTATGATCTTCCAAGAATATGCGCTGGTCGAACGATTAAGCGTGATGGAAAACGTTTTATCTGGTCGATTGGGTTACCTGCCATTTTGGCGTAGCTTCTTACGAAAATTTCCAAGCGATGATATCGAGAACGCGTTTGAATATCTGGACCGAGTTGGCTTAATCGATCACGCCAACAAACGTGCAGATGAGCTATCCGGAGGCCAACGCCAACGTGTCGGCATTGCTCGTGCTCTGGCGCAGGACCCACGCCTTTTACTGGTCGATGAACCAACAGCAAGCTTAGACCCAAAAACCTCACGCCAAATCATGCGTCTGATCCAGTCTATCTGCCGTGAGAACGGTTTGCCGGCCATCATCAACATCCACGATGTGCCATTAGCCCAGCAATTTGTGGATCGTATTATCGGTCTTCAAGGTGGCGAAGTCGTATTCGATGGCAAGCCAGATGAACTGACCGAAGATGTGCTGACGCGTATTTATGGTGACGAAGACTGGCACCCGGAACCACAAGATGATGCGGATGAACTTGAACAGGCGGAGGTGGCTTAATGCGTACTTGGCAAAAGCCGCATTACCTAGTCCCCAATAAACGCTGGCGTTTAGCGCTGTGGGTTATGTTTATTGCCTATTTAGTGGTTGGCATTGGTAGCGTCGAGGTTAACTGGATGCGTGCTTATGAAGGTTTAGATCGCGGTGCAAAATTCCTTGCTGGCTTTTTACAGCCAGACTTTACCAGCCGAGCGAAAGACATCTACGCAGGGATTTTAGAAAGTCTGACGATGACGGTCACCTCGACCGTAGTGGGTATTCTGCTGTCGCTGCCTTTTGGGGTGGGTGCAGCGCGTAATATTTCTCCTAAACCTGTGTACTTGTTCTGTCGCTCTTTCATCGCTTTGTCGCGCTCTATGCAAGAGATCATTGTGGCGATATTCCTTGTCGCCTTGTTTGGCTTTGGTGCATTTGCCGGCTTCCTAACGCTGACTTATGCCACTATTGGCTTTCTTGGTAAGTTACTGGCTGAAGAAATCGAAGGCATTGACCGCAAACAGTTAGAAGCAATCAGTGCCACTGGCGCCTCTTGGTTGCAGCGCGTTCACATGGCCATTTGGCCGCAAGTGATGCCGCGTATGATTGGTTTGTCTTTTTATCGTTTTGATATCAACTTTCGCGAATCCGCGGTGATCGGCATTGTTGGCGCTGGCGGTATTGGCGCGACCTTAAATACAGCCATCGATCGCTACGAATACGACTCAGCTGGCGCCATTCTTCTTATCATTATTGTCATTGTTATGGCGTGCGAATATTTATCAGGATGGATTAGAAAATGGGTCAGTTAGATCAATCGACGCTTTGGCATAGCAATAATCGTCGCCACGCGCGGATCGTCTGGGGGTTCTGGTTTATCACTGTGCTGCTAACGGTCTACTGCTGGCAGGTGATGAATGAAGAAACCATGTGGGTGTTTGTCTACGATGCTCCCGAGCAAGGTGCAGACCTTCTAAGCAGGATGTTTCCACCCAACTGGCTTTATATAAACCAGCTGTACGAAGCCTTGTGGGACACGCTCAACATCGCTACGTTAGGTACTTTACTTGGTGTGATATTGGCGTTTCCAGTTGCGTTTTTAGCGGCCAGAAACACCACGCCATCAACCAAGTTTGTTCGCCCTGTTGCGCTGTTTATCATCGCGGCATCACGCTCTATCAACTCCTTGATCTGGGCATTGCTACTGGTGTCTATCTTAGGGCCTGGGATCTTGGCTGGCATCATCGCCATCGGCTTACGCTCTATTGGTTTTGTCGCCAAGCTGCTTTATGAAAGCATAGAAGAAACCAATGGCACCAGTGTGGAAGCAATCGAGTCTACGGGAGCATCACGCTTTCAGGTGATCAACTACGCAATCATCCCGCAGATATTGCCAGCCTTCTTGAGCATCGCGATCTTTCGCTGGGATATTAATATTCGAGAATCGACGATTCTAGGACTCGTTGGCGCGGGCGGCATCGGCTTGTTCTTATCCTCGTCACTGAATACCTTGGCGTGGCCTCAAGTCACTTTGATCATCCTTGTGATCCTTGCCACCGTGGTCATATCGGAATACTTCTCGGCAAAAGTACGTAGTTTGCTTATCTAAACCAATTACACCATTAGACCTCATGGCTAATGGTGCAAATGGGTTCCTTTAGTTCCTACGATTTATTCATATCTCGACGCAGTGCCTGTAATTCTTGCTGGAGCTGTTGCATTTGCTCCATTAGCTGTTGCTGTGTCGCTTTTTCAGCGTCTATCTCTTCTTTGTGTTCATCGTCATGCATGGTTTGCACAGCATTGACGATGACAGCGATGAAGAGGTTAAGCATGGTGAAGGTAGCAATCAGAATAAAGGGAATAAAAAACGCCCAAGCATAAGGGAAGGCTTCCATGACAGGACGCGCGATGCCCATAGACCAGCTTTCTAAGGTCATCACTTGGAACAGGGTATACAAAGACGCGCCTAGGCTACCAAACCATTCAGGAAACGCCTCACCAAATAATTTGGTCACCATCACCGCAGCCACGTAATACACCAGCCCCAACACCATAGCGATAGACAACATGCCATTTAGGGATTTGATTAACGCCCCAACAATTTTTCGCATCGATGGCACGAAGGTCAGCACGCGTAAGACCCGCAAGACTCTCAGCGCACGCAACACAGCAAAAGGACCACTAGCAGGAACTAAGGCAATCCCCACGACGATGAAGTCAAAGACATTCCAACCATCTTTGAAAAACGCAAAACGATGTACCAGCAAACGAATGCTGAGCTCAATCACAAACACCGTCAAAATAGCCTTGTCCAATGCAATTAAAAACGGACCAACGGCTGCCATTACTTCAGGCGACGTTTCTAAGCCTAAAAGAACGGCATTGATTAAAATCAGCGCCAATAAAATTCGCTGCACAGTGATATTTTCAATAAACACCTTTAAGCGCTGACGCACGGAACCTGTTGGAACAAGCGATGTACTAGACATGTATAACCTCAATCTCAAGCAACCCAAAACTGGGATTAAATTGACGCCATTCTATGCCAGAGTAGAAGAAGGTCAATCTCTTTTGCTGCAAACACTTGGGGCTGTTTAAGCGTTTTTCCATACGGCTTTTCGACAGAAAGAAAGAGCAACAACCTGTAAAACCCTTTATCCTAAGTTAAATCAAAATAGTGGCTTATCCTTTACAAAGCTTTTTGTTAATCTGTAAAGACTCCTAACAATAAAGAGGTTTGAACATGAAGTTTCCATTATTAGTCATTGCTGTAACACTTGCATTAGCTGGCTGCGCAAATACTTGGGAAGGCGTGAAAGAAGATTCCTCAAAAGCTTACGACAGCACGAAAGAAACGATTCATGAAGCAACCGAATAAATCGTTTTTATAGGTTATGACAGTATTTTAAAAGCCCGCTTCTACGCATGGTAGAAGCGGGCTTTTTCACATACAAAGGTCAGCAGAAAACGCATTTTTACAGGCGTCAAATAACCATTGATGAGCGGGGCCGCGGTTTGCACCTTTTTTGTAAACAAGATCCACCGGAACGGACCAAGGCTTGTGGTCAAAAGTCACGTCGATTTTATGAATGTTGCCGGTTTGAATAAGTGGCTGAACCAAGGATAAAGGCAGGTAAGCCCAGCCTATTTTTTGTTGCATCAATTCTAAAACAGCGTAATAACTTGAACACCACCAGACACTGGGCGTCATGCTAATCAATGCTTGGGGCTCTTTTTTCAAAGTGCCACGTACGGCAATTTGACGATACGGAGCAAGGTCCGATTCCGATAGCAAACTCAGTTCGGCCAACGGAAAATCACGGTGACAAACAGCAATAAAGTCCACACCGCCAACATAGCAAAAATCGACCTGCTTGTTCGCTTCCACTTCTGAAAACATCACGCCTATGTCGACATTGCCATTAGCAACCGCGTGAATAATATCGGATGAGGTTAGAGAAAGAATATCCAGTTGGACATAAGGAAATTCATCAGCAAAAAGTGCGAGCACTGTCGACATATTGGGTACAAACAGCGCGTCGTCAACGGCTATCGTCAATGCGCTTTCCTCATTGCGAATAATAGATTCGGCAATTTTTTCAAGCTCATGGGATTGGGCTAACAGTGCTTTTGCACTGCGGATTAAGCGCTCCCCTTCTGTTGTTAGTCTTGGACTGCGAGATGAGCGATCAAACAGCTCGACTCCCAAGTCTATTTCTAAGTTACTGATGCCATGGCTCACGGCAGACTGCACCTTGCCGAGTCTTCTTGCACACGCTGAAAAAGACCCTAATTCAGCGGATAACACCAGCATATTGATTTGCTCTAAACTCAACATATGAAAAATATCGATAGTTAATAACTTTTTATCATCATAAATATCGATACTATAAAAAGCAACTTCGCCTACTTAAGTGCGAATATTTTTTGTATGGAGTAATAAACATGAGTTGGGTCTATTTGCTATTAGCAGGGCTTACTGAAATCGGCTGGCCCGTTGGATTAAAAATGGCGCAATCAGGCGGATCAAAACTGTTAGGAGTGGCCATTGCCATTTTCTTTATGGCAATAAGCGGTACCTTGCTTTGGTTGGCACAAAAAGAGATCCCTATGGGCACCGCTTATGCGGTTTGGACAGGAATCGGCGCATCAGGCACCTTTTTGTTGGGTATTTGGTTCTATGGCGATCCGACATCATTGCTTCGCTACATGGGCGTGTTGCTGATCATCCTTGGTGTAGTAGTTTTGAAGTTCGCTCACTAAAACAAGCACTTGCACGATAGATTCCCTTACTTTCCCCACCGCTCGATCCGATATTGTCTTGGTGATTTGCCCAGCGCTTTTTTAAAGAAGGTGATAAAAGCGCTGACGGAGTCGTAGCCTAGCTCTTCGGAGATGGTTTGGATCGGCATGTTGATCGCTAGCTTTTGCAGAGCAAGAACAATGTGAAGCTGACTTCGCCACTGACCAAAAGTGAGCTCTACATGACGCTTAATCATTCGCGCCAAAGTGCGTTCGCTCATAGCGAAGTCGCTGGCCCATTCGCCTAGAGTGCGTTTTTCGTTCGGTCTGGCAATCAGTTCAAGAGCGAGACGGTTGAGTGTTGGTTCGTCTGGAATGGGGAAATCAAACTCTTCCCGCTCCAACTGAATAAGCTGGTCGATCAGGACATCAACCAGCCGATCTGTTGCAAGGTCGGTTTCTTCATAGCGTTGTTGCGAATGCAAATGCAATATCAGTTCACGTACAAAGGGCGTGACCGTCAAGGTACAAGCAACTTCTGGCAGCGGTAAATCACGGCCATCAACAAACAACATACAAACGTCAGCATTGGGCGATATCTGGTTGCGATGCATCTCATTACTTGGAATCCACACTGCGCAACGTGGCGGCACAAGCCACATTTTGTCGTCGATAAAGCTAGTAACAACGCCAGTGAGTGGTAAAACCAGTTGGCCTTTTTGATGTTTGTGCCAAGGTGTTTCTTCACTATGCGGCACGGATTGCGAGCGCAAAACAAGAACGCGATGCGGATAATGATCCGCAAAACAAAGGTCGGTCAGTGTCTCAAAAATGCTTTTGTCTGTATTTCGCAATTTATTGTCCAAGTCTCTCAATTCAGTAAGCAGAGTAACCCATATAATAGCGAATCGACAATATCTCCCGAAAACCTCTTTTTCGAAATGGACGCCATGAAACGAATACTTAAATTAGCGCAACACGACGCGGCATTTTTACTCTTGTTTATTTTTTTGGTGGCGCTGAGTTTACGCGGCCCCGTAACAGGTTTGCCGCCGTTACTCGATAGAATCAGTACCGACCTGCATTTAAGCAGCTCCCAATCTGGTTTGCTCACCAGCTTGCCGCTGCTGGCCTTTGGTTTTTTTGCGCCGGTAGCGTCTTGGCTGACTCGCCATTTTCGCATTGAACGTATCTTAGCTTCTGGCGTGGCTTTGATTGCGATTGGCATGGTGATTCGTGCTTTTGGCTCAATAAGTACCTTGTATGTTGGTGCGATATTTATTGGCGCAGGCATTGCCATTGGTAATGTCTTGTTACCCAGTTTACTGAAACGCGAATTTCCGAATTACGTGGTTCAGCTCACGGCGATTTATGTGCTGATGATGAGCATCGGCGGCTTTTTGATGTCGAGTCTTGCGGTGCCGTTGAGTTTATATGCCGAACAGCCAAGTTTTGACCTACCAATGAGTGGTTGGTCGTTTGCTCTGGCCTGTCAGAGTTTGTTGATTCTGTTACCTCTGGTGGTGTGGTTTAGCTGCAAAATAACCCAACATCAACCGCCGCAAACCGGTAACGTTGAAATACCAACATCCGTCTGGCGCTCTGTCACAGCATGGCAAGTAGCGGGATTTTTGGCGGTCAATTCGCTAGTGAATTACGTAGTGGTCGCTTGGGTGCCGGCTATTTTAATGAGCAACGGTTACACCGATTCAACGGCTGGCTTGTATCAAGGTTATTTGCAATTGGCAGGAGCGGTTCCTTCGTTGATTTTAGCGCCGTTTATCCATCGCTTAGGCAGCCATAGACGACTCTGCTTAATTGCCACTGGATTAACGACATTAAGCTTAGCTGGCTTTTTGTTCATTCCAAGCTGGTCTGGCGTTTGGTCGGTGTCTTTTGGCTTTGGTGTCAGTATGGGCTTTATCTTAGGCTTGTCTTTTGTCAGCTTACGAACCAACAGCCCAAAACAAGCCGCAGCCTTGTCTGGTATGGCGCAGTTAATCGGTTACACACTCGCGGCTATTGGTCCTGTTTTGCTTGGTGCACTTTATGATTGGCAGCAATCGTGGACGGCATCCCTCTATGTCATGTTAAGCATTGGCGTAATTTGGATGGGTTTGGGTTGGATGGCGAGTCCAAAGCCAGACCGTTAAGTTTATGGCGAATGGTAGGCTTGAGTCGTACGGCTCAAGCGCCATAGCCTCACACTACGAGCAGCAAACACTCCGCTAAATACGCCATAAAGCAGCGATAATCCATCCACAACAAATGACAGAGTGAGAAAAGAACTCTGCATGCCTTCCATCACACCGACCGTGTATTTAATAGTAAAAATTCCCAAAATAAGAAACAGAGGTCGCCAGCTACCTTGAATAAAAAAGCATTGCATCGACTCATCAAAACGAGCCTGCTGCGATGGAAAAATCAATACACCAATCAGTAACGTCGCCACAAAGCTAACGCCCCAAAACAACAAAGAATCAAAACCACCACCAAAGCTTGATATCACTCCGTGCAGAGAAAATACGATCATCACAACGGGCAAAATAAAGGCTCTATTTTTCGGCACTTGTCGATCACGACTTTGTTTTATGCCTAAATAAACCAGAAAGCCTAACAGCAACCAAACCCATATTGGGGTATGCGTAACAATGTCTAACACCTTTGACTCCTATGAAAAGTTCATTTTAGAGGTAAGTACACATCCGTAATGAGTTCATGCTCAGCCACCTCTGGGAAATGGTTTTGATATTGAAAAAAACATGGCGCATCTCTCGGCTCTTCCCCGCTGCTCGGTAACCATTCGCCATAAAGGAAATACAAGCAACGACTAATACTCTCATAAGGACCAAAATGGCGAACCACGGCGTAGCGACCGCCTTCGAGGGTACTGTTGATGACACCATATTCATTGTCATCCACTTCGCTCATCACTTCTGCTGCAATGTCACAACGAAAATCTTCTGGAGCCACCACCGCGGGATCTTCATAAACGATGTTGAAAGTTCGACTTTTCGATATAGGCAACAAGCCAGATGCTTTGCGCCACTCTCTAAATATGGCGACCGATTCCATAATTCGGCTCGGTGCCCCTCGGTGCTTTAGCAGTGCGATCTTGGTCGTATCGAAATGAACGATGTCTACTGTCATGTTTGGCTCTAGCTGCCTATCTAGCTTATGAAAGTGCAAACCTAATTTTTCTAAGTCTGGATGGCGACGAAAGTCACTTGGAGATTGTGAATAGGCTTTTTTGAAGGCTCTGGAAAAGGATTCTGGATGATCAAACTTTGCGCTCATTGCAATTTCAATAATGCGCTTATCTTTCATAAACACCAACTCATAGGAGGCTCTTTTTAAGCGCAACTGCTGCACAAATTTAAACACACCAACGCCTATAAAATGCGTAAACTGACGGTGAAAGTGGTATTTAGAAAAACACGCCACATCACACAAAGTTTCGACGCTAAGATCGTCATCTAAGTGTTTATATATGTAATCACATACCGCTAGCATGCGCTTTTCGTAATGCTTTATTGATGCCACTTTATGAGCGTTCCATCCAATTCAGGGAGTTAGGACAGAATACCCTGTTTCTATCGAAGCGGTCATGACAGAAGTTGCTAAAGTGTCTCGCTCTCTGCCTCCTCATCCTTTTGAAGTTGTAACGGAACAGACAGAGTAAATGTCGTTCCAACGCCCACTTCTGACACAACATCAATGTGTCCTTTCATGAGTTTATTCGTCCATTGGCTTACTAGATGGAGTCCTAAACCTGTATGTTGATTTGTGCGGCCGGTAGTCACAAAAGGCTCAAAAATACGAGCTTGAATTTCTGACGAAATACCTCTGCCATTATCTTTAATCACAAGAACGAGGTTGTCTTGCTCCTTTTTCGCAACGAGTGAAATCACGCCTTTATCCAATCGTTGGAAAGCATGATCGAGTGCATTATCGATAAGATTTTGAATAATTTGAGACATGACGCCAGGGTAACCAGACATGCTAATGTCTTCTGGGCATTCACTCTCAATATGAAGGTCCGAACGTTTTTTCAATACGGGTTTATAAGTAAACAAGATGTCATTAACAACGTTATGAAAGAAAAATTCCTGCATATCCTGAGCCGTTCTATCCGACACAATACGTTTAAAGCTGGTTACCACATCTAATGCGCGAACGAGATTCTTTTCCGCGATCATTAATGAACTATCTATTTTCTCAAGCCCTTTAGAAGGCTGTTGCTTGGCCTCTTTATCCAGCCAGACCTTGCACGACGATAACGCCATTCTGACACCACCAAGTGGTGTATGCATTTCATGAGCTAAACCGGCGACCATCAAGCCTAGAGAAGACAGCTTGCTGGTTTCAACTAGCTCGTCTTGAAGGTCTACTAAACGCTTATTCGTCAGACTAAGCTTGCGGTTAGCCTGCTCCGCTTGAGCTTTTTCTTGCTGTACCAATTGAAGTAATCGATAGGTTTCAAATTGAGCGGTCACTTGTCGCCAAACCAACCATGCAATCAAGGCATAGAGAGCGACAGCTCCTCCGATTATGCTAAGAATTAACCTCATTCGCCACGCAGAAAATGCGTCAGAATTAGAACGGGCAATAAAATACAAAGATGGCGTTTGCGAACTTTGGACATCCGCCTCCTCATCTATATACAGCTTCAAGAGACTCCATAAACGGCCATCATCGAAAATTCGCTCTAGCCCGTCCACATTATCCATTTCTTGCCAAATAGCCGGAAAATGCGTTTTGATATTAAAGCTCAAGTTGTCAGGATAGAGTACTCCACCCCACTCAAGGCTTTTGTCAGCCGCTAATACCCAATTGCCATTCAAGTCCAATATTTCTAAATACACCCCATCACTGCTAAAGGTCCGAGCAAGCTCAAATAATTTACTCAGATCATAATTCACCACCAAAATTCCAGGTATGTCGCCCTTCACTCTGACGACTCCACGAACCGTTGGCTGAAACGGGCGAACAATTTCTTTATTTTCAATATTCAAATCCAAAGAGGAAATATATACCTCATTAACGCCATCAGGCGCATTTTGCACATAATGCCGATCCGCTTTGTTTTGTAGTTGACCCTCTGGTACACGAGTTATGGCACCGGCTTGGGAGTTGATTCGAATGTGCTCTTGGCCACCTGGCATAATCCAGCGCACTTGAGAAATAAGCTTAGATGTTCGAGCAAATTGATTAAATTCATCCACCACCTGAGCTTCCCAGTTACTTGGGAGTGTCTTTTCGCTCTGTGTAGATAAGCGAGCGTTAACGCTGTTACGTAGTAGCAAGGTAACGCGCTTAATATGTCCCATTTCACGGCTAAAAACACTGGCGCTACGGGACAATACTTCCGATTCATTCCATGCTAGTTCACTGATTTTGTTATCTAAAAAGAATCGATAACTGCCCCAACTTAGCAAAATTGTGAAAATTAAAATACCTGATAAATATATGAAAAGTAATGACTTTTGTGACATCCGTTTACCAAAAATCATATTTTATAATCCTGATTTAACCCAACTAACGGTATCGTCTAATGACATAGGTTTAGCAAATAAATAGCCTTGCCCATCCTCACAACCTAAGGCCTGCAAATGTATTTTTTGCTGTTCTGTTTCAATGCCTTCGGCGATAACTCTGAGCCCTAGGGAATCACCTAATTCAATAATCATTTTTAGAATTTCCCAGTCCTTCTCTGACTCTTCCATACGCCAGACAAAACTATGATCAATTTTGAGAGTTGACACTGATAAGGTAGACAAATAGGCCAAAGACGAATAACCCGTTCCAAAATCATCGATATTGACGTTGACACCTAATGTTTTTAAGGCTGTTAAATGCTTGTTAATATTACTTTTTTCTTCAATTATTTGAGACTCTGTTATTTCTAGCTCGATCATTTCGTTCGACACGCCTTCCTCTTCAAGCAGTCGTCTAAAGTTCTCAAAGTAATTAGGACGAATGATTTCATTACCAGCGACATTGACCGAAATAGGCACATTAATACCGATACTTTTCAGTGTGTTAATAGCTTGGCAGGACTGCTGCAACATCTGCTGATCCAGTTTATCAATCAGACCACTGCTCTCGGCCAAGGAAATAAATTGATCTGGTGGGATATTACTGCCATCTTTATGAGTCCATCGTGCCAACGCTTCAAACCCAATCAACCTATTGCCTTTCAAGTTCATCTTAGGCTGAAAATACGCTCTGATTTCATTGTTTAGAATGGCTTCTCGCAGATCTTGTAACAACTCATAGCGCCCAAACATAGCGGATGCCAAGCTTTCAGAAAACGCTAAATAAGATACGCCTTTGTACTTAGCTCTTTCTAAAGTGCTTTTGCCAACACTGACTAATTGTTCGGCCTCATAAGTTGGAAAGTCAGAGAATTTCACCGAGCTGACGGTCAAATCGAGAGCGTGTAAGGAGTTTTTAACTTCAATACTGGTATGAATAATATTTTCAAGTGAGGCTTCGTTGTAGTCCTTATCGTCATACACGATCAACACTAATGTATCTCTTTCAAGCAAGGCGATATCAACCGTTTTATCAAAAAAGTGACTCAGATAATCGTACAAAGACAAGGTGAGTTTATCGCAGTATTTTGATCCTAAAACCGACTCGGTATAGGCCAAATCTTCCACATATAACATTAATAAAGTGGCTTTCTCTCGCTCCCAAGAAAACATATTGCGTATTTCACGCACTAACCAGTTTTTATTATGAATTCCTAATGCTGGTTCAACGTAAGCAAGCTCGGTTAATTTATTATGTAAAGCAACATTGCGGAAACCAGCACTTATGTTTTCACAAAAAACTTGTAGCAGGTTAATTTCATTACTGGCAAGGTTGCGATCGAGCTTTACCACCACCATGTATTCTCGGTCTTCCAACTCCTTATTCGAGAAATACAACACAGAAAAGCCATCCTGAAAAACATGTGCTTTTTGCTTATTGGCTAGCTCTACCGCTTCTTTTAGAAGGCTCTCTTGAATAGCGGATAAAAAATACCGATGGATATGAGGAGAAAATTCCCCACAAGCAGCGACAATTAAGGCTTTTTCTAAATGCTCTTCTTCAGGGTGGAAGAAACACACAATACCTCCACTGTTCATTTTTAACAGCAGCCCAATTTCTTCCAAAATAGAATGGGTGTAATCCGTAATATCACTCTTTGAGGCGATCCTCTGACTCGCAGCAAGTAACAATTGCATACCATGGCGAGCTTCTTTCATATCAGAAAGGTGCTCCCAAGTACGTAGATTACTTAACACTATGGTTTGTAAGTGCGCCTGAGTGAGGTCTGATTTGCACCAATAGTCGTCTATATCGTATTGACCAATAAGATCATCCACTGGGGCCATACCTGGCTGGCCAGTCAGCAGGACAATGCGCACCAGATCATTACCAATTACCTCACGAATAGTACGAATTAGGCGTAACCCAGCAACATCTGTCTCCATCACCACATCAAGAAAAATCACCGAGATATCAGGGTGAGCAGCGATAACCGTTGCAGCATCGCTCGCGGATGAAGCCGTCAGGAACTCCACCTCTTTGCCATCATAATTTAACGCACTCAGGCCATTCATTAGTGCTTCTTGGTAATCAGGATCATCTTCTACAGACAGGACTTTGCAGTAACTTCGCTGTTTAGACATTGTTTGAAATGATATTTGGTCGCAAGGTAAATCCATTGCATTTCCCTTCCTTGTAATCATGCTTTATCTGTTAAGTACTTAATCCTTGAAGCTTAGTCTTGTTTATCAAAAAAGCATCTAGAACCGCTAAAAACTTTGTAACGATTTTTTACCAACCCAAAAAACAATGATACTTAACAAAAATACCATGAAAAATTAGCTTACACGTTAGACAAAGACTCCTGTTAAAAACCACTAATATCGACAATAATCTCTGGCTAAGAACAGGCATTTTGTTTGTGATATAGTACGACGTTGAAAAGACAAAGACTGGCGGATAAAACAACCCATGGACAAACATAAAGGCAATTTATTCATCTTATCGGCTCCATCAGGAGCGGGTAAATCGACCTTATATAAAGCGCTACTTAAGCAAGATGATAAGGTGAGAATTTCTATTTCTCATACTACTCGTGCACCACGAACTGGCGAAGAACATGGTAGAGAATATTACTTTATCGATGATGAATCCTTCTTGGACATGATTGCTGAAGACGCCTTCTTCGAGCATGCACAGGTTTTTGATAATTATTACGGCACATCAAAAGAGTCTATTTTTGGTATGCTAGAACAAGGTCTAGATGTGATTTTAGAGATCGACTGGCAAGGCGCTCGCCAAATTCGTCAGCTCTATCCAGAAGCCATCGGAATATTCATTTTACCGCCGTCATTACAAGCGCTTGAAGAACGCCTAAGAAAACGCGCTACAGACTCTGATGAAGTCATTCAGCGTCGTATGGCAAAGGCCGTGAATGAAATGTCCCACTACCATGAATACGATTTTGTCATCGTAAATGACGATTTTGATGCTGCGCTTTCACAAATCTCCGCTGTTTTTCAAGCAATGCGCTCAAAAACAACGGTTATGCAGGAAAAAAATGGCAATCTTATAAATGATCTCTTGTCTTTGTGAGAAGCCGTTAAGTAGAATTACCCTTGGAAAAATAGATAACCGAACACAGAGGTCAAAATGGCTCGAGTTACCGTAGAAGATTGTTTAGAAAACGTTGATAACCGCTTCGAATTAGTGATGGTCGCGTCAAAGCGCGCTCGTCAACTAGCAACGGGTGGTGAAGACGCAAAAGTGCCTTTAGAAGGCGACAAAGTTACTGTAGTTGCACTACGTGAAATTGCGGAAAACTTGATCAACGCAAAAAATGTTGATCAACAAAAACGCCCTTTACACGAGTTTTAATCTCTATGGTGTCGCTCATAGCACAGCTGTCGCGCTTTCTTTTTGCCTTAGTGAGGTGAGCGATGTATACCATTGAAGATTTAGCACTGACCTTGAGTCAGTATTTACCTTACGAACAAGTCGCCAAGGTAAAACGCGCCTACTATTACGCCGAACAAGCCCACGATGGGCAACGACGTAAAAGTGGCGAGCCCTATGTCACCCATCCTCTCGCTGTCGCCGAAATTCTATCGGAACTTCGAATGGATTGTGATGGATTGACAGCGGCACTTTTGCACGACGTTATTGAAGACACAGGCATCAGCCGTGAAGCCCTTACTGAACAGTTTGGTGAAGGTGTTGCGAGTCTTGTGGATGGGGTCAGTAAGTTAACCCACCTTGAATTCAATAGCCAAATCGAAAAGCAAGCCCATAACTTCCAAAAAATGGCCATGGCCATGGCGGATGATATTCGTGTCATCTTGGTGAAGTTAGCGGACAGACTGCACAACATGCGCACATTAGATGCCATGCCAGCCCACAAAAAACGCCGTATTGCCCGCGAAACACTCGACATTTATGCACCGATTGCAAATCGTCTGGGTATGTACAAGGTTCGGGTAGATCTAGAATCTCTTGCTTTCCAAGCGTATTACCCAATGCGCGCACGCATGCTCCACAAAGCCATCCACAAAAAGTATGGCCAGCAGCGCATTAAAGACACTCAAAAGCTTGAAGATACGATCCGATCTGAGCTGGCCGCCGATTACATTGAAGCCAGTATCAGCGTTCGAGAAAAACACATTTACAGCATTTATCAGAAGATGGACAAAAAGCGCCGTTCTCTAGATGAAATAATGGACGTAATGGGCGTACGCATCGTTACCGACCGCCATGACAGCTGTTATCGAATTCTCGGCGTTATTCACGCTCTGTTCAAACCTATTGAAGGTCGCTTTAAAGATTACATTGCGGTACCAAAGTCCAATGGCTACCAATCTCTTCATACAACCGTATTAGGCACCAATGGTATTCCTATGGAAGTCCAAATACGTACTGAAGAAATGGATTTGGTTGCTAATAATGGCATTGCGGCTCATTGGGCATACAAAGTCAGCGGCACATCAAGCATGCCAAGCAACCATGACCGTGCAACGAAATGGGTGAAAAGCCTGTTAGAAATTCAACAAAAAGCGCGGAACCCCGTCGAATTTGTTGATAACGTGAAAAGTGATTTGTTTCCAGATGAGGTGTATGTTTTTACGCCAAATGGACAAATTATTGAATTACCTTCCGGCGCGACACCCGTCGATTTTGCTTATGGTGTTCACACAGAAATCGGCAACACCTGTATCTCTTGCCGAATTAACCGTCGTCTTGCACCACTCAGTACACAGCTAGAAAGTGGGCAAACGGTTGAAATCATTACCGCGAAAAACGCTCAACCGAATGTTGCTTGGTTAAGTTTTGCGATTACCGGCAAAGCGCGCACCAACATTCGCCATTATTTGAAAGACAAGCAGCGAGAAAATGCGATATCTATCGGTCATCGTCTGTTAACTCGCTCCTTAAACGCCTTTAAAACCAATGTTGAAGAACTAACAGCAGAACAAATTGCACAAGTATTAGCCAACCACCAGCTGGAATCCATGGATGACTTGCTAGAATCCATCGGCAAAGGTCGTCATGTTGGTTATCTGGTGGCTCGTGAACTCTTCCCGAATATCGATGAAGACACCTTGGTGACACCAAAATCCTTTAAGGTGAATGGCTCAGAAGGCATGCTTATTTCTTATGCCAAATGTTGCGCACCGATTCCTGGCGACCCGATTGTAGGTTATGTCCAGGTTGATAAAGGCATCATTATTCACCACCTCAATTGCCCTAACGTTCAAGATCATTTATCTAATCCTGAACGCTTTATTCATATGGCATGGGGCAAAGAGATCGAAGAAGAACTACACATAAGCCTGATCGTTACCTACATCAACGAACGTGGCGCCGTGGCAAAAATAGCCAGCTCGATCAGTGATACCGATTTCCAAGTGTCGAATCTCGATATTATTGAACGCGGTAGAGTCAGTCGTTTACGGCTAAGCATCACGATTTCCAGCCGTGTAGGCTTAGCGGATGTAATGCGTCGCATAAAAGCGGTTCGCTGTGTGGAAAAAGTCTCACGCGAAACCATTGTTGGGCGCTAATAAGACTTAATTTATTCTGTTACTTACCATTTCACTTACTAGATAAAGGATACTTATTTATGTCAAAACAAGTCATTCATACTGAAAACGCACCTGCCGCTATTGGCCCATATTCTCAAGCGGTTCGCGCTGGCAACACAGTGTATTTGTCTGGTCAAATTCCTTTGGTACCTGAAACAATGGAAGTCATCAGCGAGGACATCGTTGAACAGACAACTCAAGTATTCAAAAACCTACAAGCCGTTTGTGAAGCGGCTGGCGGTTCTTTAGAAAACGTTGTGAAATTCAACATTTTCATGACAGACTTGGGCAACTTTGCCACAGTTAATGAAGTGATGACGCAATTTGTTAAACAACCTTACCCAGCTCGTGCAGCAATGGGCGTGCGCGCATTGCCAAAAGGCGTTCAAGTAGAAATCGAAGGCATCATGGTGTTGGAAGACTAATCTTCTCGCTTTGATACTGATAAAAAAAGAGGCTCCGGCCTCTTTTTTTATATCTCGTGTTTGTACTTTTATCATTTACTCAAAGATCGAAATTCACGCAACAGCTCGTGATAGCCAGACACATAGCTCGGATATTGCAAATGCCAACCTTGCGACAATAGATATTGACCTTGAATACGCTTCCCAGAAGTCGGCACAAAACCATCGCCACCATTCACAGCAACCCTAGCGTCAAGACAGGTTGCCAGCCAAAGCTTTACTTCCCACATGGAAACCGGTGTTTGATCCGTCACGATGACATTGTTCGGTATGCTTTGTTCATTTAGTGCCGCGTGGCTCAATAAGACTAAAGCGGAAACGACATCGTCTCGATGAATACGATTGGTCCAGCTGTTGGTTCCCCACTCTTTTTCGCTTAATACAGTTTCTAATAGTCTAAAACGCCCTGGACCATAAATGCCAGAGCAACGCACGGCCACACTAGAAAAAGCAGACGCTAGCGATCGTTCTGTTTCCACTAAAACCTTAGCGGTAGCGGATGTGGGCTGTGCTGGTGTGGTTTCATCTATCCACTCACCTTGGCTTTGGCCGTAGACACTAGTACTGGACACAAAAAACACCTTGGGCTGCTTCGCCATAGCGTTATATCGACGAATCAACACTTGTGCCGTATCAAAATAAGCCGCGCGATACGCTTCTTCATTACGACCATTAGGCGTCATGATCAAAAAAACGAGATCTACATCAGGCAAGTCATCGTCGCTCATGGCAACAAGGTCACCCGTTATGCCAATTACGCCTTGCGGAAATTCATTTTTTGTACGGCGAATACCAGTGACGATATGGCCTTGGGCAACTAACTCAGCAGCCAAACCAGAACCCAAATCACCGCAGCCAGCGATTAAAATGTTTGCCATTTATCTTCCCCCAATAACCTCTGATGCTCTTAGTCACTAAAGAACGAGTATACTTTATCAAATTATGTATTATCATAGTTATTAACAATGAATCAGCCGAACGAAAGGTGTGCCATGACATTAACGGAATTGAAATACATTGTAATGCTAGCCGAAGAAAAACATTTTGGCCGTGCAGCAGACCGCTGCTACGTTTCACAACCTACGCTCAGTGTCGCCGTGAAGAAGCTAGAAGAAGAGCTTGGCACCGCCATTTTCGAGCGCAGCAAAAGCTCTGTTTATATCACACCATTGGGCGAGCAAATCATCACTCAGGCCAAGCGGGTGCTGGATCAAGCCAACATGATTAAAGAGCTGGCGACCTCTGGTAAGAACCAATTAAAAGGCCCACTTAAAGTTGGCGCTATCTACACCATCGCCCCGTATTTGTTCCCTTTTATGATTCCTGCCTTGCATAGCGAAACCTCTGGCATGCCATTGATCATTGAAGAAGATCTCACTGAAAACTTACGCCCTAAACTGCGTAACGGCGAATTAGATGCCATCATAGTGGCGCTTCCGTTCCGCGAACCTGATGTTGTCACTCAGCCAATTTATGAAGAAGAATTTGTGGTTCTGATGCCCAAAAACCACCCATGGACAAAACTCTCACACATAGAAACCGACCAACTCTCCACTGACAACTTGTTACTGCTTGGCAAAGGTCATTGTTTCAGTGAGCAAGTATTAGAAGCTTGTCCTTTGGTAACAGAAGGCGAATTTGGTGATGGTCGCACTATTGTTAATGGCAGCTCGTTAGAAACCATTCGTTACATGGTAGCGTCTGGTTTAGGGGTAACTGTATTGCCAAAATCCGCCGTCACCAATATTAATCACGATATGTTGGAAGTGCGTCCTTTTACGGATCCCGCACCGAAACGTATAGTCGCTTTAGCATGGCGAGCCAGCTTCCCGCGCCCGAAAGCCATTGAAGCCGTGAGCCAGTCTATCCGTGATGCTTGCAAACATCTGAATTTATAGAGAACAGCATGATCGACGGATTAGACACTCAGGATGTTCGTGAGCTAAAAGGCGTTGGTGATGCCATGGCCGAAAAGCTGGCCAAGCTGCATTTGAATACAGTACAAGATCTGCTGTTTCATCTACCCATTCGCTATCAAGACAGAACACGTGTTGTGCCAATCGGCATGCTGCGTTTTGGGGATGAGGCGGTTATTGAAGGCCAAGTCACTGGCGCAGAAATCAAAATGGGCAAACGCCGCAGTTTGCTGTGTCGGATTAAGGACCATACTGGCACCCTGTGTTTGCGCTTCTTTCATTTTTCCGCCGCGCAAAAAAAACAGCTAGAATCCGGCAAGCGAGTTCGTTGTTTTGGAGAAATCCGTCGAGGCAGTACTGGCTTTGAAATCTATCACCCAGAATACAAGGTGATTGGTGACGACGAAACACAAGAAGAAACGGCGCAGCTTACGCCAATCTATCCGCTAACCGATGGCTTAACACAAACCAAGATTCGCCAACTGTGCGAACAAGCCTTAGAGCGTTTAACCCCATACAATCTACAAGAATGGCTGCCAGACGAAATTCGCACTCAGTTCAATTTACCACCGCTGAGCGATGCCATTCACTTTCTGCATCATCCGTCGCGAGAAGCCAACTTAGAATTACTCAGATCGGGAAGCCATCCTGCGCAATATCGCCTATCTTTTGAAGAACTTATGGCCCATCAGCTTTCCCTAATTGGCAAGCGCATGAAAGCCAAGCAAGACGCCGCAATCAAAGTCCAAACTGCCGGCGAGCTCAGCCAACGACTCTTACAGCAACTGCCCTTTTCACCAACCAATGCACAGAATCGTGTTTTCCAGGAAATCCTTAAGGATCTCGGCACAGGCCACCCTATGCTGCGCTTGGTACAAGGCGATGTGGGATCAGGAAAAACCTTAGTTGCAGCGTTAGCCGCAGCGTCTGTCGTACAGGCGGGCTACCAAGTTGCGATCATGGCACCGACGGAAATTCTCGCTGAGCAGCATTATATTAATTTCAGTCAATGGTTTGAGCCACTCGGTTTAAAAGTCGCATGGATGATCGGCAAACTCAAAGGCAAAACCCGCGAGAAAGAACTCGCCGATATCGCATCTGGCGCTGCGCAGATTGTCGTCGGGACACACGCATTATTCCAAGACACGGTTGAGTTCGATCGTTTAGCTCTCGCCATTATCGATGAGCAACACCGCTTTGGTGTGCATCAGCGTATGGCACTACGTGAAAAAGGCATGAAGCACGGTTTTCAGCCTCATCAGCTTATTATGACGGCGACTCCAATTCCCCGAACCTTAGCCATGTCAGCCTATGCCGATTTGGATTGCTCCATCATTGATGAGCTGCCACCAGGGCGAACACCTGTAAACACGATTGTGGTATCGGATCAGCGTCGACAAGAAGTCATTGACCGAGTGAAAAGCGCCTGCGAAGAGGGCAAACAAGCTTACTGGGTCTGTACCCTGATTGAAGAATCAGAAGCCCTGCAATGCCAAGCCGCAGAAGACACAGCGATTTTGTTACAAGAGCAACTTGGAGGATTATCCATTGGCTTGGTGCATGGTCGACTCAAGGCGCAGGAAAAAGCCGATATTATGGCCAAATTTAAAGCGGGAGAGATTCAGTTATTGGTCGCTACAACCGTTATCGAAGTGGGTGTGGATGTGCCAAACTCTAGCCTTATGGTGATAGAAAACCCTGAACGACTTGGCCTTGCACAGCTTCATCAGTTGCGAGGACGTGTTGGTCGAGGACAAACCGCCAGTCATTGTGTGCTACTTTATAAAGCACCACTAGGACAACAAGGCAAAGAGCGACTTTCTACCATGCGAGAAACCAGCGATGGCTTTAAAATCGCAGAGAAAGACCTAGAGTTGCGTGGTCCAGGTGAATTACTCGGCACCAGACAAACCGGACTTTGGGAATTCAAAGTCGCGGATTTGCAGCGCGACAAAAACTTGCTTGATGATGTTCAAAAAGCGGCCACGCTACTTCACCGTCAATATCCTGAACGTGTCTCGCCACTTTTATCCCGATGGTTACCGAACCACGATCAGTATTTGAACGTCTAAATACCTTTCTCGCTGAAATAAAGGCGGTATTAGCTTGCACATGTGCAAAATTTGATCAAAAATTCCGTAAGCTAAAAAGCCGACATAATCGATTCGCAAGAAGGAACTCACATGAATGCTTTAAACCAAGCACATCTAACGATCCAAGGCTGCGGCTATCGAATCGAAAATGACAGAGTCATTATTACCACTCAGCGTATTAACAGTGATAGGCCAGCGGGAAACCTCAGTGGTACATTACGCATACAATTACGAGCGCTGCGTCAAAATATAGGAAACTCAGACAGTGTCGTGCTCGCTTCAACTACACTAGGTGAAATGAAAGGCCAGCATTTTCTTTCAGACTGCTCCTATGATTTAGCATTCCAACAACCTCACCCAGGGACTTGGCAGCTCGTATTGCAACTTAGCGAATGGAATGGAGCCGATTACACCTTGTGTGATTCAGCCTATTTCGATGCGCCTTACCACGTTGAAGCGCCTTCAGATTACTCTATTCCGACGATGCAAATTAACGAACCAGAGATAGAAAAGGCAGTATCGACACCAAAAGTAGCAACAGAAAACCCTGCCGTAAAAAAGTCGAAAAACGTAAAAAAAAACGTCACTGGTTACGCCGATGGCTATCTCGTCATCAATAAATCAAAAGTGGACAAGCTTCTAAAAGTGAAAGGCGTGCCGAAGAAAATACTTGAAAAACTCGTTGCAGAGCGCCCTTTTCACTCAGAAAAATCCGTACTTAATGTAAAAGGGATGGGACCTGTAATGCTGGGAAAAATACTCGCTGAATTGACAAAATGATCCGTATTAAGCCTGCGTAGGCAGGCCACTTTACTAGATTATTTTCTAAGGAATGTTGACCACTGTGGTGTTTTTCACCTCTTCCATTGCGACATAAGTGCGAGATTCTCGAACATGAGGCAGTGTTAGTAAGGTTTCACCAAGCAAAAGACGATAAGAGTCCATGTTGGATACTCGTGCTTTCAAAAGGTATTCGAAGTCACCGGCAATCAGGTGACATTCCAAAATCTCAGGAATTTCAGTCACTGCCGCTTTAAACTCATTAAAACCTTCAGGTGAGGTGGTTTTAAGGCGAATCTCGACAAAAACCAGCAATCCTGCATCCACTTTCTTTGGGTTAACCAAAGCGCAATAGCCCGTAATGTAACCGTTACGTTCCAAACGACGTACGCGCTCCAAACAAGGAGTAGCACTTAACCCGACACGGCTAGCTAACTCTACATTCGATAAACGGCCATTAATTTGCAGTTCACGAAGAATTTTTTTGTCTAAGCGATCAAGCGGTTTTGCTGAGTTATCCATCTGATGTGGATCTCCTTACATGACTTCAATTAATGGTTAAGTCTACCATGCAGATCGCAAATTATGGAAAGCGCTTTATTCAATAAATTGCGTGTGGGTATTCAAATTAAGCACAACAAATTTCATAAAGCACCAAAATGATGCAAAAAATTCATTTAGCACAAAATAGAGCCATCTGTTTCAAATTATGCCCCATATCTGTGCATCAAAATACATGCTATTTCCTCAGAAAGCCTTGTTTTCTCTCGCTTTAATAAAAAGATATATTCAGCTAAGCTGATTAATTAATAGCGCTTTACATGCTCAAAAAGTGTAAAAACTAAGCATACAACACAGCTTTCCTGACATTTTATCCTTGACTACTCCTCAAAAGAGTAATTCTATAGGGGTATGGGATGATCTTTTAGAGGAATCGTCTGCATATACCTTACAACAAGAATAATTAAATGTTGGCACTAACTTTGCTGTGTTTAAAACACAGGTTTGAAAATCTGCAATGTAGAATCAAGCAAGTTACAACATATATAAAAAACGCCTGGGAGGCTCAATATAATGAAATCGAATGTTGGTAAATTACTTTCGACTGCTGCAATCGCAGCAACCATAAGTACCGGTGCTGCTGCGGCAACACTTGATGACGTCAAAGCAAAAGGCTTTATTCAATGTGGCGTCAGTACAGGTGTTCCAGGGTTCTCTAATGCTGATGACAAAGGTAATTGGAGCGGTATCGATGTAGATGCTTGTCGTGCGGTTTCCTCTGCAATTTTTGGTGACCCTCAAAAAGTTAAATTCACTCCCCTTTCTGCTAAAGAACGTTTCACCGCTCTACAATCTGGTGAAATCGATATTCTTGCTCGTAACACAACTTGGACTTACACACGTGACGCGTCTTTGGGTCTAGATTTCACAGCGGTTAACTTCTACGACGGCCAAGGTTTTATGGTTCGTAAAGACCTAGGCGTTAAATCTGCAATGGACCTTGATGGTGCAACGGTTTGTACAGAGCAAGGTACAACAACAGAATTGAACATGGCGGATTTCTTCCGTAAACACAAAATGTCTTATGTACCAGTTGTGGTACAAAAAGCAGATGAAGCGTTGTCAGCATATGACTCTGGTCGTTGTGACGTTTACACAACTGACAAATCAGGTCTTGCGGCTCACCGTACCAAGCTAGCAGATCCATCGGCTCACCTAATTCTTCCAGAAACCATTTCTAAAGAGCCATTAGGCCCAGTTGTTCGTCACGGCGACAACCAGTGGAAAGACATCGTTACTTGGGCAATGTTTGTTCAGGTTAACGCTGAAGAAATGGGTATTTCGTCCAAAAACGTCGCTAAGATCAAAAAAGAGTCCAATGATCCAGGTATCAAACGCTTACTAGGTGTTGATGGTGATATGGGTGCTCAACTAAATCTTCCTGCTGACTGGGCGTATAACATCATCGCTAACGTAGGTAACTACGGTGAAGTGTTTGAGCGTAACGTTGGACCTTCTACTCCTGTAGATCTTCCACGTGGTCTTAATGCACTTTGGACTGAAGCTGGCGGCATCATGTATGCGCCACCAGTTCGTTAATACCTAAAGCAAATAATTCTCTGCTTGGGTATTTACCCAGCGACTAGATCGTCGCTGGGTTTCTTCCCCCTTTCTTACACATCTGACGAGCATTTCATTGCCTGAACCAAGATGAGCGAAAATACAACTCCGAGCAATAACAGCTTTTTGAACGACGCGGGAAATCGTGCGCTTATATTTCAAATTTTGCTGCTAGCGATGGTGGTTTTTGCAGGTTATTACTTATTTAGTAACCTTCAGGCCAACCTCGATAACCGAGGGATTTCCACTGGTTTCTCATTTTTTAATGAACCTGCTGGCTTCCCGATTCTTATTCACCTTATTGAATACACAGAGGCTAATACCTACGGACGAGCGTTCGTTGTTGCCTTAATAAATACCTTTGTTATCTCCCTACTGGGGATTGTCTTAGCCACCATTATTGGTGTGATAATGGGTCTAGCCCGTTTATCGAAAAACTGGTTAGTAGCTCGCCTAGCTACTGTCTATATTGAGACTCTGCGAAACATTCCATTGTTGCTGCAGATGTTCTTTTGGTATTTTGCGGTACTTGCCGCGTTACCTGCACCACGTGAGAGTTATGAGTTTGCCGATTTTTTACTTAATAAACGCGGTATCTACTCACCAAACCCAATCACTCAAGATGGCTTTGGACTTGTAATCTTCGGTTTCATTCTATCGATTGTCGCTTCTATCGCTCTTATCATTTGGGCCAAAAAACGCCAGACAAAAACAGGACTGTGGTTTCCTGCCTACTGGTCTTCATTGGGTGTTATTGTCGGTATTACCTTTATTTTCCTTGCCATGGCAGGGTTTCCAATAGAGTTTGATTTACCGCAAAAAAGTCGCTTTAACGTGACCGGTGGTATGGTGCTTCCGCCAGAATTTGTAGCGGTGCTCGTCGCCTTGTCTACTTACACGGGTGCTTTTATCGCCGAGATAGTGCGTGCAGGCATATTGTCTGTTAACTGGGGGCAAACTGAAGCCGCTCGTTCTTTAGGCTTACGTGACAATATGACACAACGACTGATTGTCTTACCTCAAGCATTGCGCGTAATTATCCCGCCACTCACTAGTCAATATTTGAACTTGGCGAAGAACTCTTCGTTAGGTGCTGCTATTGCTTACCCAGAGTTGGTTGCTGTGGTCATGGGTACGACGCTGAACCAAACGGGTCAGGCGATTGAAACCATTGGTCTTTGTATGTTGGTGTACGGTTCATTAAGTCTATCGATTTCGGTATTCATGAACTGGTACAACAGTAAAATGTCATTAATTGAGCGCTAGGAGGCAGATCATGGCTATTATCTTTAAACCATCACCAAGCCTCCCACCACCAGTGGCATCGGTTGGTGCAGTGGCATGGGTGCGTCAGAACTTATTTTCGTCCCCTCTTAATATATTTCTAACCTTCTTTAGCATTTATATCTTGTATTTGCTTGTTCCCCCTGTCATTGAATGGGCTTTTATCAATGCAACATGGGAAGGTTCATCTAAAGCGGCTTGTACTGCTGGCGGTGCCTGCTGGGCTTTCGTCGGCGTGTACTTTGATCAATTCATGTACGGTTTGTATCCAGAAGCGGAAACATGGCGTATTAATTTAGCCGTGATTCTACTAGTGGTTATGGTAGGGGCTTTTGCCGTTAAGACGATTAATAAGCTTTATCTTTCTATCGCTATTATTGTCGTTTATCCCATTGTGGCTTACTTCTTGTTTGCTGGTGGTGTATTTGGTCTAGAAGTTGTAGAGACCTCTTTGTGGGGTGGCCTTTTCCTTACAGTACTACTGGGTGTTATCGGTATCGTAGCGTCTTTCCCACTAGGGGTTATATTAGCGCTTGGTAGACGTTCGGAGATGCCGATTGCGAAATCTGTTTGTGTGGTATTTATCGAAACCATTCGTGCAGTACCATTGATCACAATTTTGTTCATGGCGTCCGTAATGATTCCGTTGTTTTTGCCAGAAGGGCTGAACTTCAACAAGTTATTACGTGTTCTGATTGGTATTACTTTGTTCTCTGCAGCCTATATGGCCGAAGTGGTTCGTGGTGGTCTACAGGCGATACCTAAAGGCCAGTATGAAGCCGCTGATGCTATGGGTTTAACCTACTGGCAATCAATGGTTCTCGTTATTTTGCCACAGGCATTAAAGCTGGTTATTCCAGGCATAGTAAACTCCTTTATTGCTTTGTTTAAAGATACAACATTGGTGTACATAGTAGGTATGTTTGACTTCTTGGGTCGAATTCAAGCCGCTAACCACGATTCAAACTGGTTGGGTACCACCGTCGAAGGTTATGCTTTCGCCGCTTTGATATACTGGGCAATTTGTTTTGGCATGTCCCGCTACAGTATGTCGATTGAGCGTAAATTAGAAACTGGGCACAAGCGTAATTAGTTAAGAATTTGAGGTCTTTGCAATGACAAATACAAATATGGCTCGTGCCCAACTAGCGGCAGGCGAACAGAACATCATCGAATTTAACGATGTAAATAAATGGTATGGTGATTTTCACGTACTAAAAAATATCAACTTCAGCATCAAGAAAGGCGAGCGCATCGTTGTGTGTGGTCCTTCTGGTTCTGGTAAGTCGACTATGATCCGCTGTATCAACCGTCTAGAAGAGCACCAAAAAGGCTCAATTCTGGTTGATGGCGTAGAGATGAACAACAACTTGAAAAACATCGAAGCGATCCGTAAAGACGTGGGTATGGTGTTTCAACACTTTAACTTGTTCCCTCACTTGACCATTCTAGAAAACCTAACTTTGGCACCGATTTGGGTTCGTAAAACACCCAAGAAAGAAGCTGAAGAAATGGCGATGCATTACCTAGAACGTGTGAAAATAGCTAACCAAGCATTGAAATACCCAGGTCAGTTATCTGGTGGTCAGCAACAGCGTGTGGCGATTGCTCGTGGTTTGTGTATGCAGCCTCGTATCATGCTGTTTGATGAGCCAACTTCAGCACTAGACCCTGAAATGATCAAAGAAGTATTGGACGTAATGGTTCAGTTAGCCGAAGAAGGCATGACCATGGTGTGTGTAACGCATGAAATGGGCTTTGCTAAAACGGTTGCTGACCGTGTCGTCTTCATGGATGCCGGTGAAATTGTTGAAGCCAATGAGCCTCACGAATTCTTCGACAACCCTCAACACGACCGTACGCAAATGTTCTTAAGCCAAATTTTGAATCACTAATCAGAACGAAAACTTAAAAGAGACCTTTGTACGATGTGACGAGCAAAGTCAAGACTAGGCAAAAATAGACGAAAAAGCGGATAACTACATGGATGTAGTTATTAGGGCGACGCAGGAAGCCAAAGCCGAGTTATGGGTTATAAATGAGCATTTTGAGTCTGTTTTTAACAAAGTATTGATGAGCACAGTAGTCGTACAACGATCTCTATAAATCTGTTATATTCACAAAGCCCCGCATCGGGGCTTTTTTTGTGTCAGCCATTTTAACAGGAAAATGTATGGAATCTTCCGTAGACCTTCAGCCAAACCAAAGATTACGGGTGGTACATTTAGCCGATCACACAGGTCGTTTGCAGGTTATTTTTCCTGAAAGCAACATGCTAGACATCTCCGCAGTCTCTCGTATTACTAAACGTCGTTTTGAGCCTGTCAGCAATTTTCAAAGCTCAGGCGATCCACTGATCAAGCCAAATAGTGTCGCGACCATACTCGAAGCCAGCATGCTACAAGATTCAACCTATTCGATACGCACTAAAGTCGATGGGCCTTATCACGACATTAACTCTATGGCACTAAAAGAGCTGTTCTCTGGTCCATTAAATCGCTTTGAAAATATTTCCATTAACACGCAGGCGATATCTCGTCCTGTCGATAATCACGAAAACGACGAAGAACAAATTCTTAAAGCACTTGGACGCTTTCAATCTATTCGTCTCAAGCAGCGCATCGAAGAAACATTAGAAATCCCCCCATTACCAGCGTCTTCACATCGTATAATACGCCTTTCAGCCGACAAGACCGCCGGCACAGATGAGTTATGCGAAGTCATTGCACTCGACCCTAGCTTAGCCGCTCAAGTCATCAGCTGGGCGTCATCCCCCTACTATGGCGCCCCTGGCTCTATAGAATCAGTAGAAGATGCGATCATCCGAGTTCTAGGCTTTGATATGGTGATGAATTTAGCGCTTGGCTTATCAATGGGTAATGCCTTTCAAACTCCAGAAGACGGCCCACGTCATTATGAAGACTTTTGGCTCGATTCCGTTTCTAACGCCGTTTTGATGGAATCCTTAGTCAAAACGATGCCGGTACAAAATCGCCCTAAACTAGGTCATGCTTATCTTGCAGGCTTATTACATAACTTTGGCTACTTGGCAATTAGCACTATTTTACCGCCGCACTTTTCGATTCTGTCTCGATACCAAGAAGCTAATGCTCATCTATCGTCTGAATTGATCGAGATGCAAATATTGCACTTTACCAAGGAACAATTAGGCTCTTGGTTGTTACGCTACTGGAGTTTGCCTGACAACATTTGGACAGCCATTCGCTACAGCAAAAAGCCTCATTATTATGGCGAACATGCCATTTTGGCGAAGTTGCTTAACGTTTCGTATCAATTACGCCATAACGACGTCATTGAACCATCCGTATTGTTAGAAGTTGGATTGACGTTAGAAGAAGCGGAAGCTTGCAGAGATGCCATCTATCAAAAATCAACAGAGCTCCACAAGATGGTCGCCTTAATTAATAAAATGAACGCCTAATTAATTATGACGTTAATGAACGCTTCTGCCGCGCAGCAATTTGACTACCGATGGTCGCCCATACACCAAATTAGTAAGGTAAAAGTACCGAAAAATTTATGGCCTTGGCTCGTCACTCAAGACTCTTTAACAGCAAAGCTTAGACGCCTAGGAACATTGACGGTTGATGTGCTTGAAGACTCTTGGGGGATCCCAACAGCAAGAGAACGAAAACGCTTAGCGTTGCGACCAAGAGAAGCGGCACGCATTCGTACTGTCTTGCTTAACGTCGATGGAAGAGCCGTTATTTATGCTCGCTCAATCATTCCGGCGAGGTCATTGAAAGGCCATTGGCGACATGTAAAGCATTTAAAAGACAAGCCATTAGGTGGCTATCTGTTTCAACATAAGGCCCTGTCTCGAAGTTGCATTGAGGTCACTCAGTTACCAAAACGCATGTTTCCAAACCAACCTAATGCTTTGTGGGCGAGACGCTCTGTGTTTCATCAGTTTGGCCCTGGAATATTGGTCAATGAAGCTTTCTTTGATGAGATCAACCAACTAAAACCGCCGTTTGGATTGTTATGAACAAACTTAAAGACTACGCAGAACTCACTCGATTCAACCGCCCTATCGGTTCATTCTTACTGATGTGGCCAACATTATGGGCGCTATGGCTGGCAGCCGATGGTATGCCTCAATGGCATTTGATCGTTATCTTTATCTTAGGCGTTTTCAGCATGCGATCTGCGGGTTGCGTGATTAATGACTACGCGGATCGAAAGGTCGATGGTCATGTTGATCGTACTAAAAACCGCCCGCTACCGTCGGGCCGAGTATCTAAAAAAGAAGCACTTGTTCTGTTTTGTGCTTTGTCGATTTTAAGCTTTGTTTTAGTACTTTTTACCGATCTGCAAACGATTTTACTGTCGTTCGTAGGCTTAGGCTTGGCTGCTCTGTATCCGTTTATGAAACGCTATACCCATCTACCCCAGTTGTTTCTTGGCTTGGCTTTTTCGTGGGCAATTCCCATGGCCTACAGTGCACAGGGAGGAGATTTAACCGATCCTGAGCTATGGATGCTGTTTGTCGCCAATTGCTTTTGGACCATTGCCTATGATACCTATTATGCAATGACAGACCGTCCAGATGACCTCAAAATAGGCATCAAATCCACCGCCATCTTATTTGGCAGATATGATTTATTCGTCATTGTTTGCCTACAAGGTCTAACCTTGTCTTTATTGACCTGGATTGGTCTACTAGCCGGATTACATTGGCTATACTTTGTATCACTCGTGGTGTGTATTGGACTCTTTTATCAGCAATTTAATCAAGCTAAAGAGCGTGATCGACAAGCTTGCTTTCGCTCATTTTTAGACAATAACCGCGTTGGTTACTGTGTTTTCATCGGTCTGGTCGCAAGCTATTTTATGTAATATGTGGCAAAGTTGTGACAATGTAACCGAATTGTCACATTAGATCGCTTTAATGAAACCGTTCCTGAGATGAGGATGAATCCTGTGACCGGTAAAAAAGTATTAATTATTGACGACGAATCTTCCATACGCGAAATGATCGCCATTGCACTTGAAATGGCGGGCTACGAGTATTTGGAAGCAGAAAACATTCAGCAAGCCCATGAAATCATTGTGGACCATCGTCCGGATTTGATTCTTGCCGATTGGATGATGCCTGGCGGTAGCGGCATTGAGCTGACTCGCAGATTGAAAAAAGACCCCACAACGGCAGAAATTCCAGTCATTATGCTGACTGCGAAAAGTGAAGAAGACAACAAAATCCAAGGTCTAGAAGTCGGCGCTGACGATT
This sequence comes from Marinomonas sp. ATLA20, assembly GCF_057180105.1. NCBI lineage: Bacteria > Pseudomonadati > Pseudomonadota > Gammaproteobacteria > Oceanospirillales > Oceanospirillaceae > Marinomonas > Marinomonas sp. ATLA20. Next base: position 109,301 of record NZ_JBXUKU010000001.1, read on the forward strand.
ACATCACCAAGCCATTTTCACCTCGTGAGTTAGTTGCTCGACTCAAAGCCGTATTACGACGCGCGACCCCTCAAGGCGTAGATGAACCAATTGAAATCGAAGGTCTAACCCTTGACCCAATCAGTCAGCGGGTTACCATTGGTACTCGCCCCTTAGACATGGGGCCTACAGAATACCGTCTACTAAAATTCCTCATGACACACCAAGAGCGTGCCTATTCAAGAGCGCAATTGTTGGATCAAGTATGGGGAGGAAATGTCTACGTTGAAGAACGTACCGTTGATGTTCATATACGTCGTTTACGCAAAGCCATTGGTAGTACTCATGATTTCTTGATACAAACAGTACGAGGAACAGGCTACCGCTTCTCAGCAAAAAGGTCCGTATGAAAACAGTTTGGCGAAACACTATTATTACTTGGCTCGCAGGATTCGCGGCTTGTATTGTAATAGGCCTAATAATAGGTCAGTTGTTGGGTGTTTTGCTGCTGTACGTTTTAGGGTCTTTGTACTGGCAGCTTTATCAGCTCTACCAATTCCATAATTGGCTTCGCCATTCTGGTCGTGCTGCACCACCAGAAGCCAGCGGAATTTGGGGAGAAGTATTCGATGCGGTTTATCGATTACATAAGAAACAACGCAAATCCAAACGTCGCATGCGCCAAGCGCTAACCCGAATTGAAAGCTCCACCACCGCCTTAAAAGAAGGCGTTATCATGGCGGATAACCAAGGTAACTTGGAGTGGTGGAATAACTCGGCGGCTCACTTTCTCGGCTTAATGCGTCCTGTCGATCGCGGCCAAATCATCACTAATATTGTCCGTAGCCCAGAGTTTTTCCGTTACTTTAGTCAAAAACGCTTTGGTGAGCCTTTGGTCATCAAGTCACCCGCCAAAGATGGCGTCTATTTAGAAATTCAAACCACATTGTACGATAAAAATGATCACCTGATTTTTGTTCGTGATGTGACGCGCTTACACTTGCTAGAACAGATGCGCAAAGACTTTGTTGCCAACGCTTCCCATGAATTAAAAACGCCGCTTACCGTTATTAAGGGCTACTTAGAAACCCTCGACATGTTCAAGGACAGTCTGCCAAAAAGCATGCAAAAAGGCATTGTTAATATGTCTGAGCAATCTGAGCGGATGGAACAACTCATCGAAGATCTGTTACTGCTTTCTCGCTTGGAGAGTAATGACAAACGCGAAGAGAACCAATGGCATAAAGTTTCAGACTTAGTACAAACCATTACCAATGCAACTACGCCAGTGTTGACGGACAAACACTCTATTAATTTGCAAATTCCCGAAGAAGCTCGCTTGTACGGCTCTTACAAAGAGCTCTATAGTGCTTTTTCCAATCTGATTTTTAACGCCATCAAATACTCACCAGATGGCGGCGAGATTGAGATCAAATGGGAGTCCAGTGAGTTTAATGGTGTGTTCTCTATAAAAGACTCTGGCATTGGCATAGAGCCAAGATACATTCCTCGACTCACAGAACGTTTCTTCCGAGTCGACAAAGGGCGAGGCTCTAAAACCGGCGGTACAGGTCTTGGCCTAGCCATCGTAAAGCATGTGCTATTACATCACGATGCCAAGCTACAAATTCGCAGTCAGCCTGGCTTTGGAAGCACCTTCTCTTGTCATTTCCCAGCAAATCGCACCAGAAATGATACGATTCCAGCGCTACCTATTTCTACAGATAATAATAACCAAGATTCCCCAAGTCATTAAGTACAACCCCCTCCCAGCCTCCCCCTTTACAAGAGGGAGGAGCTAGATCGATTCTCCACCTTTCTCTTCAAGAGAAGGTACTAGATTAAGATTTATTCCCTCCCCTTATCTTCAAGGGGAGGGCTAGGGAGGGGTTGGTAACGAGATTTATAAACTATCAAACAATTGGCTAATAAAAGCCTCTTTCTCGCTGTCTTGATCGATCAGACTCAAGGTAACGGTTAAAAATGTCGAGTTATGTTTTTTCTCTGTCGTCGCAACGGACTGCACATAATAATTTAAGCGATTCGTCACGCCTTTATGCTCCAAATCCAATACCGATTGCCCCAATACTTGCGGCACGACGTCGTCACTCTTAATCAGCATGGTCGCTTCGGTCTTGCTAAACTGGATAACCATGCAACGGAACTGTTTGCTTTCGAAACGCACCATGGTCGGGATTTTGACATCCTTTACTGATACAACGGGCGCGTCGGGGTTGGTAAACTTAGTGGCTTTTACCGGAGCGGATTTGCCCGCTCCCATCAATACGTCTAGCGATGCTGAGCTGACGCCACCAGGAGAGACAGATTCACGAGATTTCTGTGACGTTAGTTTTTTATCAAGACCATGCTTTTTCGCAGCGGATATGACTTTATTGGCTAACTGCTCACTAGAAAACGGCTTGCCCAAATAATCCGTCACGCCAGACTGCACAGCTTCCACCACATGGCTTTTGTCACCACGGCTAGTAATCATCACAAATGGCACATCTTCTTTTTTGTATTTAGGCTGCTCTCGACACCATTTAAGCAGCTCAACACCAGTCATTTCAGGCATTTCCCAGTCACACAACACCATGTCAAACTGAGACTTTGTCAGCATTTGCTGTGCTTTTCGGCCATTTACCGCTTCTTCTATTTCCACTGCTGGAAATTGCTTTTTCAATGAGCGGCGAATCAAATCACGAGTGAAAGAAGCATCATCTACTACCAAAATTTTTAATGACATTACAAAGTTCCATTAGTGCGATCTAACAAGGCAGAAAAATCCCCATGCTCTGATCTAAAAATCGAAATCCACAAAAGTGTGGCTGCCACTACAGCAATTGGCATAACGAATAAGTTAAAGAAAGGAATCGTCAATCCGACCATTACTATCCCGCCAAATGTCCAACATAACAAAGGTTTAGAGCGTAACGCCATTCTCATATCATGGAATTTAACCTTGTTATTATCGAAAGCATAATCCATATATTGAAGGGATAACATCCAAGCTGAAAATAATAATAACAAAACTGGCGCAATCACATTAACCAGAGGAATAAAAGACAATAACAACAGCAAAACAAAACGCGGTAAAAAATACAATATTTTCTGGCACTCTCTCTGTAAACTACGACCGACAATCGCCATAAGAACGCCAGCAGTCAACGTTTCATCAAAGACTTTCCCCGTATCTTTCTCTTCTACTTTTTCCGCCAAAAACGCCATAAAAGGCGCCGCTAAGATATTCACCCCAACAGAAAAACTATAGAACAAAAGCACGCTAATAATGGCCGCAAAAATCAAATAAAACAGCCAATTTAAAAAGGAGACCCATTCGGGTAAATACCCCATGGCAGAATCCATTAATGTCTGAAAATAGCTAAAAGCGACCATGTACAATAAGCCGACCAATACAAAATTCGCTAACAAAGGCGCTAATATAAACAGCCTTAAATCTTTTGAAAAAACTAAAGGGAACGCTTTAAAAAAAGCTCCCGCGGCTTTAAATGGGTGTGTAATCACGATGCCAAATCACTCCTAAAGTTGAGGCTTAGTAGACTTATTCGCATCTTCCTAAGCCCCTTCGATCAAATATTATCTAATAACCACAGAATATCATGACGACTTTCTCGGCTCCACAAAGCCTTTCAAATGAAAGGCTATAAACTGAAGCCGCTTCTCGTTCAAGCGCTTTAGATGCCAAACCAGCCATTTCCATCACTCTTTTATAAAACTTACATTTATCAGACGCATGACCTGATACGCAATTTCGATTGTGACCTTTTGTAAATTGGTGAACTATGAAAGCGTAAGACGAATACACGCCAGTGCAGGTACGCGTCTAAATATAAAAAAATTGCACACAAAAGCTAACTAACAAGGGACATACTCAACATGAAAAAGACATTACTCGCCAGTGCCATAATGGCTACTACTCTTTTCGCCATGCAAGCCCAAGCGGCAGACGTACCAGCAGGCGTAGAACTCGCCGCTAAACAAGAACTTGTTCGTGGTGGTGGTGCAGAACCAGCAACACTTGATCCACAAAAAATGGAAGGCACGCCAGGCTCTATTCGTTCAAAAGACCTGTTTGAAGGTTTGTATAACCAAGATGGCGACGGTAACCAAGTCCCAGGTGTGGCAACAAGCTTCGATGTAAACGCTGACAACACGCAATACACCTTTCACCTCCGCAAAGATGCCAAATGGTCTAATGGCGACCCAGTCACCGCTGAAGACTTTGTTTACGCTTTCACACGTGCGGTTGACCCAGCGCTTGCTTCACCATATGCATGGTTCATGGAAATCCCATCGATTGTCAACGCAACTAAAATTATTGCCGGCGAAGCCGATCCTTCTACACTTGGCGTCAAAGCACTAGACCCTTACACATTCCAAGTAACACTTGAGCGCCCTGTACCTTACTTTGTAAAAATGACCGCTCACCAAACCATGTTCCCAGTACCTAAAAAAGTGGTCGAGAAATGGGGCGACGATTGGACAAAACCAGAGCACATGGTATCTAACGGTGCTTACAAAATGGACGAATGGATCGTCAACGAAAAAATGGTCTTCACTCGTAACAAAAACTATTGGAATGATGCTAAAACCATCATTAACAAGGTTACTTATCTACCAATTGAATCCCCTAACGCTGAGCTGAAGCGCTTCCAAGCGGGCCAAATGGATCTAAGCTATGAGATTCCGAATGACCACTTTAAACAACTAATGCGTGATATCCCGGATGAAGTTGTTGTTACACCAAAATTAGGTACTTATTACTATCAGTACAACATAACAAGAGCACCGTACAACGACGTACGCGTACGTAAAGCCTTGTCTTACGCTATCGACCGCGATGTGATCACAAAATTCGTCACAGGCACGGGGGAACTACCTGCATATTCTTTTACGCCAGAAGTGGTAAATGACTTCTCTCCAGCGACACCTGAGTATGCAACTTGGACACAAAAAGAGCGTAACGAGAAAGCCTTAGAATTGTTAGAAGAAGCGGGCTACAGCAAAAGTAACCCTCTGTCTTTCAGCTTGCTTTACAACACCAACGAAAACCATAAGAAAATCGCCATTGCGATTGCGTCAATGTGGAAAAAAACCTTGGGGGTAAACGTCACACTGGAAAATCAAGAGTGGAAAACTTACCTAGAAACGAAAAAACATCAGCAATTTGATGTGGCACGTGCAGGTTGGATTGGAGACTACAATGAAGCCTCTACCATGCTAGATCTTCTAACCACCACTCACGGTAACAACGACGGCAAATACAGCAACGCAGAATACGACAAGCTGTTACACGATGCTCGTACCATGCAGCACCCTGCGGCGAACTACAACAAAGCAGAGGAAATCGCCATTGAACAGGATATGGCCGTTGCGCCTATTTACCAATATACCGAAAAACGTTTGGTAAAAAGCTACCTAGGCGGTTACATGCCTAACCCAGAAGACAACGTTTATGTGCGTGATATGTACATCATCAAACACTAAGATTTTGTCTTCTCGATTAAAAAGTACTTAGAAATTTAAAAAGTACTTAGAAATTAAAAGTACTTTTTGTTAACACCATGCCCAGCGTTTTTGCGCTGGGCATCTCTTAAATTCCCTACAGGTTCCTAGTATTGGCCGTTATTTATAGCGTCTAATCCGGTAATTTTTATGCTGACATTTATTTCAAAACGCATTTTAGAAGCCATTCCAACGTTGTTGATTTTGATTACGGTTTCTTTTTTCTTAATGCACTCTGCTCCTGGCAGCCCATTTTCAAGCGAGCGAGCTTTGCCACCAGAAGTATTGGCGAACATTAACGCCAAATACCATTTAGATGAGCCGGTCATTAACCAATATTTTTATTACCTTGGCGGCTTACTCCAAGGCGATCTTGGACCCTCTTTTCGCTACAAAGATTTCACTATTAATGAGCTCATAGGTCAGAGTTTTCCTGTCTCTGCAGAAATTGGCATTTGGTCTTTTCTGGTCGCCCTTCTCATTGGTGTCGGCTGTGGCGTTATCGCCGCATTACGCCAAAACTCTTGGTTAGACTACAGTGTCATGGGCTTTGCTAACCTCGGGATTGTGTTGCCAAATTTTGTGTTAGCTCCTTTGTGTATCCTATTTTTCTCTATTTATAACCATTGGCTGCCACCTGGTGGCTGGAACGGTGGGGCTTGGCCTTACTTAGTCATGCCGGTCATCGCTATGTCCACCAGCTACATCGCTCAAATCGCACGTATTACCCGTGGCAGCATGATTGAAACTATGCATTCCAACTTTATTCGTACCGCGCGCGCCAAAGGTTTGCCGAAGTATCGCATTATTTTCCAACACGCTTTGCGTCCAGCTATGCTGCCCGTTATTTCCTACCTTGGGCCAGCATTCGTCGGCATAGTGACAGGTTCTGTGATTGTCGATGTGTATTTTGGTACCGGCGGTATTGGTCAGCACTTTATCAATGGCGCACTGAATCGTGACTACTCCATGGTTATGGGTGTGACTATTTTAGTCGGCACATTAACGATTCTATTCAATGCCATTGTCGATATTTTATACGCTGTCATTGATCCAAAAATTCGCTACTAAGGCCACGCAATTATGATTACTACAAAAGACAAAGTTCAGGCCGTCGAACAGTTCGCCGAAAAAGTGGTGGAAGTCGAAGGTCGCAGTTTATGGCAAGACGCTCGTCGTCGTTTTTTTTCTAACCATGCCGCGGTTACCAGCTTAGTTGTTCTAGCCATTATCACCGCCATTGCGTTGCTAGGTCCATTTTTCAGTCAATGGAATTACGACGATATTGACTGGGAAGCGCTATCTGATATTTCAGTATTGGGCCGCCCTAATATTGAAAACGGCCATTATTTTGGTACCGACACCTTAGGTCGCGATATCTTTGTTCGCACTATGCAAGGCGGTCAAATTTCGTTATTGGTCGGTATCATGGGCAGCGTAGTGGCTATCGTGATTGGGACACTTTACGGTGCAGCATCGGGTTACATTGGTGGACGTGTTGATAGCGTGATGATGCGCTTCTTAGAAATTCTTAACTCCTTTCCTTTCATGTTTTTCGTGATCATTTTGATGACGTTATTTGGTCGTCATATCTTTTTGATCTTTGTCGCCATTGGCGCGATCTCTTGGCTCGATATGGCGCGGATAGTTCGCGGCCAAACCTTGAGCCTAAAAAACAAAGAGTACATCGAAGCGGCTTACGCTTGCGGTGTGTCGACTCCGAAAATCATCTTGCGCCACATAGTGCCAAACGTACTGGGTATTGTGGTCGTTTATGCGACCTTGTTGGTACCAAATATGATCTTGTTAGAGTCTTTCATTAGCTTCTTGGGACTGGGTGTTCAAGAGCCAATGACGAGCTGGGGCGCATTGATCTCCGAAGGCGCGCAGAACATGGAAATTGCCATCTGGCAATTGGCTTGGCCACTGAGCTTCTTAGTAGTAACGCTATTTTGTTTTAACTTCCTCGGCGATGGCTTACGCGATGCGCTTGATCCAAAAGACCGCTAAGGAGGTTTTATGAGCTTATCAATGAAAAAGAACTTATTAGAAGTCAATAACTTAAAAGTAAATTTCAGAACACCCGATGGTTTTGTTACTGCTGTGAATGATCTGAATTTCACTTTGGCACAAGGCGAAACCCTCGGCATCGTGGGCGAATCTGGCTCTGGTAAAAGCCAAACGGCGTTTGCCCTAATGGGATTATTGGCTGGCAATGGCGTTATTGAAGGGGAAGCTCGCTTTAACGAGCAAAATATTCTCACTCTGAGTGAAAAAGCCATGAATCGCATTCGCTCTAAAGAGATTGCGATGATTTTCCAAGACCCAATGACGTCATTGAACCCTTATATGAAAGTCGGTAAGCAGCTGATGGAAGTCTTAATGCTGCACAAGGGTATGAACAAAGCCGAGGCGTTTGAAGCCTCAGTAAAAATGCTCGACGCGGTGAAAATGCCCGAAGCGCGCAAACGCATGAACATGTACCCGCACGAATTTTCTGGCGGCATGAGACAGCGTGTGATGATTGCTATGGCCTTGTTGTGCCAACCTAAGTTGTTGATCGCTGATGAGCCAACAACAGCCCTAGACGTCACCGTGCAGGCTCAGATATTAACCTTGCTGAACGAGTTAAAAGACGACTTCAACACTTCCATCATTATGATCACTCATGATTTGGGCGTGGTTGCAGGCTTATGCGACAAGGTACTGGTAATGTACGCGGGACAAACCATGGAATACGGCACTGCAGAAGACGTGTTTTATCGTCCTACTCATCCATATACCCAAGGTTTACTAAAAGCGATTCCACGTCTCGATGCAGAGGATGAGCAACTTTCAACCATTCCAGGTAACCCACCCAACTTGTTACAAATGCCATCTGGCTGCCCATTCCAAGCGCGTTGTGAGTTTGCCAGAGAACGCTGTGGAGAAAGCATGCCGCCGCTAGAAGAGTATGCACCGGGTCAACTACGAGCTTGTCATAAATCCGTTGATGGATGGGTCGCCTAATGAACACTGCAAACAATATTTTAATGGAAGTGAATAATTTAAAAGTTCACTTCAACATCAAGTCAGACAATGCGTGGCCGTGGGAAAAAGGCCAAGCCCTCAAAGCCGTGGATGGCGTTGATTTAACCATCTACGCGGGCGAAACACTTGGTGTGGTCGGTGAATCAGGCTGTGGTAAATCCACCCTAGCGCGCGCTTTATTACGCCTTGTACCCATCACTGAAGGCAATGTGGTTTGGCTGGGACAAGACCTGACAGATTTAGACAAAAAACAAATGCGCGACAAACGCCAAGAGCTGCAAATGATCTTTCAAGATCCATTAGCGTCTCTTGATCCTCGTATGACAGTGGGCGATATCATTGCTGAACCGCTTAAAACCTTTCGGCCAGAACTCTCTAAAGCGGAGGTAAAGGCAGAAGTCCGCGCCATTATGGATCGCGTGGGTTTATTACCAAACGTGATTAACCGCTATCCTCATGAGTTCTCGGGTGGTCAGTGTCAGCGTATCGGCATTGCGCGCGCCTTGATTCTGAAACCTAAGTTGGTTGTCTGTGACGAACCCGTATCGGCATTGGACGTGTCCATCCAAGCGCAAGTAGTAAACTTGTTGAAAGAGTTACAGGAGGAAATGGGCTTGTCTTTGGTGTTTATCGCTCACGATTTAAGCGTGGTAAAACACATTTCAGACCGTGTTTTGGTGATGTATTTGGGCAATGCGGTAGAGTTAGCAAGCAAACGTGCACTATACGAAAATCCTCAGCACCCATACACCAAAGCCTTGTTATCTGCGGTACCTGTGCCAGACCCAAGAGCAGAACGGGGTAAGAAAATTCAGTTATTAACGGGTGACTTACCCTCTCCTATTAGCCCGCCGTCAGGTTGTGTTTTCCGTACTCGTTGCCCTCATGCTAACGAAGGTTGTGCGCAGCAAAAACCAAGCTTGCAGGTGTTATCAGATGAACACCAAGCCGCTTGCTCGCGTTTAGCGGAAATTGCATAACGAACAACTAAAATACAATCACCACCAGCCGACGCCGCTTTAAGATTTTCAATTGAGGAAATCAAAGCGGCGTATTTGTATCTAAAACCCCATGTTCTTTCACTTCAAAGCGAGTTTTCATCGCACAAGACCGTTATTTTTGTCTATCATAGTATCAAATCCCTTTAAGTAACTAAGTTAGGCTCTTATTCATGCGCTTACGCTCTCCCTACACCACTCTAAACCTTTTTCTCTTAATATTTTTAAGTGTCACGTCTGTTTCGACCTACGCCGCAGAAAAACCAAAAGGAAGAGTGTTATTAACCGTGTCAGGCGCGATCAACAATACAGACTCAACACAGAAATCTAAGTTTGATTTGGCCATGCTAAACCGTTTGCCGCAATACACAGTCACGACCCATAATCCATGGACAAAAGGCCGTCACACTTACCAAGGTTTTTCGGCTATCGATTTATTCCCAAATTTGGGTAACTCGAACATCATTTTGCAAGTTACCGCACTCAATGAATACATGACTGAAATTCCACTGAGCGACTTTGCTGACAATGGTGCAATTTTTGCGACTCACATTGATGGCAAACCAATGAGCGTCAGAAACCTTGGTCCTATTATGGTGATCTATCCATTCGACGAACATGAAGAGCTAAAATCTGAAATGTTTTATGGTCGTTCTATCTGGCAAGTTGATCGCATTAAGACCATTATTATATCGGAGTAAACATGGAGCGCTTGTTTAAAGGGAAGACATGGTTATCCAAATTCAAGCTATGGGTGCTGTATGGCTTCATTGCTTTTATTATTGTGATCACCATCGCGGTGTTCGGTATTATCACCTATACCAGTGACAGCTCTAAACACAACAGCCGTCGCGTTTTTGAGAGCTCTTTATGGAACACTCTGCAACTGCAAATACAGTCCTATCGCTTCCTAAACTATTTAATCGCATTAGACGACAGCGATTACCCTTTGAACGGCAACGCTTTTTTTGAGTACGATTTATTGATGAGTCGAGTCGACTTGCTTAGACAGGGTGATGTTGGCTCTCTCATCCGAACGTTTGAAAGCGGACGTACAACGAGACTATTGAATATTATTAACGGTGAGTTGGAATTGCTTAGCTTCAATTTATCCAAGTTAGAAAATGGCGACACGTCTTATCTACCCAACCTAATTGAACGCATTCAACGTATCGAAGATCAAATCAACGAATTTGTTACCTTGGTGAACAAAGGCAGCAATGAGTTCATTAGTAACCAGCACAAAACATTGCAGATGAACCTAAATCATATACAGCTGCTTTCCATGGCATTGCTGGTTTGTTTATTGTGCTTATGTTTTTTTACGGTAAAAGGGTTAACCGAGCTTAAGAATGTCATTAGACGAAATGAAGAGCTCCAGCTAGGTATTCAAGCAGTTAATGAAGACAAAGCCAATTTACTCTCTTTCGTCAACCAGGAAATACGTTCTCCAATTAATGCCATTTTAGGCACCGCTAAGACCTTAAACGAATCGGTTTCAAAAAACGAAAAAGACGTTCTATCAAAGCATATTGAAGAGTCTGGGCTGCAACTACTGCAAACCATAGAAATGCTCTCTGACCTATCACTGATCGATGCGAAAAAGCTAACCCTGAATCCAACTATTGAGCACTTACAGCGCAGTATCGAAGATTATCTGGCTATTTTTGAGCCTCAAATGACACGCAAAAACTTGCAGAGTATCCTCTACATTGACCCGCTTTTGCCGAACTATATCAGCCTCGATTTTGTCAGAATCAAAGAAATTATCGTTGCACTGCTACAAAATGCGATTACGCACACCCCGTCGGGGAGCATCAGTTTACAAATTAGACCCTCGTCCCTAAACGCACCTCAAATGGCGCTTCCAACCGATACAACAGAAAGTAGAGTGCTACAAATAGCGCTTAGAGATACTGGGCTAGGCATGCCAAACGAGTTACAGCAAAATTTGAGAGTAAACCCATCCCTACCGATGCAGGAAGAAGGGCCACTACCAAGCAAAGTCGGCTTAAGTTTGGCGTTATGTCACAAGTTGGTTTACCTAATGCAAGGCGAGCTGCATTTTTCCTGTGCGCCACAAAAAGGCTGTGAATTTTGGGTGGATATTCCTTTTCACATACCCACTAATAGCCCAAGTAATGACCCGGAATCAAAAGACTCAAGCTTCCAATGCCCCGACAATACTCAAGCTTTAGTCATTGAAACAGACACACATTTGGCTAAAATTATTAGCTTGCAGTTAGCGGCGTTTAACATCGACACCATTCTATCGAAAGATGGCAGCCTGCAAGAATATAAGGACTATGATCTTGTCATTCTGGGCAACACTCCTCGCTTTGAGCGTGACGGCCATGATGCGCTCCAGCAATGGAATACTAAATCTTGCCCTGTCATCAGCTATCACTCTAGCGCCGTGGAGAACGCAGCGCACCGGATTATTCCAATCCACTTCCCATTAACTCAAAGCAAACTAGAGCCACTTATTGCTGGGCTATTTTCCTCAAAGGCACATAAATATGATTGATCACGCCCATCTGAACTCTCTAATCGAACTCATCGGCAAAGAAACCGTTAACAACATACGCTTGGAATTTGTTGAAGACAGCAATGAAAAAATCGCTTTGTTGTTACAAGCTTGGGACAGAAGAGATTATCAAGAATTAAGACAGGTTAGCCATTCACTCAAGTCGGCCAGTTTAAACATGGCCATGCAGGTGTTTGCTAAACAATGTCAGTTGATAGAAGAAGCAGCGACACAACAAAGTGATCAAGGAGTGCAGGCCATCATGGATAGCCTGCCCGCCACTCACCAGACTTCGCTGAAAGAACTTGATGCGTACTTTTCCAAATGAATTAGACAACAACGCTTACTCTTAGATTGACCAAACGCAGTCTGTGGCTTCAATAAAGGTGGCCACAAAAGACTCCAATCCCGCTTGGTCAATTTCAGAAAAACGCCCTACTTTCGGGCTGTCCATATCAAACACGGCAAGCAATTTGCCACCAACAATTACAGGAATAACCACTTCACTTGCTGAAGCCGCATCACACGCGATATGACCATCAAAGGCATGCACATCTTCAATACGTTGGGTTTGCAGGGACGTCGCGGCTTTGCCACACACGCCACGACCAAATGGGATGCGAGTACACGCCACTTTGCCAACATACGGCCCAAGCACCAATTCCTCGCCACGGGCAAAGTAGAAACCGGACCAATTCAGATCCGCCACCGTTTGCATCACAAACGCGGAAAATTGAGCGGCATTACAGATGAAATCGCGCTCTCCACTTAGCAATGCAGCTAGTTGAGCATTTAACTCACGATAAGATTCTTCGACAGAAGCGGTAGGATTGGTTTCTATGGTAAACATCGTATTTCACACCCGTTAAAACGAAAAGCAGATGATAACAAAGTCGGCCCGATAGCCCACCCATAAACAGTGAAAATACAATGATTGCAGAGGAGAAATAACGAAGAGTGAATGGGAAATATCGACCTCTTGGCTTTCGAATCAAACCAAGAGGTCGGCAACAAGAGTTATTTCTTATTCATTTCAACAGAAAGATCATTCACATTAACATGACGAACATCAACGCCTTTTACCATGAAGATCAAATGCTGACAGGTATGACGAGCATGATCGCCGATACGCTCTAAAGAACGTAATACCCAAATAACATTAATCACACGAGAAATACTGCGTGGATCTTCCATCATGTAAGTCACCAAAGAACGCATCGCTGTGTTGTATTCTTGATCTACTGCGCGATCTTGTTTCGCGACTTTAATGGCAGCATCAATATCTAAACGAGCATAGGCGTCTAAAGAGTCATGAATCATACGCGACACCATTTGACCGATGCGGTTGATCTCTACGTAACCACGAGGAGACTCGCCTTCATTGATCAAATTTAAGGTCAGATTGGCAATTTTCTTCGCTTCGTCACCGATACGCTCAAGCTCACTGACCGCTTTGCTGATCGACAAAATCATGCGTAAGTCAGACGCCGCAGGTTGGCGTTTCGCCAAGATACGACGACATTCTTCGTCGATCAAACCGTCTAGCTGATTCACCGTCGCGTCTTGATTTTTTACGTCTTCTGCCAAAGAGCCATTCGCGTCTAATAACGCTTGTACCGCGTCTTGAACTTGGTTCTCTACGACACCACCCATGGTCAAAAAGTGTTGGCGAAGCAGTTCCAGCTCGTTGTTAAACTGCTGAGAAATATGATCCGTTGTTAATTCTTTCATAATGCGTCCTCCGCCTAGCCGTAGCGGCCCGTGATGTAGTCTTCTGTTTGTTGTTTACTTGGGTTCGTGAACAAGGTGTTCGTGTCGCCAAACTCAACCAAATCGCCCATGTACATAAACGCAGTATAGTCAGAAACACGCGCAGCTTGCTGCATGTTGTGTGTCACAATCGCGATAGTGAACTCGTTTTTCAACTCATGGATCAGTTCTTCAATTTTCAACGTTGAAATAGGATCCAATGCAGAAGCAGGCTCATCCAACAGCAGCACTTCAGGTTTTACCGCCACCGTACGAGCGATAACCAAACGCTGTTGCTGACCACCTGACATGCCCAAGGCACTTTCATGTAGACGGTCTTTTACTTCGTCCCACAACGCCGCTGAGCGAAGTGCCCACTCAACGGTTTCATCAAGCAAGCGCTTTTTATTAATCCCTTGAATACGAAGGCCATAAGCCACGTTTTCGTAAATGCTTTTTGGGAACGGGTTTGGCTTCTGGAACACCATGCCAACGCGACGACGTAACTCAGCTACATCAGTGCCTTTCGCATAGATATTCTCATCTCGTAAGTTGATTTCACCCGTAATACGGCAACCATCAACTAAATCATTCATGCGGTTAAAGCAACGCAATAACGTTGATTTACCACAACCAGAAGGCCCGATAAACGCAGTAACCTTTTTCTCTGGAATGATCATATTCACGCCTTTCAGCGCTTCTTTTTCACCGTAGTACAGGTGCAAATCGTTTACAGATAGGCAAACGGTTTCATCTTCAATGCGCAACGCCTGTTGGCTACGCTGCATTGCTGAAATATCAATTGAGTGTGTTTTAACGTCGCTCATAATAATCTCTTCTCCGCCGCTTACATTTCCAGCGATTTGTATTTTTCACGTAAATGATTTCGGATCGTCACTGCCGACAAGTTTAATAGCGCAATAACAATCACAAGCAATAAGGCTGTTGCGTACACCAATGGTCGTGCGGCTTCTACGTTCGGACTTTGGAAACCCACATCATAAATATGGAAACCTAAGTGCATGAATTTTTGATCCAAATGGATGTAAGGATAGTTACCATCCAATGGCAACGATGGCGCTAATTTCACCACACCCACCAACATCAACGGTGCTACTTCACCCGCCGCTCGCGCTACCGCCAAAATAACCCCAGTCATAATAGCTGGACTCGCCATTGGCAGAACAACACGCCATAAAGTTTCAAATTTTGTTGCACCCAATGCCAAGCTGCCTTCACGTACGTTGCGAGGAATACGTGACAAACCTTCTTCGGTTGCCACAATAACCACAGGCACGGTCAATAGCGCGAGCGTAATAGATGCCCACATCAAGCCGCCAGTACCAAAGGTAGGTGATGGCAAGGCTTCTGGGAAGAAAGCTTGGTCAATACCTGACCCTAGGAAGTAAATAAAGAAACCTAAACCAAACACACCGTAAACGATGGAAGGCACGCCCGCTAAGTTGTTTACTGCGATACGTATAATACGAGTCACCCAACCTTGCGATGCATATTCACGAAGATAAACCGCCGCAACCACACCAAATGGCGTCACTATCACTGTCATCAGCAGAACCATCATGACCGTACCGAAAATAGCTGGGAACACGCCGCCTTCGGTGTTGGCTTCACGAGGCTCATCAGATAAGAATTCCCACACTTTAGTAAAGTAGAATCCCATCTTCTGACCGACATTCATCGCATTAGGGCGGAAGGCATGAACAATTTTTGCCACTGGCATTTCATGCTCTGTGCCGTCCATCACTTGAACAATGAAGGTATCACGATTGATCTGAGCGTAAAGGTCAATCAGGCTTTGCTGTAAACCTTTATACTCTTCATCGTATTGGCTACGCTCTACTGCCAAATCGGCTTCAGCGGCTGGCGTTAGCTTACCTTCTAACTCTAAACGACGCTGCTCAAGACGAATACGCTCCAATGCGTAGTTGATCTTACCAATGTCTTTTTTCTCAATGACATGAATTTCATCGAAAATTCTCGCAGCACGTTCGATGCTTTTCTCAAACGTATTCCAAGTTGCTAACGCAGAATCTGTAGGTGTCAGATCCGAGGTTTGAGACACGATTTTGCCGTCTTCTTTGACCGCTTTTAGGTAACCATATAAGTTACCCCACTCACGACGCTCTGCCGTAAACATCATCTCAGGGCGTTTAGTCTCTGTAAGATACTCATCGATCACCCAACGAAAGTCCGAACCATACACGTCACGGTTGCCGGTTTTCATCAAAGTACGCTGCATTAACTGATGATTGTCAGGTATATCAATCCCAGCTTCGCGCAACTGAGCCGCAGGCACTTCTACGCTTTCAACACGTTCTGCAACTAGATTGTATTCGGACTCACCTGGCAACGCATAATGTGTTTCAACCACATCAGCAGGCCAAAAATGTCCTAGACCACGCACCGCAATCAGTAATAACAAACCGACAACCATGATGACAGAAATCGCCACGGCACCTGCGTTTAACCACACCCATGGATCACCAGACTTCACCCATTCGGATACGGATTTTTTCTTCATTTTCATTTCAGTACTCATTATAGCGACCCGTATTTTTTGCGTAGGTGCTGACGCACGGTTTCAGCGATTGTGTTCACCACGAAGGTGAAGATAAAGAGCACAAACGCAGCTAAGAACAAGATACGATAGTGAGAGCTTCCCACTTCAGATTCAGGCACTTCTACCGCTAAGTTAGCAGCTAATGTCCGCATACCTTCAAAGATGTTGAAGTCCATAATTGGCGTGTTACCTGTCGCCATCAAGACGATCATGGTTTCACCAACGGCACGGCCCATACCAATCATGACGGCCGAGAAGATACCTGGGCTCGCAGTCGGTAATACAACACGCGTCATGGTCTGCCAATACGTTGCCCCCAATGCCAATGAACCTTGAGTTAAGGCTTTTGGCACACTAAAGATGGCGTCTTCGGTAATAGAGAAGATAGTCGGGATAACCGCAAAGCCCATGGCAAACCCCACCACCAGCGCGTTGCGTTGGTCAAATGTGATACCAAGATCATTGGTAATCCAGCCACGAATATTGCCGTCAAAGAAGCTCAACTCGATGATTGGACTCATTGCCAAACAAAACCAAGCCAAGAAAACGATGACAGGAATCAGCAATAATGGCTGCCAACCTTCAGGCACCATCCAGCGAATTTGCTGAGGCAGACGCGACCAAAGATAAGCAAACAATAGAATACCCACCGGAAGTACGACGAAAATACTGAAGGTCGCCGCTAGGTTTTCTTCTAAGAAAGGCGCGAAGAACAAACCGGCTAAGAAACCCAATATTACTGTCGGTAAAGCTTCCATTAGCTCGATGACAGGCTTGATCTTACGACGCAAGGCTGGCGCCATGAAGTAAGCCGTATAGATTGCACCACAAATTGCCAATGGTACTGCCATCAACATCGCGTAAAAGGCCGCTTTTAAAGTACCAAATGCCAAAGGCATCAAACTGTATTTTGGCTCAAAATCATTATTCGCTGCAGAAGACTGCCAAGTGTAAGTCGGCTCTTGATACCCTTCGTACCAGACTTTGCCCCACAAGGAAGACCAAGACACTTCTGGGTGCTCGTTATCTACGTAGAAGAAATGCAATCCTTTGTCGTCTTCCAGAAGTAAGCCGTTTGCTCGCGGTGCAAAACTGATTAGACGAGCATTGTCATCACTCAATTTTTCGTTTAGCACTTGGCGAGTCGAAGTGGCATTATAAATAGCAACCAAGCCACGCTCATCCAGTGTGGCAAAGCCTTTACGACGTTGTTCCATTGCCAAATCCACTAAAGCAACGGGTTGTTTTACGTCTCGGATGAAGGTGAGTTTTTCTTCATTCGTGTCATCGTTACGTACATTGAACCACTGGCTCACTCGGCCAGAAGTGTCCGCCACCATGATGGATGATTTGCCTAGCAGATACGTCATCGATACCAGCTTGGTATCGGCCTCTTTGATTAAAGCGATCTCGTCTTTTAATTCAATATTATCAAAGTCACGCAGGTCAAACTCGCTCATCGCGCCTGATCGCGTTGCAACATAAAGATAACGTTGATCACCACTCAGCAGCATACTAGCTACATCAGGAACGAATGGTAACGGCTCGCTTTGCTCACTCAATTCCACTTCTTCGGTAATGAAATTGACGTCTTTCGTTACCTTAGTGATCGCGCTGCTTGAATCACCAATCGCAGCAATCGTTAAACTATCACTACCATCACGTAGGGTGAGTTTATTAATCGCGAAATCGGCCACATCTATCGGCTCTTCACCGTATGGGTATTCCACAACTGGGGTGATTTTACGTGTGCCGCCAGGGTAAGAAATTTTGTAATCATGTTTTACGATTAACGCTTTACCATCTTCGTAACCAAATGCAATCAAACGACTGGTATCCGATTCAACCGCAAACGCCGTTACTTTTTCAGTACGAAGGTTTTTAATGGTGTTGATCACGCTGCCGTCAGCAACAGAGAAGAAGACGATACTACCATTGCTTGTCACTCGCATTCCGACTTCGGATTGCTCCTCCGTCGTTAAATAAAGGCTTTTTCCTTGATCCTCTGCAGGCAAAGTGTAACTCGCCTCAAGATCAATACTGGCGCTGGAAAACAAGGGCGCCACTTCATAAAGTAAGTAGAAGCAAATAAGCAGAACAGCCAAAATAACACTGCTGCCCCCCACGGCAATGCCCATTCCAGCCATACGGTCTTTCAGGGCGCGAATTTTACGATGACGCTTTAAAGCTGGCGTATTGAAATCCAGTTCAGGCATCTGATGGTCAGTTGATTTAGTCATCCGCATTCATCTTTGTTGTGTGACGTTTTTATATGACAGTAGTGTGACAGCCTACGAACCAAGAAAAGTAGGAGAGCATTTTGGCCCTCCTACTTTAAGCATATCGTCCGTAGCTCGCTACAGCGTTACTTAGTTAATACCTAAATCTTTCAGGTACTTAGTAGCTACTTTCGCTGGAAGAGGAACATAGCCGTCTTTTACGACAACCTCTTGACCCATTTTAGAAAGTACCATTTTAACGAATTCACGCTGTAGTGGTTCAAGCGGCTTATTAGGCGCTTTGTTTACATAAACGTAAAGGAAACGAGACAATGGGTATGCGCCAGTTGCTGCGTTTTCAATCGTTGCATCGATGAACTTACCACCTTCTTTCTTCGTCAAAGGAACAGCGCGTACAGAAGACGTTTTGTAACCGATACCAGAGTAACCAATACCGTTAAGAGACGTAGAAACAGACTGAACAACAGAAGCAGAACCTGGTTGCTCGTTTACAGAGTTTTTGAAGTCACCTTTGAAAAGCGCGTGCTCTTTAAAGTAACCGTAAGTACCAGATACTGAGTTACGACCAAACAATTGAATATCACGGTTCGCCCAAGCACCAGTCAGACCAGCTTTGCCCCAGTTAGTAATGTCTTCGCTGTGACCACCCTTACGAGTAGAAGAGAAAATGGCATCTACTTCAGGAAGAGACAAACCTTTGATTGGGTTATCTTTGTGTACGAATACTGCTAGAGCATCGATTGCTACTGGAACTGCAGTTGGCTTGTAGCCGTATTTTTTCTCGAACGCTGCGATCTCTTTGTCTTTCATCATACGAGACATAGGACCGAAGTTAGACGTACCTTCTGTCAACGCTGGTGGCGCAGTAGAAGAACCTGCCGCTTGAATTTGAATATTTACATTTGGGTACAGACGTTTAAAGTCTTCCGCCCACAATGTCATTAGGTTCGCTAGGGTGTCAGAGCCAACACTTGAAATATTGCCAGAAACGCCACTTGCTTTGCTGTAAGACATCAAATTTGAATCAACATCTGCAAAAGCGTTAACAGAAACGCCTACTGCCGCTGTCATCGCTAAACCTGCAACTAGTTTTTTCATCACATAAACCTCAGTGGTTGTAGTCAAATATTTATGAGCAACTGCCCATAGCTCGTTCGATGTTTTTCACTATAAAAGGCTTATGTGACAAAAA
The DNA here is from genome assembly GCF_057180105.1 of Marinomonas sp. ATLA20. NCBI lineage: Bacteria > Pseudomonadati > Pseudomonadota > Gammaproteobacteria > Oceanospirillales > Oceanospirillaceae > Marinomonas > Marinomonas sp. ATLA20. Next base: position 129,123 of record NZ_JBXUKU010000001.1, read on the forward strand.
TGTTAAACAATGAAATATTTCAAAAAAAAATGTTGAGGCTTTACACAATTAAGAGAAAACCAATGTAGCCTCAATAAACACTCCTATACTTCCTCTGCGTTGTTTTTATCACAAAGAACCGCTTAATTTCCGTTAAATACCTTCTAACAGGCCTTTCGCGCCGCCTGTAATATTCCCAAGCGTGGCGTTATCCAATAGACTAACGATCCGGATTTTATAGGCACTGTGGGCTCTTTAAACGTCCGATAAAAAATGATTAAAAACTGTGGGTATTTTAATGTTAAACAAACTGGTCAGTTCGGCTGAGGCGATTTCCCATTACATGGGAAGGTGCGTTGCTTGGCTTACATTAGCGATGATGCTGCTTACATGCCTCATCGTACTTTTGCGTTATGGCTTTGATATTGGTGCGATTGCTCTACAAGAGTCCGTGCTTTATATGCATGCTATGGTCTTTATGTTGGGCGCGGCGTATACCTTTAAAGATGATGAACACGTTCGCGTGGATGTTTTTTATCGTGATTTCTCTGTCACTAAAAAAGCGTGGGTGAATATCATTGGCGGCCTTTTCTTCCTTCTGCCATTCACACTTTATACTGCGTATTTGAGTTTTGATTACGTGAGTGCTTCTTGGCGCGTATTAGAGACCTCTCCTGAACCGGGCGGCTTACCTTTTGTGTATCTTCTAAAGACGTTAATTCCCATCATGATGGTGAGTATGATCATTCAAGGTTCGGCTGATATTTTAAAAAATATTGGCGTTGTGACTGCGGCTCGCTCCCCCATTAATAGACAGGCTAAAGGACAAAACTAATGGCTGAATTTATTCCTTTATGGCTCTTTGCCGGCGTTTGTGTCTGCTTGCTGTTCGGTTACCCTGTCGCATTTTCTCTGGGTGGTACAGCGCTTATTTTTGCGGCTGTTGGCTCTTTGTTCGGTACCTTTGATAGCGTTTTCCTAGAAGCCTTGCCAAACCGTTTATTCGGTATTATCGGCAATGAAACCCTAATCGCTGTCCCGCTTTTTGTGCTGATGGGCGTTTTGCTCGAAAAATCCAAGTTGGCTGAGAAACTACTCGACTCCATGGCGATGCTATTTGGCACCTTGCGTGGCGGTTTAGGCATTTCCGTTATTCTGGTGGGCATGTTGCTGGCAGCAAGCACAGGTATTGTGGGTGCGACCGTGGTAACTATGGGTATGATCTCGTTACCCACCATGTTGCGTCGTGGTTACGATCCGGCTTTAGCGGCGGGGACTATTTGCGCCACAGGAACATTAGGTCAAATCATTCCACCATCCATTGCCTTGGTTTTATTAGGCGACGTCATGTCCAATGCGTATCAAAAAGCGCAATTAGAAATGGGGATTTTTTCACCTAAAACAATCTCTGTGGGTGATTTGTTTGTTGGTGCCTTAATACCTGGATTGATATTGGTCGGCCTTTATATTCTTTACGTTATCATGGTCGCTTGGTTGCAGCCGCACAAAGCGCCCGCAGTGCCTCGTGAAGAATTACGTAATGGCTCAAACGAATCCTTAGTCGTTCAACTGTTTAAAGGATTGGTACCGCCTTTAGTACTTATCTTCGCCGTATTGGGATCTATTCTTAGTGGGATTGCGACACCGACTGAAGCCGCTGGCGTTGGCGCATTAGGCGCCGCTTTGTTGGCGATTGGAAGTGGCAAGCTAAGCCTTCCAACCTTGAAAGACGCTGTGTATTCGACGACTAAAGTCACCTGCATGGTGTTCATGATCCTGATCGGTGCCTCGTTATTTTCTTTGGTATTCCGAGGTTTTGGTGGCGAAGAACTGATTCAAGACTTCTTCTCGCAATTGCCTGGTGGCGTAGTTGGCGCAATGATCGTCGTAATGTTGCTGATGTTCTTCCTTGGCTTCATCTTAGACTTCATTGAAATCACTTTTGTGGTTGTACCAATCGTTGCGCCAGTGCTGCTCGCTATGGGCTTAGACCCAGTGTGGTTGGGGATTATGATGGCTATCAACTTACAGACATCGTTCCTAACACCACCATTTGGATTCGCACTGTTTTACTTGCGTGGTGTTGCGCCACCAGAATTAAAAACCCAGTCTATTTATAAAGGGGTGCTACCTTTTATTCTAATCCAAATATTTGTATTAATAATGTTGTCAGTCTGGCCAGAATTAGCGACTTGGTTGCCTGAACAGGTTTACGCGGATTAATACAAAAACACAGAACAACTTATGAAAAACAAAAATACTCATTAAGTTAGGACAAAAACATGAAAGCAATGCAAATGACAGACTACGGCTCAGCCAGCGATTTATCGCTGGCTGATGCGCCAAAGCCAAGCATCAACGAAGACCAAATTTTGGTTCAAGTCGGTGCGGCTGGTGTGAACCCAGTGGACACTTACATTCGCTCAGGAACCAATAATTACTCAGCCAATTTCCCGCACACACCAGGTTCTGATGGCGCAGGTACGATTGCGGAACTGGGCGCTAATGTTGTTGGTTTCGAGATAGGTCAGCGTGTTTATTTTAGTCGTAACCTAAGCGGTTCCTCGGCTGAGTTTGCCGCTTGCGCGGCAACTCATACGTATCCGCTGGCAGATGCTTTGTCTTTCGAAGAAGGGGCTTGTGTCGGTATTCCTTATACAACAGCGCATCGAGCTTTATTTGGTCGTGCCAACGGCAAAGCCGGTGACAAGGTATTAGTACATGGCGCAACCGGCGCTGTCGGTATTGCCACGGTGCAATTAGCATTGGCTGCAGGCATGGACGTGGTTGCCAGCTCAGGTACGGTAGAAGGTGCTGAATTGCTGCGTCAGCAAGGTGTTACTAACATCATTATGCACAATGAAGCAGACCATCTTGCGCCTTATCAATCGTTAGAGGCGGGTTTTGATATTGTTATCGAGATGCTGGCCAACCACAACTTAGATCAAGACTTAAAAGCCTTGGCCTTTGGTGGTTGTGTGGCGGTTGTCGGCAACCGCGGTACGGTTGAAATCAACCCTCGTGACTTAATGGCGCGTGATGCCTCTGTCGTCGGTGTGGCATTGGCTAATGTGAAACCAGCCGAACTGGCCTTGATTGCAAAGTCCTTGCGTCCATTGTTTGAAAGAGGCGTGCTAAAGCCCGTTATTCGTCATAGCTACCCGCTTACCGAATTAGCACAAGCACACGATGATGTCTTAAAGTCTGGTGCGCTAGGTAACCTTGTTATTCGTATAAGCTAGCATCCTAGTAGAACAAAAAGACGGCGTCTTAATAAGCTCTTTATGACGTTGAGCGCCGTCTTTACTTTTCCCTTCCATATGCTTCTTTATTCACTGTAAACACTCTATTCATGCGGTAAAATCCGACATCTTCACAAAAATACGCTACTAAAGCAGCCTTAAGGCCGCTATACTTTCTGATTAATGTTTATTTAAAAGGCATATTTTGACTGATTCTGATTCCGATGTTTTCAGCCTGCCTTCCGAAGCCGATGCCCATGATCATGATTATCATCAACTGGTAATCGTGCTGGATGGCAATACCGATTTCGACATAGAAGGCAAAGGCAAGCAACTGCATACTGGCGAAGGTTGTATTCTTCCGTCAGAGAACAGTCATGCGTTTGCGGGTCTGGGAGAAAATCGTATCATGGTGGTTAACCTGCCTGTTCCACCGCAAAAAGGCATTACCGACGAAGAATACGAAATCGTATCGCGTTTGTTTGATCAGGCGGCGTATTTTCAGCTCAATCCTCGCTTGCAAATACTGGCTTCAGCTCTGTCTGGTGAATTACAGCAATACCCAAACGATATGATTCTGGCTCGTGCTTGCGGCAATACCTTGTTAAGCGCCATTCGTCATCAGATCAATAACAAAGATGTACGCTCCCGAGGCAATCATCTCGATATCGATAAACTGGACCAGTTTATCGAGCTAAATTTGTCTCGTCGCGTTCATATTGATCAATTAGCAAACTTTTGCTTTTTGAGTGTCAGTCAGTTTCACGAACGTTTCAAAGATCGTACCGGCATGACACCGCATCAATACTTAATGCGCAAGCGCTTAGAACGTGCTCAAAGCTTACTCGCCGAAGGTTTTCCACCTATTCAAGTGGCCGAAATGTGTGGTTTCTCCAGCCAAAGCGCCATGACTAATGTGTTCTCTCAGACTCTTGGAATTACGCCATTAAAATACCAAAAACAATTTGGTAATCGCTGATTCTCGGTCCTAATTCATAAAACCCAACAACCCTCTCCCACTTATAAGCATTGCCATCACCTCTCAAAACTTCTGCACAAGAATAAATGACTGCTATGCTTATTCTTGTCCAGTCGGACTTTCTTATAAAAAAAAACGACTTTTTCGAAAGACAATTTATCCCTTCTGTCACTAAAGTGTCAGCATTATCCAGACATGCATTTTTTTGATTCAGCAGAGTGAAAAGCAGTCAAAAAAACGCTTAATGCTCTATAACAATATGCGGCCTTACTAAAACACCATGCTGTTTTTTTATGTTAACGCGGGAGAATCCAACCATGTTTAAAGCGATTGAGGTGTTACAGCCTAACTTCATTCAGCGTCCACTCAATGAATTGTGGCAGCTAATTTCCCCTCTTTATAATATGGATGAAGAGAAGTGGTTAAATGAACTATTACCTTTAGCCAAACCCACGGAAGGTGAGCTAGAAAACCAAACCAATGCTGCTGCAAATTTAATTACTGACGTTCGCAAAGACGACGACAGTATGTCAATGATTGACGCTTTGTTATTGGAATACAGCCTAGACACTAAAGAAGGCATCTTGTTGATGTGTTTGGCAGAAGCGCTAATGCGCGTGCCGGACAAAGAAACCGCTGATGCTTTTATCAAAGACCGTTTGAGCGTTGCCGACTGGGCATCTCACGCTAAAAACTCTGATTCTTTCTTCGTAAATGCGTCTACTTGGGGTTTATTGTTGACGGGCAAAATCGTCACGATGGACGAGAACAAAGACGGCACGCCCGCTAACTTGGTGAATCGCATGGTGAACCGTGTTTCTGAGCCGGTAATTCGTAAAGCGATGAACCAAGCGATGAAAATCATGGGGCATCAGTTTGTACTTGGTCGCAGCATTGAAGAAGCCTTGTCCCGTGGCAAAAGCTACCGCGACAAAGGTTATACTTATTCTTTCGATATGCTGGGTGAAGCCGCACTAACCGCTGCTGACGCTGACAAATACCTAACGTCTTATATGAAAGCCGTAGAATCTGTCGGCAAAGACACTTACAGTCAAAAACACCGCCCGACTATTTCTATCAAGCTGTCCGCTCTTCACCCACGTTACGAAGTGGGTTGTGAAGAACGAGTTATGACAGAACTGTTTGAAAATGTTAAGACCTTGATCACCAAAGCACGTTCGTTAAACGTCGGCATCACCATCGATGCGGAAGAAGCAGATCGTCTAGAGCTGTCTTTGCATTTATTCGAAAAACTTTATCGCGACGAATGCACCAAAGGCTGGGGCTTGTTTGGTCTTGTGGTTCAGGCTTACTCAAAACGCGCTTTACCGGTTTTGGTTTGGTTAGCTGCACTTTCAAAAGAGCAAGGTGATCGCATTCCTGTACGCCTTGTAAAAGGTGCTTACTGGGACTCTGAAATCAAGATGTGCCAACAACGCGGCATCAATGGCTACCCAGTTTACACTCGTAAAGAATCCACCGACGTGTCTTACCTAGCTTGTGCGCACTTCTTATTAAGCGAGCATACTCGTGCGAACATATTCCCGCAGTTTGCGAGCCACAACGCGCACACTATCGCGACAATTAGCTGCATCGCCAAGCAACTAGGTGCGACAACAGAAGAGTTCGAATTCCAGCGACTACACGGAATGGGTGATGCGCTGTACAACCGCCTGATCAAAGACAGCGACATCTGTGTGCGTATTTATGCGCCTGTAGGTAGCCATAAAGACTTGCTTCCTTACTTGGTTCGTCGTCTGCTAGAAAATGGTGCCAACAGCTCATTCGTTCACCGTTTAATCGACGCTAGTTACCCTGTTTCTGAGTTGATCGATCACCCAGTAACAACACTTGAAAGCCGTAAAACGTTGGCGAATCCACATATCAGCTTGCCTTCAGGTTTGTTTGACGACCGTAAGAACTCTTTTGGTCCAAACATCGAGATTGACTCTGAATGGACGCCATTCAAAGCAAAAATTGATGTATTCATGGGACAAGACACCCAATGGCGTGCCTTCCCTATCGTTGGCGGCGAAAAAGTCACAACAGGTCAAACGCATTCTGTCGACAGCCCTTACGACCACAGCCAAACAGCAGGTCAAATTGACTGGGCAGACGCAGCGACGGTTACCAAGGCAATTGATCTTGCCGAAGCCGCTTTCCCTGCATGGTCTGCGCGTCCAGCCACAGAACGTGCTGACTGCCTAGACAAAATGGCTGACTTGATGGAAGAGAACTACGCTGAATTGATGGCCCTTTGCCACCGTGAAGCGGGTAAAACGATTCAAGACAGCATTGATGAAGTACGTGAAGCCGTGGATTTCTGTCGCTATTACGCGCAACAAGCCCGTAGCCACTTCGCTAACCCAACGCACTACAAAGATTTCTTAGGCCAAGACAAACAAACCAAGCTAAACGGCCGCGGCGTGTTCACTTGTATCAGCCCATGGAACTTCCCATTGGCCATCTTTACAGGCCAAGTAGTTGCTGCTCTTGTAGTGGGCAACACAGTGGTTGCAAAACCAGCTGAGCAGACAAGCTTAATCGCTTTCCGCGCTATCGAAATGCTACACCAAGCAGGTGTTCCAACAGACGTACTTCACTTGTTACCAGGTGACGGTGCCACCGTTGGTGCTCCACTGACTAGCGACAAACGCATTGCTGGCCTTGCCTTCACAGGTTCCACTGGAACAGCACAATTGATCAACCGTACTCTAGCGGCTCGTGGCGTAGCGCCAGTGCCAGTGATTGCAGAAACCGGTGGTCAAAACGCCATGTTGGTTGATTCTACGTCTTTACCTGAACAAGTAGTGCGTGATGCGGTTCGTTCAGCCTTTGCTTCTGCGGGTCAGCGTTGTTCAGCATTGCGCGTATTGTTCGTACAAGCAGACATCGCAGACCGTGTCATTCCGATGATCAAAGGCGCCATGCAAGAACAAACTGTTGGTTTGCCTTACCTGCACAGCACAGATGTGGGTCCGGTTATCGACAAGAAAGCTCAAGACATGTTGCTTGAACACATCGAACGTATGACCAAAGAAAGCAAGTTAATTGCCCAAGCAGAACTGCCAGACTTCGCTAAAAACGGCACCTACGTTGCGCCAACGGCATTTGAAATCAGCAGCATTGACCAGCTAACGGATGAGAAGTTTGGCCCTATCCTTCACGTTGTACGCTACAAAGCACGCGACTTGGATAAGATCATCGACACCATCAATAACTCAGGCTTTGGTTTGACTATGGGCGTTCACAGCCGAAATGAAACCACTTGTGCTCGTATCGCAAGTCGCGCTCGTGTTGGTAACCTATATATCAACCGTGACCAAGTCGGTGCGGTGGTGGGTGTTCAGCCTTTCGGCGGACAAGGCTTGTCCGGCACAGGACCAAAAGCTGGCGGTCCTCATTACCTTCAACGCTTCGCTATTGAGCAAGACCTTTAAGGGGAGACATTACTATGACAATCGTACAACCTATCCAAATTCAGGTCGCTCAAAAAGTCTTCGAAGCATGGGATAAGCTAGGCGTAAATGGTCGTGCAGAAAAACTGCAAAAAGCCCTTAACGTTTTCCCTAGCGAACAAGGAAAAATGGCTGCTTGGCAGATCGACAATGCGAAGCAATCTATTTCCGAAACACGCGTTATGCCTGGACCAACTGGCGAACGCAATGAGCTGTCAAACCAAGGTCGTGGCGTGTTTCTTTGCTCGTCTTTTTTTGAAGGCGATAACGCAAAAGTCGGTTTAGTCGGCCAAGTGTTTGCCGCGCTAATTGCAGGAAATCCAGTGATTACAGTTGGCCCAATGGGACAAGAAATCATGGATATCATTTCTCCATTCGTGGCAGAAGGTGTGGTTCAAAATATTGCAGACTCTGCACAAGACTCGTTGATCGAAGCCGATCACCTTGCTGGTATTGCAACACTTTGCGACCCTGCACAAGCTCAACAACTAAGCCAACGTTTAGCCGCGAAAAGCGGCCTAATCTGCCAATTGGTAGAAGAAACGGATGCAGATAATCTAAGTGTGATTGCCAAGCCGCATTACATTCTACGTTTTGTCACAGAGCGTACCGTGTCTAACAACACCACCGCAATCGGCGGTAACGCGACACTGCTTGAATTGGGCAGCATGAACGACTAAACCTGCTCATCATAGATACGCTGTAAAAAAGGGCCCTTCTTGGTAGCAAGAAGGGCCCTTAATTTTATTTATTGCTCAAAAACGTTCTGTTACTCAAGCTCACGAGCATTGATATAAGCCCGCTCAGACACTTCGTGCCACGCTCTTACTTTGCCATTAAACTCTTTAAATGAGTTGTAGACTTTTTGACTCATTGGGTCTGCTTCAGCCACTTCTTCCAAAGTTTCAGCGGAGGCTTTTTTCAATGCTACCAAGACTTCCCTTGGGAAGGCTTTGAAAATAACATGATGTTCGTTCACCAAGGTTTCTAATGCCGCATTATTACGTGCTGTAAACTCATCCAACATATCGGCATTCACTTGGCGAGTCGCCGCTCGAACGATCAGCTGAAGATCTTTTGGCAAAGCCTCAAACGCGTCTTTGTTGTAAATGGCTTCCATCGTAGAACCTGGCTCGTGCCAACCTGGGTAGTAGTAAAACTTCGCCGCTTTATACAAGCCAAAAGCGAGGTCGTTGTAAGGGCCAACCCATTCTGTTGCATCAATAGTACCCGTTTGTAACGCCGTAAAGATTTCACTGCCTGGCAAATTAACCGGTGTGCCACCGACTTTTTTCAGCACTTCCCCACCCAAACCTGGAAGGCGCATTTTCAGGCCTTGGAAGTCTTCAAGTGAGTTGATCTCTTTATTGAACCAACCTCCCATCTGTACCCCTGTATTGCCTGCCGCCATAGGAATAAGATTGAAAGGCGCGTAGGTTTCTTCCCACAATTTGAGGCCGCCACCATAATGAAGCCATGAGTTCATTTCTTGCGCGGTAAAACCAAAAGGAACGGCAGAGAAAAACTGTGCAGCAGGGGCTTTGCCTTTCCAGTAGAAAGCGCCACCGTGACCCATTTGAGCAGTGCCACGAGATACTGCATCAAACACTTCCAAAGCAGGTACAAGTTCGCCTGCAGCGTATACTTTGACCGTCAAACGACCATTAGACATGGCGGTAATGTTTTCCGCTAAATGCTCTGCCGCTGTACCTAAACCAGGGAAATTCTTTGGCCATGTTGTGACCATTTTCCAATGAATAACATCAGCCGTTTTTTCCGCCTTGGCTGTTGTTTTTTCTTCAGATCCACCACAAGCCACCAAGCTTGCCGCCGTCAAACCAACTAAAGCCAGCTTTCCCCACATTTTTATTGTTTTCATTAATTATCCCTAAAAGACTGAATTACTTTATTTTTATATAAGCTTTGCTTGATACCATGAACTAAGCAAAGACGAGTCGACAACCAACTCTATAGCTATAACTTATTTACTAAGTGTTTCTAATAGTATAAAGAGCAATATCAAGCCTCAAGGCTTTTTTTACTTTTATTTATGCGCCACTTTTATAATGCATTAGAAATAAAAAAAGCTCTGTCATCAAGGATAACAGAGCTTTAAGATCAATAAGTTAGTTTACATCAAACGGGATAAAATACGCTTAGTTCAATTCACGCGCATTGATATAAGCACGTTCAGACACTTCATGCCACGCTCTTACTTTCGCACCAAATTCTTTGAATGAATCATAAACTTTTTGGCTCATTGGATCCGCCGCAGCGACTTCTTCTAGTGTTTCTGCTGAGGCCTTTTTCAGAGCTAACAATACGTCATTAGGAAAAGGCTTCAATGTCACGTTATGTTCGTTAACCAGCGTCTGCAGGGCAGAATTGTTCAACGCGGTGAACTCATCCAACATTTCCGCATTGGCTTGGCGCGTTGCCGCACGAACGATAAGCTGTAAATCTTTTGGCAAGGCTTCGAACGCTTCCTTGTTGTAGATCGCTTCCATCGTAGAACCTGGCTCATGCCAACCTGGGTAGTAGTAGAATTTAGCCGCTTTGTATAAGCCAAACGCTAAGTCGTTATATGGGCCAACCCATTCTGTTGCATCGATGGTTCCAGACTGCAAAGCAGTGAAAATTTCGCCACCAGGAAGGTTAATTGGCGTACCGCCCACTTTCTTCAACACTTCACCACCTAAACCAGGAATACGCATTTTTAGGCCTTGGAAGTCCGCCAAAGAGTTAATCTCTTTATTGAACCAGCCGCCCATTTGTACACCCGTGTTACCTGCAGCCATTGGAATCAAGTTAAATGGCGCGTAGATTTCTTCCCACAGTTTTAAACCGCCACCGTGGTGAATCCATGAATTGATTTCTTGAGCGGTGAAGCCAAATGGGACAGCCGTAAAGAACTGAGCCGCTGGCGCTTTGCCTTTCCAATAATAAGCCGCACCGTGGCCCATTTGAGCGGTACCACGCGACACAGCATCAAACACTTCCAAAGCAGGAACCAATTCACCCGCCGCATAGACTTTTACGTTGATACGTCCGTTGGACATCTCATTAATGCTTTTTGCTAGGTTTTCAGCGCCCGTCCCCAAACCCGGAAAGTTTTTTGGCCAAGTGGTGACCATTTTCCAGTTAATGATCTCGGCTGCTTTTTCTACTTTTGCCGTTTCTTTTTCTTCTGATCCACCACACGCCACCAAAGTGGCTGCTGCCAAACCGACCAACGCCAGTTTGCCCCACGATTTTATTGCTATCATTGATTATCCCTCAGGAGACTAGTTATTTTTATTGGACTTAGCGTGCATATAACGAACAACACAACCCTAATAGTGTACGAGCAAGAATCTTAAATAAGGATAAAATTCGAACTCTAGTTCATATTTTATGCACTAAGTGTATTGAATAGTATGAATTGCGCTGCCAGCGCTCAAGACCTTTTTGATATTTATTTTGTCTAGCCACTCTTAATCCTATTAATGCAAAACAAAAAAGCTCCGCTATCAAAGATAACGGAGCTTTTAGTGGTACTAGATAGATGTTTTAAAAGACAGGGAGCTTAGTCATCTGCTCGCGCATTGATATAAGCACGCTCAGAAACATCATGCCATTCACTGACTGGGGCTAAAAATTTCTTGAACGACTCATAGACTTTTTTACTTTCAGGATCACCCGCAGCCACTTCTTCTAGGGTCTCAGCAGATGCTTTTTTAAGCGCCTCTAACAAGTCACGAGGGAAAGGCTTAAGAATCACATTATGCTCATTTACCAAGGTTTGCAGGGCGGCATTATTCCGCGCCGTAAACTCATTGATCATATCCAAGTTAGCTTGTTTTACCGCTGCTCGAGCAATCGCTTGTAGATCTTTAGGTAAAGCCTCAAAAGCCTCTTTGTTAAAGATAACTTCAACCGCAGAACCTGGCTCATGCCAACCTGGGTAATAATAATACTTCGCTGCTTTATACAAACCAAAAGCAAGGTCGTTATATGGCCCAACCCATTCCGTCGCGTCAATCGTACCTGTTTGAAGAGCATTGAACACTTCGCTACCCGGCAAGTTAATGGGTGATGCACCCACTTTTTTCAGCACTTCGCCACCTAAACCTGGCATGCGCATTTTCAAGCCTTGAAAATCCGCTAACGAATTGATCTCTTTGTTAAACCAACCGCCCATTTGCACTCCTGCGTTACCGGCAACCATGGGGATTAAGTTAAAAGGTGCGTAGATTTCTTCCCAAAGCTGTAAACCACCGCCATAGGCAATCCACGCATTAAACTCCTGAGCGTTGAAGCCAAAAGGTACGGTTGAGAAAAACTGCGCAGCCGCCACCTTTCCTTTCCAGTAATACGCCGAACCGTGGCCCATTTGTGCCGTACCACGAGAAACGGCATCAAACACTTCTAGTGCAGGCACCAGCTCACCAGCAGCATAGACTTTAATATCCAAACGACCGTTAGACATTTCTGTAATATTCTTCGCAAGTGCTTCAGCCCCCGTCCCCATTCCTGGTAGGTTTTTTGGCCAAGTTGTCACCATTTTCCAATGAATAACATCCACTTTTTGCTCAGTCTTTGCTGTCTCTTTTTCTTCTGTCCCACCACAAGCAGCCAATGTTGCTACTATCAAGCCGACAAGTAAGGCTTGATTCCACTTTTTAATTTTATTCATGTACTTATCCATTAAAGAGTGAATCACACTCAGTATTAATGACTTAACTTGATGAGTTACATCAGGCTAGCAATATAAAATAAGCCCTACCATCTATGGATAGTAGGGCTTATCAAGATTACTTATTCTCTATTCTATAAATAAGAAAAGCATTAGTCGGTTGCGCGAGCGTTGATAAACGCACGCTCAGAAATATCATGCCACTCGCTAACAGAGTTTAAAAATCCAGTGAAAGAGTCATAGACTTTTTGGCTCATAGGATCGTTAGCAGCGACTTCTTTTAGAGTTTCATCAGATGCCACACGCAATGCTTCCAAAAGATCTTTCGGGAACTTTTTCAACACAACATTGTGTTCATCGACCAATGTTTTCAATGCCGCATTATTACGCGCTGTTAGCTCGCTCAACATATTCAGATTAGCTTGTTGTGCTGCAGAACGAACGATCTCTTGAAGGTCTTCTGGCAATGCATTAAACGCGTCTTTATTAATCAGCGCTTCAACAGCAGAACCTGGCTCTTGCCACCCTGGGTAATAGTAGTATTTCGCAGCTTTGTACAAACCAAAAGCTAAGTCATTGTAAGGACCCACCCACTCCGTTGCATCAATCGTACCGGTTTGTAGAGCGGTAAACATTTCGCTACCCGGAAGGTTCACAGTCACAGCACCCACTTTCTTCAGCACTTCGCCACCTAAACCTGGCATGCGCATTTTCAAGCCTTGGAAGTCTGCGAGAGAGTTGATCTCTTTGTTGAACCAACCACCCATTTGTGCGCCAGTATTACCCGCCGCCATAGGAATGATATTAAAGGGTGCGTAAACTTCTTCCCACAGTTGTAAACCACCGCCATAAGTAATCCAAGAGTTAAACTCTTGCGCCGTCATACCAAATGGTACAGACGAGAAAAACTGTACGGCAGGCGCTTTGCCTTTCCAGTAATACGCCGAGCTGTGGCCCATTTGTGCTGTACCACGAGAAACCGCGTCAAACACTTCCATAGCAGGGACCAACTCCCCTGCCGCGTAAACTTTAATCTCTAAACGACCGTTAGACATTTTTGTGATGTTTTTCGCTAATTCTTCAGCACTTGTGCCCAAACCTGGAAAGTTTTTTGGCCAAGTCGTGACCATTTTCCAGTGAATCGTTTCTACTTTTTTCTCAACTTTTGCCGTTTCTTCGGCTTTCTCTGATCCGCCGCAAGCGGCCAAAGACAAAGCAAACAAACCAGCAAACGCCAATTTGCCCAATACCATTAAATTACGCATTTTTTTCCCTCAGGGAGCCAGTTACTTTTTAACAACGTAGATGTTCAATCTAGATGAAATGTGTCTGAGACATGGGAAAGCGATGAAAAAGCACCACCATCCATGGAGATTGGATCAATAAAGGCATTAGCGAGATGCCGCCCTTTATTGCCTTTTTATTATAAGATCAGACAAAAAATTGCCCTTTTGCCGCATAAAACAGCAAAAGGGCAGAAGATGATAAGAATTGTAGGAACCTTGCTCAACTCTTTTTTACAATTTCTTGAGACTTATTTTACTCAGCTCCAAAGTGTGGCGTATAACTCCAAGACATGCGTTGACCACTTTCCGCGGATTGCTCCGCCAAACAAATCAAATAAATCAACTGACAAGCCTGCTCCATGGCAACCGGAGCCTCACCTTTACCAAGAATCGAGTCACATAATTGCGCATAGAACGCGGCATAGTCGCCTTGTGTAGCCGCTTCTTGAATGCTTTCAATATCATCTTGTGAATGTGCGACAAAGCGCGTAACTCTTTGCTGAGTGGCTTTCGAAGGAAATTCATCTTGCCATGGCATTTGTCCCGACCGTAACGCTTCTTCTTGTGGGTCTAGTCCCACACATTGCCAGCCGCCTTGAGAGAATCGAGCATTAAATCTACGCATTTCTCCCGCTTCAAACGGTGTAGACGCCAAACGCACACGTTTATCGTCATAACCCAACTCTACTTCAAACCAATCGTGTGTTTGGCTACCATCACGTAGTTTATCAATACTGGCATGCAACCACTTAGGTGTGCCAAATAAACTGAGAGCCTGATCCAGTAAATGCGGACCTAAATCCCAAAAGATTCCAGTGCCAACCCCCGGCTCTTCACGCCAACGGGTTTGTACTGTTGGACGAAAGCGATCAAAACGAGAATCCAAATGCTTCAACTCGCCCAGCTCACCACTTTCAATCAGCGCTTTAAGACGCAAGAAATCGCCATCAAAACGACGATTCTGATACACGCAAAACACCAAGCCGTTTTGCTTCGCAAGCGTACAAAGGGCCTCTATTTGATCGAGGCTCGTCACCGAAGGCTTCTCCAATAACACATGTTTGCCGTTTGATAGCGCCGCTTTAGCTTGCTCAAAATGCAAAGAATTTGGCGTCGTGATCACTACCAGATCCACATCAGGCGCGGCAAACACAGATTCCGCAGACGACACCACAGACACATCCGGCAGCACAGCCCTCACCTCATCCGCCTTTGAACTGCAAACATACGACATCGTCATGTCAGGATCATTCATCACAAACGGCGCGTGAAACACCCGCCCCGACAAACCAAAACCAATCAAACCAACACGAATCGCCATGTCACACTCCTTATCAGCTAAATACTTACAACTCTAAACAGTCTACATCTAATTAAAAAAATTTGCTGTAATTAAAAGCATTTACGCAGTTATACCGCTTAATAATAGTGAAATAGGTGGGGAACGTAGAAAGAAATGAAAACACAGAAAACAATACTACTACAAAGGTAAGCTGAGTCTTATTCCTGCGAAGCAGGCGCAAAGGAATAAGACTCAGTGTTACCGGAGAGTTAAAGCACTTCCAGTTTAGAAGCGACAACACCAGCCATTTGCGAAGTTAACCTGAACGCGAGATTGTGAGCCTTGTAACTATTCTGCACAGCTGTTTTATCGTTTACTTTTTCAACTTACACTGCCATTAACATTCAATACACAGAAGCATTGATGGGCACAATAAAATAAAGAAAAAAGCTTTTATCACCTAGAGCTTTCGCCCTAGCTGTTTTTCCACTTGTTTCTTTTCCCATTCAGGACCAAACAGCTTAATGATGTTAAAGACTCTTAAAGCATGAAAAACCAAGCCTATTCCCCAGCCTAACATCGGCCAAAATGCCCAAATATAAGAAGGGTTAGTAAACAGGTTAATACCGAATAACACCGGAATGATTACACAATACTGCATAAGATGAGCGTAAAAGCCTCTGATTTTGCGCACACGATAAAAAGCCAATTGTTCTTCTGAGCTAACGGCATAAGCCGATTTTTCTTCCATATCATGAGTTGTCATATCAGTGTCTCCTTGCAGGTCTGTAATAGAGAGTTCAAAAACAGCCGCTAAAGATTTCAATGATTCCAACCCAGGCTGTTGACCTTTCTCAATACGCTGAATCGTTCTGATACTTAATCCACTCAGTTGAGAAAGTTGCTCTTGAGACCAACCTTTTTGGAGTCTAAGTTTTTTTACGATCATCCTAATAATCCTTACTTGCTGTTTTCATTCAGCCTACTGAAACAAACACTCATCCGTGACGACATTACAGTGACACCAATATGACAACACTTAAAAATCAATAAGTTATAGTCCAATAAATTACAAAACTTCTAATTTAGCAAACGACAACACCAGCCATTTGGTGCCTTCGTCGTCGAAGTTAACCTGAACGCGAGCTTGTGGGCCTTGGCCTTCGTAGTTGATTACCAAACCTTCACCAAACACCGGATGATTCACTCGATCGCCCATGTTGACGCTGATTTCTGGCGCCTTGTAACTGTTTAATACATTGCTGTTTTGCAGTTTATTTTTTTCAAAGTTGTAATCTGGACGCTGCATAGACACAGGACGACTTACTTGCGAGCGAAGGCGCACTTCTTCCAAGCATTCCGGTGGCAACTCTTTGATAAAGCGCGATGGGCTATTAAACGACTCGCTACCAAACAAACGACGAGATTCCGCGTAAGTGATGTATAGCTTTTCCATTGCGCGGGTAATGCCTACATAACAAAGACGGCGCTCTTCAGCGAGTCGTCCAGGTTCTTCGAAAGACATCTTGCTGGGGAAGATGTTTTCTTCTACGCCCGTTAAGAACACCAATGGGAACTCTAGACCTTTCGCCGAATGCAATGTCATCAACTGCACGGCATCTTGGTATTCGTCCGCTTGCGCATCGCCTGCATCCAATACCGCTTTGTCCAAGAACGCCATCAACGGAGAGCTAAATTCTTCGTCTTCGTCGCTCCAACTGAATCCGCCAGCCGCACCAACCAACTCTTTCAAGTTTTCGATACGCGCTTCGCCCTTCTCGCCTTTCTCTTTTTCGTGGAAAGGGATCAAGCCGGCTTCCTCGATAATCTGCTCGAAAATATCATTCAGATTCAAATCAGGCTGCTGCACCGTGGTGCTCAAGCCTTCAATTAGATGCAAAAACGCCTTGATGGCATTGGTCGCGCGCCCTGCCATTAAGGACTGACGTACTATTTCTTGCGCTGCTTGCCACATAGAGCAACCATGGTCACGGGCAAACTCTCGTAGCGTACCAATACTGCGTTCACCAATACCACGAGGCGGCACGTTGATAACTCGCTCCATCGCACCATCGTCATTCGGATCCAACGCCAAACGCGCATAAGCCAAGGCGTTTTTGATCTCAAGACGATCATAGAATCTGTGCCCACCATAAATTCGATAAGCAATCTGTTCCCTAACTAAGCATTCCTCGATAACACGAGACTGAGCATTGGAGCGATACAAAATCGCCATGTCCGTCAGAGACGTTCCCTTGTCACGCCATTGTTTGATAATGCCAATGATAAAACGCGCTTCGTCTTGCTCGTTAAACCCTGCATAAAGAGAAATAGGGTCGCCTTCACCGCTATCTGTCCAAAGCTCCTTACCTAAGCGATCGTCGTTGTGTTTGATCAAACCATTCGCCGCATTCAGGATATGACCGGTTGAACGGTAGTTTTGCTCCAATCGGATGGTGCCAACGTCTTTAAAATCTTTGGTGAAGTTTTGAATATTTTCAATTTTCGCGCCACGCCAGCCATAAATCGATTGGTCATCATCGCCTACCGCAGTAATCGTACCTTCACTGCCCACCATGATGCGCAACCACGCGTATTGAATCGTGTTGGTATCTTGAAACTCGTCCACCAGCACATGACGAAAGCGATCTTGATAATGGCGTAGCAACGCCGGCGTACTGAGCATCAATTCATGAGCACGCAATAACAATTCGCCGAAATCCAATAATCCGCCACGTTCACAAGCTTCTTCGTAGTGGTAATACAACTCGCGCATGCCTTTGGAAAAAGGGTCATGGCTGTCTGGCACATGAGCCGCTCGGCGGCCTTCGTCTTTTTGTGCGTTGATAAACCAAGACACTTGCTTAGGCGGCCAGCGAGTATCGTCGATGTTCAGTTCTCGCATGATGCGTTTGATGAGTCGCAGCTGATCGTCGCTGTCCATAATCTGGAAGTTTTCTTTTAGTCCCGCATCACGCCAATGAGCACGCAATAAGCGATGTGCCAAGCCGTGAAAGGTTCCAACCCACATGCCTTGAGGAGGAACGCCCACCAGCTGCTCAATACGGCCTTGCATTTCACGAGCCGCTTTGTTGGTAAAGGTTACTGCCATTAAGCTGTAAGGCGACAATTCGTAAGCGTGCATCAACCATGCGATACGGTGCACTAGGACTCGGGTTTTTCCTGACCCAGCGCCAGCCAAAACAAGGCTATTCTGCAGAGGCGCAGCAACGGCTTCACGCTGCTTGTCATTCAATGAGTCGAGGATAAAAGAAACGTCCATTACATTCCGCCATAATAATTAATAAATTTGTCACAAAAAACGCGTAAAAATAGATTGATTTTTAATCTATTTGGGTTTTTTATTAGCTTGAAAATACGTTGTCTGTCTATTTTGACTTTTTTTAACTGTCGATGACAGTGATCTATGCACTTCAATGTCGTCGAACGTCCAAAAGGGTATAACGATGAGCGATTTTGCTGAAACATTAACTGAAGTAAAAACCGACATAATGCATGCGTCCATTAGCTTGGAGAACGAAACAAAAGAACGGAATCAAAAGGAAGACGCAGCACGTATGTTAAAAGCCAGACGTGCAATTGAACAGCATTTAGAAGAAAAACGTCTGCACCATGATATCTCAAACGGCTGGGACGATTAATTTTCCTCCTGATTGATTGAGACTTAAAGTGAACTAAATACGACCTAGCTGTTTGGTTAGGTCTATGTACCTTTTTCACTAAAAAACACACCTCTCAGCAACCTAAGTGTTGTGACACTACTCTGTCAGCCTAAAAAAGCGGCTTTATTTATAATAAGCAGCTACATTTTATACAGTTAATTCTTGCCCTTTTTCTCCAACTTATAGCGGTTACTCACGTGTTGGAGTACCATACAGTCTGATTTTAATATCTTCTAATCCATAATAAAAAAAGAAAATAACCCTCTTGGGGAGTTACCATGTTTGAACAAATCCAAGCTGCTCCAGCAGACCCAATTCTTGGCCTGAATGACGCTTATAAAAATGACCAAAATCCCAATAAAATTAACTTGGGTGTTGGCGTTTACAAAGATGAACTAGGCAATACGCCTATTTTAAAATCAGTCAAACAAGCAGAAGAACGTTTGTTGGCTCAAGAAAAAACCAAAAGCTATTTAAGTATCGAAGGCGCACCCGCTTATCGATCTGCCGTGCAAACGCTTTTATTTGGTAAAGACCACAATATTATTACCAAACAGCTTGCTCAAACAGCCCATACCCCTGGCGGCACAGGCGCATTACGCGTCGCAGCAGAATTCATTAAAAAACATTTACCAGAAGCAACCATTTGGGTCAGTAACCCAACTTGGGCTAACCATCAGGCTATTTTTCAATCCGTCGGTTTGGAAGTTGGAAGCTATGCGTACTACGATGCTGACAGTAAATCCTTAGACTTTGAAGCCATGCTTGCCAGCTTGTCTCAAATTCCTGAAGGCGATGTAGTCTTGTTCCACGGCTGCTGTCACAACCCAACAGGCATAGATCCAACGCCAGAGCAGTGGTATCAACTTGCTAAGCTTTGCAGTAAACAAGGCTTCTTGCCATTGTTTGACTTCGCGTATCAAGGTTTTGGCCAAGGTTTGCAAGAAGATGCTCAGGGCTTGCGTACTTTCTTAGAACACGTGCCAGAGATGCTAATCGCAAGTTCGTTCTCTAAAAACTTCGGTTTGTACAACGAACGTGTTGGCGCTTTGACGATCTTGTGTGAAACAGCAGAACAAGCTGAAGCGACATTTACACAGATCAAACGCTGCATTCGTACCAACTACTCAAACCCGCCATCTCATGGCTCTGCGGTTGTTGCCGAGATTCTGAATGACCCTGAGCTATTTGCTCTATGGGAAAGCGAAGTAAAAGCCATGCGTACTCGTATTCATGAAATGCGTAGCTTGTTTGTGAATACCCTACGAATCAAAGGCGTTAGCCAAGATTTCTCATTCATTTCCAAACAACAAGGCATGTTCTCTTTTTCTGGCCTAACGCCAGATCAAGTCGCTCAGCTACGTAAAGAGTTCGGCATCTACATTGTTGGCTCAGGACGTATCAGCGTAGCAGGCATGACCCATGACAACATGGAACCACTTTGTGATGCTATCGCCGCAATTTTAAAGGGCTAGTCTAATATTTAGTCATCATTATGTGATTTAAAAAAAGCGGCTTCAACTTGAGTGTTGAAGCCGCTTTTTTATACCCATCGTTTTTGTTTGTTGGTTGATCCTTGCTGTTTTCTAACTAAAAGGCTGCTACCTTATGGGCTCGCTTTTTTCTACCTTAATAGGAGCTATCCATGACGGCCACACTGATTTATTGCTACGACCCTATGTGCAGCTGGTGTTGGGGATTCCGCCCTACTTGGACCAAGCTACAAAAAGCACTGCAAGACCTAGTCGATGCGGATCAATTAACCATTCAACCCATGCTGGGTGGCCTTGCCATTGATTCCGATGTGGCCATGTCAGATGAGATGAAAAGTAAACTGGAAGGCACTTGGCAGAATATTCAAAGCTCGCTGGGAACAGAATTCAATTTCGACTTTTGGAGAACGGCCGCGCCACGACGCTCTACTTATCCTGCATGTCGAGCCTGCTATGTCGCAAGAGACACAGGACTAGAGGAAGAAATGTATCACGCCATCCAAGAGGCGTATTACTTAAACGCTAAAAATCCATCAAATTTAGACACGCTCATCGAATGCGCTGAGCATATAGGCATGAATGCCGACGGTTTCAAAAAAACCATGCAACACGTTAAAAGTAAGCGTTTATTGGAAGAAGAAATAGAGCAAGCTCGACACCTTGGCTTGAACTCTTTCCCATCGTTAGCCTTGCTGGTAGGCGATCAACTCACGCCAATTCCGCTAGATTACAAAGACCATTCAAGCATGCTAAATACCATAAAAAAGGCGCTATCGTAGCGCCTTTTTTATCGTAATAGATTGTACCTACTTTTAGCCAAAGTCATGATTAATTAAATCTAGCATGGGATTGTAGAGCGGCTCAGTTGTTGCGTTACGAGACTTATTGGTTTCCTTTTCAGAATCGGGTTGCGCTAAATCGCTTTCTATCGACTCAACAATGTCTTCTGTTTGCTCGTTTTCTTCGGCTGGCTCATCTTGCTCATGCGTCTCTGTAGCTTGCTCATCGGTTTCTTCAATACTAGGCTCTTCGGACTCATCAACTATTTCAGACTCTGCAACTGGCTCAACTTCATCAACGACTAAATGCTCCGCCAAAGCTTTTGCCAAAGGCTCAACATCGTCCAAAGTGACATTCACTGCTAACCAGTAATTCGCATCCGCTTCATGGCTTACTAACGCGCCAGGCACAATGGCATGGCGAAAACTGGCTAATAAAGCCGTCATACTGGCGACGTCTAAAGGCTTAGACAATCGCATCCAGAGCGACATTCCGCCCTTGCTGGCCGCAAAGCTAACATGCTCACCAAGTCGTGTTTCAAGGTGTGCTTTAACACGTTCTGAATTCGCCCAAACGCCTCGAGCGCGTTTAATTAATGAACGCTTACTATTTGGCTGTAATGCATCAGTCAAAGCGGCCTGTTGAACATCGCTCAACGCCATATCTGCGCCTAAAAAAGCCCCTTCCAACAAAGCTTGATGCTTACCCGGCAAGCACCAGCTTGCCGAGCGATCTACACCTTTTGATTCCACGCCGCCGATATAAACAATCTGATCCGACGAATCCAATGACTTGTAAGTCATCATCGAACCCGCGCGATACGCTAGATGCGAACACAAATCCCACTCAATCACTGGTAACTTGGTTTCTTCGATAATCGCTAACCAACGACGCAAGCTTAAATTACTCACCAACTGACCCGCTGGAAACGAAAACTGCCCCGGCAAGACAATTAGGCAGATGTCTTTATCACGCAAGCAGCGAATCGCTAAATCAAGATCGACACCGCGCTCGCCAGCAGAAAGTGCAATGACCTTTCGCCCTAAACTCTGCAAAGTGGTCGTGATTCTGGGATCACAAGGCGTTAACACCAAAACGCTATCGCCTCGTTGAGTCAGCGTTTGCACGGTTTGAGTGAACATAGCTAGAGGCGAATACCCTAGCCAAAGGTGAGAAGCATGCGCTTTGATACCAAGCCCTTTCAGATGCTCACTAACGGCTTCACGGGCTGCCAAATGACCTTTGCCTAAGACAGGAAGGCTTACGTCTTCCTGACGTGCTGCAGGGCTTAAAAAGGTGTCACTTTGATCTACCAAAGCGGCACGATGGGCTAGGCACGACCAAGCAGGCTTGGTTCCGTCATTAGCCAACTCACGTAAGTTATCACCCGCCAGTAACAACGCAGGCTTTGTCTCGCTGCGATGACAAACAAAGTAGCCCGATTTAGGACGAGATTCGATCCAGCCATCTTCACTTAATAACTCATAGCCATGAATGACCGTATTTAAGCTAAGACCCAACTGTTTCGATAAAGCTCGCAAGGATGGCATTTTGTCACCGGGCACAATGGCCTCTTGTGACATCTGATCCAAAAACCAATCCACCACACCTTTATATAAAAAATCCGCCACCGTTTTGTACCTTTTCTAGTTTGTCATCTAGTATCTGTTCTCAATCATTATAGCTGTCTTTAAAAAACGCAAGTAAAAGCCCAATAATTCACGATTTTGATGGGGGTTAAGGTACAATTTCATCAATTTAAGGCTGATTACATCGCTTTTAATCAATCTATCATCGGTTAAAATCAGCTCATTGTTCAAACATAAAGTAGAGTATCCATGGCTTTTGACCCTTCCTCGCTTCGTCACCTATTCCCAATTTTGGCGCAGCCTGCTTACGATCATCCGTTAATCTATTTGGATAACGCCGCGACGACACAAAAGCCCTTATCAGTATTGGATGCCATTCAAGATTATTACCGCAGCTATAACGCCAATGTCCATCGCGGCGCACACTTCCTGAGCGACCGAGCAACTAACCGCTTTGAGCAGGCTCGTGACACTGTGGCAAGCTTTATCAATGCTCCCGAAAAAAGCCATGTGATTTGGACCAAAGGCGCGACCGAAGCCATTAATACGGTCGCGTTTGGCTTAGAACACCTGATCGAAAAAGGCGATGAAATCCTCATTACCAGTTTGGAACATCATGCTAACCTTGTGCCTTGGCAGCAATTGGCCTTTCGTACGGGCGCTCGATTACGTATTCTGCCATTAACGTCCAATGGCGAATGGGAACCTGAATTCAGCCACTATTTCACCGATAGAACACGTATTTTTGCAGCAACGCAGATCTCCAATGCCATCGGTGCCAGCACACCTCTGCAAACCATGCTTGATCATGCTAAGCAACAAGGCGCGTTTACTCTTGTCGATGGCGCTCAAGCCGTGGCGCACTACCCTGTTGATGTACAAACACTGGATTGCGACTTCTATGTTTTCTCTGGCCACAAAATGTACGGACCAACTGGCATTGGTGTGTTATATGGCAAAAGTCATGCATTGGAAGTCTTGATGCCCTACCAAACTGGCGGCGAAATGGTGCGTCATGTTTCATACCAAGCGACTGAATTCAATGTTTTGCCTTATCGCTTGGAAGCAGGAACGCCGCATATTGAAGGCGTTATTGGATTGGCGACGGCCTGTGATTTTCTGAACGCGCAGGATCGTATCGCCTTGCTAGCTTGGGAGCAATCCCTCGCCTCTCATGTCTATTCTCGTCTTCACAAAGAAGGTGGCATCGATATTTATTCACCAGAGAAAAACACGACTTTGGTTTCTCTAAGTGTACCCAATATTCATACTTTAGATTTAAATGCTTACCTAGATAGCCAAGGTGTCGCGGTTCGAGCTGGCAGCCACTGTGCCCATCCATTAATGGCGCAACTTGGCGTGGCTGGAACCTTGCGAGCTTCGTTTGCCTGCTACAACACCATGGAAGAAGCCAACCGCTTTTGTGACGTACTGCTAGAAGCCATAGACTTATTAAATGATGAGTAACAAGTAATGACAGATTCTTTAAATCAACAAAAGCCTGCAAACATCAAAGAACAACTACAAGCTTGCCGTAGTAAAGAAGAAACCTTCAAAGCCTTGGTAACACTAAGCAAAACCCTAACGCGTTTAACAGCTGAAGAAAAAACCGAAGACAACAAAGTAAAAGGCTGCGAAAGCGCAGTTTGGCTCATCATTGAAGAAAAAGATGGCCTGCGTCATTTCAAAGCCGACAGCGACGCCAAACTCATGCGTGGCGTGCTAGTCGCCATATTGAGTTTAGTAGAAGGGAAAACACTCACAGCTACTCAGCAAATAGATTTAAAAGCTGAGCTTGAAGAGCTTAATTTATCAAGTTACCTCACCAGCTCCAGAACCAATGGTGTATTGGCGATTTTAGACAAAGTAACATCTCACTAAAATCGTTCGTTACCACCCTGTTTTAAGTTATTAATCTTGGTTTTACCTAAGAGTTTCAATAACACGTTACGACAAGATCGTAATATTGGGTACAAAATATCCGAGATTTTTTTGGAGCTAAACAACCAATAGTTCAAGCGGTTAAACAAGCCAGAGCGACTGCTAAGCAAAGCTAAAAGATGAATAGCATCCGCGCCGTAGTAAAGCAGTCCATCCATCTTCAATACCATACCTTGATCTATGTCCAAACCCTCAGCAGTGATTTCTTGCAACACTTCAGGGTTCTCTCTCGCATCAATGAGTACTAGTTCACCGACACTTTGGCGTATACGAACGATCTGGCAATAAAAATGACAAGCAGGACATTCTTTGTCATAGATGAGCAGTATCTGTTTATCTGTCATGCATCAATCAACTGATAAGAGATCAAATACAGCTGTTGGATCCCTGGATAAATATCTTGAATCACTTCCCTTAATTCAGCCAGCGTCATGTTTTCTTGCTCGGCATGATAATCCGATAAAGCATCAAACAAGACAGGCTCGACAGACACTATTTTTAAACGACAAAACTCACGACCCTCTTCGAAAGTAGACACAGTCACCACTGAGTTAGGCACATAGTACCTTTCAGCACCATCACGCAAGGTAATGGTCTTTTTGCCAGATAGAATATCGGCCTCAAAGCGCTCAAAGAACGTCATGGTGGTTGGTGTCATTTAGTTCGCCTTCTGTGCCAGTTTTTCTAATACTCTCGACACGGCCACAAACGCAAAAGAAGCCGTCACTGCGGTACTGGCACCAAAGCCAGTATCACAGTTCATTTTGGTTTCTGTATCGCCTTTTAAGCGCTGATGAGAAACCGTGCCGTCGCCTTGTGGGTAGCTCAATTGCTCGGTGGAATACACGCACTCGATATCAAAGCGACGCTTTGGGTTACGGGTGAAGTTGTAATAACGTCGCAGAAAGTTGCGTAATTTAGCTGCGAGCGGATCTTTTTCGGTTTTAGCGAGATCACCGATTAAAATCTTGGTTGGATCCATTTGACCGCCCGCACCACCAACAGTGATGACCTTACGCTTGTTGCTCTTACTCCAAGCCATAAGAGCGGCTTTTGGTTTAATGCTGTCAATGCAATCAATAATGTAATCAAACGGCTCAGAAAGCAGCTCAGTGATGTTCTCGGGGGTAATAAAGTCTTCAATACAATTAACTTGGCAGTCTGGATTAATCAACTTGATTCGTTCCGCCATGACTTCGACCTTCGATTGACCAATATTGCCATCTAGAGCGTGAATTTGGCGGTTCGTATTAGTAATACAAACGTCGTCCATATCGATCAATGTAATGTAACCAATACCGGAACGTGCCAAGGCTTCTGCCGCCCAAGAGCCAACGCCGCCAATGCCGATGACGCAGACGTGTGCTTGAGTAAAAAACGCATACGCGGCATCGCCATATAAACGGCGTATACCACCAAATCGTTGATCGTTTGTCACTTTTCTCTCCTCGCAGCCAGATCGTCCTGCGCTTTTTATATCAATAAGTGTATTCTGTGAGCTTAGAAAATACAGACTACATTCTCTAAATAATTATCATGTACTGTGAGCCGTATGATTCAACAAGCTTTTGAAATGCTTGGTTTGACACCAAGAGAAACGCAACTTTACCAAACCCTATTAAAACTAGGACCTTCTTCGATCAGAGACATTGCCGAACACAGCGGCATCAATCGAGGAACGGCCTACGAGTCGCTAAAACAACTACAAAGCAAAGGTGTGGTCAGCTATTTTCCCAAAGGCAAACGTCGGCTATTTACCGCTGAAAATCCAGATATCCTGTTGAATCTAGCGGAAGAAAAACGCAACCGCTTAGACAAAACCATAGAAAACCTAAAAAACACCATCATTCCAAATTTGCACCAGCAACAACCAGATTATCATCAAACCCATGTACGTTATTACGAAGGTGATGATGGCATAGAGTGGGTTTTACGCGATATTTTAAACGTGGTGTCACAACAAGACCACAAAGAATATTGTGTGTTTTCTTCTAAACCGATTCGTCCTTTTTTGTATCGCCCGTTTCCCAACTACACAAAACAGCGGGTAAAGCTTGGTATTAACGTAAAAGTTATTGCTTTAGGGGATGGTGGTGAAGAAGCACAGTTGTCGGAACGAAAGTGGATTAAAACGGAAGGTTCAGTCGACGCCAGCTACATCGCTATCTATCCGCCAAAGTGTGCGATTATTTCTTTGGCGAGTAATAACTTCCCTTCTGCCGTGGTGTTGGAATCAAAAGACATCGCCAAGGCACAACAGATCATCTTTGACACCCTGTGGAAGATGCTCTAAAAAAACAACACTGCACTCGAATAACAGGCAATAAAAAAGCAGCTCGAAAGCTGCTTTTTTGACTTCAAACTCAACATTGCCGCTTATTTGTGCTCGCGGAACTGCTGAATAGTACGCAAGCGGGCCATAGCTTCTGCTAGTTCCACTGTCGCACGAGTGTAGTCGACGTCAGGTTTTTGGTTAGCCAAAAGCTCTTTAGCATGTGCCTGAGCTTTTAGTGCCGCCTCTTCGTCCAGATCTCTTGCACGAGTGGCTGTGTTAGCCAAGACGGTGACACGGTGCGGTTGAACTTCTAGGAAGCCACCGGACACGAAGATTACCTCTTCGTCACCATTTTCTTTAACCACACGAACAGGACCTGGTTGCAGAGTTGTCAACAATGGCGCGTGACCAGGCATAATGCCCAAATCGCCATAGCTGCCTGCAGCCACAAGAGATTGAACCGTACCGGAAAAAATCTCTTGTTCAGCGCTTACGATATCGCAGTGTACTGTGATAGCCATAAGTTGCCTCTCTTAGTCATACTTAGCAAAAGCGCTTAATAACGCTTTTGCTACGCGTGATGGTTAAAGTTTCTTAGCTTTCTCGACCGCTTCGTCGATACTACCAATCATGTAGAACGCTTGCTCTGGAAGATCATCAAACTCACCATCCAAGATGCCTTTAAAGCCACGAATAGTGTCTTTCAAAGAAACATACTTACCTGGAGAGCCAGTGAATACTTCTGCTACGAAGAAAGGCTGAGACAAGAAACGCTGGATTTTACGAGAACGGTTAACCGTTTGCTTATCTTCTTCAGATAACTCGTCCATACCCAAGATTGCGATAATGTCTTTCAATTCTTTGTAACGCTGCAATACCATCTGTACACCACGAGCTACGTCGTAATGCTCTTGACCGATAACTAGTGGGTCAAGCTGACGTGAAGTAGAGTCAAGAGGATCGATCGCTGGGTAAATACCCAAAGATGCGATGTCACGAGACAATACAACCGTTGCGTCCAAGTGAGAGAAGGTTGTTGCTGGAGATGGATCTGTCAAGTCATCCGCAGGTACATATACCGCTTGAACAGACGTGATAGAACCAGTCTTAGTAGAGGTGATACGTTCTTGAAGAACACCCATCTCTTCAGCAAGTGTAGGCTGGTAACCTACCGCAGATGGCATACGACCTAGCAATGCAGATACTTCTGTACCCGCAAGCGTGTAACGGTATATGTTATCTACGAAGAAAAGTACGTCACGACCTTCGTCACGGAACTTCTCAGCCATTGTCAAACCAGTCAAAGCAACACGAAGACGGTTACCTGGTGGCTCGTTCATTTGGCCGTAAACTAGAGATACTTTGTCGATTACGTTCGAGTCAGTCATCTCATGGTAGAAGTCGTTACCTTCACGAGTACGCTCACCAACACCTGCGAATACAGAGTAACCGCTGTGCTCGATGGCGATGTTACGGATAAGTTCCATCATGTTTACGGTTTTACCTACACCGGCACCACCAAACAGACCAACTTTACCACCCTTCGCGAAAGGACAAACAAGGTCGATAACCTTGATACCCGTTTCTAGCAATTCGTTGCTAGAAGACTGCTCAGCATAAGAAGGAGCTGAACGGTGAATTGACCAACGCTCTTCTTCGCCGATTGGGCCTTTTTCGTCAATCGGATTACCTAGAACGTCCATAATACGTCCTAGTGTTTTAGTACCAACTGGTACAGAAACCGGTTTGTTTGTATTTTCTACAACCAAGCCACGTTTAATACCGTCAGTGGAACCCATTGCGATGGTACGAACAATACCGTCGCCTAGTTGCTGTTGAACTTCCAACACCAACTCTTTACCCTCAATGGTCAGGGCATCATATACTTTTGGCACGCTATCACGTGGGAATTCCACGTCCATTACCGCGCCAATAACCTGTACGATGTGTCCGCTACTCATGTTCGGATCCTCTTAAATACCTAAATACCTTAAACCGCTGCCGCGCCGCTGACTATCTCAGAAATTTCCTGAGTAATCGCTGCTTGACGAGCCTTGTTGTACACCAACTGCAATTCATCAATGATATCGCCAGCGTTGTCTGTCGCGTTTTTCATCGCAAGCATACGAGCTGCTTGTTCACACGCAATGTTTTCAACCACTGACTGATACACTTGAGATTCAATATAGCGAACCAATAATTCGTTCAAAATTTCAACGGCTTCTGGTTCATAAATGTAATCCCAGTGGTGCTTTAACTCTGTATTCTCTTCCGCTTTTAATGGCAAAAGTTGTTCAACCGTCGGGTTTTGAGTCATGGTGTTCACAAACTCATTTGAAACCACATAAAGACGATCAATACGACCTTCATCAAATGCGTCTAGCATCACCTTTACACTTCCGACTAATGCGTCAGCTTTGGGTGCATCACCTAAACCGGTGAAAGCTGCTGTTACATTTCCGCCGTAGTTACGAAAGAAAGAAACCGCTTTACTACCGATTGCACAGATGTCGACTTCAACACCGGAATCAGCGAACTGTTTCATATCTTTAATGGCTTTTTTGAACACGTTAACGTTCAAACCACCACATAAACCACGATCAGAAGAGATTACGATATAACCAACACGCTTCGCCTCACGTTCGGTAAGGTAACGGTGTTTATACTCAGGATTCGCGTTGGCCAAATGACCAACTACTTGGCGAATTCGTTCCGCATACGGACGAGAAGCGGCCATACGATCCTGAGCTTTACGCGTTTTACTTGCCGCTACTTTTTCCATAGCACGAGTAATTTTACGCGTATTGTTAATGCTCGAAATCTGAGTACGTATCTCTTTTCCGACTGCCATAATAGAACTGCCCTTGTGAGAATGTTATTTCACAAACTGCAAGAAAGTGGTGACAAGCTTTAATCGCCAGTCACCAAACTCATTACCAAGTTTGCGTCGCTTTAAACTTCTCGATTGCCGCTTTAAATGTCGCTTCAATCTCGCCGTTAAAATTACCAGTTTTGTTAATGTCAGCAATAAGATCAGCGTGTTCGCTGTTCATATAGCTCAACAAAGCAGTTTCAAAACTACCAATTTTGCTTGTTTCAACATCTT
Organism: Marinomonas sp. ATLA20; assembly: GCF_057180105.1. Lineage (NCBI taxonomy): Bacteria > Pseudomonadati > Pseudomonadota > Gammaproteobacteria > Oceanospirillales > Oceanospirillaceae > Marinomonas > Marinomonas sp. ATLA20. The sequence goes on from NZ_JBXUKU010000001.1 coordinate 158,891, forward strand.
CAAGGAAGCCATCATTAGCAGCGTAAAGAACTACGCCCATATCAGCTACAGACATAGGAGAGAACTGTTTCTGTTTCATCAGTTCAGTAACCTGTTTACCGTGCTCTAGCTGCTTACGAGTCGCTTCGTCTAGGTCAGATGCGAACTGAGCGAAAGCCGCCAATTCACGGTACTGAGCCAATGCAAGACGAATACCACCGCCAAGTTTCTTGACGATCTTAGTTTGTGCTGCACCACCTACACGAGATACCGAAATACCGGCGTTCATCGCTGGACGAATACCCGCGTTAAACGAGCTCGTTTCCAAGAATATCTGACCATCTGTGATGGAGATAACGTTGGTTGGTACGAATGCAGATACGTCACCACCTTGAGTCTCGATGATTGGCAATGCTGTCAAAGAACCAGTTTTGCCTTTCACTTCACCATTGGTGAATTTCTCTACGTAATCAACGTTTACACGTGATGCACGCTCAAGAAGACGAGAGTGAAGGTAGAAAACGTCACCTGGGTAGGCTTCACGACCTGGTGGACGACGAAGAAGCAAAGAGATCTGACGGTAAGCCCAAGCTTGCTTGGTCAAATCATCATAAATAATCAACGCATCTTCACCACGGTCACGGAAATATTCACCCATAGTACAGCCAGTGTATGGCGCTATGTAAAGCATCGCTGCTGGATCAGATGCGCCAGCGGCTACAACTGTGGTGTATTCCATTGCGCCAGCTTCTTCAAGCTTACGCACGACGTTAGCAATTGTAGATTGTTTCTGACCGATCGCTACGTACACACATTTAATGCCAGAATCTTTCTGAGCAATAATGGTGTCGATTGCTAGAGCAGTCTTACCAATCTGACGGTCACCGATGATCAACTCACGTTGACCACGACCAATTGGCACCATGGCGTCAATGGCTTTGTAACCCGTTTGAATAGGTTGATCAACGGACTGACGTTCGATAACGCCTGGCGCCACTTTCTCAACTTTATCCGTTAGTTTTGCATTGATAGCGCCTTTGCCGTCGATTGGGTTACCCAATGCGTCAACAACACGACCAAGCAATTCAGGACCAATTGGAACTTCCAATATACGACCTGTACATTTCACTTTTTGACCTTCTACAAGGTCTTGGTATTTACCAAGTACTACCGCACCTACAGAGTCACGCTCTAGGTTCAAAGCAATACCGTAAACACCACCAGGGAATTCAATCATTTCCCCGTACATAACATCTGCCAGACCGTGGATCAGAACGATACCGTCTGCCACGCTGACAATTGTGCCCTCATTTTGGGCATCAGAAGATACATCGAGGTTCTCGATGCGCTTCTTGATAATCTCGCTGATCTCAGATGGATTCAGTTGCTGCATGCTAAATTCCTCAACCCTGGTTTCGATTTAACGAAACGCTAGGAGTTTATCGCCTCGGCCAGTTTCGCTAATTTACCGCGTACTGAACCGTCGATGATTAAGTCACCCGTACGAATAACCACGCCACCAAGTAGGCTTGCGTCTGTTTCACTGGTTAAGTTGACGGTACGATCCAACTTTTTCGCCAGTGAAGCGGCTAATGCTTGTGTTTGTTCTGCTGTTAATTCAAATGCAGACGTAAATTCAACATTTACGGCTTTTTCGAAATTCAGTTTGAACTGTAAAAATAACTCAGAAATAGCAGGAAGAAGCGATAAACGCTTATTCACAGCTAGGGCTAGCAAAAATGCTTTACCTTGTTCTGTTGTCACTTCTGCACAAACGTCCGCTAGAGCGCTTGCCTTCTCTTCCGCACTAAAAGCTGGATTTCCAAGTGCTTTCTCAAGCTTAGGTTCAATCGTTACAGCAGCCAATATGTTCAACATATCCGCCCACTCAACAATGTGACCTTGCTCTCTAGCAACTTCAAAAACCGCTTTCGCGTACGGTCGCGCGACTGTTTTTAATTCAGCCATTAGACCCTCGCTTAAAGCTCTTTGGCGAGCTGTTCAACGATCTCGCTATGTGCTTTTTCGTCAATGGTGGCTCCCAAAATCTTCTCGGCACCAGCAAATGCAAGAACGGACACTTGAGCACGCAATGCTTCTTTAGCACGCATTACGTCTTGTTCGATCTCAGCTTGAGCTGCTTCGCGCAGACGCTTGCCATCGGCAATCACCTGCTCTTTTGCCTCGTCGACCATTTGGTTCGCACGTTTGTTGGCTTGTTCAATAATCTCGGCCGCGTTCTCTTTGCTTTCACGTAGAATTTGAGTGGCTTGTTCTTGTGCCAACTCAAGATCACGTGAAGCACGGTTCGCTGCTTCCAAACCGTCTGCAATTTTTTTACTGCGCTCTTCGAGCGCAGTAATAACTGGTGGCCACACATATTTCATGCAGAACCAGACAAAAATGGCAAACGATATAGCTTGGCCTAGAAGTGTGAGATTTAAGTTCACGCTAATACCCTCGCTTTTAGTCGTTTAAAAATCATTTCCGCAATATTTTGCAGAATATTAACCAGCGACCAAAGCAACAAAAGGATTCGCAAAAGTGAAGAACAATGCGATACCTACACCGATCATAGTTACGGCATCTAGAAGACCCGCTACGATGAACATTTTAACTTGCAGCATTGGAACCATTTCTGGTTGACGCGCAGCGCCTTCCAAGAATTTTCCACCCAAAATACCAAAACCAATCGCAGTACCTAGGGCACCTAGACCGATTAGAAGGGCTACAGCGATCGCAGTAAGACCAACTACAGTTTCCATTTTAACTCCTACATTTTCACAGTTTTAGATAAGGTTTAAAAAATTATTACTTTAAAGAACACACTCTTAGTGATCTTCGTGCGCCATACTCAAGTAGACGATAGTCAACATCATAAAGATGAAGGCTTGAAGCACGATGATCAAAATATGGAAGATCGCCCATGGCACAGACAGAGCCCATTGTAGACCCCACGGCAATATAGCAATCAAAATAAAGATCAACTCACCAGCATACAAGTTACCAAACAATCGCAATGCTAATGAAACAGGTTTCGCAAGTAGACCAACACCTTCAAGCAATAAGTTGAAAGGGATCATCCATTTGCCAAATGGCTGTAACGTCAGTTCACCAACAAAACCACCAATGCCTTTCACTTTGATACTGTAGAAAACAATCAAAGCAAAAACAGAAAGAGACATTCCTAACGTGGCATTAATGTCTGTTGTTGGAACAAATTTGAAATACACATGATTAGGATCAGCGCCAAACACTGAAGAGCCAATCATTTGAGCAACAGCAGGCAAGAAGTCAACAGGGATTAAATCCATGAAGTTCATCAAGAAAACCCAAACAAAAATAGTAAGTGCTAAAGGTGCAATGACCTTGCTCTTACCATGAAAGGTTTCTTTGACACTGCCATCAACAAACTCAACCATAAGCTCTACAAAATTTTGTAGACCTGACGGTGTATCAGTCGAAATTTTCTTTGCGGCCTTACGGAACAACCATAAAAACAAGAAACCCAAAGCAATCGAAACCGCCATGGTGTCTACATGAATTGCCCAGAATCCCATATCTGCTGCTTCTTTAGCATCATGGGCAAGACCCCATGTTCCATCAGGATGTTGACCATAGGTCAAATTCTGAAGGTGATGCTTTATATATGAAGAAGCTGTTGGACTTTCAATACCCATACTTATATCCACGCTCTCTCAATGATTAAAATCCTATTACCTATCGTACTAAGTATTTCTTAGCACGATAGGGCTGAGCCAATGACTCAAAATTGCACCGCCAAAACCTGCAAAAAAAGCCCCTGCAGCTAGTGGCTTTATCAGAAGAAAAACCAGCGACAATAAAACCACTGTCATAGCCAACTTACCGGCTTCTCCTCGATAGAATGATCTAACGACATCTTTTGCTGGGCGAGTTCCCTTATAACCAAATATTCGCCAAGCCATATAAACACTCGGCAATATGCTAGTTAAGGCGCCTAATATAAACGAGTACCCATACAGACCACCAGCAACGTAAAAAATTCCCAAAGAAACTAAAAAAGTGAGCAATAATTGTAATAACAAGAAACGAAATATAGCCTTCTTTTTAGCGCTAATAATTGCACTCGCGCTTAGTGGCTTTTTCGTCTCCATTACCCAACTCTCTTTTCGCACTATAAAAGTGCAATCAATGTGATGATTTACAAAATTCGAGGCATTATATGGGTAATGGCGGCTGTGTTCAACTTAAACTGGCTATCAAGATCATTTTCTAGCTATCTTGTCTAGATAGAAAAAAGCATTTGTCACGAATTGCTTCATTTCCCTGCAAGCAGTTCGCTAATCAAGAGTTCTAGGTGTTCAGGGTTACGGTACTCAATTACCAACTTGCCTTTTCCTTTAGCTGAAGGTTGTATTTTTACCGCCGCATTAATTTTTTGACTAACACGCTCTGCTTCTGCACTTAAATCTGGCAGGGAAGGTTTACTATCTTGATTTTTTTCAACAACTTGAAAGTTTTTCACTAATCTTTCCGTCTCACGAACTGACAAAGATTTAGTAACAACTTGTGACGCCGCTTGAATTTGTTTGTCATGCTCTAGAGGCAATAACGCTCTAGCATGGCCCATTTCGATATCACCATGCTCTAGTAAACGACGAACTTCAGGAGTTAATCCCAACAAACGTAATAAATTGGCTACAGTTGAGCGAGATTTACCAACGGTATCAGCAACTTCTTGCTGTGTAAGATGAAAGTCTTCGACTAAACGCTGTAAAGCCAAAGCTTCTTCAACGGGGTTTAGGTCTTCACGTTGAATATTTTCTATCAAAGCCAGAACCACAGCATCGGCGTCTTCAACGTGACGAACAATAACAGGGACTTGTGTTAAATCCGCCAATTTAGCAGCTCGCCAACGGCGTTCACCAGCAATAATTTCGTATTGATTATGGCCGTTTGGTCGCACCACAATAGGTTGCATAATACCTTGATTACGAATCGACGCGGCTAAATCTTCAAGTTGCGCAGGATTCATGTCACGACGAGGTTGGAATTTACCTTTGGATAGCCATTCCACAGGCAAATAAGTCAGGCCTTTTATTTGCTCACTATCAGAGCCACTATCAGCCTCATTGGTTGGCGTTGATTGTGGTGCCAATAATGCATCTAAGCCACGACCTAGACCTCTTTTTTTCATCGTCATTTCATTAACCCTAATTGGAATTAAACTACGCTTATTAAACAGTAATTACGCAACAGATTTTCGAATAAACTCACCCGCTAGTGCAAGGTAAGCAATAGCACCACGAGACTGCTTTTCATAATGCAACACAGGTAACCCATAACTTGGTGATTCCGCTAAACGAATATTTCTAGGGATCACGGTATCATAAACCTTGTCGCCAAAATGCTTGTGAAGCTGGCTAGAAACATCATGCGTTAAACTAGGGCGAGGATCATACATGGTTCGTAAAATACCTTCGACCTCTAGAGAGGGATTTAATGCTTGCGTAATACGATTGATCGTTTGCAATAATGCCGTTAACCCTTCTAATGCGTAATATTCACATTGCACAGGAATCAATACACCTTGAGAAGCCGCTAAGGCATTTACTGTCAACATATTCAATGCCGGTGGGCAGTCAAGCAAGATATAATCAAAGTCATTATCGACTTCATACAGGCCAGCACGCAGACGAGTTTCCTTACTTGGTAAATCAAGTAAAACCACTTCTGCGCCAGTTAAATCACCATTTGCAGGCAATACCCAGTAGTCCCCAGGCATGCTTTTTTTCATGACTTCTTTTACGCCATGAGAACCAATCAATACGTCGTAGACGCTCGTGTCTAACTCTTCTTTGGTGAAACCACTTCCTGTTGTCGCATTACCTTGCGGATCTAAATCGATTAATAACACTCGACGCTTCATTGCCGCCAGTGACGCCGCTAAATTAACACAGGTGGTGGTTTTACCCACGCCACCTTTTTGGTTGGTAACTGCGATGATTCTTGCCATGTTTTATCCTTTACGCGTCATCACTACCATGTGACGCTCCGCCTGAACATTTGGCACATTAAGAGGCTCTACAGATACTAAATCAACCTCTTTCGGTAGCGCCGCTATTTCTTCACTAGGGTAAACGCCTTTCATGGCTAGAAAATTACCAGTCTCTTTGGGGAGAGGTAAAGTCCAATTAATCATATCTTGTAAAGACGCAAAAGCTCGAGAAATGACATGATCGTACTCCCCTTGGTAAGGGTGTTTTTCAACACGTTCATTTGCCACAGTGGCATTATGAATGCCCAACTCCATCTTAACTTGCGTCAAAAAACGGGTTTTTTTGCCGTTACTGTCGAGTAAAGTGAAACGTTTTTCTGGATAACATATAGCAAGCACCATACCAGGTAAGCCAGGACCAGTACCTACGTCTATAATATTGTCACCGGTTATAAAGGGTAAAGTCGCCAAACTGTCTAATAAATGCAAAGAAATCATTTGCTCTACATCTCGAATAGCAGTCAGGTTATAAGCCTTGTTCCACTTTTCTAGCATGGCTAGGTATTTTACAAGAGTCTGAATCGTTTCATCAGATAGAGCAGCGCCCATTTGTTGGGCGCCTTTTTGAATAGTGTCAAAGTGTGTCACAGTCGATCCATTTCTATAAAGATAGCAATTAGGGATTATCGGCTGATGATTCTAGGCACTTTTGCGTGCAATCGCACGTTTTTTCAAGTGAATTAATAGTAAGGATACCGCCGCAGGCGTCACACCTTGGATTCGAGATGCCGCTGCAAGCGTTGCAGGACGCTGTTGAGTCAGCTTTTGCTTGATCTCATTCGAAAGACCTTCCATCTTGGTATAATCCAAATCTTCAGGTAGCTCGGTATTTTCTTGACGACGTAGACGCTCAATATCTTCGGCTTGACGAGAAATATAGCCAGCGTATTTAACGGCTATTTGAACCTGCTCAGAAACTTGTTCGTCCACAGGCTCATCAAGAGCATTTTTCAAATTCGCCACATCGGAATACACAATGTTCGGACGTTTAAGCAAATCTAACAAGCTGTACTCATGAGTAATTGGCGTCTCAAGCTTTGGATTAATACTTTCCGCTTCAGGCGTATTTGGCACAATCCAACTCGATTTAAGACGTTGCGTTTCTACTTCTATCGCTTCACGTTTTTTGCAGAAGGCAGCCCAACGCTCATCAGAAACCAAACCAAGTTCACGGCCTTTTTCAGTCAAACGCATGTCAGCATTGTCTTCACGCAAGATCAAACGATATTCTGCACGACTAGTAAACATGCGATAGGGTTCTTTTGTCCCCATACTGATCAAATCATCAACCAGTACACCTAAATAAGCTTCATCTCGTCTAGGTGTCCAAGCATCTTTGTCTTGTGCAAGCAAAGCCGCATTTAGACCAGCCAGTAAGCCTTGTGCACCAGCTTCTTCATAACCTGTTGTGCCATTAATTTGTCCTGCAAAGAACAAACCAGGCATGTGTTTGGTTTCTAATGAATATTTTAAATCCTGAGGATTAAAATAATCGTACTCAATAGCATAACCAGGACGAGTAATATGGGCATTTTCCATGCCTTTCATAGAACGTACTAGCTCAATCTGTACATCAAACGGTAAAGACGTCGAAATTCCATTCGGATACAGTTCGTGCGTCGTTAAACCTTCTGGCTCGATAAAGATTTGATGGGAGTTCTTATCGGCAAAACGTACAATTTTGTCTTCAATAGAAGGACAGTAACGAGGCCCAATACCTTCAATAACGCCAGAATACATTGGTGAACGATCCATACCGGCACGAATTATATCGTGAGTCTGTTCATTGGTATGAGTGATAAAACATTCAACTTGACGAGGGTGCATTGCGCGATTGCCCATGTATGACATAACTGGATCAATATCATCGCCAGGTTGTGCTTGCATCAGAGAAAAATCGACAGTACGAGCGTCAATACGAGGTGGCGTTCCCGTTTTTAAGCGATCAACGCGAAATGGCAAAGCACGAAGCTTTTGCGCTAAACCTATGGATGGCGGATCACCGGCACGACCACCTGAGTGGTTTTGTAAGCCAATATGGATAACGCCACCTAAAAAGGTACCGGCCGTTAAAACAACGGTTTTACTATTAAAGCGAATACCTGTTTGAGTAATCACACCACGAGCAGCACCATCTTCAACAATCAGATCTTCAGCCGATTGTTGAAAAAGCCATAAGTTTTCTTGGTTTTCTAACTTATGACGAATAGCCGCTTTATATAAAATGCGATCAGCTTGAGCTCGTGTGGCTCGAACAGCAGGTCCTTTACGAGAGTTCAAAGTACGAAACTGAATCCCGGCTTGATCTGTGGCCAATGCCATAGCGCCGTCTAAAGCGTCTATTTCTTTAACCAGATGGGACTTCCCTATGCCACCAATGGCGGGGTTACAGGACATTTGTCCTAAAGTTTCAATGTTGTGAGAAAGTAACAAAGTTTTAACGCCCATACGAGCTGCTGCTAAAGCTGCTTCTGTACCAGCGTGTCCGCCACCAACCACAATCACATCAAAGCGACTTGGGAAATCCACAGGAACCTCGGTATTACTAAATAAAATGAATAAAAAACGATCAATCATCGATTGAGGCCGCTTAGTATATAGGCTAATTTCCAAAAAGAAAGAGATCGAAACTCTCTTAACCCGGTCATCAATATTAATATATTTAAGTAAGTATATAAGGTCTTTTATGTTTGTTATGTTTATATAGCAAGCTAATTTCTGTGTATAAAGATAAAAAATCCATAATTATTAAGTGTTTATAAAGATAACATCTTGTTAAGACTGGGCTGGTTATCTTGTGGTGTGGATAACCTGAACCTGTGCATAAAATAGGGACTTATACAGAGTCGATTTTTAAGGCCCAAGTTGTTAAAAACTGTGCAAAACTTCCTATCAAGCTATCACCATACTTATCAACAAGCTGTTTTTTGTTTTCTGAATACTTTAACTTGTTGTTTTTTATGGTTTTTTGTATTTTTTCCCACAAAAAAAGCCCTTTTTATAAAAAAAATAATCCACAAGCAAAAAAATAAAATTTTTATATTTTTCGTTTTTTTCTAGATAGACAGTGTGAATAATTACCTTAGATCCTGCTTTTTGTTGATGTTCGAGCCATTGTGGAGAAAGAAAGACAATCTTGAAAAAATCTACCTGTGAGTAACTATTTTGCTTTTATGATCATCTTCGCTGTATAAAGCGACAAATGAGGATGAGGCTATATTTGAGAGAGTGGCTTGTATTGAATTATCAAAAGCGATATCGGCATTCAATGAAACAATGGAGAGAAGTTTTTTGTGCAGTGGCGACGTGGTTAAGAAGAAAACGAGTTGATTACAGGCCTTAGCGCCCTCGCCCTGTTGCGTTTTTTAGTTATCAAACTGGACCGTGATAGAAAATAGAGCAAAAAAAAGCGCCTATCAAAGGCGCTTTTTAAGGTAAGAAGCTATAAAGCGAGGTTAAGCTTCTTCTTTCAAGCTTTTCATATCGATAATGAATCGGTATTTCACATCGCCTTTTTTCATGCGCTGATAAGCTTGGTTGATATCCTGGATATTGATCATCTCAGCATCACATTCAATGTTATGCTCTGCACAGAAGTCCAACATTTCTTGTGTTTCTGCAATACCACCGATCAAAGAACCAGTGAGTACACGACGTTTCATCACCAAGTTGGCCGCATGAACCGCTGGTTCCATTGGTTCGATAAGACCGACTAAAATGTGCGTTCCATCGACTTTTAAGCAACCCAAGTACGGGTTCAAATCATGTTGAACGGGAATGGTGTCTAATAAATAGTCGAACGTCATTGCGGCTGCTTTCATTTGTGCTTCGTCAGTTGAAACGATCACATAATCTGCGCCTTGTTTTTTCGCTTCTGCAATTTTGCTTTCTGAACGAGTGAAAATAGTCACTTCTGCACCAAAGGCTTTTGCGAATTTCACGCCCATGTGGCCTAAACCGCCCATTCCTAAAACACCGACTTTATCGCCTGCCTTAATGCCGTGATGACGTAGTGGAGAATACGTTGTGATACCAGCACATAATAAAGGAGCGGCTTTACTCAGTTCTAAAGTCTGAGGAATAGATAAGACGAACTTTTCACGCACTACTATGTGATCTGAATAACCACCGTAGGTTAAAGTTCCGTCGATTAGATCGTGAGCACCATAGGTTCCGACTGGACCATTATCGCAATATTGCTCTAAGTCCGCGGCGCAATGGGAACAATGCTGACAAGAGTCGACCATACAACCTACACCGACAATGTCGCCAATCTTATATTTGGATACTTTACTGCCAACTTCGGTGACTTTACCCACAATTTCATGGCCAGGAACGATTGGGTAATTACTTGGTCCCCAATCACTTTCTGCCGTATGAATATCAGAGTGACAAACACCACAATAAAGAATGTCGATATTTACATCGTCTTCACGAAGCGCGCGACGTTCAAATGAAAAGGGTGCTAAAGGGGTTGTTGCAGAGAGTGCAGCATAAGATTTTGCTTGGCTCATAAATAGTTACTCCAGTGTTGGAACATGAAATATGTGTTACCTAGTGTAGAGTAAGCTTTGGTGTTTTGTGTTGTGCATTCTTGCTATTGTTTTGCCTATTCCTCTAAATAGTTAAAACATAACTTTTCCTACACAATCTTGTATGGATAATAACTTCATTGATTTTTATAGACAGATGGATCAAATATGAGCGATAGAAATTTAGTAGATTTGATCAAACCTCTGGTGAGAGAAGATGGTTTCTGCGATACCTTGATTGCCAATGTTCGTTTAATGAAGTGTGAAAAATCTTTGCCTAGAATGCCGCTTATTTATCGGCCTGGACTCACCATTATTGTTCAAGGTCGTAAAATTGGCTATTTAGGCGATCGTGAAATTCACTACAACTCTAGTCACTACTTGGTGCAAACTTTACCCTTGCCTTTCGAATGTGAAACCTTTGCCAGCCAACAAGAACCGCTTTTGGGGATCTCTATTGATATCGATCCTGTTGTGTTATCCGAGTTGGTTTCTGTTTCTTCTGAATATACATCAAATCCATCTGTATCTAACTTTTCCATGTCATCCGTCCCAATGAGTGATGATATGATTGAATCTGTCTCTCGTCTTATCAAAGCCTTACATGATCCATATACCGCAAAAATCATGGGACAGAGTCGGGTTCGAGAAGTTATTTTTGAAGCTTTACAAAGTTCACAAGGCGATGCGTTACGTGCCTTGGTGCTTAATCAAGGACGCTTTTCGCTGATAGTGAATTCCCTCAAACAACTGCATCAGCAGCTGGATCAAGAAGTCCGTGTGGAACAGCTTGCAGACGATGCCAACATGAGCGTTTCAAGCTTCCACCATCATTTTAAAAACATCGCAGGATCGTCTCCATTACAGTACCTGAAGCGTTTACGTCTATTGAAAGCACAAATGCTGTTAAGTCAAGGTCACCTGAATGTCAGTCAAATTTCTCTAGAAGTTGGTTATAAAAGCGTTCATCAGTTTAGTCGGGACTACAAACGCTATTTTGGCGCGCCGCCGACAAAAGACAAATTAAGGGAAGACACCGTAATATGAGACTTTTAGCCTTTTCTTGAATTAGCTTGCTTGAACTAACTTTCTTGAACTAACTTTCTTGAACTAACTTTCTTGAATTAAATAGACGAGTGGTCTAAATTAATGGACAACCATTTTATTGCTTAGGTATTAGACATTGCACTCGGAATCCAATCCAGCCACTAACCTCCCTATTAAGCCTCGTCGAGGGCGGCCAAAAAAAACGTCAGTAGACGCTTTAGATACACGCGACGCTTTATTACGAGCTGGAATGCAAATATTGACAGAATCTGGCTTTATTCGCAGCGGCATTGATCCGATTTTAAAATCTATCGGAGTGCCAAAAGGGTCTTTCTATCATTATTTTCCGAGTAAAGAAGCCTTTGGTTTGGCTGTTTTAGCGCGTTATCGTCGTTATTTTGAAGCAAAATTAGATGGTTTCTTATTGGACGAGTCATTTTCTCCCCTAGAACGATTACAGCGCTTTGCCCAAGATGCCCAAGACGGCATTGTCCGGCACGAATTTAAACGTGGTTGTTTAGTGGGTAACTTAGAACAAGAATCCAGTCTGCTTTCTGAGACGTTTCGAGAGCAACTGCAAGCAACCTATCAAAGCTGGCAAATAAGAGTGGCGACCTGTTTATTAGAAAGTCAAAAACAAGGTGAAATTGATCTTACAGTCAATATTAACGATATTTCTCAAGCATTCTGGATTGGCTGGGAAGGTGCTGTTCATCGGGCGAGATTAGTCAAAAGCACACAACCACTAAGCTTGTTCATGGCGTTTTTTATCCAAGCAATTCAAATTAAAACAGACTAATAACAATAGCCAAGTGAAGCCACTTGGCTTTTTATAAGCTAAAAATAGACGATCGGTCTAAAATTGGAGGACTTATGTTTAAAGGTTTATTGATCACGCAAGAAGACAAAAAAAGTACAGCATCCGTTGTGGAACTACAGGAAGATCAGCTACCTGAAGGTGATGTGTTGGTTGAAGTTCACTACAGCACCTTAAATTACAAAGATGGTTTAGCCATCACTGGTAAGTCTCCCGTTGTGCGCTCTTTTCCTATGGTGCCTGGAATAGATCTAGTCGGTAAAGTGCTACAAAGTGATTCTGAACGCTTCACTGTTGGTGATTTTGTTGTATTGAATGGTTTTGGTGTCGGTGAAGTGCATTGGGGCGGTTTGGCTCAAAAAGCACGACTCAAAAGCGAGTGGCTCATTCCTCTTCCAAAAGGTATAGATGCTAAACATTCTATGGCAATAGGTACAGCGGGTTATACGGCGATGTTGTCGGTACTTGCTCTTGAAAAACAAGGTGTTACGGCGGATTCTGGCGAAATTCTAGTGACAGGCGCCAACGGTGGCGTTGGCAGTTTTGCGATTCGCCTACTGAACCGTCTTGGCTATCACGTTGTTGCTTCTACAGGACGAATGGAAGAAAGCGACTACTTAAAAAGCCTTGGAGCAAGCGACATCATCGACCGGAATACACTGTCTGAATCTGGTAAACCCTTACAGAAAGAGCGTTGGGCTGGCGTCATTGATTGTGTCGGCAGTCACACTTTAGTTAATGCCTGCGCCACTACTAAATATGGCGGTGTGGTGACGTGTTGCGGCTTAGCACAAGGCATGGACTTCCCTGCTTCTGTAGCGCCTTTCATTTTACGAGGTATCAAGCTGATTGGCATAGATAGCGTCATGCGACCATTAGCTGACCGCATTGAAGCATGGCAACGTTTGAGTGAACTACTACAGCCAGAGGATTTTGACAGCATGAGCGAAGAAATTGGCTTGGAAGATGTGGTAGAAACGGCTAATAAGCTACTTGGTGGCAAGGTACGTGGTCGTGTATTGGTAAATGTTAAGGCTTCATAACTATATTTTCTGCTTCATTGACGGGTACTAGATAATATTACCTCAACTATCCAATCAGGTGATTTGATTGGATAGTTGATCTTATAGCGAATGAAAACGTTACGGTTTTTTTACGCGCCAATACCTCCGCCCTTTGCTACAGTCTTGCTTGTGCCCTTCCTTACTTAAAAGGCGTTGACAAGCGACACTATGAAAATGAAAACACCAACCATCCCTTCTCATTATTTAGTTGTGTTTGCTATTAGCACGGCTTTGCTAATCAGCTATGGATTAGATATTTGGCTTGGATCCAATATTGCGGTGTTGCTGATCTTGCAACTGGCTGTGGTGGTGGTCGCTTTATCCTGTCGTTCCCGTTGGGTCTATGGCGTGGCTGTACTTGAAGCCTTATGTTTTAACTTCCTGTTTACCGTTCCGCGTTATTCGTTCGAGATGTTTAATGGCGATGACATGGTGAATTTGCTGGTGTTTTTGCTGGTGGCGGTGATCACCAGTAAGCTGGCTGAGTTATATCAATATCAGCAAAACCAATTAAAACAAGAGCAACTGCGTAACAGTATTTTATTGTCGGTTTCTCATGATTTGCGCACACCGCTGTCGACCATTATTGGTACCTTGAGCACACTAAAAGAATACATGGATAAGCTCTCGGAGCAGGAAAAGCAAGAGCTATTAGACAGCGCTACCATCGAAAGCCATCGACTTCATCAATACATTGAAAATCTGCTACAAGCGACAAAACTGCACCATGGCGTTGTGGTTCCACGAATGTCTGAGCAATCTGCTGTTGCCATTATTCATCTTGTTATGGATCGTTTTAGTGAGCAAAAATCTCGTTTAATTCTGCAGTTAGACGATAAGCTGCCGCTGGTTTTTGTGAGTACTTCGCTTATTCAGCAGGCAGTTTTTAACGTTATCGATAATGCATTGCGATATTCACCAATAGATAAAACTGTCATCATTTCTATAAAAACATTAGTTACAGATAACAGACGTTCTCTGGTTGTTATTGATGTACGAGACCAAGGGGTTGGCATTAGTTCAGCCCAGTCTGAGACTGTCTTTGAGTTGTTTTACTCGGTCGACTCTTTCAAGCGAAATGACAGCGGCACAGGCTTAGGTTTGGCGGTATCAAAAGGCATTATTGCGGCTCATCATGGTTCAATTCAATCCGTTCCCGTCGAGCAAGGCTGTTTAATTCGTATCGGCTTGCCTGCGTGCGCTGAGCCGTCGATTAACGAAAAAGGTAGTGCATCATGACCTCTTATAAAATCTTGGTGGTTGATGATGAGTCCCAAATCCATACTTTTATTCGGATTTCATTAGCGGCTGAAGGCTTTGAGTATTTCGGTGCTGAATCCATTAGCGCAGCGAAACAGTCCATTGAGCATAATCCACCGCATTTATTGATATTAGATCTAGGCTTGCCAGACGGCGACGGTATGGATTTGGTCAACTATGTTCGAGCCACCAGCAGTACACCTATTCTCATTTTGACGGCCCGAGATGAAGAAGATGAAAAGATTCGGCTGCTTGAAGCGGGCGCAAATGATTACCTAAGCAAACCCTTCGGCATTCGCGAATTAATTGTCCGAGTGAAAGTTTTATTACGAGATTTAGTGAATACCCACTCACCGGCTGATGTCCTAGAAACAGGTAATATTAAGTTAGAAATCAGCACCAATCAGGCTTGGTTACAGGGTTCTCCTTTAGCGTTAACCAAGAAGGAATTCGCCTTTTTACGCATGTTAATGACCACGCCTGACAAACTGGTTATGCAAGAAGAGTTACTGGCAACAATTTGGGGGGTAACCCATACCCGAGACTCGCACTATTTACGGATTTTAGTCAGTCAGTTGCGTAAAAAACTCAATGATAATGCCAATGATCAGCGTGTTATCAAAACGGAACCAGGTCTAGGTTATCGATTGTTATTCGATCGTTAACTCAGCAAAAAACTCTTAAAAGGCATAAATAAAAGGTAATCAATATGGCGCATTTCACGGTGATTGGTTTAGGGCGTTTTGGTATTGCAGCAAGCATGGAGCTTATTTATTTAGGCCATACGGTTACAGGTGTAGATCGAGATTCGAAAATTGCTGAAAAGTATGTCGATGATTTCACCCAAGTGATGATTTGTGACTCCACCGACGAAAACGCGTTAAAAGAGCTCGACCTAATTAACAGCGACGCTGTGCTGGTGGCCATTGGTGAGGACATGGAATCCAGCCTGTTGTGCATCTTGGCGCTGAAAAAGATTGGTGTGAAAGAAATCTGGGTCAAAGCCAGTAGCCGCGCCCATCATACTATTGTCTCTAAACTTGGCGTGTCACGAATTATTCATCCTGAAGAAGAAATGGGTGTGCGTGTTGCACAGGCACTGAATTACCCAATGGTGAACGATTATTTGTCTATTGGGCATGGTTTATACGTGGTGGAGATTCATATCAAACCACAGCTAAACGGACGTCCTCTTGGGGATGTTTTAGACCCAACAAAAGGCAAAGTCGATGCTGTGATGATTAAACGTGAGCAAGAGACGTTTTTGCACTTAGATAAAGCCTTTGTTCTAAAAGAGAAAGACATCTTGTTGCTGTGTGGCCCTCGCAGTGAACTAAAACATATCGCGCCAAGGTTGGCTTAAGATGGTGAATTGGGACCCAGCGGTTGCCGCCATAGAGCGACATCCAAAAGCGGCGAAAAAAATCATGGCGGCACCACCTTTGATTTTATGTGGTGGTTTTTTATTACTGATTATCATCGGTACCTTGTTGCTTAAATTACCGATTGCCACCACACAACCGATTTCTTGGTTACACAGTGTCTTTACTGCCACGTCTGCAGTTACAGTGACAGGTTTAGTTGTCGAAGACACAGGCACTGCTTTTACTTCGTTTGGGCAAGTCGTGATTGCGCTTTTGATCCAATGCGGCGGTCTCGGCTTAATGACTTTCGCTATTGTCACTCTCGTCGCGCTGGGCGGTCGTATTGGTTTTTTACAGCGCACGGTAGCCATAGAAGCATTTAATCAAACAGACGCCTCTAGCATCGTCTCTACGGCCAAGTCGGTATTGCTGTTTTCCTTGATTGTCGAAGTCATCGGTATGCTAATTCTCGCGCTGCACTGGAGTGATACCTTAGGTTGGAAAACCAGTTTATTCCATGGTTTCTTCTACACCATTAGCGCCTTTAATAATGCTGGTTTTGCGCTCTCCTCAGCGAGTTTAATGCCCTATGTGGCCGATCCTATTGTGAATTTTACCATCAGCGGTTTGTTTATCATTGGGGGGTTGGGCTTTTCCGTATGGATTGATTTGATGAAAAATCGCCGCTGGGCGAGACTTTCGCCCTACAGCAAAATGATGATTACTGGCACCATTGTTATTAACCTTGTGGCCTTGCTGACCATCTATTTTATTGAATACAGCAATCCGAATACTCTGGGTCCATTAAGTGAAACGGGCAAGTGGCTGGCGTCTTGGTTTCAAGCAGTGACACCGCGTACGGCTGGGTTTAATACTCTCGCTATTGAAGAACTAAGAGACGCGACGACGTCACTGATGTTGGTGCTGATGTTCATTGGTGGTGGGTCCTTGAGTACCGCCAGCGGCATCAAGGTCGTAACCTTTATGTTGCTGGTCTTAGCAACCTACGCTTACCTGCGCCGTGATGACGAAGTAAATGTGTTTAAGCGCGAAATTCCTAAGGAAGTGATCAGCAAAGCCCTGGCCTTGAGCATGATTTCTATCGGTGTCACTTGGTTGGCTATATTTGTATTGTTGGTGAGTGAAAAACACGCGCAAATGATCGATGTGGTGTTCGAAGCCGTGTCGGCATTGGGCACTGTTGGCCTTTCTCGTGGCTTGACCGGATCATTGAGTAACACTGGAGAAGGCATCATTATCTTCTTGATGTTCATCGGCCGTCTTGGGCCACTGACGCTCGCTTACTTCCTCGCCAGCCCAAGAAGCAAAAAAGTCCGCTACCCAAAAGTCAAAATGACCGTGGGTTAAAAGGCATTTCCACGCTCTAAGTCCAATAACTTGGAGCGTGGAATACGCTATTTTTTCTATTTACGAAATTCTTTTAGCCCTCGAAACTTCCACCGTATTCTTTTGGAACGAGATCCGTCTCTTCATCGCCCGTCTCTATTAGATTGATGATCATTTGTGCGGACAATGATGGTGGTTGAGCGATCGTTACGGCTCCTGCTTCTTGTTCTCTTGAGGCGCTTAGGCCGGATTTTACTGAGCCATAAAATTCGGTCGCTGTCATGAAGGGATGTATCAAGGATACGGTGATTCCAGCATCCGCTAGTTCAAGCCGGGCCACTTTTGAGATCATGTTAAGGGCTGACTTTGAACTCGTATAAGCCGCCGAACCTGGGTACGTTGCTAAGGTCGCGCCTGAACTCACATTGATGATGCATCCAGCGCTTTGTTTGCGCATCAGGGGGATGACCGCTTGCATCATAATTAGTGGTGCGATCGTGTTTAGATTGAGCTGTTGCTTAAAATCGTCAATGCCGATGTCTTCAATTGCGCCATATAGACCTTGTCCTGCATTGTTGATTAAGACATCGATTCGGCCATATTTCTTTTGTGCTATTTGGACTGCCTTTTGAGCCTCGGCAGAGTTAGTGACGTCGCAGGGTAAGGCTAGAACATCCTCGCCCAGCTCTCTTGCTAAATCGTCGAGCCGATCTTGGCGTCTTGCTAACAATACAGCACGACCGCCAGCTTGAACGACGGCGCGTGCTGTCGCTTCACCAATACCGGATGACGCCCCTGTAATGAGCACGACTGAATTTTTAATTTGCATAGCGTATTTCCTATCTGAAAGACGTGAAGTGGTATTTATAACTGCGTGGTGAAACTGTCGCGTGTCTATTCCAATCTATAAAATGTACATTCCTGCTTAATTTATTGATGCGCCATGTAAGCCATGCTAGAAAGAGTGGTATGAATCATTCCCTTGAAAAACTAAAATCGCTTGTAGAAAAGCGTGCGACATCCTTGCTTACCCAAACTCAGATACCTCGTTTGGACATTCTCAAGGTTTGCCAACCGACCGAGCTTTTTCCTGAAATATATCAACCCCTGATTAGCCTAATCCTGCAAGGTAGCAAAAGAATTGTTATCGGAGATCAAGTCGTCGACTATCGTGCAGGGCAAAGTTTTATTACCTCGGTCGAACTGCCGGTGATTGCAGAAGTGGTCGAATCGAGCCCGGCCGCACCCTATTTGGCTTTGCGCTTATCTCTTGACCGAGCTTTAGTCACGGAGCTTTTGTGCGAGATGGATAGCCCTTTGAGCCTGTCAGAGACGAGAGGTTTTTGCATTGATCAAGTGAGTGAGGATCTTGCTGATGCATGGTTCAGGATGGTCCGCCTTAGCGATCATCCACAAGATATTGACTTAATTGCACCTCTGATCGAACGCGAGATCCTGTATCGAATGTTGCGCGGCCCGCAAGGTGCGGTATTACGACAAATAGCCGGTATCGATGATCGTTTTTTCCAAATTAGGAATGCTATTACATGGATTCGCAAACACTATGCTACGGCATTTCGGGTGGAAGAACTTGCGGCGACAGTGAATATGAGCCCGTCGGCTTTTCATCGACGCTTCAAGGCGACGGTTGGCTTGTCACCTCTTCAGTATCAAAAGCAGATTAGATTATATGAAGCTCGCAGAATGCTCTTCACTGAGCTGGGTGGTGTCACCGCTGTCGCTTTATTGGTTGGTTATGAGAGCCTGTCACAATTTAGCCGAGAGTATTCTCGGCTGTTTGGCGCGCCCCCTGCGCGCGACATCAGAACACTGCGCCAAGATGCACAAGGGGGACTACCACTACCAAGAGAGCTCTATGATCCTGACACCATCACGGGCGAGGTGTGACCATGGTTTTACTTACCAATACAAAACGAGCCAAAGATACGTCCTAGCAGGTCATCGCTGGTAAAAGCACCGGTTATTTCGCTTAATGCTTGCTGGGCTTCTTTGAGATCTTCTGCGAGTAACTCCCCTGCGCCGTAGCCGTGCAGTTGCTCGTAGCCTGCGTCTAAAAAGCGGTTGGCTTTGTTGAGGGCTTCTATGTGACGACGACGAGCGATAAAGCCTCCTTCAGTCGTGCTGTCGAAGCCCATGACGGCTTTTAGGTGTTCAGTTAAGTCGTTAACGCCCTCACCTGTTTTTGCCGATAGAGAGACCACAGAGACGCCTGAGATCATCTCTATGCCAGTACTTTCTTTGGTTAAGTCGACTTTGTTACGCACTAAAGTTAGATGTTTGGTATCACCAAGTTTTTCCATAAATTCTGGCCATATTTCGCTTGGGTCTTTTGAATCAATCGATTGGCTATCGACCATCATAAGAATGCGATCGGCTTTGCTGATTTCGTCCCAGGCGCGCTGAATACCAATGCGCTCTACTTCGTCTGGACTGTCGCGTAAGCCTGCTGTATCGATAATGTGCAGCGGCATGCCATCTAGGTGAATATGTTCACGCAAGACATCACGAGTGGTGCCTTCGATGTTGGTGACAATGGCGGATTCTTTGCCAGATAAGGCGTTTAGCAAGCTGGATTTCCCCGCATTTGGGCGTCCTGCAATCACTACGCTCATGCCCTCGCGGATTAAGGCACCTTGGTTAGCCTCTTTGAGTACTTCGAGTAGCTTGCTTTTGATACCTGCTAGCTCTGTGGCGACTTTGCCGTCACCGATGAAGTCGATTTCTTCTTCTGGAAAATCAATCGCTGCTTCCACGTAAATACGCAGATGAATTAAGGCTTCGACCAGTTCGTCTACGCGTTTTGAAAAAGCACCTTGTAAGGAACGTAGTGCGCATTTTGCGGCTTGTTCTGAGGTGCTGTCGATCAAATCAGCAATGGCTTCCGCTTGGGTTAAGTCCATCTTATCGTTCATGAAAGCGCGTTCGGAAAATTCGCCTGGACGAGCTAAACGTGCCCCAAGAGCGACACAATGGCTTAGCAACATGTCCATAATGACCGGACCACCGTGACCTTGTAGTTCAAAGACGTCTTCGCCAGTAAAGGAGTTTGGCCCTGGGAAATATAAGGCGATACCTTCATCAAGTTGTTCTTGATTCGCTGTTCTGAAGGGGACGTAATGGGCGTAACGTGGTTTAGGCTCAAAGCCCACGATTTGTTGGGCGATAGCAAGGCTTTTCGGGCCAGATAAACGAATGATCCCTACGCCACCTCGGCCAGGCGCAGTGGCTTGTGCGGCAATCGTGTCTTGGTCTGTGGCGTATTGGAAATCGGTCATAATCAAACTCTGTGCGGTAAAAGGAAATAAATTGAGGTTATTACTTTTGTTTGTTAGCCATTGTCCGTTAGCCAGACAAGCATGGCAATCTAAACGTAAAAAAGGCCTCCCAATGGGAAGCCTTTTTTGATCGAAACATGGGCCTTTTTAGTATCAGGCTTCTTTTTCGATGCGTTTTGTAATCACATACTGTTGTAATATGGATAAGGTGTTGTTTGTTACCCAGTATAGAACCAAACCTGCTGGGAACCACAAGAAGAAGATGGAGAATGCCACTGGCATGATCTTCATGATTCGCGCTTGCATTGGATCTGGAGGCGTTGGGTTCAATGATTGCTGAACAAACATACTGATACCCATCAAAATTGGCAGTATGAAGTACGGGTCCATCACGGATAGATCATGAATCCATAGGAAGAATGGCGCGTGGCGCAATTCAACGGATTCCATTAATACCCAGTACAACGAAAGGAAAACTGGCATCTGAACCAAGATAGGCAAACAACCACCCAGAGGGTTAATTTTTTCTTTCTTGTAAAGCGCCATCATTTCTTGCGACATCTTCTGACGGTCATCACCATACTTTTCTTTCAGTTTGGCAATTTCTGGTCCGAATTTACGCATTTTCGCCATTGAACGGTAGCTTGTCGCTGATAACTTGAAGAAAACTGCTTTTACACAGACTACGACCAAGATAATCGCGATCCCCCAGTTAATAACGAAAGATTGGATCAAAGTCAGCAACCAGAATAGCGGCTTAGCCAACCACCACAACCAACCATAATCTACGGTTAGGTCAAGGTTTTCTGCTGTACTTTCAAGGTGGTCTTGAAGTTTTGGACCAACATAAAAAGTCGAGCTCAATGTACCTTGTTTACCCGGTGCAATCTCTACTGGCGTGCCAGTGAATCCAATGATGTTAAAGTCACCATTAGTACGAGCTTGTAAGGTGACTTTTTGACCTTGCTCTGGAATCCAAGCAGATACGAAGTAATGCTGAAGTACAGCAACCCAACCTTTGGTTGTGGTTGTTTTAATTGGCTCTTCTTCCATGTCAGAGAAAGAAACCTTGCTGTATTTGGTTTGCTCATCAGAAATAGCACCACCTAGATAAGGCTGTAGGCCCATGCTAGTTGCTTTGCTTGGATCTGGCGTATTGTCACGCTTGATCTGGGCAAAAAGATTGCCGCGCCAAGTATCTGATGATGTGTTGTCTACGGTGATCAATTGGCGAATACGGTATTTACCTTTCATGAAGCGGAAGGTTTTCGTATATTTCACGCCTTTTGCGTCGGTGTAGTACAGGTTCACATCAAGAGAATCTTCACCATCTGCTAAGGAGTAAGCCGTTTTCTCAGATTGGTAAACTGGGCGACCTTCTGGTGAAGCGTCTGGACCATTTTGACCAACCAAACCACTTTGAGTCACGTAAGTGCGCTCGCTGCCATCTTCTAGGATGACAAATGGATCAGGCTTGCCTAATTCTTTTTTGTATTGAAGAAGAGCGGCTTCAACTAAGTCACCACCAATAGGATTGATCGCAACACGAAGGGTATCGGTTGTTACTTCAATCAATTTCCCCGGTGCGATTTTTGTCACACTTTGCGGAATTTCGGCATTGGCTTCGGTTGTGCTTTGAGTTGCCATAGGCAAATCATCGCTCACTTGAGGTTGTGTCTCTGATTGAGACTGAGAGCTTTGAGCTACGCTTTGAGTGGACTGAGGACCATAATCTTGGCTCCACTGTAAAAACAGTAGGTAGCCACTGATAAAAAGCGCACCCCATAAAAAGTAACGTCTGAAATCCATGGTATTCAACTAATTTGTTTGGTTGGACAATAGGTTCACAGAACCCTTATAAAAATCACGCGCTATTAAACCAGCCTTTGGCAGTTTTTTCAGCCTATTTCTGTCTAGTTTGGTCGCGTTTTTTATTTTGAGCAGGTTTTTGTGCTTTTTTTGCCAACTGAGCCCATGCTTTATCGAGTCGGTTGTGCAAATCGGCGTTTTCCAGTTCTTTAATACCGTGTCGTGCTAAGAAGACTATATCAAGACCAGAAAGAGGGATTTTGTTGTGACGAAAGGAATCACGCACCAAACGTTTGATACGATTCCTGCCTACCGCGCGTTTATCCGTTTTCTTAGACACAATAAGACCCAACCGAGTTTGGTCATCATCTCGTTTTCGTGCCAATAAAAGGAATTCGCCTGCGAAGACTTTGGAGGAAGTGCCATTAAAGACAGATTGATAATCCCCGGCATTCAGAAGTCTGACATGCCGAGGAAAACAATATTCGGTCATCAGCGTACTTATGCGCTTAGAACCTTGCGGCCGCGAGCACGACGACGAGCGACGATTTGACGTCCGCTTTTAGTAGCCATACGAGCACGGAAACCGTGATTACGTTTGCGTTTTAGAACGCTAGGTTGGAAAGTTCTTTTCATCTTAATTCTCTCACTGAATGCAGTGTTTGAGTTTTGAGGGTTAGCGACCGCCAAGCCTCTACATTTGATTGGTCAAATCAGGGCGCGGATTTTAGAGCCTTTCCTCAGTAAATTCAATGCTTAGCGCGGCTTAATTGATAAAAAAATAGCTGCACAATCCATTAAACACTTACACACAGACTTCTACTGAGTTAGTGGATAAAGAATATTTCATTTATAAATATTATCCACAGAGAGGTTTTTATTCCAACTAATGTGTATAAAAAACAAAATGATAGTATCTTACCCACATGTGGATTAAATAAAAATAACCGGATTTTTATATGTGTATAACTATGTGGTTTATGCACAGTAATATTATTTTATCTACTGCTGTGTATAACCTTATATGTTATTAACATTTTTGCTTTTTGGGATAAGTTCGGTTTTTTTCCATTTATATGTGGATAACTTTAAATCCCCGATGTAAAATCCGCTTCTTGTCTGTCACTCAACCAGGGAGTACGTCTACAGTGTCTTTGGAGCATTGGAATCTTTGTCTGCAGCGTTTGCAGAGTGAGTTTTCCACATCTCAGTTCAACACCTGGATTCGTCCATTGCAGGCTGAAATGATGCCGAATGGAGAATTGTGCCTAAGTGCACCAAACCGTTTTGTGTTGGACTGGGTGAGTAACAAATATCAAACGCGCATAAAGGAATTATTATCTGAATTTGCTGGCGATGATCTTGCACCGGCCTTAAAGCTGGCAGTGAAAGCTCAAAATTTTGCCCAAGCTAATCAGATGTCTCCTCCACCTCCTCCGGTCTCAAGTGAACCGGCTATTAATCCTTTAAATAATGAAGTCGCAAGAGAGTCTGGCTATCGTCCGGGTTTTGGCTTAATGGATGACGAAGAAGGCAGCCCGAATGCAGACCTTGAGTTTGAAGCGCCATTAACGTTATCTGGAGCGGGATTACGTGGAGATCTTGAACCTTATGAACAGGGGCAACTGCCGTTAACGGCGCCTAAACGTAAAGTACAAGTTGAAGGTGGTATTAACCACGGCGCGAACCTGAATAATTCTTTTACCTTTGATAACTTCATCGAGGGTAAATCGAACCAGCTGGCACATGCCGCCGCCTTGCAAGTCGCTGAAAATCCAGGCGGAGCTTATAACCCTCTCTTTATATACGGTGGCGTAGGTCTAGGTAAAACTCACTTAATGCAAGCCGTCGGTACGGAAATGATGCGTCACAATCCGAATGCTAAGGTGGTTTACCTGCATTCAGAACGTTTTGTTGCCGACATGGTAAAAGCACTGCAATTGAACGCAATTAACGATTTCAAGCGTTATTACCGTTCAGTGGATGCGTTATTAATTGATGATATCCAATTTTTTGCCGGTAAAGACCGAACACAAGAAGAGTTTTTCCACACCTTTAATGCTCTTTTAGAAGGTGGTCAGCAGATGATTTTGACCTGTGACCGCTATCCAAAAGAAATTCAAGGCTTAGAAGATCGTCTTAAGTCGCGTTTCGGTTGGGGTTTAACCGTTGCGATTGAACCGCCAGAATTAGAAACGCGTGTGGCGATTTTGATGCGTAAAGCGGATGAAAGTGGCATTAAGCTATCTTATGATTCCGCTTTCTTTATTGCGCAGAAAATACGTTCTAACGTTCGTGAATTAGAAGGCGCGTTAAAGCGTGTTATTGCCAACTCGCACTTTACTGGGCGTGCAATTACGCCTGATTTTGTTCGTGAGTCGTTAAAAGACCTTTTGGCCTTGCAAGATAAGCTGGTTAACATTGATAATATCCAGCGAATTGTGGCGGAATATTACAAAATTAAGATTAGTGATCTGTTGTCCAAACGCCGTAGTCGATCTGTTGCTCGTCCTCGCCAAGTGGCGATGTCGTTAGCAAAAGAATTGACCAACCATAGCTTGCCAGAAATTGGCGATGCGTTTGGTGGTCGTGACCATACGACAGCCTTGCACGCGATTCGCAAGATTAAAGAACTGCAAGATACGGATTCGGATATCCGTGAAGACTACAAACAATTGATGCGAATTCTGACCACCTGATGGTCTAAGACTTTGAGTTTACGAGGAAAATAATGAAATTTTCAGTCGTCCGCGAGACACTTCTTAAGCCACTTCAACTAGTGGCAGGCGTTGTAGAGCGCAAACAAACCATGCCTGTCTTGGCCAACGTATTGGTGGAAGTAAAAGACCAAGTACTGACGCTTACCGGTTCTGATTTAGAAGTCGAATTGGTTGGCCATGTGCCATTAGATGAATGCGAAGAAGGCCGTATTACCGTGCCTGCTCGTAAACTAATGGACATTTGTAAAAGTTTACCTGATAGCGCTGTTATTGAGTTTACCTTGGATGACCAAAAAGCGGTCATTCGTTCAGGTCGTTCACGTTTTAGCTTATCTACTTTGCCAGCCGATGAATTTCCGAATATCCAAGATATGCAAGGTGATTTGTCTGTGTCTATCGCGCAAAACAGTGTACGTCGTTTGATCGACCGTACGGGTTTTGCCATGGCGAACCAAGATGTGCGTTATTACCTTAATGGCATGCTGTTAGAAGTGGCTGACGGTCAACTACGCGTAGTAGCAACCGATGGACACCGTTTGGCAACCGCCGTTGAAGACGCCCAAGTAAGTGGTGATCTGACGCAAGTTATCGTACCTCGCAAAGGTGTATTGGAATTAAACCGCTTGCTGAACGATACCGATGAAGTGGTTGAGCTAACCATAGGCACAAACCATATTCGTGCCAAAGTCGCGGATTATGTGTTCACTTCTAAGCTAGTTGATGGCAAATTCCCTGATTATCATCGTGTTATTCCTCGTAACAACGAAAAAATCGTTATTGCTGATCGTTTGGAATTACGTCAAGTATTCCTGCGTGCATCGATTCTTTCTAACGAGAAATACCGTGGCGTGCGTTTGATTCTGTCTAATGGCATGTTGCAAGTCTTTGCTAATAACCCAGAGCAAGAAGAAGCTGAAGAATCCGTATTGGTGCAATACCAAGGCGACAATATGGAAGTGGGCTTCAACGTGGGTTACTTGTTAGACGTACTGGGTGTCGTAGACTCTCAGGAAGTACGTTTATCTTTAAACGACTCAAACAGCAGTGCCTTGATCGAAGAAGCTCAAAGTCACGCAGCACAATACGTTGTGATGCCGATGCGTCTATAATTCTCTTCTAGATGAATAGACCTATCACCCAGCAGGCATTTGAGAAAACCAAACGCCTGCTGGCTTGTCTTCCCTCCCCCTATTAAGGTTTAAGAGTTATGCCGCTGGTGCGTTTGGACATCTCTCATGTTCGCAACCTTTCTAGTGTGCGCTTTGAACCTTCGCCCCAAGTGAATGTGATCGTTGGCAAAAATGGCAGCGGTAAAACCTCTGTTTTAGAAGCCATTCATTTATTATCGTTTGGTCGTTCCTTTCGTAGCCATAAGCACAAAACCTATATTCAGCATGAAAATGAAGCTTGTATCGTCTTTGCACAGCTTTATCAAACGCAAGGTAGCCCGATTCGAGTGGGTCTACAGCGCTATCGTGATGGTCAAATTGACGTTCGTATTCAAGGGCAACGGGCGCAATCGGTAATTGAGCTTGCGGAGCGTCTCCCTGTACAGCTTATTAATCCCGATGCCTTTCGATTATTAGAGGGTTCTCCAAGCATTCGACGTCAATTTATCGACTGGGGAGCGTTTCATTTTGATAAAGACTTCATTCAAGCGTGGCGAGGTTGGCAAAAAGCATTAAAACAGCGGAATACCTTGCTCAGACGTGGTAAAATATCCCTCAGTTTATTGGCGGCATTTGATCAGGAATTGATCCGACTGGGTGAGCAAGTCAATCAATCTCGCAAATCGTATGTGGAAAAGTTAACACCGCATTTTGAGACGGTTTTATCGCAATTAACCACAGAGCTTTCGGTGAATCTTCAGTTCTTTCAGGGCTGGGATGCGCAGAAAAATTTAGCGATGGCTGTGGAAGCAGGACGTGAGCGAGATATTGAATTAGGTTACACGCACACTGGCCCCCAAAGAGCGGATTTACGCGTTAAAACGGCGACGGGTGATGCATTAGACACCCTGTCTCGTGGCCAGCAAAAGCTGGTGGTTTCTGCGTTAAAGATTGCTCAAGGGCAGTTACTGATTGATATGGGTCGCCCTCTGGTATTTTTAGTGGATGATTTGCCAGCAGAGTTGGACGCCAACCACAGACAGAAACTGTGTCAGTTGTTGGAGTCACTAAACAGCCAAATTTTTATTACCAGTGTCGAGCCTGATACAACGGATTTTACGTGGGCCGATACAACAGACGTTCGTCAATTTGCTATGAATAACGGCGAATTGTCTTTATTGAGCAAAGGTTTGCAGGAGAGTTAAATGAGTGAAAATAATTACGAAGCGTCCAGTATCAAGGTGCTCAAAGGGCTAGATGCCGTACGTAAACGCCCAGGAATGTATATCGGCGATACGGACGATGGCACAGGCTTGCACCACATGGTATTTGAAGTCGTGGATAACTCCATTGATGAAGCCCTTGCTGGTCACTGTGACACGATTACCGTCTTGATTCACCCTGATGAATCTATTTCCGTGTCTGATAACGGCCGTGGTATTCCGGTTGATATGCACGAAGAAGAAGGTGTGTCTGCTGCCGAAGTTATCATGACGGTACTTCACGCTGGTGGTAAGTTTGACGATAACTCATATAAAGTTTCTGGTGGTCTTCACGGTGTAGGTGTTTCGGTTGTAAACGCCCTATCTGAAGAACTAACCTTGACGATCCGTAAGAACGGCAAAGTTTACGAGCAACATTACAAGCATGGTGTACCACAAGCCCCTCTTGCTATTGTCGGTGATTCTGACGGCAAGGGAACAACGGTTCATTTCAAACCTTCTGCTGATACTTTTACTAACATCTTGTTTTATTATGACATCTTGGCCAAACGCCTACGTGAATTGTCATTTTTGAACTCTGGTGTTGCTATCAAATTAAAAGACGAGCGTTCTGGTAAAGAAGAATTCTTTAACTACGAAGGCGGATTGCGTTCTTTTGTTGAGCATTTGAATACCAACAAAACGCCAATCAACGATATTTTTCACTTTATTTGCCAACGTGATGACCTAGAAGATGGTATCGCTGTTGAAGTGGCATTGCAGTGGAACGAAGGCTTCCAAGAAAACATCTATTGTTACACCAACAATATTCCTCAGCGCGATGGCGGTACTCACCTTGCGGGTTTCCGTGGTGCGTTAACGCGAACGTTGAACAACTTTATTGAAAAAGAAGGTCTTGCGAAAAAGCAAAAAGTCGCAACGACAGGCGATGACAGCCGCGAAGGTTTGACTGCTATTGTATCGGTAAAAGTACCGGATCCGAAGTTCTCTTCTCAGACCAAAGACAAGCTCGTATCTTCTGAAGTAAAAACGGCCGTAGAACAAGAAATGGCGAAACGTTTTTCTGAGTATTTACTTGAGAAACCTGGTGAAGCCAAAATCATCGTTAATAAAATGATTGATGCGGCTCGTGCGCGTGAAGCTGCACGTCGTGCTCGTGATATGACTCGCCGTAAAGGCGCGTTGGATATCGCAGGCTTGCCGGGTAAATTGGCTGATTGTCAGGAAAAAGACCCTGCGCTTTCTGAAATCTACCTAGTGGAGGGTGACTCTGCAGGTGGCTCGGCAAAACAAGGTCGTGATCGTCGTACACAAGCCATTTTGCCTTTGAAAGGTAAAATCTTGAACGTCGAAAAAGCCCGTTTTGATAAAATGCTGGCGTCTGTTGAAGTCGGCACCCTGATTACTGCATTGGGTTGTGGTATCGGCCGTGACGAATTCAACGCTGACAAATTGCGTTACCACAGCATCGTTATCATGACCGATGCCGACGTGGATGGATCGCACATTCGTACTCTGCTTTTGACCTTCTTCTTCCGTCAAATGCCAGAAATCATCGAACGTGGTCACATCTTCATTGCCCAACCACCCTTGTTTAAAATCAAACGTGGTAAACAAGAGCAATATATCAAAGACGAAGCTGCATTGGATCAACACTTGATCGAAGTGGCGTTAGACGGTGCTCACATGCATGTGAACGCTGATGCTCCGGGCATTCAAGGTGAGCATTTGGCGAAACTAATGCGTGATTTCATCCACATTGAAGCGGATGTAGATCGTTTGTCTCGTGTGTATCCAAAAGATGTAATGGGCAAGCTTCTGTACTGCAAAGCGCTAACGCAAGAAGACTTGACTCAAGAAGCCTCTGTATTGGAATGGGTTGAAGCTATCCGTAGTCAAATGCCACAAGATGCTCGTACTGGCTTCCGTTTTGACTTCTCTGTAGAGAAAGACGACGAACGTAATATCTACTTACCAGTAGTCGACATCATGTCTCATGGTGTGTCTAACCGTTACCGTTTCGAAGGCACCTTCTTCAACTCACCAGAATACAAACGCATTGTTGCTATGTCGGAAACCGTAGCAGAATTGTTTGGTGAAGAGTCCTACATCCAACGTGGTGAACGTCGTGAAACCGTGAAAACCATCAGTGACATGAAGGCATGGTTGATGAAAGAAGCGTCTCGCGGCATGACCATCCAGCGCTACAAAGGTCTGGGTGAGATGAACCCTGAGCAACTTTGGGAAACCACCATGGACCCAGAAGCACGTCGTATGTTGCGCGTTACCATCGACGACGCCGTTGCGGCTGACCAAATGTTCACTACCTTGATGGGTGACGAAGTAGAACCACGTCGTAACTTCATCCAAGACAACGCCTTGAGCGTAGCGAACCTAGACGTTTAAGTCTTAGTTTGACCAACAAAAAAGCGGTTAGAGTGAAAGCTCTAACCGCTTTTTTTATTGCTAGATAAAGATCTTTAAGTACTTACAGCGCCGCTTTGATGCTGTCTTCAATTGGCGTGGTTGGACGGCCAATGAGTGTGGATAGGTCTTTGCTCTCGCTGAATAAGCCACCTTTAGAAGCGCCTGCCTCAGAGTCCGCAAGAATCGCCGCGAAGCCTTCTGGTAAGCCTGCGCCAACCAGAATCTTGGTGTATTCCGCTTCAGGAACATTTTGGTAAGCAACCGTTTTGCCTGTTACTTTGCTGATTGCTGCGGCGTATTCGCTTAGCGTGAAGGCATTATCGCCAGCCAATTCGTATACTTTACCAGCTTGTCCGTCTTTGACTAGTACAGCAGCAGCAGCGGCAGCGAGATCTGCACGGGACGCGGTCGCTAATTTACCGTCTCCAGCACAGCCTACAACGCCGTATTCTAGTGCGGTTTCTAGACCCATTGTGTAGTTTTCTGAATACCAGCCATTGCGAAGTAGCACATGAGGTACGCCTGATTCAGCCAATAATTTCTCTGTCGCTACATGCTCTTCTGCCAAAATGAGTGGTGACGTATCAGCGTTCAAAATACTGGTGTAAGCGATCAAAGAAACCTCAGCTTGTTTGGCAGCATTGATAATGTTGTTGTGCTGAGCGGTACGCTGTCCAACTTCGCTGGAAGAGATCAATAATACTTTTTCAACGCCTTGCATTGCTGCAACAAGAGAATCTTGGTCTGTGTAGTCTGCCTGACGAACTTGAACGCCTTTTTCTGCCAAATCTGCGACTTTTTCTGGACTACGAACAGCTGCAATGATGTTGCTCGCTGCAGTGTTTTCTAATAGTGAATCAATAACAAGACGGCCAAGTTGACCAGATGCGCCAGTAACTAAAATCATAATATTCTCCTTTGAGTTTTGAGTTGATGTAAGTAGAATATATCACTAACAAACTTTTAGTAAGTACGTACAAAAAGGTAAGTATGGAAAATAATTTGCAAGATTCTCAGCATGGTATGTCGCGCTTGTTTGAAAAAGGCGATGTGTTTTCAGACAAATGCCCTTCCCGTGATATTTTGAAGCATGTCACTAGTCGTTGGGGGGTATTGGTACTGTTTGCTTTAAAAAGTGGTCAAACACATCGTTTCAGTGAATTGCGTCGTAAGATTACGGGGGTGAGTGAAAAGATGCTCGCGCAAACCCTTCAAGCATTGGAATCAGATGGCTTTATTTTACGCACTTCGTATCCTGTTGTCCCGCCACATGTGGAATACAGTTTGACAGAATTAGGGTTCGAAGTGTCTGCTCGTGTTGCCAGTTTAGCAGATTGGATCGAAGACAATATCACCGATATTATAGCGGCTCAGTCTTCGCAGAGCGATGCATTAAGTGCCTAAATCATTGCTTTAAACGATCAGCATAAATGGATCTTAGAATTGTTAAGTTTCTATATTTATTGAAATGAAAAGTAAGTGAATACTCGCACTTCTCTACTTAAAATCAAACACACCGCTTTCGAGAGGTGTGTTTGATTGAAGAGATGATAGAAAACTAGATGCCGAGCTTATCGCGTAGATTGTAATACACGGCACCGACAGCTGTGTACGGTACGCGTAGCAATCGACCGCCGGGGAATTGATATTGTGGCATGCTGGCGAAGACATCAAAGCGTTCCATTTCACCATCAATAGCGTCTGATAAAATCTCCCCCATTAAATGCGAGTTGGTCACGCCATGGCCAGAATAGCCTTGTGCATAATAGAGATTATCGCCAATCTTACCCACTTGCGGCATGCGCATCATGGTTAGAAGAAAGTTGCCTGTCCACGCAAAATCGATTTTAGTGTCTTTAAGCATTGGATAGGTTTCTAGCATTTTTGGCACTATGATGGATTCAATCTTACCCGGATCACGAGCACCATAGGTTGTGCCTCCTCCGTAGATAAGACGGCCATCTCCCGACAGGCGGTAGTAATCCAATAAATAGTTACAGTCTTCTACACAGTGATCTGTTGGTAACAGTTGTTTTTGGATTTCTTCTGCTAGCGGTTCGGTTGCGATGACCTGTGTTCCGCATGGCATGGCCTTTTTCTCTATTTCTGGCAATAAACCAAACATATAGGCGTTACCAGCGACGACGATCATATCCGCGATGACGGTGCCTTGTTTGGTGACGACCTTGCCTGATTTACCTTGCTCCAAACGAATTACTTCGGAATCTTCGAATATTTGTCCGCCAAGCTCTTCAAATGCGTTGGCTTGGCCAAGAACTAGGTTCAATGGCTGAATGTGCCCGCCCTTCTTGTCCAGTAAGCCACCAGCATAGCGATCTGAGCCGATATGATCTTGAATAGACGAAGCAGTTAATAGCTCCAATTCGTTATGCCCATGACTCTCCCACAGGGCTTTTTTGGCTTTGAGTTCTTCGAATTGTTTGTTATTGCAAGCGGCAAAAAGGTTACCGTGCTTTAAGTCACAATCAATGTTGTATTTTTTGATGCGGCGACGAATCAGTTCAGAACCGGCAAACGCCATTTTTGCCATTTTATGGCCTATGTCATCGCCATAATTATTGAAGATATAATCAATGTCGCGGTTAAAGCTGTTAACGATTTGGCCACCATTGCGACCAGAAGCGCCAAAGCCGATGCGTGACCCTTCAACCACAATAACGCGCTTGCCTTTTTCCGCTAGGCTTAATGCCGTTGATATGCCAGTAAACCCAGCACCAACGACACAGACATCACAACGATGCTCACCCGTTAGCTGTGGACGAATGGCTTTATCATTTGCAGAGTCTGCGTAGTATGAATTTGCATGTGTAGGGGACGACATATAGAACCTCTCCTATGGCGCGTAGACGCTTTAATCTGCGCACCCACTAGTGTAAAAAGCTGGGCTATTGATGCCCCTGTTCATTTAACGACGTGTTATCCATCTTAGTATTAGCCTATTTCAGGCTGATCCAGGTATTTTTAATCTCGGTATATTTTTCTAGCGCATGCCAAGATTTGTCTCGGCCGTTTCCTGAGGCTTTAACGCCACCAAAGGGTACTGTTGTATCGCCATCGCCCCAAGTATTGACCCATACCATACCGGACTCTAATAGACGACTGACGCGGTGCGCGCGGCCCAAATCATTGGTCCAAATTGCCGCGCCTAAGCCGTATTTGGAATCGTTTGCCAATTCAATGGCTTCGGCTTCGGTATCGAATGTCATGACCGCGAGTACGGGACCAAAAATCTCTTCCTGAACGAATGTCATCGTGTGACTTGCATCGGTAAAAATAGTCGGTTTTGCATAGAACCCCTGGCCTTCTTGGTAATCGGGCACGCCACCTAACGCCAATGTTGCGCCATCAGCAATGGCACTCTCAATAAAGCCGGTCACGGTATCAAGCTGTGCTTTGTCGACCATTGGTCCCATTTTGGTGGCTGGGTCTAATGGATCACCAGGTACGTAGGTTTTGGCAGCGTCGAGTAAGGCGACCATGAAGGCGTCTTTGATACTGTTGTGAACATACAAGCGCGAACATGCGATACAAACTTCCCCTTGGTTGGTGAAGATGGCGGTTGCAGCTCCTTTGGCGGCCGCTTGAATGTCTTTGCAATCTTCAAAGACGATACAAGGGGATTTACCGCCTGCTTCTAGCCAAACGCGTTTCATATTGGATTGACCCGCGTATTGCATTAATAGACCCGCAACACGGCTAGAACCAGTAAACGCCAAGGTGCCTATATCATGATGCAGAGCAAGGGCTTTTCCTGCGGTGTGACCAAAACCTGGGAGGACGTTGAATACGCCATCTGGAACCCCCGCTTGCGTTGCTAACTCGGCAATTCTGAGTGCACTCAAAGGTGATTTCTCAGATGGTTTTAAAATGATGCTATTACCTGCGGCCAATGCTGGTGCAATTTTCCACATCACCATCATTAATGGATAGTTCCACGGGGTAATGATGGCAACAACGCCCAATGGCTCGCGGCTAATTAGGGCTAAATTATCAGGATTCGTTGGTGCTATTTCACCGTACAACTTGTCAATGCATTCTGCTGACCAGCGTAGGCTATCGATCGAATCAGGCACGTCAATACCAACCATTTCCGATATCGACTTACCCATATCTAAGGTATCAGTTAAGGCCAATTCATCTTGGTGTTCTTCTAGCAAATCGGCCCATTTCTGTAGGATACGTTTACGCTTATTGGGCGCCATGTTTGACCAAGCACCGCTTTTAAAGGACGCTTTAGCCGCCGCGGTAGCAAGGTTCACGTCCGCTTCATCACAGCTGGCGACCTTTGCCAGCAAGGACTCGTCCGTAGGATTGATGCAATCAAACCTGTCACCGCTTTGTGCTGGTGTGAAAGCACCATTAATGTAGGCATCGGAATGTAGGCTGATCGTGTTACGAAGGGCTTGCCATTCTTGGTAAGTTTTCATACGTAATTCCTTTCTTTGTCGTCCAACAAAAAATGCTAAAGATATTGCTATGTATCTAAATTAACAGGCTGTGCTCTTTCACACCATATCCCCTCTATCGAATAGTTGCCAGTTGACAGCACATATATAATCGATCAATTATTCGGTTATTGATCTTTTGACTACACAGGAGTATCCATTGACCAAGCATGAACCCTCTTACTACGAGGCGACAGCGAACGGATTAAAAAGCCGTCCGCAGCTCGTGGATGATCACAGTGCTGAT
The DNA here is from genome assembly GCF_057180105.1 of Marinomonas sp. ATLA20. Taxonomy (NCBI): domain Bacteria; kingdom Pseudomonadati; phylum Pseudomonadota; class Gammaproteobacteria; order Oceanospirillales; family Oceanospirillaceae; genus Marinomonas; species Marinomonas sp. ATLA20. Next base: position 193,638 of record NZ_JBXUKU010000001.1, read on the forward strand.
ATTTGTATCATTGGTGGTGGATTCACCGGCACATCTGCAGCTTTGCATCTTGCCGAGGCGGGTTATAAGGTGATCTTGCTGGAAGCGAATGAAATCGGCTGGGGAGCGTCGGGACGTAATGGCGGTCAAATATGCCAAGGTTATAATATGGGCCATGCTGACCTAGTCGATAAGGTTGGCAAAGAGATCGCTGATTTACTATGGCAAACCTCGGTGGATTCCGTAACCATGGTCAAAGATCTGATTGCGAAATACCAAATTGACTGTGATTTAACGCCGAGTGTATTACATGTGGCTTCGAAAGCACGTCACGCTGACGATATAAAAAAAGCGGTTGAATACAAACGTCAGCAGTTAAATTACGATGGTGTTGATTATCTAGATGCCAGATCTGTGTCCGAAAAATTGGGTACAGACTGCTATTACGGTGGGGAATGGTATAAAGAAGGCGCTCATATTCACCCTCTGAATTTTGTCCTTGGATTGGCTAATGCAGCTGAGTCTCATGGGGCTAAGCTGTACGATAACTCGGCAGTGCTAGAGTATACCGATGGCAAAAAACCTGAGGTGATCACCGCTAAAGGCCGTGTTAAATGTCGCTATTTATTGTTTGCTTGTAATGGTTATATGGGGCATTTAAATGGCCCTGCGGCGCGTAAGATTATGCCGATCAATAACTTCATTATCGCCACTGAACCCTTACCTGATACGGTGACAGAACACATTAATCCAGAGCGTATTGCCGTTGCTGATTCCAAGTTTGTGGTGAACTATTACCGATTATCTCGTGATGGGCGCATGTTATGGGGTGGCGGAGAAAACTATACTCCATCCTTCCCTAAAGACATTGCTGGATTTGTAAAAAAGCACATGGTGGCAACCTATCCAGAATTGTCCAAATACCGCATTGATTATGCTTGGGGAGGCACGCTCGCCATCACGCTTAATCGTATGCCACAGATTACACGTCAACAGGAGAATATCTTTGTGGCGCAGGGGTATTCAGGGCACGGTGTGGCGTTGGCCACTTATGCAGGCGCCATTTTTGCCAAAGCGGTGCAAGGCTCTTTAGAAGAAGTGGACGCATTTGAAAAACTGCCCTCCCGTGATTTTCCTGGTGGCACCTTGTTGCGTTGGCCAGGATTAGTGGCTGGCATGCTGTATTACTCGATGTTGGATCGATTGCCTTAACTTGATGGGTGAGCTTGCATCGCCGAGCCCTGTTTGGGGTGCCATTTATATAATTTAGGCAATCAATTTCTTGTACTCTGTTAAAAGGAAGTCAACTTAAACTATGGCTACTCCACCTTCTCAAATGAAAACCATGCAATCTGTTTCGCCTCGTAGTGAACCTATGCAATCTCGTTCTATTAAACGTGCTAAGCAGATATTAGAGGTGACCAGCGAGCTGTTGGAAACAGTGGGTTTGAACGATCTAAACACGGCGATTATTGCCAAAGAAGTTGGTATTTCGGTTGGGTCTTTGTATCACTACTTCCCAAATAAACACGCGATTCTGTATGCCATGGGAAAATCTTGGCTCGACAGTATTGAAGACGTGCTTGCCGAAATCCAAGAGTGGTCTCTAGAAGACATGACATTAGCTGACTTTATCGATCAGATAGTCGACATTAACTTGCGTACATATCGTCAGCAACGCGCTGTTTTGCGATTGGTACAAGCGATGTTTTCAGTACAGGAGCTGCGTGAGTTAGATGAGCAGCATGATGACATGGTGATTTCTCAAATGGCCAAAATATTTAAACGTATCGGTCTGAAAAAGCACATCCGAGAGCGAGAGCGAATTGCTCGTTTGTATTTGGAAGTGACGCACAGTACGTATTTGGTGGTGGTGAATCAAAATGAACGTCGTGCGTCGAGCACCTTGTCGGATCTAAAGTTGATGCTAACTTGCTTATTGGAGAGACATCTCAACGAAACAACTGCCTGATACTAAGTGCTTTCTAGTTGGCTTTTTTATCGCTCTAAAGCGTCTCAGTAATAGACTTGGTCGTACTCATTGTATTCAAAAGAGTGATGCCATGGCGATCCAGATAATTCTATTAGCAAGTCGACTTATTACTCGGTTTTGCTGTTACCTATCAATGACGCTATCTGGAGCAAAATATCCTTCGACTTTTTTACTCTTTTTGTAGTAAAAATGAAGATATCGCCTGATCAATTCTTCGGACTTATGCCACTTTGCCTGGTTTTGGTGAGTATTCATAAACATGTCGAAATTTATATGTGCCCATTCTGGGTGAGTTACTCGCGGAAATTGTTTGGGTTAAGGTGCTTTATATTGAAAGAATGTAACTTTAATTCTGTCTGTAAAACAAAAAAGTCGAATCAAAGTTCGATTATAAGCAGATTAAAAATGACCTCTTCCACAGTAAGATTCATTTTATAAGAGAATATTCTATGTCGGATATATATGAAGGGAATAACGAGTTTGATCTGTTTATTACAGATTTAAATGGCAACTTGCGTGGTAAGCGCATCCCATCCAGCAGTTTAGAAAGCGTCATGACGCAAGGGGTAAAACTTCCTCAGTCAGTGATTGGATTTGACCACTGGGGGGACGATGTTCTCAATAACGGCATGGTATTCGAAACAGGAGACAGCGACGGTGTTTGTTTTCCTGTCCATTCTCAACCTATTCCTGTGCCGTGGGCCGAATCGGTTCGTGATCAAGTTTTGGCGATGATGTACAACGCTGATGGCACGCCCTTTTACCCAGATCCTCGCCAAATTTTGACGCGTATTGTTAAACACTTCAAAGACCTTGGTTACACACCTGTTGTGGCAACAGAGCTGGAATTTTACCTATTAGATGGCGAAGCAGAAGCCAAGCGTCAGCCTTCTCCTCCTATCATCGTCGAAGGCAACGGCGTGCGTTTGAACAAAACCGATTGCTACTCCATTGAAGAAATGGACGGTCTAGAAGGCTTTTTCGCCGAGGTTCGCAGTGCATGTGAAATACAAGGTATTCCTGCCGATACCATCATTTCCGAATTAGGCCCAGGCCAGTTTGAAATCAATATGAAACACAGCAATGACGCCGTTCAAGCTGCCGATCATGCGATTATGTTTAAACGTTTAGTGAAAGGCGTGGCACGTCATCATGACTTTGGCGCGACGTTTATGGCGAAACCCTATGCAGATAAAAGTGGCAATGGCTTCCATGTGCATTTTAGTTTATTGGATGAACAAGGCAAGAATGTATTCGATAACGGCACCGATGAAGGTTCTGGTTTGTTACAGCAAGCTGTTGCTGGGGTGTTAAAGCATATGTCTAGTTCAATGTTAGTGTTTGCACCGCACATGAATTCTTATCGTCGTTTCCAAAATGGCGCTCATGCTCCAACATTCGCTAGTTGGGGTTATGAAAACCGTACCGTAGCGGTTCGAATTCCGGAAAGCGAAAACATAGCTCGTCGCCTTGAACATCGTGTGGCGGGAGCTGATGCTAACCCGTATTTGGTGTTGTCTGCTGTATTAGGAGCCGCTTTAAATGGCATTGAAGCAAAATTGTCTCCACCTCAAGCGATCGAAGGTGATGCTTACGCGATGTCGGAACGTTTTGAGCCCTTGCCCAATAGATGGGAATTGGCAGCAAAATCCTTTGCCGACAGTACTTTCTTGCGGGATTATTTAGGCGAAGAGTTTGTCCGTGTTTATGGCGCAGTAAAAGAACAAGAACAGCAAAAAATATACAGCCGTATTTCTAACGTCGAATACGAAGCCTATTTGTAGCTATCAGGCTAGCAATCAATAAAAAGACGTCAAAGAAGCGCGATGGACCTTGGTGCTAAGCCTGTCACGTTGTTTTTTTTAATTACCTTGCCTTTAATTACATCGGCAATATTGCCTGGCTGGCTACTTTCATCATGCGTCGTCAAAATCGATTCAAGAAACCATAAACGTTGTGTTACTGAGGTAAGTTATAAATGAAGATAGGAATTCTCGCCGCGGGTATTACGCCTGATGTGTTACGCGATAAGTACCCGACTTACGCAGAAATGTTTGCTCAGCAGATCGCTGTATTAGAGCCGGATTTGTCGTTTGAAATATTTGATGTTCGTTTGGATGAGTTTCCAGAAAGTACTGATTCTTGTGATGCTTGGTTAATTACCGGGTCAAAATCCGATGCTTATGGTGATGATCCATGGATCAGTCGGTTGTGTGAGTTTATTCGGGATGTGGATGCTAAGGGCCAAGTGCTGGTGGGCATCTGTTTTGGTCACCAAGTGATTGCCCGTGCTTTGGGTGGTCGAGTTGCCAAGTTCGATGGCGGCTGGGGTGTCGGTGTACATCATTATAAGATTGTTGAGGAGGATGTGGTGCCTTTGGATCTGCAAGACATTGCGTTTTGTGCCTTCCACCAAGACCAAGTACTGGAAAAACCGGAAAAAATGAAGAGCTTTTTGAGCAGTGACTTTTGCCAGCATGCGGGGTTGATTTATAAAGATCGCATCTTGACGTTCCAAGGCCACCCTGAGTTCTCTAAGGACTACGAAATGGCGTTGATCGACCTCTATGATGGGGCGACGCTGGCTCCGGATGTTGTTCATAAAGCGCGTCAAAGTGTCGAAAGCGAAGCTATACAGAATAAAGCTCTAATGGCTTGGATTGGTAAGTTCTTACAAGGCTAATCTATTCCCTGTGAAGCGCTTTTCCGACAAGCATCATAGTTTGAAAAGCGCCTAGGAGGCCAAATTGGCCTTTTTATTATGCAGCCTAGGGCAATTAGTACAAAGCTCACCGGCATCACGACGGAAGTGTAAACAGCAAGTATGGCGGACAAAAACAGGCGCCTCTGTATCTTGTTGGCTAAGCCCTGCAAGCGGTTTCAATGGTAAATTCATCGCATCTGCCCAGTTTCGAAAATCCTGTTCAAGATCGAATTTTTGCGTTACTGGTAGTAAGTTGCCTATGGCGATCAATGCGCTCATTACCTGATCCGCTAGCAAGCCTTTGTAAAGCGCAGGTCTTCCGCCGAAAGCATTAACATGCGCGTTTTCAAAGGACTGGAAAAGAACCGTTAGCTGTTCACAAATGCTTTTTATCAGAACTTCGTGATTTCCCTCCTGCCATATTCCATCCGGTAAAATATACCCTGAGACCATTTCGCCGTTTTGCTTTTGTTCTAGGTCTTGTAAACGCAGAGGCACCGCTTTGAGCTGATAGACGCAAATCATTGCCAGATAAATCGGCTGCCAACAGACTAATCCCCAAGATCTAATACGCCAATAAGGCGCACCCGTTTCTGGGTGCGCCTTTTGTAATGTGCTATGCAAAATTTGCAGTGCGTATTCCGGTGTTTTGGCGGACACGTTGGTAATGTTTCGCTTCTCGTTAAAGACGCTTTCTTCTCCGTCCAGTACGGCAATATAAGATCTGGCGGCGGTGAAAAGACGGTCTATAAGCCTTTCCATGTTTCTTTACCTCTAAGTTGTGCTATGTGATATCTAGAACGCATAGCGGGCGCTGACTTCGACGGCTCTTTCGTCACCGAACCAGCAGTTAGATTCGTCGTAGCAGCTGTAATAGGTTTTATCGAATACGTTGCTCATGGAAAATCTCACACTGGCGCCCTGCCATTGCTTAGACAGCATCGCCAAGTCGTAACCTATGGATAAATCGACCAAGGTGTAAGACGGTACGGTGTTAGAGTTCGCAGCGTCGAGCTGCATTTGACCAACATAACGAACACCGGCACCGAATGACGCCCCCGCTAATTTTCCTTCGACTGGTTCGTACGTTAGCCAGGAATTGAATTGGCTTTTAGGCACCCAAATCGGTGTGTTCCCTTCTATACCGCTATTGTCTTTGGTGACTTCTACATCTTGCAGCGTATAGGCGGCTTTTAGGGTGACATCGGATGTAAGTGCTTGCTGTAATTCAAGCTCTATACCACGAGAGCGCATTTCACCTACTTGAATTTTGTCGTACGCAGAACCATTCGGATCACGAGTGAGTACCTTGCTTTTGACTATTTCGAACGCCGTTGCACTGGCGGTGATGTTTCGTCTTTTGTATTTCAGACCCGCTTCCCATTGGTCGGCTGTAGAGGTATCAAACGTTTTACCATTTCGGTCTGCGCCTGTGATAGGTTCGAAGCTTTGCGCGTAACTAACAAACGGCGCTATGCCATTATCAAACTCGTATAGAGCGCCAGCTCGGCCACTAAATTGGCTTTGATCGACCTTGGTATTGGTTGTCGCGCCGTATTTTCTGCCCTTTTCTGTTGCTTTGAATTGATCGTAGCGGCCACCAGCAATCAGTACCCATTGATCAAGGCGTATTTGATCTTGCAGATACATGCCTGTTTGTTCTTTGTCGATCGTGAAATCGCTGCTGTAGCCTGACCCTGCAAAGTCTAGGTTATCTCTAATAATCTGCTCGTAATCTGGGTTATATAGATCGATGCTAGGCGCCAAAGCGTCTTCGTAGATCACGTCTGACTTAAGCTTTAGGTAATCTAGACCGACCAAGATATTGTGCTCGGCATTGCCAATGTCAAATAATCCAGAAAATTGGTTGTCTATGTTGATGCCTTCGGATTTTTCGTCTGTGAGATAGGCGCGACGGTTCAAGGTTCTTTCATCGCTGTCTAGCGAAGAAGAATAGGTGTTTTCTTGGTAGGCTTTTGCTGTGGTGAAACGAGCATTTTGTAAAAAGCGCCAAGTATCATTGATGTTGTGATCGAGCTTATAACCAAGCAATAGGACATCTCGATCATAAGTTTCCCAGTTTGCATCACCTGAATAGGCATTAGAAGGCAGCTTGCCATTAATACTGTTATAGACAGTGCCTTTCGATGGCAAAGAGGAATAGACGCCCATTTTGGGGTCTTGTTGGTAATACATATTGAGATTAAGCATGGTGTCATCACTGATTTTCCAATCAATAGAAGGCGCTATCATGATGCGCTCTTCTTCTGAGGTAACGGCTTGCCCATCTTTTTGGCGAAATAGACCCACGACACGATAGTTGAGTTTATCGTTAATGGCGCCAGTGCTATCGATCTGTGTTTCGCGTTTATTGTCGCTGCCTAATGTTAATTCCACACTATATTGGCTGTCTGACTGTGGTGCTTTACTGATGAGATTCACCATGCCGCCAGGAGGCATAGCGCCATATAGAGTTGAAGTTGGGCCTTTGAATACTTCCACTTGTTCTACGGCTGCCATGTCGATTTGTGGCTGTAGGTTCCAATCGTTATAAAGGAGCTGCAATCCGTCATAGTAGGCTTTGTCGTTCTTGAACCCTCGGATATTAAAGAAATCTAATCGTGTTACCGCACCGCCACGCAATTCAGTGTTGATGCCAGAAGCATAGCGAACGGCTTCCGCCACCGTTTCTGTACCTCTTTGTTGTAATGCCTTTTGTTCTATCACTGAAATTGCTTGAGGTGTTTCTTCTGGGTTCAGCTGGGTTTTAGTGGCTGTATTTCTGTACGTCTGTCCTTTCACTACAAGAGTGCTTAATTGATCTTCTAAGCTCGTATCGCTCATTTCTGATGTGTCAGCAGCGTGTGAGTAAGACGAAGCAGAAGCAATGGCTAAAGCAAGTAAAGTGGATTGGAAATGCACAGACGGTTTCATGTTAACTCCAGAAATAGAATAAAACAATATTGATAATGAATCTCATTCTATTTTTGATGGGGATGTAAAACTTAACCTTTTGGTGCATCTTTTTAGTTTGAAGAATAAAAGTCTGAGGAATACATGTCGAATTAGGTAAAATAAACGCTACCTTGGTTTTATTGGAAGCCAGTACTCCATATAGCTCTGGGGACTGTTTGGATCGTAATCTGGCTCGTAAACTTCTAATTCATAGCCTTGCACACCGTAATAATTAGATTCAGGTAGCCAGTGATGAATAAACCATTCAAATGCCTTTTCCACTGCCGTGGCTTTTCCATGTACCGGAATCACCGCGTATTCTTGAAGTGGCACCTTCACCGTATCTAATGTGGTATGAAATGGCTTGGCACCATTAAAAGTGGTTGGGGATGATGCTTTGATTGGTTCTAAGTACCCTGCCCAATACAGCATTTGACCTGGATGTTGGAGATGATCTTGAGTGTCGATTATGCCAATGGGCCGAGCGCCCTTTTTCACTGTTTCGATTTCAGCCATTACTTTGGACCATAGTTGTGGAACTCGCTCGGAAAAATCTGGAGCAGAAGAAAATGGTCCTCGTATCCAATCGTATCTACCTTGGATTTGAAAGTCATCGCGGCTTTCGATACGTATTTGGGTGAAGGTTTTTTCTGTGTCTGTGTGCGTTTTGTGAAGGCTTCTATATTGTAAGGGTGTGCGTAATCCATATCGCTTCCCTCGCTGTCGATAATTCCTTGGGGTACAGTTAAACATCTGCTTAAACGCGCGTGAGAAGCTTATTTCTGAGTCAAATCCACATTGCATGGCAATATCTACATGGCGAATTGTAGAGCACAGTAACAGTTCAGCGGCTTTGCTTAAGCGTAATTCTCTAATGTATTGAGCAACGGTAAGACCAGTTGCCTGACCAAATACCCGTTGAAATTGCCAACGCGACCAGCAGCTTTTTTCGGCTAAGTTCGTGACATGGATCGACTCATCCAGATTTTCGTGGATGTAGTCTAAAACCTTTTCTATACGTGTGAGTCTGTTTTGATATGCCATGGCTACCAGAGTTAAATAATAACCATTATCATCTAATTGGTTTTAAAAGCCAACTTATTCTAAAGCTGTTTGTGATTCCCGTATTCGTGGCTATTAATTAATCAAGTTGCATGATTAAATCCAACTCATCTTATATCGTTCAAAATAATATCAAAAAATGGATGTTGCCCGATGAAGGAATTAGCTCGTACTGCGCTCTATTGCGCCATGTTTGTTGCGGTTGGTGCGGTGGCCGGTGTTCTTGGGCCGAGTTTGATTTACTTGGCGGATTTGATCGATGCCTCGGTAGCTGAAATATCCATAGTGTTTAGTGCCCGAGCAATCGGCAATATTCTTGGCGCTCTATTGGCCGGTCGAATGTTTGATCGCTGGCAGGGTCATCACTATCTGATTCTCATGCTGCTGTTGATGATCGTGGGTTTGCTGTTAGTGCCCTTCTCGACCAGTTTGTCGATGTTGGTGGTATTGTTTTTCTTGCTTGGCGCCACAGAAGTGTCTGCTAACGCTGGTGGCAATATGATGATGCTGTGGCTGCATAAAGATAAAGTGGGCTCATATGTGACCATTTTGCATTTATGCCATAGTACTGGCGCCATGTTAGCTCCATTGATTTTGGTCTTTGCTCAATGGGCGACAGGGCAAACTTATGGTGCTGGTTATTGGATGATCGCTATTTACGCTTTGTTGTTACCTATATTTTTATGGAAACAACCGAGCCCAACTTTCGAAGTCCGAGCCAGTGAAGTGGTTCCTGCAACAAAGCAAAAAGCCACTTTCTTGGCGTTCCTTACAGTCATTTTTTTGTATGTGGGGTTTGAGATTACCATCGCTGGTTGGATCAGTACGTATGCGGTTTTGTCTGGAGAGGATCAAAACACCGCGGCGATTTTAGTAACCTGGTTCTTTGTTAGCTTATCTCTGGGACGTTTATTCTCGGTATTCTTATTGCGATTTATTACCCCAGGACAAGGCATTTACGGTTTGCTGCTAGTGAGTTTAACTGGAAGCCTGATGATGATTTTCTCTGATGTATCGCTGGTGTTGATCGCCTTGTGGTTGGGATTAGGCTGCTCTGCTTTTTTCCCTATGCTGTTTTCCTTTGGCAACAGCATTATGGCACTTAACGGCAAACGTACAGGTTATGTCTTCGTGTGTTGTGGATTGGGTGCGCTGGTGGCTCCGTCTTTAACTGGTCCCATTCTTGAAGCATTTAGCGCCTCAGCGTTTCCCTATCTGTTATTAGCTTTGGTGGTATTAATTACCTTGAGTTGGCAGAGATTGGCTGTAATGACTCGAGGCCGTTAGGCCCATAAAGAAACAACATGTTAGTAAATATTCACTAACATGCTGTTTCTTGGTTGTGAGTTTGTTACTTTGCTTAGCTGTATTTGTGTAACGTCGCTATGGTGAATGCGGCAAGATCAGTATAGACATTGAATGGGAAGTCTATCGTCTTGTACTGCGTCTCACGGCCTTTTCCTGTTAACACCAATACTGGTGAACAACCACGCGCATTTCCTGCCTGAAGGTCTCGTAGAGAGTCTCCAACCATGATTGCTGGGTGCTCTTCAAAAGACAAGCCAAGTTCAGCTTCAATCGCTTCAATCATGCCGCTTTTGGGCTTGCGACAGTTGCAGTCATCATCAGGTCCATGGGGGCAATATTGAATGCCATCTACTTTACCACCCTCAGCTTCGACCAGTGCTATCATTTTATCGTGCATGGCGTTTAGAGTGGCTTCATCATAATAGCCGCGGGCAATACCTGATTGGTTCGTCACCACAAAGACTTTAAAGCCTGCTTTGGAAAGTGCAGCGATGGATTTAATGCTGCCTGGAATGGGTTGCCATTCTTCAACTGATTTCACATAAGCATCTGAGTCTTGGTTAATGACGCCGTCTCGGTCTAACAGAATAATAGGTTTAATTTGCGCCATGGGGAGAAATGCCTTTTTTAATTGAGGTATGTAGTTCGCGGTGTACTCTTTGGTGCTATTTTGTTTCGCCAATCGCTGCGAAGGTGGTATTACGGCAAGCGAGACTAAGATCCTTTGGGGATAGGCCTATTTCCAACCCACGTAGTCCACCGCTGACATAGATTTTTTCAAAGGCTTGGGCGCTTTCATCGATACAAGTGACAAGGCTTTTCTTTTGCCCTATTGGGCTGATGCCACCCACTAAATAACCGGTAAGGCGCTCGGCGTCTTTCACGTCTGCCATATGTAATTTTTTAACGCCCAGTGCATTGGCCGCGCGCTTTAAATTCAAAGTACCTGTTACTGGAACAATAGTAACGAAGGTGTTTTTGTCGTCGGTGACTAACAGTGTTTTGAACACACAAGCGGGATCAAGATTCAGTTTATCTGCCGCCTCTTCACCAAAATTAGAACAATGTGGATCGTGTTCGTATTCGTGAATATTAAACTCAATCTTGCGTTTTTTAAGTTGGTTAATCGCCGGCGTCACTGTCTTAATCCTTCTAACATGTATTACTGTCTATTTTTGCCAAAACATTGGAGTGAACAATACCAACAAGGTAAAGACTTCCAAACGACCCAACAACATAGAAAAACACAGCATCCATTTTGCTGGATCACTGACATTCGTAAAGCTAGAAGCGACGTCGCCTAAGCCCGGACCTAAGTTATTCAATGTTGCTGCAACGGCAGACCAAGCCGTGACTTGATCCAATCCCGTTGCCATTAAGCCAATCATTAGTACCACGTAAACTAGTAAGTAGGCTGAGAAGAAGCCCCACACTGCAGATACCACTCTTTCATTGATGGCCTTGCCGCCCACTTTAACCGGAATAACCGCATTTGGGTGAATCAAACGTTTGATCTCACGCATACCCTGTTTAAGGATTAACAGAATACGTATTACTTTCATGCCACCGCCTGTCGAACTGGCACAGCCACCGACAAACGACGTAACGATCAACAAGAAAGGCAAGAAATGCGGCCAGCTAGCGAAGTCCGATGTGCCAAAGCCGGATGTCGTTGCGATGGAAACACTCTCGAATACCGCATAGCGAATCGATGAACTCCAATCGTAAGTCGATGTCATGGCAAGCACGAGAGTCGACAAAATAACCGTACAGGACAGGATCAATAAAAAGAAACGTGCTTCTGGATCTTTAAAATAATGCCATACGCTTTTATGACGCCAAGCGTAGAAATGCAGAGCGAAATTGAAGGCCGAAACAATCATAAAGAAAGTACAAATCATTTCGATAGCGACACTATTGAAGTAACCGATACTCTCATCATGAGTTGAGAAACCGCCTATCGCGACCGTCGAAAAACTATGGCAAATGGCATCGAATAAGCTCATTCCTGCAATCCAATAACCCAAAGCACAAACGCTGGTTAAGGTCGCATAAATGTACCAAAGCGCTTTTGCGGTTTCGGCAATACGAGGCGTGAGCTTGGTGTCTTTAACTGGACCAGGTGTTTCTGCACGATAAAGCTGCATACCGCCGATCCCCAACATTGGCATAATGGCAACGGCCAATACGATGATACCCATGCCGCCTAACCAAGTAAGCAGCTGTCGATAGAACAATATAGACTGAGGCAAAGCATCAATGCCGATGAGAATAGTGGCCCCTGTGGTGGTGAGTCCTGAAATCGATTCAAACAAGGCATCGGTAAAGCTTAAGTCTGGTGTTTCCGCTAAGAAGAATGGCACCGAACCGAACAAGCCCAATACCGTCCAAAACAGTACTGTCACCAAGAAACCATCGCGAATCTTTAATTCACCGCGTTCATTACGAACAGGGAACCACAGAAGAAAGCCGCCGATTAAGTTTATTCCTAACGCATAAAGAAACGCATTGAGCGCGCCATCAGAATAAATCAAAGAGACAATTATTGGCGGAATCAGCGACACACTGAACACCATAACCAATAATCCGATGACTCTTAAAATAACACTAAAATGCATACATGCTTCCTAGAACCCGACGTATTATCGTGTCGGGCCGTGGTTAAAAATCGGCTGAAGCACAATGATATGCGCTTCTAACTTGGTTGAAAATTGTCTAATTAAAAGAAGGTTAAACCCACTTGGAATAGCTGCTCTACCGCTGGAATTTGTTTCTTGTTAGTCACGAAAATAATGACGTGATCTTCTGCTTGAATAACCAATTCACTGGTGGCAACAATCAAATCGTCCTCACGAACGATTGCTCCAATGGTCGCTCCCTCAGGTAAATTCAAATTGGCAATGCTGCGGCCAACTACTTTCGAAGAACGATAATCGCCATGAGCAACTGCTTCTAATGCTTCCGCAGCCCCTTTGCGCATCGAGTGAACGTTCACCACGTCACCGCGTCGGATATAACTTAGCAGCGAACTGATGGTGGTTTGTTGTGGCGAAATCGCAATGTCGATCATGCCTTCTTGAACAATGTCGACGTACGCAGGGTTATTGATGATGGTCATAACGGTGCGAACGCCAAGTACTTTTGCCAACATAGAAGACATGATGTTGGCTTCGTCATTATTGGTTAAGGCACAGAATACATCGGTCGATTCGATGTTCTCTTCAAGCAGCAATTCCTGCTTAGACGCATCGCCGTTGAGCACTATGGTGTTGTCCAATGTTTCAGACAAATAGCGGCAACGCTCAGGATCCCGTTCGATGATTTTAACGCGGTATTCTTTTTCTAAACTCTGTGCCAAACGTTCACCAATGTTACCGCCGCCAGCGATGATGATACGACGATAAGGAACATCCAAGGGGCGTAACTCACTCATTACATCCAATACGTCTCGTTGCGCGGTCAGAAAGAAGACCTCATCGTTGGCGCGAATCTCAGTGTTGCCATCAGGAGAGATAGACTTACCATCACGATAAATCGCTGCGATACGTGTTTGAATGGAAGGCATGTGTTCTTTCAAAAAGCTGATAGGCTGATCAATCAGTGGACCGCCCTTTTCTGCTTTAACAACCACGAGTTGTACTTTGCCTTCGGCAAACTCCATCACCTGCAAAGCGCCTGGATAACGAATCAAACGACTTAAATGTTTGGTCACTTCTTTTTCTGGGCTGATACGAACATCCATTGGGATGGCTGAATCAACAAAGAGTTCTGGATAATTTGCATAAGCGCTAGAACGAACACGACCGATTTTAGTCGGCGTTTTAAAGAGCGTATGAGCAATCTGACAAGCGATCATATTGGTTTCGTCTTGGTTGCTCACCGCAATTAACATGTCGGCATCGTTGCAACCGGCCTGATCTAATACTGCAGGGTGTGAACCACTGCCCTCAACCGTTTGAATGTCGAGACGATCTTGTAGCTCTCTAAGGCGAGTTAAATCTGTATCAATGACGGTAATATCGTTATCTTCACTTGCTAAGTTTTCTGCAAGCGTGGCGCCAACTTGGCCCGCACCTATAATGATGATTTTCATAGTCTGCCTTAGAGCGTGATGTATTTATGGCTCTTTGTTGAGTGTATTAATTCAAATGTCAAAATTGAGTCGTTGGTCTATCGAGCGTGCATATTTTTTGCTCGAATCAAGTAGAGCAAGTTTACCCACATAAGGACAATTATTTAACTTGAAGTTGATAAATACTCGTAATTATTTTGGATGATCATGTAATCCGATGAAAGCTCTCTTATACGAGTATTGAAATGGCTAACTCAATGCTGAGTCTTTAACGTAGCCTCTTCAAGACTGGTTTGAAAAAAGACCCAACAAACTGTGTTCCATGTGAAACAATTTGCTAGGCCTTTTTATAAAACGACCTATTTTTCAGTCGTTTGCTTGAGGTAATCTGTGCCTACCGTATGATTTTTACTTGCTGACTGCATTCAAGCTTTTTGCAGAAGGCAGTAGTAAAAACCATCATGACCGTCTGCATGTGGAAATAACTGTCGGCCGTGGCTAACAGGGATTCCCCACTCTACCGCCAAGTCGGGTGCTAATGAGTTCAAAGGAACCTCTTTTGCATCGTCTTGTTTGGCGAGAAAATGTTGAATGTGTTGTTCGTTTTCTTCCGGCATCAGTGAGCAAGTTGCGTACAACATGAAGCCGCCAGATTTCAATGTCGTCCAAACCTGATCAAGGATCTCTCGCTGAATGAGAACTAGATCATCAATGTCGGCTGGCTTTCGATTGATCTTAATGTCTGGATTACGACGAATAACGCCTGTCGCAGTACAAGGCACATCGAGTAGAATTTTGTCGAAATGCTCGCCATCCCACCATGCATCAAGGTCGCTTGCATCGGCACAGATCAGATGAGCTGAATAGCCAAGGCGCGCCAAGTTGGATTCTATCTTTTCCATGCGCCAAGGTTCTAGTTCAACGGCAGTGAGTTCCATTGAGCTCAGTCCCGTCGAATTGACTTTTTCTAATAAATGGCCGGTTTTTCCTCCGGGTGCTGCACAAGCGTCCAATACTTTCTCATCGTTTTTGGGCGACAAGATATGGGCTGAAAGCTGTGCTGCTTCATCTTGAACACTAACAAAACCATCATCGAAACCTGGTAGCTCACCAACGCGAACGGCATTTCTTAGGTACAAAGCTGAATCTGAATACTTGCCTTCCTCTGAGTCTATACCCAAATCCGCAAGTTTCTGTTTGTATGTTTCACGTGAAACCAGGCTCTCGTTGACGCGAATACACATAGGTGGATGCGTGTTACTGGCGTCGATAATGTCTTCAAGATGCTCCGACCAATGCTTATTAAAACGCTTCACTAGCCATTTGGGCATATTGAATTCTACGGAAGGCTGAGCTTCAAGAATCTCAACGATCTCGTCTGCTTCTCTTTGATAACGACGAAGCACTGCATTCATCAACTTGGTCGCCCAGTCTTTATTCAATAGACGACAGGCTTCTACTGTTTCATTTACCGCCGCGTGATCTGGCGTGTTCATGTAGGTTAATTGATACAAACCTAAAAGTAAGACGGCATATAAATCTGTGTCCTTTTCTTCAAAAGGATGCGCCAATAAATGCAGTGCGATGCTGTTTAGTCTTGGATACTGACGACATACACCAAAGCATAATTCTTTCAGCATAGGAGTGTGTTCGCTAGCGACGTCAAGTTGATGGCGCGCCAATTGCGTACTAAGCGACCCTTGCTGAAGTAAAATATTGGTTAGGATTTTAACGGCTACTTGGCGAGGGCTTTGTTGTCCCGTACTTGTTCTAGACTGACTTGTGTTGGATGAGAAAGCATTGTCGTATTGGTTCATGCTGTTTGCTCACTCTTGTTTTCAGTTTGATTAACACCAAGGCGTTGACCAATTTCTAAAGCGGCTTTGTGTTTACCATTTAAGGCGTCTTGTACTTTCATGCGCTTGCCGCCTGCAAATTGGATCTCAGTAATTAAAATAGAACCTTGCCCTGTTGCGACGATAACGCCCTCTTTGCTCACTACCAAAATATCACCAGGCGAGGCTTCATCGTTCACGCTGGCAATATGCGCTGCATGGATTTTCATCACTCCTGCAAGGCTGTTTGTATAGGCGACAGGCCAAGGAGACAAGCCACGAACCTGACGCTCGATCAATTCTGCTGAAGAGGCCCAGTTCACCTCGCCTTCTTGCTTGGTTAATTTGGCGGCGTAGCAAGTAAGGCTTTCGTCTTGTTGTTCTGGAACCAATGTGCCAGCTTTCAGTTTCTCTAGTGCTTCAATCAATGCGCTACCACCCAGAACCGCTAAGCGATCATGCAGTGTTGCAGACGTGTCTGTCGGCTTAATATCGCACTGTGATTTTAACAACATGTCGCCAGTGTCCAAACCCACATCCATTTGCATAATGGTGATGCCGGTTTCACTGTCGCCTGCAATTAGAGAACGATGGATAGGAGCCGCACCACGCCAGCGAGGCAACAAAGAAGCATGAACATTGATGCAACCAAGCTTGGGCGTATCTAAGACAACTTTCGGGAGAATGATGCCATAAGCCGCGACAATCATAATATCTGCATCTAACGCAGCAAGCTGTGCCTTGTCTTCTTCTAGCTTGAAATTTAGCGGTTGATAAACGGGAATATCGTTGGCAATGGCTAGCTGTTTCACTGGGCTTTGAACCAGTTTCTGACCGCGCCCTGCCGGGCGATCTGGCTGAGTATAAACGCCGACGATGTCATATTGGTTGTCTGCTTTAGAGTCTAAGACTGCTTGCAAGCTAGCTGCTGCGAATTCTGGTGTGCCCGCAAAAACGATACGAAGTGGTGAGGTTGGCATAAAGGTTCCTTAACAAAAAATCAGGCCAAAGCCTGATTTTATAATACGAGTATCAATGTTCTTTAGGCTAAAAGAACGTTCTTTTAGCCTTGCTTAAGAGCCAGCTTGTGAGCTTTTTCGAGCTTGCTCTTAATGCGATTGCGTTTTAGAGGCGTCAAATAATCGACCATAAGTTTGCCATCTAGGTGATCAATCTCATGTTGAACACAAACTGCAAGAAGCTCGTCGACATCCATAGTGAAGGGTTCACCGTTGCGGTCTAATGCTTTCACTCGTACTTTAGCAGCACGATAAATGTGTTCGTAAAAGCCTGGTACAGACAAACAACCTTCTTGGAATTCATTTGGCTCGTCGTCTAAAATTTCGAATTCTGGGTTAATAAAAACGATCGGCTCGTTACGTTCTTCAGAAAAATCCATTACGACAAGACGATGATGATAATCCACTTGTGTCGCAGCCAAGCCCAAACCGTTCTCGTCATACATGGTATCAAGCATGTCATCGATTTGAGTTTGCAGCTCATCAGTGAACTCGGTAATTGGCTTCGCAATTTTGCGTAAGCGTTTGTCTGGGTATTCAAGTACAGTTAAAACAGCCATGATCTTTTCCAACGATGTGTCTTTGTTCATGAGTGGAGACACTCTCTCCTACTCTTTTCATTACGTCTATTGTAACGCAAGTCTGGCCGTTGAGCAGTCTTCTCATGGCGGTTTTTTGGCCAATATGATTGAATAGCCTCCATAGCCAAAGACTATTCGCTCTTGGCTTTGTATTTTAAGTACTCTTATTTTGTTTTTTAAGTAAACGTACGGGCAAGGAATGCCCATGTTTAATTCGGAAGGAAGCCGTTTATCATGTCTACTTTTAACGCCACAGGTTTGTCTAAAACCGATTGGTTATGCTTAAGTTTCTTATCGGGAATCGGTCCATCCCGACTCTCACGTCTTTATACTTACCTTAGTCAACTCGATCATCCTACATCAACAGAGGGCACTGAAACCTTATCCTTGTTTAGTGGCGATAACTCATCCGAAACTATTTCTTATGAATTATTGACCGCCTTAAAGTGGCCAGACATTACTGCGCGTCAGGCCATGGAGTATTTTTCCAATGGCACTCTGACCAAGGAGCAAGAAAGCAAACGAGATGAATCGTTAGCATGGATGGAAGACGCCAATCATCATTTGGTGTTGCAAGAAGATGAGCTCTATCCCAAAGCCTTAAAAGAAATCACCGTAGCGCCAGCCTTTCTTTACGTGGAGGGCAATCCTGACGGGTTGGCGTTACCGAAAATTGGTATTGTCGGCGCGCGTAAGTGCTCGCGCTATGGAAGAGACGCCACCTTTCAGTTTGCAGAGCAATTATCCGCTCGTGGTATTTGTGTGGTCAGTGGTGGTGCCATGGGAATTGATACCGCTGCCCATCAAGGTGCTCTATACAACAAGACAACACCCACTATTGCCGTTATGGGCACGGGCTTATTTCATCGCTATCCACATCATAATCGAGAGATGTTTGAAGAAATCCTAGAGCAAGACGGCGTATTAATAAGTGAATACCCACTATCAACCAGTCCCAGACCTCACCTATTTCCACCGCGTAATCGAATCATCAGCGGTTTGAGTATGGGCGTGTTGGTGTCTGAAGCGTCCGTCAAAAGTGGCTCCTTGATCAGCGCCAGTTATGCCATCCAACAAAACCGGGAAGTGTTTGCTTTGCCCGGACGTTTGACTGATCCAAAATCAGAGGGTTGTCATCAACTACTTCGGCAAGGCGCTACTTTGGTTCGTCATGTGGATGATATTCTGGCTGAGTGCTCAGAGCTGCCCTCTGCTCCTCTAACCAAGAGATTAACGACGACCAAGAATAATAAAAAGCGATCATCTGAAAACACAAACCAAGCAATAGAAAGCGTTTCTATTTTAGCGTCGAATCCGTTTCGAGATCTGCCAGAATCAACTTCTGATAACGCCAAAGTGGTAATTGTCATTATGGAGCAAGAAGCACAACCAATGGATTTTGATGCCTTGATTCGGCAAAGCAAAATGGACGCGGGATTGATGATGCAGGTCTTAATGGAATTAGAATTGTATGGTTGTGTGGAGAATCGAGAAGGTCTTTATTGCCGTTGTTGATACAACAGGTGGTATCAGACCTTCTCGTTTTTAAAGCAATTACATATCGCTAAAAATATTTTTCTTGAGCTGCTTAATATCACGACGCTCTTTTTTATTCGGCTTGTGGTCGGACATAATTCGGCCACCAAAAGATTTGTTTTCGAGAGCACGTTTCTCACGTTTTGCAATCGACTCTGGCGTTTCCTCATAAAGCAATTGTGCTTCTGGTGCGCCACGACGTTGGCCGCTAATATCTTTGATTTCGACAACCTTTTCGTCCCAGCCAAGGCGAATACCAATTAAGGCGCCAATTTCCACATTACGGCTGGCTTTGCCCTTACTGCCGTTATAAGTCACCTTGCCACCGTCGATGGCTTCCTTACAAAGTGAGCGAGTTTTATAAAAACGTGCGGCCCAAAGCCACTTATCTAAACGAACGGCTTGTGGTGCCGACTGCTTTTCTGGTTTACTCATAAAGAATGCGTTGACCCTATTCTGTTGTCATATTTGAGGCTGTTATGCAGGACGTTAGTAGACACCCAATTTTCCAAGCTCTTCAAAAAATAATACACGATGCCGCCGATGTGATCATGGATATTTATCAACGTGCCGATTTGGGGATCGAGCAAAAGCTGGACGACAGTCCAGTGACCGCTGCCGATCTCGCTGCGCACAAAGTGATTCTAGCAGGTTTGCAAGCACTTACACCTGATATTCCGGTTTTGTCGGAAGAAGGCGTGGTGGCGTTTGAAGAGCGTTCTAAATGGCCCATGTTGTGGATCGTCGATCCGCTCGATGGCACCAAAGAATTTATCAAGCGTAACGGCGAATTCAGTATCAACATCGCCTTGGTTGAAAATGGCGCGCCCATTATTGGTGTGGTGTATTTACCAACTACAACCGAAGGCTATTTTGGCGTGACCAAAGCGTGGCAAGATTTACCCGTTGGTGCGTTTAAATGGCAAGGGGATGAATACGAAAGCATCAACGTCCGAGAACCGCGCGAGCCTATCATTGCCATGACCAGTCGCAGCCACGGCCCTGCTCTTCCAGCCTCGCTGAAAAACAAGTTAAAACTGACTTACGAACAGGTGCGAGAATTACCTAAAGGTAGCTCAATTAAAGGCTGTCGGATTGCGGAAGGAATTGCCGATTTGCATCTGCGTCGTGGCCCAACGAGCGAATGGGATACCGCTGCTCAGCAAGCCATCATCGAAGCCGCTGGCGGAATGCTCGTCACCCCGGATGGAAAGCCGTTTCGTTACAACCAAAGAGAAACCCTACTTAATGGTCACTTCTTTGTTTCGGGTGCTGAGCTCGCCCCGTATGTGATGAACTGGTATCTAGAAAACGAGGAAGAAGAGTAAGCACTACTCTTCTTGTTCTTCTCTTTCTTGCTTTGCCTTATCTGATTGTTTCACGTGAAAAAAACATTAGAAATGCCAAGAGTTTGAAAATGAACTCATTGCGCCAAATAGCCAATGTGAAACCAATCGCTTGATAAGACACCTGCCACTTTCTTTGTCTCTACCGTTATTGAAGTCCAAAATGTCCAGCGTGTCAGTAACCATTGCTCTGGATCTAGACTACTGATATAGGCTACGAGTTTGTTATCTGTGGTGGTTAAAGCATGCATATCTAACGACTTTTCCTGCTCAATAATATCGGCAATCTTTGAGTCACTAGATATATGGATGACTTCTTTTTTAAGGTATTTCGCACTTGTTAGGCTTGCTTCATTTGAATAAATAATTGGGATTCCATAACTTATTCTGGGCCGTCCAAAATCTTGTTCTAGCTGCTGGTACCCTGGATTTGCTAGAAAAGAGATCATGCCTTCATTGCTTTCCCAAAGATAAAAAGGCGCGTACTGATTTTCTTTAGGAGCGCCGAGTTCTTTATCGTCCTTAATTGAATACAAGTAACCTTTAAAGATAAGGTGAGGAAAACCATTTAATTTATGGCCACTTTCTGCAATTCGTTTACGGATGATTTGCATATCGTAATTGGCCGGTAAAGTGAAACTGTATTGCATTACAATCATTGTTACTCTCCTTTCAAGTCAAGGTAAGGTCGCCATTGCGCCATTGCTAAATGACCATTCTTCAGTTTGGTTGGTTGAAATAATGACCATAAGGTCTGCTGGATTAAGTCCGACAGAGTTTTGTAGTTTTGTTGATAACGTTTGATAAAAAAATTCTTTGGTTTTTGTGTCTCTAGGTTTACCCGCTGTAATTTCAAATAATAACCAGTCCTTACTTCGAGCTTGGTTTACCGGACAAGCGTAATCTTGGTCATAAACACGTTGCTCATCGGTCAGGCGGTTTATTATTTGAAAGCAGTCTTTTTGAGGTACTAAAAACGATTCAGTTAACGCCTCGTGAAGTGATTGAGAGACTTTCTTCACGTAGCCATCAGGCTTGTCTGCTGAAATATAAATGTGTGTGAGTGGCATTACTTTCCCTCCTCTGCCTGTTTCTGCTGTTCTGTTGCAAGATATTTTTTTAAGCTTGCAAGTCCTGTCGCTGCACAAGGCCAGCCTGCATAAAAGGCTAAATGTGTTATGGCTTCTGCAAGCTCTTCCACACTCAAACCATTCTCAATGGCTTTTTGCAGATGAAACGCTTGCTGCTCTGTTCGATACAAAGCGGTTAATGTTGCAACTGTAATTAGGCTTCGTTCTCTCGGGCTGAGTTGTGGCCTTTGCCAGACTTGATCGAATAAAACCTCGTCTGTTATCAAGGCAAAGAAAGGTGCTATCTCTCCAAATGCTTTTTCTGCTTCTGTCGAACTTGTTTTTTCTATATTGGGATTTAATGCAGTGTTGTTCATGCTGTCTCCTTTCAATGAATTCGTTAATAAGTTGGCGTTGAAATGAGAGTAAAATGTTTTATTGGTTTAAAAAATCAAAATATATGGTATATATAGTCCTGAAAAACAGGACAATTATGTTGGGAAATATTGATGCGTAAAGTGACGTTAGATTTAGAAGCGCTACGAAGTTTTGTCTTAGGCGTGGAGTTGGGAAACTTTGCCGAAGCTGCTGAGCGTTTAAATCGTTCGACGTCTGCCGTCAGCGCTCACTTAAAGAAATTAGAAATGCAGCTTGAGCAACCTATCCTTAAACGTTCTGGACGAAGCTTGGTGTTGCTTCCTGCTGGCGAGGAACTGCTTTCTTACGCTAAACGCTTGCTGGCTTTGAATGATGATGCTGTGATGGCGCTACGACGACCTAAGGTATCGGGGATTGTTCGCATCGGATTGCAAGAAGACTTTGGCGAACGATTCTTGACCGATACGCTAGCGCAATTTAATCGGACGAATCCTGAGGTTGTTTTGGATGTTCAAGTCTCTCGTAACAGAAATTTGATGGAAAGATTTCAGCAAGGAAAGCTAGATTTGGTTTTATGCTGGAATAATACCGAAAGTGTTGTTACGAATACTGAAGTCATCGGGCAATTTCCAATGCAATGGATTGGTGTTCCAGAGACTTTTATCGATCAGCAGCTGCCATTGTCACTGGTATTATTTGAGAGTCCTTGTCTACTTCGCGAGGCAACACTAAAAGCGTTAGATGAGTCAGAAATTCCTTGGCGGGTTGCTATGTCTAGTCATAGTTTGTCGGGTGTTTGGTCTGCAACAGAAGCGGGCTTGGGGATCACGGTTCGTACACCTGCTGGCCGTCCTGACTCATTGGCCGTTCTAGAAAAAGAATGGTTACCACGATTACCCAATTTGGCTCTTTGCCTGATACAAGCCGACGGATTGAATGCCGCAGCGCAGAACTTAAAAGAAACCATGCTCGATGAGCTTAAACAAAACTTTCCTGATTGGGTTTATTAATGTCTAACCGCTGTTAAGTCGATTGACGATGCGTTCTTGGGCGCGTTTTAAGAAGTCGTTTTGCAGTGGTTGCGCAAAAGAGCGTGCAATGGCGACGGTTCCCACTAATGAAACCACTGTCTCTTCCGCTAGTGATTCGGCTTCTTTGTTGCCGCGTTTTTTTAGGATTTCAGTAAGACGTTCGACTAGGCTATCAAAACACGCTTGGTAGGCTTGGCGAACTTTCTCTTCTTTGTGAGCGGCGTCTGTGACTAAAAACTCCAATGGCGATGGGTGTTCTTTGTCATTTCGTCCCCAGCTAAGGTAGCGAGTCACTAGTGCCTTGATATGGGTTTCTTTTCCTTCGGTCTGTTTGTCGTCCCTCGCCCAAAAAGCGTTGGAGGTAGCGAATTGCATGGCCGCTTCATATAAGCTGCTCTTACCAGAAAAATGCGCATAGAACGCACCGTGCGTCATGTTGGCTTTTTTCATAATTTGATTCAGCGTGACGCGATCAAAGCCATGGGAGCAAAATAGTTTTGCTGCCGCTTGTAATATTCGTTGTCTAGTTTGTTCTTTGTGTCTTGGCGTGTAAGACATAGTTAACTAAACCTCCTCGTTGACTGACACTTTCTTCGATTATAAATCGGATTCTAAATATTATCTTGATCATATATAGACTCACTCTAGCATGGTGACTTTCTTTCTGCTGAAACTTAAGAGGGTTATCTCATGTCGCTTAAAGAACGAATTGTTATTACTGGTATGGGTTTGGTGTCACCGCTGGGTTTAGGCGTGGCTTCGGTTTGGGATAGGTTGATTCGCGGTGAATCTGGTATTCGCTCATTACCAACGACTTTATCGGAAGGGCTAAATACGCACATTGCGGGGCAAGTTCCTAGCCAGACAGAGCAAGAAAATGGTTTGAACGAGTCTGACTATTTGTCCCCTAAGGATCGAAAACGCGTTGATCTATTTACCTTATTTGCTCTTGCTGCTGCCGAAGAAGCCTTAACACAGGCCAACTGGCGACCAATGACTGCTGAAGACCAGGAAGCCACCGCTACCATCATTGCAACGGGGATTGGCGGTTTGCCAACCATTACTCAAGCGCACACGACATTAATAGAGCAAGGTGCACGACGTTTGTCGCCATTTACGGTTCCTGCCTTTCTTGCCAATCTTGCGGCGGGTAACGTTTCGATTAAATATGGATTCAAAGGACCAATAGGTACGCCAGTAACAGCGTGTGCCGCGGGCGTGCAAGCGATTGGTGATGCTATGCGTCTGTTGCGTACGGGTGAAGCCAAAGTGGCTCTGGCGGGCGGTACGGAAGCCTGTATTGATCCTCTGTCTTTGGCTGGCTTTGGTGCCTTGAAGGCGCTTTCTACGAGAAATGAGGATCCTGAAAAAGCGTCTCGCCCTTTTGATAAAGATCGTGAAGGCTTTGTCATGGGGGAAGGTGCCGGCCTTGTTGTGCTCGAAACGCTTGAGCATGCTTTGGCTCGCGGTGCCACTCCATTGGCGGAGATCGTTGGCTATGGCACCAGTGGTGATGCGTATCATCTGACATCAGGTCCAGAAAGTGGCGAAGGCGCTGCTCGCGCTATGCAAACGGCTCTGACTATGGCGGGCATTTCAGCTGATCAAATTGGCTACGTGAATGCGCATGCTACGTCAACGCCTGTGGGTGATCGTGGAGAGATTAACGCCTTGCGTAGAGTGTTTGGCGAGAAGGTGACAGAGGTAGCGATTTCATCGACGAAATCCGCAACAGGCCATTTGCTGGGTGCTGCCGGCGGCGTAGAAACGATTTTCAGTGCTCAAGCCTTGATATCTGGTATCTTGCCTCCGACGCTAAACCTTGAAAATCCAGAAGACACCATGGCCGATTTGGATCTTATCCCATTGGTTTCACGTGAAAAAAATGTCGAGTACGTGCTGTGTAATGGCTTTGGTTTTGGTGGCGTAAACGCAGCGATTATTTTGAAGCGTTACTAATCTATAGAGCAATTTATCGAGTAAATTGAAACAAAAAAGGCGACTCAATTTGTAAGAGTCGCCTTTTTAATATCACTGTTCTTGAGTATTGGTTTTAGCCATCCATTAGTTGGCTAGGTAACCACGTGACTAATTCTGGGAACATCATCACGACGATAAGAACCAAAAGCTTAAGCAGTACAAATGGCGTAATGGACTTGTAGATATCCAACATGGTGATGCCTGGAGGCGCGATGCCTTTTAGGTAGAACAAAGCAAAACCATAAGGCGGTGTTTGTACGGCGATCTCAATATTTAGAATCATCAAGATACCAAACCAAATCGGATCATAACCAAGGGATACAGCAATCGGTGTGAAGATAGGCGCACACATTAGAACGATGATGAATTCATCGATAATGAAGCCCAGCAACAGCATGATCAATTGGAACAGCATGATGACGACGATCGGTGGCAAGCCCAAATCTTGGGTGAAGCCGGCTACCATGCTTTGTACGCCCATTAGCAAATGGAAGTTACTGAACACCGATGCCCCAACGATAATCCACATTGCGACCGTGACAAGCAATGCTGCTTGCATGCCGGCTTTTTGAACCATACGTGGTTTGAATCGTTTAAAGAAAATCGCCAAAATAATCGCGCCAACGACCCCGATGGCACCGGATTCTGTTGGCGTCGCAATACCCATGATAATACTGCCCAAAACCGCGACAATCAGTAGCAAAGCTAGCAAGCCATCACGAGCGGTTAGGAACTTCTCTTTTGGTGTTGGCTGCACTTCTGGCACGACATCCATAGGTGCGCGTTGAGGGTTCAACTTACAAGAAATCACCACGTAAGCGATCAGCAACACAACGGTGATAAGCGCTGGAATTAAAGCGCCAATAAACATGCGCCCTACTGAGTTCTGTGTCGACGATGCAAACATGATCATGGGGATGCTAGGTGGAATCAAAATACCTAAACCACCACCGGCCATAATGACACCAAGCGCTAAGCGTTTATCATAGCCACGTTCCAACATTGGTCGCAGAGCAATACTGCCAGACGTCATGATGCCCGCACCGATAATGCCAACCATGGCACCGATCATAGAGCACACCACGATAACGCTGATGGCCAATGAACCGCGTACACGACCAATTAGCATTTGGCTGGCGTTAAACATGGCATCGCCAATGCCGGAGCGAGTAAGCAGTTGTCCCATGTAAATATACAAGGGGATGGCCAGCAGGATAAAACTAAAATGAGTGGACTCAAGCGTAGTGGGAATAACGTTAAAAAGCGCATCCCCCCACGTCATATAACCTATGCCCATGGCGATACCGCCAAGGGCTAAACCAACGGGTGCTCCCAAGGCAAACGACGCTATGATGCAGGCGAACAAAATGCCTGTTAATAATTCAATACTAATCATGGTGCCGTTTCCTCTTGCTCTGTTTGTGCTTCTGGCAATAAGGGTTTGCCAGTAATCGCTTGATGTAAGGAATCAATCCAGTCGCTGGAAAGTTGCAAAATTAGCAGCACGCTAGCGATTGCCATCATTAGCCAGTAATGATGCATATGAGGAGCCCATTCACTTTGGCGTCGGTAATTAAACTCGAGCGCTTCTTCAAACTTACCTATGCTCATTTTGCAGACGATGACCATGAAGAACATGGCGAGAGCGAATGAAAATAGGTTAAATATGCTTTTGGTTCGAGCAGAGACTTTGTTGTAAAGGATATCGACATTGATGTGGGCGCGTTGTTGTTGGGCATAAGCACCGCCTAGAGCCGCAATGTAACCAAAGATAAATAACGACGTGTCGTAAGCCCAAATGGTCGGACTGTCTAAGATGTAACGAGAGAAAACCTCGAATGCAACGACAAATGCTAATACTGGCATTAAATAGGAAACGGAGTTTCCAATGAAAGCCACCAATGCGTGGACTCCTAGACAATAGCGTCTAATCGCAGTCATTATCATTGTTTTGTACCTGTTAGGATGGATCGGAAAACCAAAACGGCCTTCTTGGAGAAGGCCGTATTAGTCAGTGCTAAGTCAATTATTTCTGTTCTTTGCGTAGAACGTCAATTAACTCTTTGCTGTATTTGTCTGCCGCTGCGTACTCATCCCAAAGTTTCGCACCCGCATCTTTCCATGCTGCTTTGTCTGCAGCACTTGGCTCAGGGCTCCACTGTAGACCTTTTGCTTCCATGTCAGCAACCGCTTCAGATTCCCAAAGTTTAGACTTGGTCATTTGCTCTTGAGCGTGAACCGTTGTCGCCGCTTTAACAATGGCTTTCAAGTCTGCTGGAAGTTTGTTCCAAGCGCTTTGGTTAACGATGATAGGTAACACTTGTGCGCCCGCTAGTGGAAGTGGGTACATGTATTTCGCTACTTCAACGTGGTTACCATCGCGGTGGTCGATCATGTTAGAGCCAATAGAACCATCGATTACACCAGTAGATAGCGAGGTGTAAATTTCAGACCAAGCAAGCGATACCGGAGAAGCGCCTAGGTTACGTAGGAACTTACCGTATGCGCCAGGTGCACGGATTTTCAAACCTTGGAAGTCTTCAACAGAATTGATTGGTTTCTTAGTAATAACGTAAACCGCTGGCTGAATGTAAGGGTCAAGCCAAACTAGACCTTGAGCACCGTACGCTTCTTTAAGAATAGGAGCCCAGCCTTTTTCTTGGAACAAGGTGGTTAGCTCGCCAACGTCACTGGTGCCGCCAGGTAAACCGATTTCAACCAAACCTGCTGGCAGCTCGCCCGCGTTCAAAGATTGGAAGGTTGCGCCCATTGTGATTAGGCCCGTTTTTACGGCACCAAAAATACCAGATGCACCCACGCCTTCACCGTCATAAAGAACCTGTACCTTGATGCGGCCGTCAGACATAGTCTCAATGTTTTTTGCTAAATCTTCATACACAGCGCCGAATGCAGAACCACGGCTGTATAGGTTAGCGAAGCGCCAGTTATAATCTGCAGCGTTAGCAGAAGAAGCGACAGCGCCTAATCCAAGAGCTACCGCTAGAGAGCTTACAACCAATCGTTTTTTTACTTTTAGTATCGTCTTAATCATTGAGCTACCTCGAGTGCAAAAGTGCATAAAAAAGTCACGCCTTGAATGTTGTGACGCCTTGTACTCGATACTTTCAAAAAGGCCGCCACCATTAAAGCGCGTAAAATCTATCTAAAGTTTTGTCACTATCAAACAATTAAAAAAGTGAAAAGCCTTTTAAAATCAGTTAACTAAAGGACAGGTCCGCACAAAAAACGCTCATAACGCACCAAATTCGTGCAAGCAATAGGTGAATAGAGTGCAACATTATAGTGAATAATATTGATCTATCGTGTTGAAAACGTGCATGTTTTTTACTTTTTCTTAATCTCGATTTGAATAGGACTTTCAACAACAAAAGCGCCCCAAAGTGGGGCGCATTGTTTCTAGATTATTTAAGCAGGTCTTTAAAATCGCTAAGTGATGTCGAAACCTTGTATCTGTTTGGCTAATTCGTTTGTTTGATGGTGAACATTTTTATTGGCCATTTGGATAGATTGCGTTGCCGCGTGGTTGTCTTTGATATCGTGAGCAATGATGTCCATGTCTTGCGCCATTTGTGCTGTCGTCAATGCAACCTCTTTAATAGCTTGAGTAATCTCCTGCGTATGGTTCATTGCTTCCAGAGTGTTTTGCTCGACTCTATGGATCGTCATGACAGCGTTTTTGCCTTGTTCTTTGCTGCGACCAACTTTCTGTAGGCTAAGCGTCATAGCATCAATGACTGCTTGTGTTTCCTTCTGAATATTTTCGACTTTCTCTGTAATACTTCCCGATGCTTTTACTGTTTGCTCTGACAGTGTTTTAACTTCGTCTGCCACAACAGCAAAGCCACGGCCAGCCTCTCCGGCACGAGCTGCTTCTATTGCGGCGTTGAGAGCCAATAGACTCGTCTGCTCTGCGACACCGACGATGAGTTCAATAACCACATCAATTTCTTTAGATAGCGCACCAAGACGATCAACTCGTTCGTTGGTATCTTGAATGGTTTGTGCCACATCGCTAATGCTGGTCATGGCATCACGCATGGCAGTCACACCGCTGGTTGCTGATTCATAAGCGACATTGGCAGCGCTCTGCACGTTCTGCGTCATCGATTGCACTGTATCTGCGGTCGCGGATATTTCTTCTGTAGAAGTGGCTAACGTATTGCTTCGATCACGAATTCGCTCACTGCCGCTGACAATGGTTTGAATACCGCTGTCCAACTCATCAGCCGTGAGCACCAGCTTCTCGTTGCTGCTTATCAAATGGCCAATTAATAAGCGCAAGCTGTCGGACATTTGGTTTGAAGCAATGAAGAGTTGCTGAAACTCATCTGGATTGCCTGAACCTTGGTTCTGTTTACGGGAACCAAGTTTGCCTTGCGCGACTTCTTTTAATATTGCTAACACCGCTGTTAGGTTGCGGCTTAAAGAGCGAATCACCGTCGACAAAATAAGACCAATAACGAGAGCAAGTAATAGACAAGCGATTACCAAAGAACTCCGCGCTTGCTCGGCGGTTTCTATTGAACGTATTTGCGCCTTAGCCAGTAAGGTGTTTTGCAGGTAGTTGGCGCTCTCGTCCATAGCTTGCGTGTATTGATTGCTTAATGATGTGAGTTCATATTGTTGCTCTTGTAAGGCAATGGATAAAGCAATAACGGGGGCCAAGGCATCTTCATAGGTTTGAATCATTGGGCCGAATACATCGCTAAACCCTATGTTATCAACGTTACTCTTAAGCGTATGAATTGCGGATTGTAAATCGGCTTGGTGTGCCGCATCACTGTAAGCTAGGAAGTCTTTCTCTCTCGCCCTCACTTCTTTAAAACTGGCTGCAAAACTTGCTAATGATTTGAGTTGTTCCGCCAAGTCTTGTGCTGATTGATTTAAGCGACCCAGCGCGCCAGTGTCGCCACTTAATCCAAGAGTCGTTAAGTTTTGCAGATTACTTTCAAGCGCGGATAGATAATTAGGCTGTAAAGCTTGGCTGTTCTCTAAGAGAGCTCTGCCTTCGGTATCGAGTAAATCCGCTCTGATACTAAAGCCAGCGGAAGTGTCTTTTTTAATGCTCGCTAATGTTGTGCTGATAGCGTCGACATTACTGGGAGAGAGGGTGGACATTTCGCGTTCAAACTTGAGTAAAGCAATTTCAACGTCTTTGACTTCGCTGGTCAGTCGACTTAGTTCGGTGGCATCGTCAGAGGCTCCGGACATTTGCGACAAGTTATAGATAGAATAAGCCCCAAACCCCGCGTAACCAATACAGACCAAAACAACAATAGCAATCAGCTTCTGACGAACGGATAACGCGATAGACATATAACCTCCTCTACACCCCTTTCTGAAAAGAAGGGCAAGCAATCAAAACAACAAAAAAGGCCTGTTTATCCAGTAAGACAAACAGGCCAAAATAACGTGCTGGAAGAACGAAATGAAAGGCCAGTATTTCATTTAAGAGCGTAGCCAAGTCATTTCAGGGTATAACCAAGCGGATACGAATCATCCTGAATGCACAAAACGCGATTATGAAAACATTTTGCTGTGGTAGCCGACGTCTCTAACCTTAAAGAAGCAGAAAGGGGGATGAAAGTAGCTTAAATCAATGTAAAGTTAGAGAATCAACGAACTAAATTGCGATGATTAGGCTAGTACACGTGGGGAGAGGCGATGAGCGTTAAAAATTATTCACTGGGACAGGTCGGTGATTATGAGATCAAACAGTTAAAAGTCTTTAAAACCGTCGTCGATTGCGGTGGATTTTCGGCGGCTGAAACCTCTCTTAATATTGGTCGATCAACCATCAGCCTACATATCTCCAATTTAGAAGCGCGCCTGAATCTTGTTTTGTGTAAGCGTGGGCGTGGTGGATTCTCTCTCACGGAAGAAGGCGTCATCATTTATAAAATGACCGAGAACTTACTCGAATCATTAGATGCGTTTCGAACGACAGTCAATAACCTAAACGCCAGCTTGACGGGAAAGCTTCGCCTCGCGCTTTCTGACAAAGTGAGCCTAGATCCGCGTAGTCACTTTCCAGAATTGATTCAACGCTTTTCCACGGACGCGCCAGAAGTATCGATCACTACTAACGTGTCTTCGATGTCGAACATTGAGCGCATGATTTTGAATGATGAGGCTGATATCGGATTTATTCCTTATCATCGCAAATTGGACGGGCTAAGTTACGTACATTTATATAGCGATGATTGTTATTTGTATTGCGGCAAGGATCACCCGTTGGCGACTATGTCCATTGAAGAGCAGGACGAACAGGTGAACAAATTCCCTGCCACTCATGCGGGATTAAAGCCGCACGAGGCGATCAGTGATCAAATATCTGGGATGAACCTGACAGCGATTTCTTACTTCTACGACAGCCGGTTAGCCTTAATTCTCTCTGGTCGATACATTGGCTTCTTACCTGAACGCTATGCGGAGCCCTACGTCGAATCTGGAAAAATACTTGCTGTCGCGCCAGAAAATCGCTCTTACACTTTAGGCGTCGCCGTGATTTGCAAGAAAACCACCCAACCTAATAAACCCCGTGAATTGTTCCTAAAAGTGTTACATCAGACGGTTGAGGAGCTTATTTCTGCGCCGTATTAGAGGTTAGTCGTGCGGTTGAGCAAAAAGATAACCATCAAAATCTGGCGCTTCCGTATCTGAGAGCTTAAACAAGGTTTGTTTAACGTTCTCTAAATGCTGCCACATGGCTTGCCTTGCACCCTCTGCATTTCGTTTACGCAGCTGAACGAGTACTTTTTTGTGATCGTCTAACCATTGATCATGATACGACGTGTCTTGTATGCGAGCATGAAGCTTTTTCCACATCGGATTACCATCGCGCATATCCCATAAGCGTGTGGCTGTATCCAGCAGCACCGTGTTCTGAGTTGCTTGAGCGATAGACAAATGAAAGTCTCTGTCTGCGTTATTGGCATTTTCGACGACTTCTAATTCCGCACTTTCGATATCTAGAATATCTTGCAGCTTTTGTAGGTCTTGTTTAGTGATAACAGGCGCCGCGCAAGCGGCGATTGAGCTTTCAATCTCTTGGCGGGCTTGTAATAACTCAAATGGACCGACATCCGATACCTGAATAATGGGCTGTAAAGAAGCGAGGCTATTTTTCAAATAACTGCCTGAGCCTTTTCTAACTTCGATCAGCTCTTCAATCTCCAACATGATGAAGGCTTCTCTTACCAAGGTTCTGCTGACGCCAAATAATTCTGCGTAAACACGTTCCGTAGGTAACTTATCACCAATCTTCATTGTGGATTTTGCAATTTCTTGCTTAATGCTTTCGCCAATTTCTCTGTAGAGTCGTTCTGCCATAGGAGGATTCTTAGTTACTTTAATTGCCATTAATCTGGTATGCCATTTTCACGTAAGACACACTTAAAGTCGATATTTTAATCAATCCGACAGATATAAATTACAATTTGGTATGCCAATTTTGCTGTTTTTACTTGTTAGACGCGAAATTTTCAGCTATTTTGAGAAAATAATAGGTATTTGGCATACCAAAAAAAATAATTAGGTATCGTAGTTTATGAAAATTCGATCAGCAAAAGTAATAGTGACCTGTCCTGGTCGCAACCTAGTCACATTAAAAATAGAAACAGACGAAGGTGTTTATGGCATTGGCGATGCGACGCTTAATGGTCGTGAAAAGTCTGTTGTTTCTTACCTTGAAGACCACGTTATCCCTACCCTAATTGGCAAAGACCCACAGCGAATAGAAGACATTTGGCAGTACTTGTACCGTGGTGCTTATTGGCGTCGAGGTCCAGTTGGTATGACGGCGATTGCCGCTGTTGATGTTGCTTTGTGGGATATTAAAGCCAAACTCGCTGGTATGCCTTTGTACCAATTACTTGGCGGAAAAAGCCGTGAAAAAGTGATGGTTTATGGTCATGCCACTGGATTAGATATTGATTCCTGCCTAGAAGAAGTTCGCAAGCATGTTGAACTAGGCTACAAAGCGGTTCGAGTGCAATGTGGCATACCAGGCATACCAACGACCTACGGTGTTTCTAAAGAAGCGGGCAAACCTTATGAGCCTGCAGACTCTGCTCTACCTTCTGAGAATGTTTGGTCGACGGAAAAGTACCTTAATCATGTACCTGAGCTATTTGCTGCTGTTCGCAAAGAGTTCGGTGAAGACTTGCATATACTGCACGATGTACATCATCGCCTTACACCAATCCAAGCTGCGCGTTTAGGTAAAGAAGTTGAGAAATTTCACTTATTTTGGCTAGAAGATTGTACGCCTGTTGAAAATCAGTCTTCTTATGAATTAATTCGCAAACATACGACAACGCCGCTTGCGATTGGCGAAGTCTTCAATAGCTTGTCTGATTGCCAAGAGTTGATTCAAAACCAGCTCATCGACTATATCCGAGCGACAATTACCCATGCTGGTGGCATAACGAATGTACGGCGCATTGCCGATTTCGCGTCTATCTTTCATGTTAAAACGGGTTTCCATGGTGCGACGGACCTTTCCCCTATTTGTATGGGCGCAGCATTGCACTTTGATACCTGGGTGCCGAACTTTGGCATTCAAGAACACATGCCGCATACCAAGGAAACGGATCTTGTGTTCCCTCATGCGTATGAGTTTAACGATGGCTTCTTCACGCCGGGTGACGTACCTGGCCATGGTGTCGACATTGATGAAGAGCTTGCGGCGAAATATCCCTATAAACCTGCTTATCTTCCGGTTAATCGCCTTGAAGATGGCACCTTGTGGAATTGGTAGAAAATTATGAAAGCGTTTCAAGTAGCAAATGTAAATGACTATGCCTTGATCGATACCAAACAGCCTGTTGCTGAAGCGGGTGAAGTATTGATTAAAACCGCCTTTGCCGGAATTTGTGGCTCTGATCTTCACATCATTCATGGGCAAAACCCTTTCGTGCAATTTCCTCGCATTACAGGGCATGAGTTTTCAGGTGTTGTAGCAGCCGTTGGTGAAGGCGTCACGCACGTTAATGTTGGCGATAAAGTCTGTGTTGATCCTGTTATTAGTTGTGGCGAATGTTATGCCTGCCGTGCAGGACGCTTTAACGTCTGTGCGAATCTACAAGTGTTTGGTGTACACCGTAATGGCGGCTTTGGCGAATTCACCAGCGCGCCTGCAAGCAACGTTTTAGTGCTTCCTGACAATGTCACGCTTGAGCAAGCAGCCTTAGTTGAGCCTTATTCCATTGCCACCAATGTTTTATCTCGCATGGAACCTATCCCTGGCGACACCTTGTTGGTGTATGGCGCGGGAGTCATTGGATTGACTATCGTGCAAGTGGCGAAAGCCATGGGCATCGAACGCATCATTGTTACTGATATTGTTGATGAGCGCTTAGAAACAGCCAAAGCGCTTGGGGCAACGGACGTGATCAATAGTCGGGTAAATAAAGTTGAAGACTGTATCCAAGAATGGACTAATGGCGAAGGTGTACCTTTGATTGCCGATGCCGCTTGTATTCCTGCTCTTTTACCTGAAATTTTACGTATCGCCTGCCCTGCTGGACGTGTTGGTTTGTTAGGCTTTACCTCTACGCCAAGCGATCTTGCGCAAATTGAAGTGATTAAGAAAGAGCTGACAATAGTGGGTTCTCGCCTTAATAACCGCCGTTTTCCTCAAGTGCTTGAAATGATTTCGTCAGGCCGTTTGGATCCTTTGGCTTTAATCAGTCATCGAATCGCTTTAAACGACATTGGCGATGGTATTCAGTTAATGGAAAACCACCCAGAACTTACTCGTAAAGTGCTTGTTGAGATGAGTAAGTAATTGATAAACCAATAATATAAATCTAAAAATAAAAACGGAGTTCCCCATGATTAAACCAATGTTAAAAGTCGCCGTTATGTCTTCAATTTTGTTGACTGGCTTAGCTCAGGCAGCTGATGTTACTTTGAAGTTTGGCTACCCAGCGAATGAAGAGAATATTTGGCACAAAGCCGCTTTGAAATTCAAAGAAGTAGCCGAAACAAAATCGAATGGCCGTATCGACGTGAAGCTTTACCCTAATGAACAATTAGGCAAAGAAATGGATGTGATCAACAGCATTCAGCTTGGTACAGCGGATATGACCATCACGGGTGAATCGCTACAAAACTGGGCACCAAAAGCGGCACTGATGGCGGTTCCTTATGCCTTTACTAGCTCTGAACAGCTGCAAAAAGCCGTTAATGGTGAAGTTGGTAAAGAAATTACGGATCAAATTACTGAGCGTACTGGGCTAAAGCCTATTGCGTGGTTTGAGCGCGGACCTCGTCACTTAACCTCTAACCGTAAAATTCAATCCCCTAGTGATCTAGATGGCTTGAAATTACGTGTTCCTAACGTGCCTCTGTTTGTAAAAACGTGGCAGACGCTAGGCGCTAAACCAATCCCTATGGCATTTAGTGAGGTGTTCACAGCCCTTCAACAGAATACGATTGATGGACAGGAAAATCCGCTTAGCTTGATTAATAGCGCGAGTTTCTACGAAGTTCAGAAATATGTGAACTTGACTGGTCATGTGCGTAGTTGGATTTATGTGGTGATTGGTCAAAGCAAACTAAACAGCATGCCTGCTGATTTACGCGCCATTGTTTTGGATGCTGGTAAACAAATGCAGTCTTATGAGCATGGCATGTTTGCCGCGGATGAAGCGCAATTGCGTTCTACTCTAGAAGCTCGTGGAATGGAGTTTGTGCAACCTGATCTTCAAGCATTCAAGGCCGCAGCACAAAAAGCAGTACAAGAAGCTTTGACGCCTGAACAGCTTGAGCTTTATAACAAGATCTAAATCTCTAGTAACAGATCCAGATCTACATCCGTTTAAGACGCCTATTTTCGCTTCTAACAGCGAAAATAGGCCACTTTGGAGATAAGTGCGATGAGTATCTCATCTCAAACTAATAACCCAAGAGACTTTGTGAGCAAGCTGGAAGCAAGTATCCAATGGTTGCTACGCATCGTTAATTGGGTCTTTTCAGTGTTGGCGGTATCGGCCTTATTGGCGATTGCTGCCGTGGTTATTTTGCAAGTCGTCTCACGCTTCTTGTTACCTAGCTCTCCTATTTGGACAGAGGAACTGTCTCGATATTTGTTTATTTATCTTGTCGTGATGGGTTCTGGATTGGTGATCAGTCATAACCGTCATGTACGCCTAGAGTTGTTTCAAGGCGCTTTGAATCGATTTTGGACAAAGTTTTATCAGATTTTCTGTCACCTTTTGGCTGGTAGTTTTGCGATTTATATCCTGCCTTATGCCATCAAATACGCTCAAATAGGTCGCTGGCAGACCTCTCCTGCTTTAGAAGTTCCTATGTACTGGGCATTCTTATCAGTGACTTTTTTCTTCGCGTTAACGGCATTTTATAGCTTTATGAGTGTGCTGCTTGTTCTGCTCGAACGTGATGACCAAGGGGTAGCTTCATAATGGAAGTCATTTTACTGTTTCTCGTATTCTTTTTATTGCTGTTCGTGGGCGTGCCAATCGTTTTTTGCTTGGGCATTGCATCGCTAACGTATTTAACTATGGCGGGGATTCCGTTAACCATCGTGCCTCAGCGCCTATATGCCGGTATGGATTCCTTTGTCTTGCTGTGTATTCCTGGCTTTATTCTGGCCGGTAATTTAATGAACGTCGGTAATATTACGGATTACATTATTCGGTTCAGTAATGCCTTGTTAGGCCATATTCGTGGCGGCCTTGGACTGGCTAATGTTGGCGGCTCGATGATCTTTGGTGGTATTTCCGGTACGGCCGTCGCTGATACGGCGAGTATTGGTGCCGTGATGATTCCCGGTATGGCAAGAAGTGGTTACGACAAACCCTTTGCTGCAGCGGTAACGGCTGCTTCATCGACGATTGGGCCTATTATTCCACCTAGTGTTCCCATGATTATTGTGGGGTCATTAAGCGGTATTTCTGTTGGTAAAATGTTTTTAGCGGGTGTCGTCCCCGGTATCATGTTGGGTTTAGCGATGATGGTAACGGCGTATATTATTGCCGTGAAGCGTCAATACCCACGTGAGAAGCGTGCCACATTAAAAGAAATTTATATTGTTGGTAAAGGTGCGTTTTGGGCACTGTTGATGACCTTTATTATCCTATACGGGATTATTGGTGGACTCTTTACGCCAACTGAAGCCTCTATTATGGCCAGCCTTTATGCCTTTGTTGTCGGCATGTTTGTCTATAAAGGCCTGACTTGGAAGAATCTTCCCAAGCTCTTAGTGGATACGGTTTTAAGCTCTACCAGCTTGCTGTTATTGGTTGGGATGGCAAACTTATTTGGCTGGATTCTTACCAGCGAGCAAATCCCACAGATGCTGGCGAGTGCTATTTTTAGCATCAGTGAGAACCCATTGGTGGTGATTTTAATCATCAACATCGTGTTATTGGTTGTTGGTGGGTTCATGGAAACCATCGCGGCATTGATTATCCTCTTCCCTACTTTGCTAAAAGTGGCTGAAGGCATTGGTATGGATCCAATTCACTTTGGTGTGATGGCGGTGCTTAATCTGATTATTGGCTTAACAACGCCTCCTGTAGGGGTGTGTTTGTTTGTTGCGGCGGGAATCAGCGAGCTACCAATGACGGCTGTCGTAAGAGCCATCTGGCCATTCTTACTCTGTAACCTTGTCGTCCTTCTACTGGTTTCTTACGTCCCTGCAATTTCACTTTGGTTACCTTCTTTTTTAGGCTAACTTTGGCCTGTTAAGGCGCTTCTGGTCCTCTGGAAGCGCCTTTTTTTATGGCCATGGCAGTGGCTGGTGAGGTTCTATTTTCGTTGCTCGATTATTCTGCCCGAGACTTTCTTCTTTCATCCACTCTACAAAGGCTTCAATTCGAGCTCTTCTTGGCGAGTTTTTGGCGTAGTAAGCGTAAAACTCGATCTTTTCATTCAATGCTTTTGGGTAGGCTTGGACGAGCGTTCCCTTATCAAGTTCTTCTTGAACCATAAACTTCGGACATAAAAAGACGCCATGTCCGGCCTTTACTGCGCTAATTCCCATATACCAAGAGTTTACTTCTGCCCAAAGAATACTTTTGCTGCGAATGGGGCAAATCGCCTGTTCTTCAAACCAAGTACGCCATTGATAGACGGCATCGTCCACTTGAATCATCCAGCACTTTAATAAGTCGGTCGGTTGAAATAAGCCAATTCTTTTAGCTAGTGATGGGGAGCAAACGGGAATAATGTCAGACGATATGAGCGTTCGCTTCACTGTGTCATCTCTGTCACCAATCCAATGCTGACTATCATCAATGCCTAGGTCTATATTGCCATTGTGTATGTCCCTGCTCTCGTCAGATGAGAATAGTTTTACTGTGATGTCTTTTTGACGATCCGAGAAGCGCCACAACTTTGGCATTAACCATAAAGACACAAAGCTTTGTAACCCTGAAACCAGTAATGTTCCCTCAACAGGTTCCAGTTTGACGCTATCTAGTCCTTTGCTAATAAAATCAAACCCTTGGGTCAGGTGGGCGGCGAGTTCAGCCCCTTGGCTAGTGAGCCGCATGTCTCGTCCAGAGCGATAAAACAGCGGAACCCCCAGATATTCTTCTAACAAACGAATTTGCTGACTCACTGCGGCCTGTGATACGTGCAACTGCTGTGCCGCCTTGGTGTAACTCAAGGTTTGGCTTGCTACCGAAAAGTAATGTGCTGCTTTGAGGTGAGTAACACGATTGCTCATAAGCGAGTATCCAAAATAGAATCCATAAGTTTTTCTAATATTATATGTAAGAATATAGCATTCGTTTTTAACTCTTTTTGGCGACACAATAAAGTCCTTATCGACAGGAGGTGTGAATATGTGGACGTTATTGTTGTGGTTGAATCAGAAAGCTGTAGCAAGCTATATATGGATAAAGAGTAGATATGAAGTGCAAAAAGCCAAACGAATAGCGAGAAAGCAAATGATGCTCGCGAGTCATCTCCCCGCTTATTTGCGTCGAGATATGGGACTTCCGCCCTACACAGAGCATCGTGATACGCGATCCAAAGATTCTCGGTAATCTCTCAGGTTTTCTAATGAGAGTGGATTTCGCATAGGAAATGTATTGATGTAAAAAGCCGGCATAAAAAAGCCACTGTGTTACCACGGTGGCTTGCAGCAAGAATCATTCTTGCAAGGGGTAGTTGATGCTTTTTACCTTAGAAAGGTTAAATCAAACAAGCTCTTTAAAGCAGCGTTTAAAGATTTCCATGCCTTCGTCGATGATGTCCATCTCGATGGTCAAAGCAGGTAAGAAGCGAATAACGTTGCCGCGAATACCGCAAGAAAGTAGAACTAGACCATTTTCCGCGGCTTTTGCAGATAGCTTTTTAGCAAGTTCAGGGTAAGGTTTGTTCACATCGCCATCATGAACAAACTCCACTGCGATCATCGCGCCGGCATTACGTACTTCGCCAATGACCTGTGGGTATTCAGCTTGCATCGCATTTAAGTGTTCAACGAAGTGAGCGCCTACTTGTACTGCGCGGTCACACAGCTTCTCTTCTTCGATCACGTCGAATACCGCAAGGCCCGCCGCACAACCTACTGGAGAACCACCGTAAGTGCCGCCTAAGCCGCCAGGAATCGGTGCGTCCATAATGTCAGCTTTACCAACGACCGCTGCGATAGGGAAACCGCCAGCAATGCCTTTAGCCGCTGTCATAAGATCCGCTTCAATGCCTGCTTGTTCGTGGCAGAACATAGTGCCAGTGCGCGCGAAGCCTGCTTGGATCTCATCAAGAATCAATAGAATGCCGTGATCGTCACATAGCTTACGTAGTTTCTGTAGGAAGCTTGCAGACGCTATATAGAAACCACCCTCGCCTTGTACTGGCTCGATGATGATTGCAGCAACGCGAGAAGGTTCAATGTCGCAAGTGAAGCGCATTTGAAGGTCAGCAAGTGCTTGCTCTTCGGTAATGCCCAAGTAATCATTTGGGTAAGGGATATGGAAAATATCGCTTGGGAAAGGGCCAAAGCCAATTTTGTAAGGGTTTACTTTACCTGTCAGACCCATGGTCATGTTCGTACGACCGTGGAAGCCACCGTTGAAAGCGATAATGCCCGGACGGCCTGTATAGGCACGAGCGATTTTGACACAGTTTTCTACGGCTTCGGCACCCGTTGTAACGAAGATAGATTTTTTCGGAGTGTTGCCTGGTGCCGCTGCGTTTAGCTTCTCAGCCAATGCTACCGCTGATTCGTATGGACTAACCATCACACAAGTGTGAGTGAAGCGCTCAAGTTGTGCTTGAACCGCTGCCTTTACTTTTGGATGGTTATGGCCTGTGTTGACCACGGCGATTCCGGCACCAAAATCGATGTGACGCTTGCCTTCCACGTCCCAGATTTCAGCATTTAAAGCACGGTCAACGTAAACTGGCGCCATGTTGCCTTGCCCACGAGCAATAGCACTTTCTTTGCGTTTTTGTAGATCTGCATTGTTCATATTGTCTTTCACCTTTTAGAGCAAGCTCTATGTACATGAAGCGGCGATAACACCGCCTAAAATAGTTAACGATAAGAGTGGTTGAGTAAGGTAAAGCCTTACGCCAAGCCGCCCATGCACAAGTATTTGATTTCAACGTATTCGTCGATGCCGTACTGAGAACCTTCACGGCCACTGCCTGACTCTTTTACACCGCCGAATGGCGCGACTTCACTGGAAATAATGCCTTCGTTGATGCCCACCATGCCGTATTCCAAGGCTTCAGATACACGCCAGATACGAGCGATATTTTGGGAATAGAAGTAAGATGCCAAGCCAAATGGGGTATTGTTTGCCATGGCAACGGCTTCGTCTTCGGTTTTAAACTGAAACAATGGCGCAACTGGACCAAAAATTTCGTTAGAGAAAATGTCCATCTCTTCCGTTACACCTGTCAAAATAGTTGGCTCAAAGAACTGCGCGCCAGCGGCTGTGGCTTTTGAACCACCGATTAGCGCTTTCGCACCTTTTGCTATCGCATCACCAACAAGCTGTTCTACTTTACTGATCGCAGCTGGGTTAATCAGAGGGCCAATATTGACGCCTTCAGCAAAACCATCGCCAGTTTTAAACGTTGCAACACGTTTGGCTAGTTTCTCTGCGAAGGCATCGTACACACCTTCTTGTACCAAGATGCGGTTTGCACAAACACAGGTTTGACCGGCGTTACGATATTTAGAAGCGATCGCGCCTTCGACTGCAGCGTCTAGGTCTGCATCATCAAATACGATGAAAGGTGCGTTGCCGCCTAATTCCATCGATGTACGTTTCACCGTTTGCGCGCACTGAGAAAGCAACAATTTACCGACTGGTGTAGAACCAGTGAAAGACAACTTACGCACCGTTGGGTGGCCTGTTAATACGCCGCCAATGGCTTTTGCGTCTTTACCAACCACCACGTTCAAAACGCCCGCTGGGATACCTGCCTGATGCGCTAATTCTGCTAATGCCAAGGCGCATAAAGGCGTTTCGTCAGAAGGTTTAATAACAATCGCACAGCCCGCAGCAAGTGCAGGGCCCGCTTTACGAGTGATCATGGCGATTGGGAAGTTCCAAGGCGTAATGGCTGCGACAACACCAATCGGTTGTTTGATGGTCAAAATACGCTTGTCTTTGGCGAAGGTTGGAATCACATCGCCGTTCAGGCGACGAGCTTCGTCAGCAAACCAATCAATAAAAGACGCGCCATAACCGACTTCGCCCTTCGCTTCCGCAAATGGTTTGCCTTGTTCCAAGGTCATCAAGGTCGCTAAATCGTCTTGGTTGTCTAAAATTAGCTGGTTCCAACGACGTAATAAGGTTGCACGCTCTTTCGCCGTGCGGCCCTGCCATTCTTTCTGTGCTTTTTCGGCTGCTTCAACAGCAAGTGTGGTTTCTTCAGCGCCTAAATCCGCAACATCGATAATATGATCACCGTTGGCTGGATTGGTAATAGCGAAGGTCTTGCCAGATTTGGCAGCT
Organism: Marinomonas sp. ATLA20; assembly: GCF_057180105.1. Lineage (NCBI taxonomy): Bacteria > Pseudomonadati > Pseudomonadota > Gammaproteobacteria > Oceanospirillales > Oceanospirillaceae > Marinomonas > Marinomonas sp. ATLA20. Next base: position 235,460 of record NZ_JBXUKU010000001.1, read on the forward strand.
ACCCATTCGCCACCAATGTACGAGTGACTTTTGAGTAGAGAAGGCTGAGATAGTATTGCTGTCATAAAACACTCCAGACTATATTGCGGAGGATGGTGAGTGCGCGTCACAGTGCCGCACTGTCAATGTTTATCGATAGTAGGCAATGGCCAGAGTTTGAAAAATGAGAAGCTATCAATTCAATGTTTGATGTCTTTCAAACATTAGGCGCTAGGGGATAGAAAGTTTACAGAGGAAGAATAGATAAAGCCTTTGAGAGCGGTAAAAAAGAGCTAACCAAAAAAACGAAATTGATAGTCATTCTCTTTTGAAATATCATGCCCGTATCTAAAAAAAGAGCTTTAACTATGTTGTACCGTCACCTGATTATCTGCGTCACCTCACTTGTTATGTCATTGGCCGCTTGGGCATACCCAAGCATTCAAGATGAAAATGGTACTTTTACTCTAGCGTCTGAACCTAAACGTATCGTTGTTTTAGAGTTGTCCTTTGTCGATGCGCTTGCGGTTGTTGGTATCTCTTCTGTTGGTATCGCCGACGATAACAACCCGAATATCCTACTGCCTGAGGTGAAAGCTAAGCTAAGACCATGGACGTCATTAGGCATGCGTTCGCAACCAAACATGGAAAATATCGCTGATTTACACCCAGACCTTATTATTGCGGATTTTGAACGCCATGCTGCAGCCTACGATAGTTTGTCCCGCATTGCCCCAACATTGTTGCTGAAAAGCCGAGGTGAAACCTATGAAGAAAACCTAGAAGCGGCGGCGAAAATTGGCATTATTGTGAATAAAAACACACAAATGCAGCAAAGAATTCAGCAGCACAGAGCAACGATGGCGAAATATAGAAAAACCTTGGAACAAAAGGAAAACCTAGGGAGTGTTCAGTTTGCTATCGTAAGCTCACGTGGCATGTGGTTACACGGCCCTAATTCTTACGCTGGTAGTGTGTTAACGGCACTAGGTTTTCCCAGCCCGATCAAAAACCAATTAGACACGCCCTATATTCCAGCAAGTTTGGAGTTTTTGTTGCAGGTGAATCCTGACTGGCTTTTGATAGGAACTTATGGCGATAAAACGGTATTGGATGACTGGCGCAGTGTGCCTTTATTTCAGTTGTTGTCCGCGGTTAAGAAGCAGCAAGCCATCAAAGTTTCGCCAGAGCTATGGTCTTTGAACCGCGGCATGATGGCCGCAGAAGGGATAGCGAAAGACCTTGATAGAATCCTCTCTCCTTAAGAAATAGAAGCTATAAACTAACTGCCTCTCAACTAGCCTCTTTTTCTTAACCTTATGTCATCCATGGGCATCTCTTCATATTTCCCTGATTCGACTCTCGTTTTTTGAAGCCTGTTGCACAAAATGCAACGCGTCATTTCCGATTGTAAATATAAATGATATGTGTTCTCATTCTCAAAATGTTTCATCCTCTTGTCCTAATGCTGTGGAAATTTCAAAATGAGAATAAAAAATTTTCTTCTAACGCCTTTGGCGCTTGCTGTGTCTTTAGCGTCTTTTTCTTCCTTTGCGGAGGAAGTAAAAACGAATAATGGAGATCCTGATAAAGTGATCTCTCTAACGGTTGAAGGCTACAAGGGCTATGCTCAGGAGTTACCCACTTCTGGCAGTAAATCTGATGCTGAATGGTTGGATGTTCCACAATCTGTATCTGTTGTGACCGATACAGAAATAAAGGATCGAGGGGCTGTAAAGCTGGTGGACGCTCTGGATGGCGTCGCAGGTGTCAACAATACATTGGGTGAAGGTAGCCGTGACCAATTTGTAATTCGTGGCTTTGATGCAATTCGTGATATTTATCGTGATGGATTAAGAGACGATGGCAATTTGCAGTCTTATCGCAGCTTGGCAAACGTAGAACAAGTTGAAATAGTCAAAGGCCCTGCTGGCGCTTTGTATGGAAGAGGATCCGCTGGCGGTATTATTAACCTAGTGACAAAGCGTGCAAATGGCGATGAATTTACGCGTTTATCTACCAGCTACGGCAGTAACGATAAGCTCAAAGGCTCAATCGATACATCGGCTAAATTAACTGACACTATTAATGGTCGTTTGAATGTGGAAGTGCGTCGTGCAAACTCTTTTGTCGATCATGTGGAGTCAGACGATTATTTTATTGCTCCGACATTTCAATTTCAGCCATCGGATGATCATACGGTCAATCTAGATATTGAAATAATGCACCAAAACTTGGTGCCTTATCGTGGTGTACCGTCTAAGGATGGGAAGCCTGTTGATGTGCCTCGCAGCACCTTTTTTGGCAGTAAAAACGATTTTCAAGAATCAGACAGTATTCGAGTCGCTATAGATGACGAATTGCAGTTTGGTCCTGATATCACATGGAATAACCGTGTTGCTTTTACAAGGGTGACTTTGGAACAGCAAGGTACTCGCCAAACGACAGCAGCGGTCACGGGCGCTAATACAGTGGCTCAAACCGTGAATGATTTTGGCTATGACCCACGTACTACAGTGACGCTGCAGTCAGAATTAAAATGGGATGTGGGCAATCAGCAAATATTGTTTGGTGCTGATTACAATCAAATAGACATTGATTTGAACCTAAGAAGCCAAGCTCTTCCTGCAAAAAGTATTGATAACCCTATTGCTGATAATGTTACGAGTCCTGGTTTTCCTGCCTTTCGAGAAAATACGACTAAAACTGTAGGTTTGTATATTCAAGATATTATTACATTGGGTGATTGGTCATTCTCCGGGAATGTTCGTCAAGATCACATGGAACTGGATCAAAAAATCATTTCAACCGGTTTAGAGTCGACAAATAACGATGATAAAACCAGTTACCGTATAGGAGCTGCTTATCGCCTTACGGACAATATGTCGGCCTATACCACTTTTGCTAAATCTTGGCAGCTGCCGTATGGCGGTAGTTTTATAAACCCCACGCTTGCCGAATTCTACTCTACGAAATTAAAAGAAGTCGGTGTTAAAGCCTACTTGCTTGATGACGCCCTAATGTTGAACGCGGCCGTGTTCCAGATAGATCAAGAGCAACCTCAAACTGACACAAATGGCTTTATTGTAAACAAAAGCCAAGAACGTCACCGAGGGCTTGAACTTGAAGCTCGTGGACAATTAACGAAGCAATTAAGCGCAACGGCTAGTTACACCTACCTAGATGCAGAAGATCGAGATACAGGTAAAAAACCAAACGATGTGTCTGATCAACTCATTTCCCTTGGTACGACTTATCAACTCAACGATGCGTGGCGCTTTGGTGGCAGCGTGAAATACGTGGGAGATCGCTACGCTGGCAATAACGAAGCTGTTGACCTAGGCGACTACACCACAGTGAACGCCATGGCGTCATATCAAACCGGTAAACATCGAGTGCAATTTAATGCTTACAACATTTTTGATGAAAAGTATTACCTAGGTTCAACTGATGGCACCTCCGGTATCAACTCAATTGGCTACGGTTCTCCAGCAGAATTCATGGTCAGCTACAGCTACGAACTTTGATCGCCAAGTCTTATTATTTTGTTGTTAAGGAAGAACTTGCTCTATGTCTATTCAAGAAAAATGTTCAGTAAGCACCACTGTATTCCGCTATTCCATTTTGGCCTGCTCTATGATGTTTGGCTTATCTGCTCAAGCCGCCAGCGAAGCGACAGAGCTAAAAGCACTCACTGTTAACGCAAGCGTAATTGGTGAATCGAAAGAATCAGATGTCAAAGAATACGCAGGTAGTCGAACCGTTATTTCTGCTGAACAGATGACCAAAACCGCGGCTAAGTCCATTGATGATGCTTTGCAACAAGTGCCAGGTGTAAAAGTACAAGATGAAACGGGAACGGGTGTATTACCAAACGTTTCTGTTCGAGGTTTGAGTGCAAGCCGTAGTGGACAAGCGCAGTTTCTAATGGATGGGGTGCCGTTAACACTCGCACCTTATGGTCACACAGGACAGTCTGTTTTCCCTGCGACCTTGTCATCTTTAGAACGTATCGATGTGGTTCGCGGTGGTGCTGCGGTTCAATATGGCCCAAATAACGTTGGCGGTGTGATCAACTTGGTGACTAAGCCAATTCCTAAGGATTGGGAGTCACAGATCAGCAATCGAATCACTGGATTTGAACACAGTAGCAATACATTGAATAACTTGTATTTGCGCACGGGCGGCTGGGTAAACGATGACTTTGCTATACAGATTGAAGCCAATACTCAAAATGGTGACAGTTCTCGTGATCACTCAGATACCGATATCCAGAATTTCCAAATTAAAACCGATTGGTTGATCAGTGACTCTCAAGAGCTACAAGCCTTTGTGCAGCGTTATGATGCCGATACCGAAATGCCCGGAGCGCTATCGCCACAAGCTTATAAAGTAGACAGAACGCAGTCTCAGCGAACTAATGATAATTATGAAGCCAGCGCAACTCGTTGGCATCTGAAGTTCTTACAAGACTTGGACTGGGGAAATGCCGCGCAATTCGAGGTGTTGACTTTTGGTCATCGTGATACTCGTAACTTTGTTTGGGGGTTCAATGGAACCTCTGGTATTGCTTGGTCTGATCCACGATTTGCTTCCACAGACATCCGTAACTCGCCTCGTGAGTTTAATGTATTTGGTGTGGAGCCTAAATTGTCGGTGGCATTTGGCTCATCTGAGAGCGTGACGCAAAACCTTATTGTGGGTATGCGTTATGTGAACGAAGACATAGATTATCAATTACGTCAGACCTCTATTTCGACAGGAGCGGTAACGGTGCCACGTGATTGGAAACTGGATACGGATGCGGTTGCCGTTTATGTGAGTGATGAAATTGGTCTGATGAATAACCGCTTGAAAGTAACACCTGGGTTGCGGTTTGAATCTGTTCATATGAATTATCAAGACATAGGCAAAAATGAACTGCGAAGCAACCAGATTAACGAAGCTTTGCCAGGGTTGAACGTTGCATACAATTTGACGAACGATTGGGTGTCTTACGCCAATGCACAGAAATCGCTGCGTGCACCGCAGATTTCTTCTATTCGTGGTGATGGTAACAAAGATGGCGAATTGTCATGGAATTATGAAGTGGGCGCTCGATATACCCATGGAAGAAATTCTTTTAACGCCGCGTTATATCGCATTGACTACAAGGATCAGTTGCAATGGATTGCCGCCGATCAAACCTTTGAAAACGCAGGAAAAACGCTCCATCAAGGTGTTGAATTATCTGGACGCTATGGTCCAGAATCCTTGCCTGACTTGAGTTTAGGGCTGGCTTATACTTACTTAGATGCCACTTATGAAGAAGGCGAAAACAAAGGTAATAATCTTGTTGATGCTTCTAAGCATCAGATTTCTTGGGATGCGAGTTATAACCTAGCAGGTTACCAATCTACGGTGTCTGGTTACTACTACAGTGATGCTTTCTCGGATTCGGATAACACCACAGAGGAAAACGCGAGTGGCTCCTTAGGTAAAATACCTTCCTACACGGTGTGGAATCTAAATGTAAGCAAAGATCTTTATGAACAAGGTAATACTAAGTTGAGTATTGATGTGGCGGTAAACAACGTATTTGACAAGGAATACTACTTCCGCGGCGTTGATACCAGCCCTGTAGGTCGTTACCCAGCCTTGGGTCGTACCTACAGCGTGACAGGCAACCTTACGTTTTAATCGTATCGAGCAGTCTTAAATGACGCAATTAATACGCTAATAAAGCGCTGCTAACCTCACGTTAGCGGCGCTTTTGCGTATAATAAGCCAATATCCCACACTGTTGATTCCGAAGATTCAGCTCGCGAAGGAGTAGTAGATTGGCGCAAAAAAGAGCGGTTGTTCGTCAGAGCTTACCCGATGTTATTACGGCGGATTTACGTCAGCGAATCTTGTCTGGCGACCTTGCTGAAGGTGAGTTGATTCGTCAGGAATTATTAGCAGAAGAATACGATGTATCGCGTATGCCGATTCGTGAGGCCTTAAAGCGTCTTGATGCTGAAGGGCTAGTGGTTTTTCAGAATAATCGTGGCGCGACTGTGACTCAGCATTCTCTGGAAGAAATTGCTGAAATTTTTGATGTGCGTATTTTACTGGAAGTCGATTTGTTTCAGCGAGCGATTCCAAACATGACAGCGCAACAGGTGGTTGAGTGCGAGGTATTGCTAGAAGCCATGGATGCTTCCTATCAAGCGGGTAACGTCGCCGAATGGGGACCACTTAATGGACAGTATCACGCTAAACTGTATGAAGCGGCCGGCCGTCATTTAACGGAAGCGTTATTAGTTCGAGTGACTTTGCAGGCTAACCGTTATGTCAGCATGCACATTGATAAGCAAAATAAACGTGAAAGCGCCAGCCATGATCATCATGAGTTATTGGACTTAGCACGCCAAGGTGATGTGCTTGGGGCGACAGAGCAACTTCGTCGTCATCTGGTCAACACCAAAAACCAAGTAATAGAATTCGTTAAACAAACTAGGGCTCAGTAACCGTACTTTGCCCTATTCTGCTCATCCTTTCTTTAGCTTTAACAAGTCCTCGTAAAGCGCCCGTGGAATCTCCAGCTCGTTACGTTCTAGATTGAACATTTGAGCTGCTTGGCGTCGTTGTGATGGAAGACGTGCTCCTTGGTCAATCACATCGGCAAACAGTCGCTCTGCGCGATCATTGTTGTCAACGGCACGGCCGCCGCTGAGCATATTAGGGTCAAACGCAAGAATGATTTCACCGTGATACGGCGCTTCTGGCTTACCGCCTGCGACTTCCATACTTTCTTTGCTGGTTAGATCATCGATCAGTGGCCCCGCCATTAATTCAATCATCAAGGATAACGCAGAGCCTTTGTGCCCGCCGAAAGTCAGCATAGCGCCATTCATGGCGGCTTCTGCGTCTGTCGTTGGATTGCCTTCACTGTCTATCGCCACGCCTTCTGGAAGCTGTTTTCCAGCGCGTCGGTACAGCTCAATTTCACCGCGAGCGAATTGGCTGGTGGCAAAATCAAAGGTAAATGGCGCTTTACCATGTCGTGGCCAACTGAAAGCAAAAGGATTGGTGCCTAGCAAGCCCCGTTTGCCGCCAGCAGGGGCGACCCATGCATGGCTTGGCAACATGGCCATGCCTGCAAGGCCTGCCGCCGACAGCATTTCAACTTCTGGCCACAGCGCTGAAAAATGAAAGCAACGATTTATCGCTAGAGCGGCGACGCCATTCTTCTTCGCCTTTTCTATTAATAAAGGCATTGCTGCCTTCATCGCCAGCAGCGAAACGGCATCGTTAGCATCGGCGCGAACAACAGCGGGACCCACATCGCTAATAGTTGGCTCGGCGGTGCCACTGGCACGACCAGATCGAATGCTTTCAACACACATAAACAATCGATACAAACCATGGGAATGGCAATCACCAAGCTGGTTGGTGTAAATAATGTCAGTAATCGCACTGGCGTGTTCTGCATTAAAGCCATTACTGGTGAGCACAGATTCACTGAGTTCACGTACTTGGTTTAAGCTAAGAGTAATGTTGTCGCTCATGTTATCTCCCAAGATTCAATGAAATGCGTCTAAAATCACTTAAAACGCAGAACTGAATAGGCTTCAAGCGGAATACTTGAAGGCTGATGATGTATCAGCTCTGCGACCAATTCTGCAGTGCCTGCGGATTGCGTTAAGCCTAAATGACCATGTCCGAATGCATAAATCACCCGCTTAGATTGGCTGGAGTAACTGATGACTGGCAAGCTGTCTGGCATAGAGGGCCGAAAGCCCATCCATTGTTTGCCATTTTCAATATTCAGATCCGGTAAAAACTGAGCGGCTTTATTGAGCAAGGTTTCGGAGCGCTTAAAGTTTGGCGCTAAAGACAAGCCACCTAATTCGACGGCGCCGCCAACCCGTATGCCACCGCCCGCCTTGGTGACCACAAAACCATGATTGCTAAAAGTGATGTGGGTTTTTAAATCAAATGCACCAGCAGGCAAGGTTGTGTTGTACCCTCGCTCGGTATCCAGTGGCAAACTGTCACCAATAGACTGGGCTAAAGCTTTTGACCAAGCGCCTGCTGCCAGTACGATTTGGCTGGCTTCATAATCTGCCGAATCGCATTTCAATCTGACAGAATCCCCTTTTAAATCAATAGCGTGAACCTCTGAAATGGCAATTTTACCACCTAGTTTTTCAAACTCATTGGCCAAATGATCTGTCCAAATTTTAGGGTCGACGACATTTTTCCATTCTGGTGTAAACGCGGCATGGGTAAATCTCGGATGAATGCCTGGCTGAATTTTGGCAATGGCCTCTGGATTGAGTAGTAATTCATAAACCACGCCGTGTTCTTGGCGAGTTTGCCAACCGGCAAGGCTGGCGTTGAACTCATCTTGGCCTTCGTATAGTTGTAACTGCCCTTCGCGACGAATCATGGCTTCGCCATTAACTGCATCGATTTGACGCTCCAGCGCAGCTTTTGAAAAATCCATTAAACTGGATTGTGCCGCCAAAGCGGCCTGGTATTTGTCTTTCCAGCTGGCTCGCCAAAAACGCAGCATCCAAGGCAGTATTTTTAACGCATATGCAGGACGCAACGACAATGGGCCAAGTGGGTCGATCAACCATTTTGGCGCTTTGCGCATAATGCCAGGCGTGGCGAGAGGAATCACATCGGCAAAGGCAAAGGCACCTGCATTGCCCGAAGACGTTTCAGCTGCGACGCCTTTACTGTCTAACACAAGGACTTGTTTGCCTTGCTGCTGCAGTTTAAGCGCCGTACTTATTCCAATGATGCCTGCACCAATGACGATGACATCGTGTTGATCTTTCATAGGGACACGCCGTGGCGAAGCGGATCCGCAGTGTTTGTCATCATCTTGGCCTCTCTGGTGACAAACGCTTGCCCAGTGATTGACGGCACGATAGCGCCAGCAGGCGCGTTGGCGGATGTGGAAAACTGATAGCTCAATGTATAGCCGCTGCCGATGGTGCTTTCTTGGTAGATTTCTTCGCCAGGAGCGAGGCGCTGATCCGCTGCTAAACAGGATAAGCGAGCTGAACTGCCTGTGCCACAAGGCGAGCGGTCATAAGCATCGTCTGGGCACAAAACGAAATTACGACTGTGTCCTTTGTCTGTTAGTGCAGGTCCATAGAAAACAATGTGATCGATAATGCCACCGTTTTCTCCTTCAATACCATTGGCATAAATGTTTTCTCGTACCTTGATACCAACATCGGTCAGTGTTCGAATGTTACTGGGTAAGACGGGCGTTGGGCTGTCATCAACAATAAAGAACCAATTGCCACCGTAAGCAATATCACCGACAACCGTACCGACGCCTTCTACATTCAGAGTAACGCCTTTTTTGAAGCGGTAACTGTCGATGTTTTGCACCGTAACAGTATTGCTGTCAGTCAAAGTAACTTCGACTATCCCCACAGGCGTTTCTATCTTGTGGGTGCCCACTCCTATCTTGCCGATGTGAGCGAGGGTCGCCGCAAGACCAATGGTGCCGTGACCGCACATGCCAATTACCGCTGCAGCATCAAAGTAAATCACTCCAGTCACACACTCAGGATTTGTTGGCTCGACCAATAATGCGCCAACCATGGCTTCTTGCCCGTAGGGTTCCACCACTAATGAGCGATAGAAGTCTTTATGTTCTGTCGCAAGGCGTTTGGCTCGTTCAGCTAAAGGCCCAGATCCAAGATCAGGGCCACCTTCTAATACGACGCGGGTTGGTTCGCCTTCCGTATGGCTATCGACAACAACTATCATTGTGTTACCTGCATTCTGTAATCACTCCACCTTGTTTAGACCAATCGGCAAACCACGCCTTGAACAAGGCATATTGTTGTTCGCAGTAATGGCGTTGGGCATCGTTCAATTCGTCCGTTTCATTGAAATGTAAGCGGTATTCCTCTTCCCCATTCAACACCAACAAATATTTGAAGAAAAGCACTAATTCTGGCCCTTCATCAAAGCTAGCTAATACGCTAAAGGCTTCTTCTAATTCTTTTGCTCGTACTCGCGCTTCGGCGTTGCCGGCGGCCGCTTTGCGTGACAAATTCGCCAGCAAAAGTACCTCTTTTGGTAATGCTGTGCCTATGCCTGTGATCGCACCGACTGCGCCACAATTGACGAAGCCATGGAAAACCGCGGTATCGACGCCAACCATGAGTAACACACTGTCGTCTTGTGAAGTGATGTTTTCTGCCGCATAGCGCAGGGCTTCTTTACTGCCAAACTCTTTAAAGCCCACCAGATTTTTGTGTTCCGCTCGCAGCGTGAAAAACAAATCCGCTCGGGTTTCAAAACCATACACAGGGCTATTGTAGATAATGGCGGGTATAGAAGGGGCAGCGGAGAGAATCGCCTTGAAATGATTCTTCTGTGCGGCAATGACGGAACCGCGAGACAACACACGAGGAATCACCATCAGGCCAGCCGCACCGACTTTCTCGGCGTGCGCCGCCAACGCCACCGCCGACTTGGTATTAATCGCCCCTGTGCCCACCACCACAGGAATGCCTGCTTCGACCAAGCGCTCCACGCCTTCCATGCGTTCTGCATCGGTCAGCAAAGGCCAATCCCCCATGGAACCGCAATAGACCACCGCGGACATCCCCGCCGCCATCATTTCCTTGCCCTTCTTCACCAAGTTACCGAAATCGGGCGTACGATCGGCCTTACATGGCGTCATCAACGCCGGCATGATGCCATTGAACACACTTACATCAAACACGTCCTTGCTCATAATTCGCTACCTTTTCAAAGAGATTGAAGGATTTTAATGACCGAAATCAAAAATGGATTTTGTATCCAAAATATACCCAGTGCAAAAAGTAGTCAATTTTATTTGGCGTTAATTAATAGTCTTTAAGTAAATGGATGATGTGGGCTAGAAAACAAATAACTAAGATTAGCCCTCTTCGAAGTTCGTGGAAGCTCTTCTAATTAGATCTATCATTTCATCTGATGTGCATATGCTGCTAATACCTAATTTTTGATTTTTTCTAACCACTCCAAATTCATGTTTACAGTCAATGCTCTTGATAAAAACATTCAATATCAAAGGGTTTCTTTTCGCGCGTGGCTCTTTAAAAATAGGCCAATTATCGACTTGCTCAGAGACAATGCTATTTTTTTGGAATTGATTGAAGTTATTTATAGTATTTTCCAAAAAACCTGACATTTTCTGAGATTGAACTGCAGGTTGTAGAGAGTCAAGTGCATAATTAGCATTTGATGAGTGTTTATAAGAAAGCGAAATTGCCAATCTTCCGCTGGTTTCTGAATCACTGTAGAGGTTATCGCCAAAAACAGCTGCTAGAAGTAAGTATATACAAAACTGATACTTAAGGACTTCTGGATCAATAAGTAACCCTTCTGTTATAGCTATTAAGTGTTTAAGCTTCCTCAAGTTTAGGTTGTGTTTGTTGAGCTCACAGAAGATACAAAACGCATCCTGAAGTTGATCCGATTGATTAATTTGAGGGAAGCTTTTCAGCTCACTAAAATCCAGATTTTCAAACGCTTTTTCGGCTTTTATAAACTCCAGTAAATCTGGTTCAGGTAGTACCATCCTTTGGTTAAAAAAGCGACTTAAGTACTCTCGTGAATCAAAATTTTGACCATAAACAGCCTTGATTGAATGTTCGAGCTGTTCAGTATCGGTGGATAGTACAAAGATTAAGTTTGGAATATCGAATAGGTGTTTAACTGTTTCCAGCATTTCTATGGCGTAAGTTGGACGGCATCGATCTAATTCATCGACAAAAATATAAGTCTTTTCTTTTTTCTCATCTAGAGCATTGTTGACTATATTTAAAAGGTTTCTAATTTCTGTTTTGAACTCTCGAGAAAAGTTTTTGTGGCGCTGATGTTGTCCTATTACTTCAATACCAAAGTCGCCCAGCTTACTGTTTAGATCTTCCGAATTAATTTCTTTTAAAGAATCTAGGGTCTTCTCTACAACATCAATGAGCTCTTTGCTAGTATCTTTTTCCCAAACCCATTTAGAGAGAACACCCTTTAAAATGGTTGGAGCAACAGCTTTAGTAAGCTCAACAACATAACGTCCAATTTTCTTTTCGACCTCCGTAAAATCTTCCCTTGGGTCTTGTTCTTTAACCTGTTCCAGTATTTCTGCTACAAGAATAGATAATGGATCATTAAGATAATCTGATTCCCATGCATCAATCTTAATTGCAATATAACTTTGTTCTTTAAGAAGCTTTTGCCACTCTTCAACAAAGTAGGTTTTTCCTGTTCCCCATCCGCCATTGAGGTTCGCAACAAATGCATGTTGGTCTGTGTCTCTGGTGTCGAGATAGGTAGTAAAGCGTTGGGCAAGGCGCTTACGTTTTCCGTTTGAGGCACAGTTTTGAAAAGGTTGTTTTGTCTGCTGAGTTGTCATAGAAAGTCCTTTTAAAGTTGTCTTTACAGTAACAGATTACGAGAAGTACAAGGAATCTATAAGATAGAAAGAATTATGTTATTTAGTTGGAGAGTTTACTTGCCCTATTTCGATCAGTTTATGCGGCAGTGGAAAGCCTATTTAACGCAGCAACTTTCCTTATCGGGTTTGAGTTATCTTGTCTCAGACGCTGGTGATGCTAAGGATATTAAGACGAATTCACTGGCGTATTTTGCTTGGTTGAGGACGCACTCCATCGAGCTTGTTGGGATTGATGAAGCAAGGGATAACGTGGCGTGGGTTATGTTGGAAAAGCAGCTAAAAGCCTTTGCGGAAAAAGCCGAAAAAGGCACGTTCGATCTGGTTTCTAAACTGCACCTAGAAGAAAGCCAAATCCAGATTGTTCTGAATTTTAATTATGATGACGAGCAACATATCGTGTATGTCAGCTGATCTTTGTCGTTTATCGTTTTTTTGCCCTCTATCACCTTAAACAAACCAAGAGGCGTTGGTTTGTTTAAGGTGAATATCAATCAAAATAAGACTATTACGCTCTTTTCGCTTTCTTGTTCGGCAAGTCTGTAATCGTCCCGGCGCCAAGTTCTGCTGCCAAGCCGACGGTTTCGTGTAGGCTTGGGTGGGCGTGGATGGTTAAGGCTATGTCTTCCAGTGTGGCACCGAACTCGATGGCAAGCGTCAGTTCACCGAGCAATTCCCCAGCATGAGCACCAGCAATACCTGCTCCTAAGACGCGGTCTGTTGTTTCGTCATAAATGAGTTTGGTTTTGCCTTGGGTGATACCGGAGGCAATGGCGCGTCCACTGGCACTCCATGGAAATACGGCGGTTTTAACCGAAATATCCTGCTTTTTCGCTTCTGTTTCGGTTAAACCAACCCAAGCAACTTCAGGAAAAGTGTAAGCAATCGATGGAATAGCGAGAGGCAAGAAGTCGACTTTATGGCCTGCAACAACTTCGGCGGCGGTATGGCCTTGGTGTGAAGCTTTATGCGCCAGCATCGGGCCATGAGTGACATCGCCAATGGCGTAGATATTGGGTACAGATGTTTGGCACTTATCATCAGTCAATACAAAACCACGCTCGTCTAATTTCACGCCTATGTCAGCCATACCGGCCGTTTTACCATTAGGCGAGCGGCCAACGGCAACCAGTACTGCATCGACAGTGAGCTGGCGTTCGCCATCTTTGTCCTTCAAGGTAACGTTTAACGCTTCTGGTGTGGCTTCTATATCGGTTACCTGGGTTTTGGTTAAAAAGCTCATGCGATTTTTGTTGGCTTGCTCGAACACACGCACTAGATCTTTGTCTGCGCCCGTCATGATTTGTTCGCCAAGTTCTGCGACGGTAATTTTCGCGCCAAGTGATTGGTAAACAGTGGCCATTTCCAAACCAATAATACCGCCACCAAGCACGAGCAAATGTTCTGGAATACGTTCAAGTTGCAGTGCGCTGGTGGAGTCTAAAATACGTGGATCGTCATATGGCACAAATGGCAATTTTATCGCGTGTGAGCCGACAGCGATGATGGCGTTTTTGAATGGTACTTTTTCTTCTGAACCGTCTTTTGAGACTGTAATAGAGTTTGTAGAGTCAAACCTGCCTTCACCATAAAAAACCGTGACTTTTCGCCCCTTAGCCATCAGTGCAAGGTTGCTGGTTAGAGTGTCTACGGTGGATTGTCTGTGGTGTCGAATCGCTTCAAGGTCGACAGTCGGTTTAGAAAACTGCACACCATGGGACGGTTCTTCGGCTATCAGTATTTTGCCTGCCACATGCAACAAGGCCTTGGATGGAATACAGCCAACGTTTAGGCAAACGCCACCCAAAGTCGCGTAGCGCTCTATCATGGCGACGTTTAAACCCAAATCTGCTGCTCGAAACGCCGCTGCATACCCGCCAGGACCACTGCCCAACACTACTAAATCGTACATTATATTCTTCTCCTCCGGCTGTTTGATGAGGTAGGAAAATATTCTACCTATCACTAGATAGGTAGAATATAGCTTGAGTATTCAAGTAGGGTCAATAAAATACCTATCACTAGATAGATAAATAAATGAGATAAGTAAATGACGACGGATAAAAACGATACCAAAACGAAAATTATGGACACGGCCGAAGGCTTTATAGTGCAAGGTGGCTATAACGCGTTTAGCTTCCGAGACATCGCTGACGCGGTGGGGATTAAAAGTGCGAGTGTTCACTATCACTATCCGACCAAAGCCGACTTGGTCTCTGCCGTGATGACTCGGTATACCGAATCGTTCTCTATACAATTACCCGACCCAACAGACGAAAACTTAGATCCAAAAATTATGATCAATGGATTCATCAATGGCTTTAAAGCCAAGATAGTTGATCAGCGTGACATGAGCTTGTGTACTATGTTGACGGCTGACAAACATTGTTTGCCAGAAGAAGTTCGCACCGCTCTTGCTAATTTTTATAACGTAAAGATTGAATGGTTAACACTGGTATTTATGAAATTAGAATCTATTCAGAAGGACAAAGCGAAAGTACGAGGCATTCAATTCTTGGCTACACTTCATGGTGCTTCTGTATTGGTACAGGCGACGAATCAAACAGAATTTTATGAACAAGCTGTCTCGGTGTGGCGATGAGAAATTCTTATTAAACTTGTTCGTAATAGATTATTGAATGATATATAAAATCATTTCTGTTTTTTCTCATAAAGCATTGACATTCAAAATGTCATTGGATAAATTTAAGTTATTAAGTTCAACTTAATAACTGTTCTAGGATAGACAGTCGCACTAAAATGGATTTTATAAGTAAATTACTTCTTATTGTATACTCCCATTTCTTCATCCTAGTTATAAGATATAAATTTTCATATGGAATGATTTTTATGTTTTTAGGCATAAAAGCACACAAGTGAATTCGCCTTTATCATTGATAAAATAGCTATCAGGTGGTCGTGTTTATCAAAAAATATTTTCAAATATTGATAACACGAAAAAAGCTTTTATGTCATAGGGTGTATTGCTTAAAATAATAAATATTAGAAAGCGAACTATTCAAGAATAGTAAAAAAAGATTTTTAAGTAGAATATGGATTTTCTAGTAATTAAAATTAAAGGATGAATAGATGAAACGGAATGTATTTCCATCTAACTTGCCTATTTTCGATAAACCAGATGAAATGACGTTTTGGCAGTCTATGGGAATAGCTTCTGCAATCATCAGCTGTCATAGTATTTTTTCCTCTTCATCCGTGGATGATGTTTTTTCAAGTTTCCGCTCTGCGTTAGAGCGGCAACAAGCTATTATTTTATTCAATGAAGAAAAGCGCCCTGTTGCTTTTGCAACTTATTTTTTATCCGAAAATATTGACAAATACTATGACGGTAATAATCAGCTAAACATAGAAAATGGCAGTTTACTATTTGAGTATATTGTTTCACCTTTCTCTTGCCCTTTACATTTTTATCGATTTTTAAAGCAACATCTTGAAACATTAAGCATCGATTCTAATAAGGCATACCTTCTTAAAAAATCAGAAAACAGTCTTCGTAAAATTTGGTAGAGCAGTGTTATATGAAAATGGATTTTGAAACCTCTCTCGGTATGTGTATGTGGTTATTATCTCAATCGGAATACCATAAAAAGTGGAACTTAATGACTTTTGACACTGAAATCACCGCTGCTGTTTTGCATGGGCAGTGCAAAATTTACTTTGATGAAGAAGGTAACCCTGTTGGACTAGCGACATGGGCTTGGATAGATGAAGAGAGAAAACAACGTCTTTTTAGAAATGAAGCTCCCTTATCGTTTAGCGAATGGAACTGTGGAGGTCAATTAATGTTTAATGATTATATTGCCCCTTGGGGACATGCTAGGGCTATCTTAAAGGATTTGCGGACCCACGTATTCCCCAATGAAACGGCTTTTAGTATTGGTCGCCATCCAGATGGCAGTATTCGTAAAATTTATCAGTGGAAAGGCAAAAACGTAACCGACAAGGTCGTTACCGCTTAGCCATGTCATAGAGTTAGTTGTGCAGTCAATGGGCGCTAAAGAATTCAGAGGGAGTAATAGCTCCCTCCGAATATCAACTGGAATGGTTCCGGTTGATCCTCAAACTTAAATTAGCAAAATTAAGGAAACATAAGTATGTCACGTATCTACAAAAAATCCAATTTCGCAGGAACTAACGCATCAACAGGCATCGCATTTGGCGGTGGCGGTGGCGGTGGCGGTGGCGGTGGCGGTTCATGGACCACTCCGAATGCAGAATCAGGGCAAAGTTGTATTAATGAAGTCGTAGAGCAAGCTGGTATAGGTGCTATGGGAGGAGCTCTTGGTGGGGGTGCCACTGCTCTTGGTGGAGCTGTACTGGGTGGGTTGAATGCGATTGCTAATTCGGCTGAGTGTGCACCTGTCCGTAATAGCAAGAACTAAACTTAGTCCTTACTTCACACCTCTTTAATAGAGGTGTGAATTATTATAAATTGAGGTTTAATATGATTAAGACTACTTTTTTCTATTTATTTTATATGGTTCCTGCTGCATTTTTATCGCCTTTTATCTCTAATATTATTGGAGTACCTTGGACCTCATTTTCTTTTGGTTTGGGTCTTGTTTTATGGGTTAAAGTGTTGAAGATAACTAATTTAATATAAGGATAGGAAAAAATTCAATTTCAAGAGGGTGATTGTTTTAATAAAGTTTAGTGTAAAATTGGATCTAATTTATTATTTTTTTGTTGTCTCTAGCGTAGTGGGATTCTGAATAAAATATTTCTTTATCTATAGCTTTTAATGATAGCAAGGTTGATGTTGATATCAGTGGCAAAGGGGCAATGTCATTAAGTTAAGCCAAGAGCGGAAGCCAGTCTCCATGATTTAAGACAAATTCACAAGGAAGCTGATCTGAACGAGACATGAAATAAACGACGGTATGATGGCTATTTGACTAAATAGGCAAGACTTCTATAAAAAATTATAACTCTAGGTTATAAATAATAACTAAATCGAACGTCGAGTCTATAATGATAGTGGGGTTATTTTTAGTGGGTCTAATATAAGGCTACTTGATTTAAACGTCTCATATCGCACGGTGTAAATACACCGTGCACTTTAATGAGGAAGTGTAATGCATCTTGTTATTAGTTGCTCGCTTATTCTATTTTTTTATTTCTTCGATATATTGTAAGTTATTAAAGAAATAGAAGTGTTTTGAATTTATAGCATCAGATTTTATGAGTTATCTGGCTATCATTTTGATAGTTTTTATTAGGAACACGAGTGGAAAAACTAAAAATAAGTTGATTTAAATATGACGTTTCCAGTAAAGCTAAAAGAAAATTGTTTAAATCAATTGAATCAGGTTTCATACGAAGTTGATTCGAGCTCTCTGTTGGGGTTGTCTCTTAGTACTAAGATTTCTGATAGGCATATTGCAATTTCCATTGTTATTAATGCACTTAAGCAATGTGATGATGTCCATTTTCATATCGATGATTTAGATAAGTTATTGGAACTTGACCTTTCACCCTCCATGAAAATTATGGTCGTATCGAATGATGGCGATTCATTTCTGTTGAGGAGAGAGCAGGATGATCAATATATATTAACTGAATATTTTAATGTAAATGAAGAGATTTTTCGTCATCAAGCCTCTTTAGATGAGCTTATCAAGGAGTTCGATTTAGTTGATCAAGCTTTTTATATTCAGCCGCCTGTTAAACCAAAAAATATGTTCAGCAATGGAACGATGGATACTAATACAGTGGATGTAAATTACACGTTCAAGCACTTTTTCGCTCATAAACCCACCATTCTAAGTATTATTGGTGCGGCAGTGTTTATGGCTTTATTAGGTGTAGCAACACCATTAGGGTTTCAAACGTTCGCAGACAAAATCTTACCTTATTCAGCCACAGGCTCTTTATATGTGGTGGTGATTTTATTGTTGCTGGCTGGTGTGGCATCCAGTGTGTTTCAGTGCTATCACGATTTTCAAGAAAATGTGTTGTTCGCGAAATATCAAAATGGCTTAGGCAAAGAAGTGTTTCGTCGTTTATTGGCGATGGATGTGCCGTATTTTGATCGTAATAAAGTAGGTGATCTAACCAAGCTGGTTGATCAAGTAGAAGAAGCCTCCAACTTTTTGGTACGTCAGGCGTTGTCATCTGTGGTGTCGGTAATTTCACTGATCGTCGTTCTGCCTGTGTTGTTTATGTATAGCGCTCAGTTGACGGGGATTGTTTTAGGCATAGGTATATTGATGGCCGCCACGGTTGCAGTGGCATTAAAGCCCATTCGTAAGCGAGTGATGCAGGCTTATGGGTACGATGCAGGGTTTCAGTCCACTTTAATTGAAACCCTAAAAGGCATGAAAACCATTAAGTCACTAGCCAATGAGTCACATTTTCGAAATCGAGCCAATATTGCTTTAGAGACCAATTTGTATGGCAGCTTTAATGTGGCGCGCCTTTCCAATGTAGTGCGTGCGTTGGTGTCGTTTCAAAGTCAGTTAATTACCATAGTGGTGATTTTCTTTGGTGCTCAGGCCGTGTTTGCTAATCAGCTGACTATCGGCCAGTTGATTGCGTTTAATATGCTCGCAGGTAATGTTGTGAATCCATTGGTGTCGCTGGTGATGACGGCTAGCGGTTGGGAAAACTTTAAGCTTGCCAATCAGAAATTAAATGAGCTTGTGCCACCAACGGCCCCCGTGATGCAGCTGGATGCGAAAGATGTGGACCTAAGTGGCGATATTGAATTTGAGAATGTTTGGTTCC
The DNA here is from genome assembly GCF_057180105.1 of Marinomonas sp. ATLA20. Taxonomy (NCBI): domain Bacteria; kingdom Pseudomonadati; phylum Pseudomonadota; class Gammaproteobacteria; order Oceanospirillales; family Oceanospirillaceae; genus Marinomonas; species Marinomonas sp. ATLA20. The sequence goes on from NZ_JBXUKU010000001.1 coordinate 254,628, forward strand.
GCTACCCCAGTGAAGACACGTCTTTGGAAGATGATGGTTATGTGCTTAAGGGCGTTAGTTTGACGGTAAAAAAAGGCGAAATCCTAGGCGTAGTTGGCAGCAGTGGCTCAGGCAAGTCGACTTTAGCTAGCTTACTAATGGGCTTTTATCGCCCTAGCAAAGGCAAAATTAAGATCAACGGATATGATATCAGTCTACTGCCAGAAAATGTGTTGCGTTCCCACATCTCTTCGGTGCAGCAGACTAGCTTTTTGTTTACTACGTCGGTGATGGAAAATGTCCATTTAGGCCGTTTAAACTCTAATTTGGAAGATATACAAGAGGCGTTAAAAGGCTCGGGTGCAGACAGCTTTGTCGATGAAATGCCACAAAAGTTTCTCACTCAGTTATCAGAGGATGGTGGCAATCTATCTGGAGGGCAGCGGCAACGAATTGCTATCGCCCGAGCTTTGGTGCGTCAGTCGAATATATTGTTGTTTGATGAAGCCACTAGTGCCTTAGACAATCAAACAGAAGAACGGATAAAAGACACCATATACCAAGCCTGCCAGGACAAGACGGGCCTTATTATCGCCCATCGTTTGAATACATTGTCTTATTGCGATCGGTTGGTGGTGATGAATCAAGGCGAGGTCGAGGCCATTGGTAGCCACCATGAGTTGCTAGTGGGTGAGAATAGCTACCGCACTATGTGGGCTTCGCTGTCTCGTGGTGATAATGACGGAACTGCACCATTACTTTTGAATCAAGATGTCATCACGGAAGAAGGGCAGGAAAGTGCAATATAGTTTTAAAGAGATTCATGCGCTTAATATTTTAAGTGATGACCCTATATACAGTAAGCACTTTAATACCCCACCAGATCTAAAAGTTATGGTTTGTATTATTTTTGCGTGCTTTACGGCCTCTATTATCGGTGCGATTTTGTTTAAGGTAGACAAGATAGTCCCCGCGCAGGGCGTTATTGATACTAAAGCGGAATTGTTTGAGGTGCGTAATTCTACAGCGGGTTTTATTGAACACATGCTGGTTAGAGAAGGCGATACCGTCTCTAAGGATCAGCTCTTGGTGCAGTTTGATGCGGAATTAATGGATCTTCAAATTGACCAATCTAAACAGCAACTGGCAAACCTTTCCCGTAACTTATGGACCGATTTTTACCAAATTGAAGCGCTTATTGACCCTACTACGAGCCAGAACTTAATCGATTCATTAAATGATGTTGATAATCCTATTAAGCGTTTAGGGTATCAGGATTATTTGTCTAAGCCCTTTTTTGAGGCCAGAGAGGTTAATTCTCAAGCGCAGAAAAGTCTGACTGAACAATGGCAATCTGCTAAAAAACAATACGAAAATCTTGAATTGCGAATTGTTTTACAAGATCAAGAACTAAAGCGCGTTTCACAACTTTATAGAGACCAGATAGAAAGCAAAGCGACATTAGACCAAACCAAAGCTGATATGTTGGCTTTGGAGTCTCAGCTTGAGTCTATTGATGAAACGATGTTGTCTTTAGCCTCTGCACGTGAAAAGTTAGAAAAGGAACAGCAGCAAACAGAAAGTTCTTATATATTGGATCGATTAGTTCGCATTCATGATCAGTTAGATTCCTATCATACAACAGCGTTCCAGCTAACTAGCTTAGAGCGATCAAAAAAAGATTTGAGTATTACATCCCCCATTGCAGGCACAATAGATTCTTTAGTGATACAAGGGGATCACGAGCGTATTTCTGAGGCCACTACTCTGCTTTCCATCCGTCCTTCTTTTGAAGAAAAAGATTTAGAAATCGATATCGAAATCCCTGCAAGTTATGCCATATGGGTGGAACCCGGAATGGTGTTTCGTGCGAGTTCGTTAGGTAATAACCCAGAGGACCATGGGTACATTATGGGTGAAATCACCTTTATTGCTGCGTCTACCCAAAAAAGCGATAAAACCGCAGAAAGGGTGTATCGGATGAAAGGAAAGATTACAGAAGTCACCGCCCTTAGGCCTGATGCAAAGGAAACGCTATTACGGCCGGGTAGTGTATTGAGTGTGGAAGTAAGAGCCGGTGAACGCAGGCTCATCAATTATATATTCGACCCATTTACCAAATATCTTCGTACTGCATTGAGTGAGCCGTCATGAGTGTGAAGTTTTCTTTTACTGCTTTTTTATTAGGTGGTTTTGGGGTTTTATTTTCAGGAGTGCTAGGAGCTCAGAGTTTATCGCTTAAAAGCTATCTTGACCTTCAAATGCAGGACAATTTTTCTGTTTGGCAACGGGAAGCTCAGTTAAAAGCTCAGCAATTGGCGTTAGAGGTAGGTGAAGAATATTGGAAACCTGATATTACATTAGTATCTGGGTGGCAAGAAAGGCGTAATGATACGAGCAGTACTATCACAAAATACGACCAATGGAAGGCAGGTATTGAAGCAAGATGGACATCTGATATCGGTACTAGTGTTACGTTGGAAACCACTTATCTGGATGGTGAGGGTCTAGGATCTAATGTTTTGGCAGAACGCCAATCATCTAGCGAAATTAAGACGACCATTTCCCAGCCATTATTAAAGAATAATACACCTGAGTTTCAAAGGTTAACGAAGTATCTTGCCGAAAATGAATGGCGGCAATTTGAAAACGATCTTCGACTTTCTCAATTAGAGGTGAGGCGAGACAGTTTATCGTATTTTATTGATTTTCAAACAGCATATGAAAATTTTCTGATCCAGAAAGAGCTATTAACGAGTCTTGAAAGAACCGCTTTTCTTGTTGAACGTATGGCTGTATCAGAAAAGGCAACGCCTCATGAAGTGGCTTTGGTGAAAGCAGAAGTAGAAGAGCAAAAGGTGAATCTCGAAAGTGCTGCTGTGGAGGTTGAGCTATCGCAAAAAGAGGCGTTACAGGCACTAAAAATAGATTATGATATTGACCTTAAACCATTTAGCTCTTTAGTTGAGTTATCTCAAAATATGGAAATTATGACCCGAGAAAATATCACACAAGATGAAACATCACATCCTGAATATATTGCAGCGGAACTTTCCCTTCAATCCTCTGAATTTTCTTACCGCCAAGAAGAAAATACACTAAGACCAGACTTAGATGTCTTTTATCAATATAAGCATAACTCGTATGAAATATCCCCAAACAATGAAGATAGCGTATATGGATTACGATTTTCTTACCTATTAACAAATAAAATTGTACAGCAGAAGAAAGAAGCATTAAGTGCCACTGTCGATGTGAATGTTTTAGAGCGAGCTCGAATAGCTAAGCAACTTTCTATTCTTACTCATTCTCAGAGGCAACGTGCATTATATTTAGACAAAAAAACTCAAGTGTTGAAGATGCAAGTAGAGCTAGCTAAACGGGGACTAGAGCAGCAGCGTAAACGTTTTCAGGTGGGAAGGGCTAGTTATTATTCACTAGAAAGTATTCAACAGGACGTTATCGATAAACAGGTGGATTGGTTAGCTGCGTTAAAGTCACTAGCATTATCATTGAATCAGCTGAGTTACTACACTCAGTCTGATATTAGGTCTGTCTTGTAGTATTTTAATTTATATCAAGGAGCGAAATAATGAGTATACAATTGTTTAACACTAATAAGGATATTTTTGTTTCTTTACCTCCTACTGTTGGGCAATTTGCCAAAGAATTAGAAAGTGGCTTTGAAAATCCAGAAAAACTTATAGGGTCATGTCAGTATGAATTTGAGGATGGAGTAATAACACACACTATTTCAGTCTGTTTTGATAAAAGTGGCCTGAATATTTCTGACAAACCTCTTGTGAGTTGTGATGCTCAAATAAAAATGCCTTTATCTGTTGCAGAAAAAATTGTTCAAGACATTGAGAATGTGGATTATCGTGATCCTGACATTATTGGTGAAATGACCATGACAGGTAATTTGAACATTGTGAATCACCTTGCAAAGGCATTAGTTAAACCATCCCAAAGAACAAAATACATATTAGAAGATTCAACGCATAATATTAGAGAAGCATATAAAGCGGATACCGTTATTTATCTTGATGACCCGACTGAAATGGACATTCTTGAAACAATAGAAAAAAAACAGCCTTTTATTATTCGTAATGCCCCCGTTGGTGTAGATCATCCAGAATGGACATTAGACAGCTTAAAACAGAAGTTTGAGGGGATTCCTCTAAGGGTTAGGTCTGCAACAGAAAAAGAAACAGTGGGTGAGTTTGTTGACCGTATGAGAGTTAGCCAAGGGCAAAAAACAGAGGATATTATAGAGGGACATACTAAAGTATATACAGAAGGTTGTGCGTTACCATGGCAAATGATAGCTGATTTTTTACCACATTACTTTACTGAGCATGATTACACACCACCACAAATATGGCTTGGCTCTGTTCCCGTTAATGTAGCGGCAAGTAGCTTGCATCGAGATCCATTAGATGGTTTTTTATACCAAATAATGGGGCGAAAAAAAGTGGTTCTTTTTTCACCTGATCAAGCTTCCAATCTATACCCAATGAAAGCTTATAACAATTATCAACCATGCTGGGTTAAGTTAGAAGAGCCAAATGAAGACTGTTTTCCATTGTTTAAGAATACGAAAAGAATAGAAGTTATCCTTAATCCTGGCGAAATTTTAGTGCAACCTGCAGGTTGGTTTCATGCTGTATATTGTCTCGATTCACCAACATTCTCCGTTAGCTACTTTCTTAATTTTCCTGTTGGTGTTGATATCAATGACTACTCTGCTTAAAAGATGTTGGCGTTATGAATCACTAGGCTTTACAAGGTTAGATAGAGTGGAGTTTTCACTATTGCTAACAGAGCTGAATAGTAAAGTGGAGTCTTTTTGTCATGCGTTATCTTATGATCTTCAAATAACCGCTTATGAAGAAATGGATCTTTTTTATGATCGAATTGAAAGTTTTCTATCATTGATAAAAATAGAATCTTCAGAAAAGGAGTTGGATCATTATGAGAATGAGCTATCGAGAGTCATTGAGAGTTTATCTGAAAAGATGGATGTTTTTTTTGAAGTGCTTGAACAGTCAGAATTCAATATATTGCCATTCTGGTGCCAAATAATAGTCGATAAAAATGATGTTAAACCATATGAATTTGCTACATTGCCTATTAGTAAAAATGGGAGACATGTCAAACCACTAAAAAAAATTATTTCACAATTCTCAGACCTTGATCAAGGTCTGTTGTTTGAAAAAATAGGATGCCGTCCTGACTTTTTTGAAGTGAACCGATATAAAAATGAGTGCTGTATTGTATCGAGAGAATATTTTTCGTCTCTTTCAAAAGAGCCTATCAGTTTGTTTGAATTTCGTCAGTTAGAGCGGAAAGCATGGGCTAATATTGAACTAACCTTTGATGATGCTATTGATTGCATCTCAAAGGCATTTTCTAAATTATGCTTAAGCTTTTCTCATAAGGTAAATACCGCTGTTGCTGAAGGGCGTGTTCGGTTAATTGAAGATGTAAATAGCAGTATGTTTTGTATTGATACCCCTTGTGGGTCTTATATTCAAACCTATTTTGATGGTTCCGTAGAATCTCTTACATTATTAGCTCATGAGTTTGGTCACTTAGTTCATCAAGAAAGCGTAAGAGAGAAATACCTATTAAAGCAGTCCATTTGCCCTAAATTATCAGAAGCTGTCGCTATAGCCTTTGAGAATATTGTTGTAGAGCACTTAATGAATGATCGAGACTGCGCAGACATATTTCAAAAGTGGAGATCTAAACAAAAAATTGAATGGTTCCAGCGACATTGGATGCTGTCTTATTTTGAGAGAGGTCTTTATCGTTTAGATCACATCAAAAATGAAAGCGTATGCTCACTTTGGATGGATGTTAATAGGGAGTTCTATCCAGATAACATTATCTTTGATGAGTCTCATTCAATTGCTTGGAAAGACATTCCTCATCTAATTCAGACCCCATTTTATTTAACTGTGTACCCAGTTGCCTATCTTTATGCTGAGGAGCTATTACTTAATCCGAAGACATTGATAGATAAGTCTTCAGCTTTGTTCTAGGGCGGTAATCCCCCCCGAAAAATAACAGCAGCCAAAAGTAGAATTTTCTCGTAATCTAAACGCAGGAGGTTTTGCATGAAAAAATCTCGTTACACTGATAGTCAAATCATGGCTATTTTAAAACAAGCCGAAGCGGTACACCAGTTCCTGAACTCTGCCGAGAACACGGTATGAGTGCCGCATCTTTTTATAAATGGCGAGCTAAGTACGGTGGTATGGATGCGTCATTGATGGCTCGGATGAAAGAGCTTGAAGATGAGAATCGTCGCCTTAAAAAGATGTACGCCGAAGAGCGCCTTAAAGCAGAAGTGATTCAGGAAGCCATGGCAAAGAAGTGGTAAAGCCGTCTCAACGACGTGAGATGGCACAGCATGCTGTTGCTAGCCGCCCAATGAGTGTTCGTTTAGCGTGTGTGGCGTTTTCCATCAGTGAAACCTGTTATCGCTATCAGGGAAAATTCAATGATGAAAACTCGTACATAGCGAACTTACTTATTGATCTTACAGAAGAGCAATCTGACTGGGGATTTGGTTTGTGTTTTTCTTATCTGAGGCATGTGAAAGGCCATGGTTGGAATCATAAACGTGTTTATCGAATATATTGTGAATTGGCACTGAATCTGCGCATTCGTCCAAGACGACGCCTAAACCGCAATATACCAGAGCCCTTAAAGGAGCCAACTAGACCAAACCAAGTCTGGTCAATCGATTTTATGCATGATCAACTTGTCGATGGACGAAAGTATCGTTTGTTCAATGTGATTGATGATTTTAAGCGTGAAGGGCTGGCTATGGAGGCGGGCTTTTCACTACCGTCACTACGAGTTATCAGGACGTTAGAGCAACTCTTAGAGTGGCGCGAGAAACCGTTAATTATTCGTTGTGATAATGGCCCTGAGTTCATCAGCCATGATTTTGTTAACTGGGCTAAGCATCATAATATTCGTATTGATTATATTCAGCCTGTAACCCGCAACAAAATGCTTATATAGAGCGTTACAATCGAACAGCAAGATATGGCTGGGTAAGCAAACATTTTTTTGAAACGCTAGAAGAAGTCGAAAACTATACAACAAAGTGGTTATGGTTTTACAATCATGAAAGGCCACACACAGCCAATGGAGGTAAACCACCTCTCATGGCAGCTTAACTTCTACTTTTAAATGCAGTTAAAAAAGGGAGGACTACCATAAGGCATACCTTCTTAAAAATCAGAAAACAGTCTTCGTAAAATTTGGTAGAGCGGTATTGTATGAAAATGGATTTTGAAACCTCACTAGGTATGTGTATGTGGCTAATATCTCAGTCGGGCTATCATCGCAACTGTGATACTGGTGAATATGCTAAATAGAATTTAGTACTAGGGAAGGTGCTATAACCTTCCCTTTTAGGAGGGGTTATGAAGTGTTTTTTTCTGTTTTTTTTATATCGTTCTCCATTTTTTCCTTTGCTGAAAATAAATTTTTGTTAGAGGGTGAAGGCTGGGACTGGGTTATAAATTTTGGTGGAGATCTTAAGTATAACAAGGATGATAATATGTTATATGTGGATGATAATAATTATATGATAGTTTCTCAGGAATATTCTAGATTAAGTGAGGATGAGTTTTTAGAAAAGGCTTTCTATGAGATGTCTATAGAGGTTGATGGTTTTGGGTCGGATATTGAATTAAAAAAGAATATATCAGATTTTAATATCAATGAATTTTATTTCAAGATAATGAGGGTGTCGTTTATTTTTAAAATAAAAAATGGGGAATACCTTAATAATAGAAAGATGTATGTTGTTTTATCAAGTATGAATGGTGTTTTTACATATTTTTATATTGTTTCTTATGATGATAGCTTGGAAAAGTTTACTGATGTTATTAATAATTCTCATCCTATATAAAAAGTGACTTTAGAAATGAGTTTTGGTGTTATTTATTCTGTTCTTAAAGATAACTGTCTTTTTCTTATAGATTATTGTTTGATGAAAAAAATATAATCATATAGGTTTATCTTTATATACTAAAATAAGTAATGATCATATCCATACTGGATATGGTTATTAAGTACTTGTTGGAAAATATTGATAGATAAGTCTTCAGCTTTGTTATAGGACGTATCTACTTTCTCGAATATTGGTCGAGGTCAAATAACAATGTAAGTGGTAACGGGATTAAGTGAAATATAATTATATAAAATCAAATAAATTAGTTTGGTGGTGAGATGGATTTTTTTGATAATTTTATTAAATATGTATATGTAGACCCTTTTTCAAAAAACAATTGGAAGTTAAGGCTTGTAAGTGTTTTTCTTATGATTTTGTGGATGGTTTCTTATTTCTTTATGAGTTTATCGACTGTTTTTTATTTGCTTTTTTCAGGTTGGGTTTTTGGATCTTTTGGCTTAATGGCCAAAGTTTTTGATAAGAAAAAGCACATTAAAAAGGTTGATGATAATTTTTGGTTAATAAAATTTTGTAACAGATTTTTTCAGTCTTTCTATTTTTTATTCTCCCTAATTGTTCTTTTTGAAGTTATAAGAATTTTAATAGATATCTATGAGGGTAGTCAGTATAGATAATTATACAACTGTTGTAGTTGTAAAATGTGCTGCCTGTAAGGCTGGTAAAACCGAAGTCATCTAAAATTTTTATTAGCGCCACTATTACAAGTGGCATTCTCTTAGGGGGAAATGTGGAAGCATTACTTATGGAGTATTGCTTTATCCCGCCAATTATTATTCTTTTAAAAAGTTTTTAATATTAAATAGGTATTTAAAATGGAATGTATATAGTAAATTAAATAAAGTCTAATGTTTTTATATTATTGATCTGGTGATCAAATGCGTCATAAATTCTATTGATAAAGCCTTATAGAATCAGGATTTTGATTAATTCTATTTAGGTTAAAAGCCCACCGGGTTAGAGTAGTATGGATTTTTTTATATTTTGTTGTAATAGAGTGATGGGTTTTCTCACATATCCTTATTATTGCTTCTTTATTTCGGCTTGAAAGCAACAGAGTTGGCCGATATAAAGTCTAGGATAAGTGACTTGGAAAACAAGTAAAGTATCGCCCCCTTCAACACTCTACAGCGTGTCAATTTTAGTGTAGGGCACAAATCAGCCTGATTTTTTAATCATGCTCTGTCGGATTGGCGCTGTCGATATCAGTAAAACCATGTGAGATATCAATTTCAGGCATTGACTGATTCAGGTATCATAAAGCTTTCATACTTTATGCAAAAAGTTTCCTTAATGAGTTCAGCAGAAAAGCATTTATACAACCCCACTTTTCAGTGGCGATTTCTTCACCCTCGTTTCTGGTTAACGTGGCTTGGTGTATTTTGCTCGCTGTTAATTGCCTTTTTACCTCTGCGCTTGCGAGACAATTTGGCCAGTTGGATTGCGCGTCGATTGCTGCACACAAAAAGTGGTGCGTTAAAAAGAGCACGTATTAATTTAGAACAATGCTTTCCCGATAAGTCTCTTGAAGAGCGCGAAGACATATTAAAAAGAAGTTTTCAAACCGCGGCGCAATTCTTCATTGCGTACGGTGAGCTGATTGTCCGCAGTAAACGGTATTGTGAAAACCGCTGTATCATGTCTGGGCAAGAGCATTTGCTCCCTCTTTTGGAAAGTGATCAAAATGTGATTGCTTTGGTCCCGCATTGTTGGGCCATTGATTACGCGGGCGTGATGTTGACGGCAAAAGGTCATAAGACTGTTGCCATGATTCGTATTCAGAAAAACCCAATATTGAATTGGCTGATTCATTTACAACGCATCCGCTACGGGGCGCGTGTATATTGTCGCAGTGCGGGAATTAAGCCGTTTATGTCTTCGATCAAAGAGGGATATTTAGGGTATTACTTACCAGATGAAGATTTGGGTGCCCAGCACTCGGTGTTCACGCCCTTTTTTGCTTCAAACAAAGCAACCATGAAGGGCCTAGGGAAATTGGCAAGGCTCAGTAATGCGAAGGTAGTGCCTATGCTACCCGCTTACAATGCCGAAACGGGCCGATACGAACTGTTTATCTCCCCTCCTTTGGAAAACTTCCCAAGTGGGGATGAAGCAACCGATGCCTTGATTATGAATCAAGCGCTTGAGGCGATGATATCTAAACACCCAGAACAATACATGTGGATTTTGAATTTGCTGCGTACCCGCCCTGATGGTACTCGTCTTTATTAGTGAGATGCTCACGAAAACTGTTTATTAAGTGATAAACTACGGCCTAAATGATTAGGCCGTTTTTATTTGTATTTGTTTTCAAAGCCATGACCAGATGGAGTATTTCATGTCAGCAAGCTCACCCGCTACGGTTACCCCGCTCGATGTTCAAGCCGTAAAAGACTACCTCCTATCTCTACAAGACCATATTTGCTCGACTCTTGAGAGCGTTGAACCCAGCGCTCGTTTTAAAGAAGACGCTTGGGACAGACCTAACGGCGGTGGTGGACGTACTCGTGTTATCGCCGGTGGTGAGGTGATTGAAAAAGGCGGAGTGAACTTCTCCCATGTGATGGGAGACAACTTACCACCCTCGGCGACAGCGGATCGTCCTGAATTAGCGGGTGGCCGTTTTGAAGCCATGGGTGTGTCTTTGGTGATTCATCCGAACAATCCTATGGCACCTACTTCACATGCCAACGTGCGTTTATTTATCGTCTATAAAGACGGTATGGCGCCAGTATGGTGGTTTGGTGGCGGTTTTGATCTGACACCTTATTATGGCTTCGATGAAGACTGTATCCATTGGCATCAAGCGTCTTACGATGCGGTGGAGCCTTTCGGTGAAGGCTATTACTCTCGCTTCAAAAAATGGTGTGATGAGTACTTCTATTTGAAACATCGAGGAGAACCCCGTGGTATTGGTGGTTTGTTCTATGATGACTTTAACGAAGGCAGTTTCGAGCATTGTTTTGGTATGATGAAATCAGTAGGCAACGCCTATACGGAAGCTTACCTGCCGATTCTAAAGCGTCGAAAAGATTTGCCATTCACAGAGAAACAGCGAGATTTCCAACTGCATCGTCGTGGTCGCTATGTGGAGTTTAATTTGGTGTTTGACCGCGGCACACACTTTGGTTTGCAAAGCGGCTTGGGGCGTACCGAATCCATTCTGATGTCCTTGCCCCCAGAAGTTCGCTGGACTTACGAGTATCAAGTCGAACCGAACAGTGAAGAAGCAAAATTAACTGATTATTACCTAACCTCAAAAGATTGGTTGGCTTAGAGCTAACTGCTTACTAATAGAAGAACAATGAAGAGGATACGTTGTGGATCAATATGCTGTTGTTGGAAACCCGATTGCTCACAGTAAATCACCGAGCATACACGCGCACTTTGCTGAACTAACAAAACAAGAATTGGCCTATTCGACCTTGCTTGGTGATGAAGTAGAGTTCGAAAACCAAGTCCGAGAGTTTTTTGAGAAAGACGGCAAAGGCTTGAATGTCACAGTGCCTTTTAAAGAGCGCGCTTATGCCATGTGCGACATTTTAAGCCAACGAGCCAAACAAGCTGGAGCGGTGAATACCTTGCTCATGGGTAAAAATGGTGACCTTTTCGGCGACAATACCGATGGAATTGGTATGGTTCGTGACATTGTTAACAACCACGGACAAAGTTTAACCGACAAACGCATTCTTATTTTGGGTGCAGGCGGCGCGGTGCGTGGTGTGCTTGAACCTATTTTGTCTGAGAATCCAGAATCTGTCACCATCGCGAACCGCACCCTTGAAAAAGCTCAGGCTTTAGCGGATCAATTCGATTGCCTCGCCTCGTCTTTTGAAGCGCTAGAAGGCCCTTTCGACATCATCATTAATGGCACATCAGCGAGCTTGTCTGGTAGTTTACCGCCATTAAAAGACGAGCTAGTGAATGAGCAAACTTGGTGTTATGACATGATGTATGGCAAGGAGCGTACTGTGTTTTTGCAGTGGGCACACGAGCGTGGGGCCGAAGGGGCCGATGGTCTAGGTATGCTGGTGGGACAAGCCGCAGAAGCGTTCTATTTGTGGCGACAAGTTCGACCTGAAACCGCCAGCTTAGTCGAGACTATGCGCGAACAGATGTAAAGCGAGCAGTATTGGCAAACCAGAGAAAAAGGAAAGCAGTATGAAAGCGCAATGGTTCAGTTCAGTTGATCAAATAGGTGAAGCCAAATGGCAAGAGGCTATTGGAGAAACGCGATATCCGTTTGCACAATTTGCTTTTCATCATGCGTTAGAGCAAAGCAAAAGCATCGGTGATGGAACTGGCTGGTATCCTGAATATTTGCTGGTAATGGATGACGATGACAGCCCACTGGCCATCGCCCCAACCTATTTAAAAACCCACTCGCAGGGTGAATTTGTCTTTGATTGGTCCTGGGCCGATGCCTACCAACGCTACGGCATGCGTTACTTTCCCAAACGCATTTGGGCGATCCCTTTTTCCCCAGTAACGGGTTTACGTATCTTCTCTCACCTAGACCCCAAAGGGGATGATGCTGAGTTTTCCCATCTGTACCCAGCCCTTGCCGAACTGATGACCCAAGCCAACCAAGAACGAGCATTTTCAAGCTGGCATCTGTTATTTCCCAAACCTGAACACGCGGATTTGTTTCGTCATAATAAAGAACTGCTGCACCGAACTTCCTGTCAGTTTCATTGGTTTAACCGCGGCTACCAAGACATGGAAGATTACTTCTCTCACTTCTCTAGCCGTAAACGCAAAACCGCCCGCAAAGAACGAGAAAAAGTCGCCAAAGCCGGCATTACAATGACGCGAACTATAGGAAACGATTTAACTTCGGCAGACATCGATTTCTTTTACCTGTGCTATCAATCTACCTACGCCAAACGTGGACAGCAAGGTTATTTGACTCGCGAATTTTTCGCACAGTTAGCTGAAACCATGGGCGAGCAGATTCTCTTAGTTCAAGCCTATAAAAACGACGAGCCTATCGCCGCTTCTTGGTGTTTCTTCGACGATCATTCTTTATATGGCCGCTATTGGGGCTGTATGGAAGAAGTCGATTGCTTGCACTTTGAGGCCTGCTATTACCAAGGCATCGAGTTTTGCCTAGAAAAAGGGTTACAGCATTTTGATCCTGGTACCCAAGGGGAACACAAAATCGCCCGTGGTTTTGAACCTGTGTTTAGTCACAGCATCCACTACATCGCCCACGAAGGCTTCCGCGAAGCCATTGGCAACTTCTGCGAGGAAGAAGCGCAAGCCGTGCGTGAGTACCATCAAGATACCCATACGCTTTTGCCGTTTAAGCAGGAAAGCTGATTACTGCCAATGGCTCGGGAGGAAATTTGCTTAATTTGGAGAATCATTTCTCTGATATAGCACTGCCAAGGACGACACCAGACCTTCCATTGCTATGCGTAGTTCTGGTGGGCCAATGACTTCTAGTTCGGCACCAAAGCGCAAGAGTTCCGCGCAGCCGTGTACCGATTCTCCCACTGGAAATTTGGCTCGGTGCCAGCCTGAATCATCCATTGGCTCAATCGTCGCTTGTCTCACCGCATATGAAGAACTCACGTATTCCATGATCTTAACACCCAACGCGGTTAAACGTACTTCGGCGATAATTGGAAATTGAAGCGCTTCCATACGGCGTAAACTATCCTGCCAAAACGCGGCTAAATTAAAGTCTTTAGGCCGCTCGAATGTCTCATCCAGTAAGGTCAGTGATTCAATACGAGATACGCGATACGTTCGAACGTCTGTATCGACCTTCGCCATCAAATACCACTGTCCACCTTTTAAAACGATGCCTAGAGGTTGGGTCTGACGTTGTATTTCGCCTTTCCAACTCTGATAGCGCATGGTAATAAGCTGTTGCTCCAATACGGCAGTCATCAATGTTGGCAAGTAGGTGACTTGTTCATCGTCAGAAAACCAATTTGGCGCATCCAGCAAAAATCGGCTCTGTAAGCGGTCGGATTCATAGCGCATGTCTTCCGGTAAGGCGGCTTTTAATTTCAATTGCGCGTCAGCAAGAGTTGCTTGCAGCCCCATTTTTTGAGCTGGACCGGACAACCCCGTCAGAAACAGTGTTTCGGCTTCCTTCGCGGAAAGTCCATTCAGTCGGGTCCGATAACCATGTAACAGCCGGTAGCCGCCTTGCACTCCTTGCTCGCTATAAACGGGCACACCAATAGCGCTAAGTGCCTCGATATCTCGATAAACCGTGCGAATCGACGTTTCACAGGCGTCAGCCAATGTACGAGCAGTCACCCTTTCATGGGTCTGTAACATCATAAGAAGTTTCAGTATTCGACTGGCCCGCATGGGGTTCTCCTTTGGTTGTACTAAGTAGTCGAGCTATGCATTTTGCTAAGTGATAACACCACGCGAGTTTTATTTTGCCAGTATAAAAGAAATACCTGACATCAGATGGCAGGTTTAATCGCTAATATTGCCCATGTAGTAAGCATTATTTCCCCAACACATTTTTGAGGCAACTGACATGAGTAATATCCACGACAACACAGCTCGAAACAATGGCACCATCACCTTGTATCATGCTCCACAAACCAGAGGCACTGGCGTTTTGGTTTTGCTAGAAGAATTAGGTGTGCCCTATGAGATGAAAGTGCTGAATTTTAAAGCAGGAGAAAACCAGCAGCCGGAATTTTTGGCTATTAATCCTTTGGGTAAATTCCCAACCCTTGTTCACAATGGCACTGTAGTCACCGAACAAGTCGCTTGTTATCTATATTTGGCTGATCTTTTCTCTGAAAAAGGTTTGGCACCTGCTTTAAATGACCCAAAACGTGGTGCTTATTTGCGCTGGATGGCCTACCAAGGCAGCAGCTTTGAACCCGCTTTGATCGACAAAGCCTTTAATCGATCTCCTGTTGAAGCGTCTCAATTAGCTTATGGTAGTTTTGATAAAATGCTGAAAACACTGTTCGACCAAATAGCCAAAGGTCCTTATTTATTAGGAGAACAACTTTATGCGGTAGATATTCTGTGGGGTATCAGTTTGAAATGGTGTCGTATGTTTGGACTAATCACCACCAACCCTGTGGTGGATGCTTATATTGAACGCGTCATCTCACGTCCAGCGTTTATTAAAGCTGAACAACAAGACCAAGCACTGCTGCTTGCCCAGGAAAGTGAGTAACCCCCTCCCAACCTCCCCCTTAGCAGGGGAAGGAGCCAGTCTTGCTGTATTAACTCCCTCCCTTTTTGTTTTTCAAAGGGAGAGTTAGGGAGGAGTTAAAGATCACACCTCTTGGTGCGGGCCAAACAATTCGTAATTAATGCGGTCTGCTTCTACCCCAAGGGTTAACAATTGCTGTTTGACGAACATCATAAAGCCTACTGGCCCGCACAAGTAAAACTCGCCATTTGTCAGCGGTAAGCTGTCTTTGATGGCATCGAGTTGCATCATGCCGTTTAGTACACCTTCCTCTTCGCTGTCGGTTTGCTCATACCAAGTGTGAACAGACAAGTTTAGCTGGTCTTTAAGGCTGTCTACGTGCTCCTTGAAGGAATGCTGACCTTGGTGAGCACAAGCGTGTAAATAGCTTACAGGGTGGCTGTATTGCTGCTTAGCGAGTGTATTTAGCATGGCTTGCATTGGTGTTAAGCCGACACCACCAGAAATCAATACCACTGGTGTTTGCTTGTCTTGGAAAACGAAGTCTCCAGCGGGTGGCATGGCTTCAATTTCGTCGCCAACGTTTAGATGATCGTGTAGATAGCTCGACATCACGCCAGCAATGTCACCGGCTCCTTCGCGTTTCACGCTGATGCGATAGCTTTTGCCATTGGGCGTTGTGGATAGAGAGTATTGACGTATCTCATCGAACTCATTGCCTTTTGGATGTAACTTAACGCCCAAGTATTGGCCGGGCTGATAATCGATTACGGCCCCGCCATCGACTGGCTCAAACACGAAACTAGTCACTAAATCAGATTCTGGTGTTTTAGATGCCACGCGGAAACGACGGAAGTCTTTCCAGCCGCCTTGTTGCGCCGCGCGTTCAGCATAAAGGTCGCCTTCTACCTTGATAAAAATACCCGCTAGTTGTGTGTAAGCTGCTGCCCAAGCTTCTTCTACGTCTTTGGTGAACGCTTCTGGTGCCAGTTCACGCAAGGTTTCAATCAGGTGATGACCAACGATGTCGTATTGATTTGGTTGGATGTTAAAACTGGTGTGCTTATGAGCGATACGCATCACGGCGCTGGTTAGCACTTCTAGATTATCGATGTGTGTAGCGTACGCCGCGATGGCATTGAACAAAGCCGCCGGTTGGCCACCGGTTCTTTGATGCGTCATGTTGAACACATCTTTTAGTTCTGGGTTATGAGAAAACATGCGTTGATAAAAATGCTCTGTAATCGCTGTGCCTGCAGAAGCAAGAAGCGGGATAGTGGCTTTTACTGTGTCTATGTGTTGTTGAGATAACATTTTTGTATCCTTTTAAGTGGATGATTAAAGTCTTGTTATCTTTTCTATAGCGAAGCCCGTGCCAACTAAAAAATAGTTATTTAAATCAGTTGTTTAGATTTTTAACATTAATATAAGAGTCAATAAGACTCGCAAATTAAAAAGTCCATATGATATGTTTGAGTCAAATTGACACGAACCGTAATTCACCTTATGAGTCGACCACCATGAATCAGGTTTCAAATAACGCCTTACTGAGTTTTGCCCTTGATCTTGCTAGTGCGGTGACACAGCCCAATCGTTTTGAACAATTGGTTTACGCGGTGCGGGCTACGATTAACTGCGATGCTGTTGTTTTGTTGTCTCATAGCCATGGTGTGTTGACGCCGCTTGCCCAGCGAGGGTTGTCGGATGACATGATGGGACGCCGATTTATTATTGATGAACATCCTCGTTTAAAAGCCATTAGTAGCGACCATTATCCGGTACGTTTTCCTGCTGACTCGCCTCTCCCCGATCCTTACGATGGCATGGTATTAGGTCATGATGAGAATTTACCTGTGCACTCTTGCATGGGCGTTCCGCTGTATTTGGAAGGGAAGTTAATCGGCGTTGTCACCTTAGACAGTATCCAGCCGGGCGTTTTTGATGATATTGACGCACGTGCGTTAGAAATCATCGGCACCATGGCGGCGATGACGTTAAATACCGCCATCTTGATGGAACAATTAGAAAACCAGTCGCAACATGCTCAGAACGTATTAAAAGTAATGGGTGAACAAAGCCATGAAATGATTGGACAAAGTAAGGCCATGCAAGACCTCAAACAGTCTATTAACTTGGTCGCAGCATCGGACTTTTCCATCTTGATCGAAGGCGAAACGGGCGTTGGCAAAGAGCTTGTCGCACGAGCCCTGCATGAGCATTCTTCCCGTTCCGACGCGCCCATGGTGTATGTAAATTGCGCTGCGATACCGCACCATCTTATTGAAAGTGAGTTGTTTGGGCATGTGAAAGGCGCCTTTACTGGAGCGGATCGAGATCGCGACGGTAAGTTTTTATTGGCCGATGGTGGAACCTTGTTGCTCGATGAAATTGGTGAACTGCCGCTAGAAGTACAGGGTACTTTGCTTCGTGTTATCCAAAACCAAGAAATCCAAGCGGTTGGCAAAGATCAAATCCGCAAAGTAAACGTACGTATCATTGCTGCAACCAACCGACATTTAGAGACTGAAGTGGCAGAGCATCGTTTTCGTGCTGATTTGTTTCATCGTCTTAGTGTGTTTCCTATTCAAGTTCCTGCGCTGCGTGATAGACAAGGCGACATTGCTTTATTGGCCGGCTTCTTTGCAGAGCGATTCCGCCGTAAATTGGGTCTGCAACAACTCACCTTGTCTGCGTCGGCAATCGATTTATTAGACGCTTATCACTGGCCCGGAAATGTGCGCGAACTGGAACATGTTATTTCTCGTGCTGCGCTATTTTCTAAAGCAGAGAGTTCAAAGTCAGAAAGCGCAAAAGCCGATAATCCAACGGGTATTACCGTTATCACTTCGGCTCATTTAACAGGGTTACAAATTGATAATAGTGCTAAAGAAAAGATACAGAAAAATGAACTGGAACCGCCGCGCTTAGAAAAACACAAACCAATCGATTTGCGTTTAGAAACAGAAACTTATCAACGAAATCTAATCCGTAAAGCGCTAGAAGAAAATCAAGGAAATTGGACCAAAGCCGCTCAGCAGCTATCTATGGACCGCGCCAACCTAGCGCGCTTGGCGAAACGCTTAGGCATCTTCGTCGCCAAAGAAATTCGCTCTTAATCGTAAAGCGTTTCAGAAGCGCAATGACATTCCACTGAGGGAGGCGACAGTTTCGAAGAGGAATGTCATTGTGTTTCGTTTAAACTGATTCGCTGTGCCTAGCCGTACTCACCTGACGAATGCGTTCCGCGGGAAACTCGAGTTTAGGCAGCAAATACGCTTTCAAATCTTCTGGATAACCCAATTCATCGAGAGCGGCTGCCATGCAGTTTAACCACATGGCTTTTTCTTTTTCGGTGACGATTAAGTGTGCATGGGCTTGAGGTAAGCTGATTGGGCCATATTTTTTCGAGAATAACTTCTCGCCGCCCATCCAACCGGATAAAAAAGACACCAATTTATCGATGGTTAGCTCAATATTGCTAGGATGCATATCAAAAAGCGGACGAAACTCTGGCGTGCTCTCCATGATGCGATAGAAGGTTTCAACCAAATTTTGCAGTCCCGTTAAGCCGCCCACGGCTTGTAAGGTAGCATCGCCTTCACCATACGTTGGAGGGTTAGAGTTTGTCATTTATTCGGCGTCTTTCTTATTATTGTTTGGCTGGTTTTGTTCTTTTTTGGCGGCTTTTTCTTGGTCCATTTTTATCGAATTTCGATAACCGCCTAATGCTGCCAACGCACCAATGATGAAGCTCATATAAAGCGGAATTTGAAACAGCATAGTGATACTGATGAAGACGCACCCGACAGCTAAACCTTCGATAAATGGCTTGAGTTTCTTGGGCATAAAAGTTCTCCGAGAGATAAAAAATAAACGCGAGTCTAGCAAATTTCCGTGACGATGTGAGCATGATTGTGGAAAAAAGCATCACTTATCCAATATTAGAAAGATTGAATTTTATCGAATGTATGAGGTTTCTTTTTGTGGGTAAGTAGGTGCTAAACGAGAACCATACCTGATAATCGCGCTTTTTTGACCAATTATTGCACAAAGTCACGAAGAACTGCCCTGAATTGTGAATAACTGCTATTATTTTCCACAGATCAGCGCCTTGCTGTTTTTCTATTCTGATTGATTTTTATCCACAAGAGAGACCCGTGTGTCAAAGTTATCCCCCAGTTCTATTTTTTGCTCGTATCGTGCAAATGCTGTATTGAATCAAAAAATTTGGCGCATGGCGTGGCCACCAATGGTGTCGAACATTACCACTCCTCTACTGGGCTTGGTGGATACGGCGGTGGTTGGGCATTTAGGCACGGCAACACACCTTGCCGCTGTGGCGATTGGTGCGAGCATTTTTAGCTTTCTATTTTGGGCATTTGGCTTCTTGCGCATGGGCTCAACCGGATTGACTGCACAAGCTCTGGGACAAGGCGACGAACGACGCGTTCGTGAATTGCTTTTGCAATCGATTTTGATGGGCGTTTTTATCGGGCTCATGCTGATTCTATTCCGAGGGCCCTTGATCGATTTGGCGATTACCTTGATGGAGCCCAGCGAGGAAGTCGAACCTTGGGCACGGTTGTATTGTGAAGCGCGGATTTTCAGTGCGCCGGCTGTGTTAGCGGGTTATGCCTTAATGGGTTGGTTCTTTGGCGTGCAGTATTCCAAAGGGCCGCTGTGGATGTTGTTAGTGATCAATGTCGCTAACATGATTCTCGATTATGTCGCCGTTTATGGCTTGGGCATGGCGAGTGACGGCGTGGCGTGGGCAACTGTGTTTGCGCATTATATTGGCGTAACGGTCGCTGGCGTATTGGCTTGGCATAAGTTAAAAGGCTTTTCCGGTCATGTGCCGTTAAGCGTTTTAGCAAAATGGCGCGAATACATGGCGTTAGTGAAAGTGAATCGATATTTGTTTGTGCGGACCATTCTCTTGTTATTAGTGATGTTATTTTTTACCGCACAAGGCGCGCGCCAAGGGGATTCTATTCTTGCCGCCAACGCGGTTTTGCTGACATTTTTGATGATTATCTCTAACGCCTTGGATGGCTTTGCTTTCTCGGTGGAAGCCTTGTGTGGCGAATATTATGGCCGCAAAGACAAAACGAATTTTAAGAAGGTTATTCAGCTCTCTACCTATTGGGCGCTGTTCGCCGCTTGTATTTTGATGCTGATATTTTGGCTTTTTGGTAATCAAATCATCGCCTTACTAACCAACGTACAAACCGTGCGAGACGACGCGGCTCTGTACCTACCTTGGTTGATATTTTTCCCTCTGTTGGGTATTTGGTCCTTTATGTTGGATGGCATTTTCATTGGCACAACCAGCGTAAAGCAAATGCAAAACACCATGATCATTTGTGTCGTCGGCGTGTTTTTCCCTGTGTGGTTTATCAGCCAAGATCTTGGTAATCATGGCTTATGGCTCAGCCAAGCCATGTTGTTTATCGCCAGGGCCATCACTTTGTATTGGTGTTATCTGCAGAATATGAAGAAAGGGGTTTGGTTCGCTAATCCTTAAAACTCATTACTTCGTACGCCTCTGTTAACAATTGAAATTTTTATGGCGACTGGGTTTGCTACCATGCGGTGAAGTGTTCTTTTTACAGCCACCAAACATGGAGAAAATTCAGTATGTCGAAGAATTTCTTAAGTGAGTTAACCGGTTCTTTTGCCACGCCAGCATTAGAAAACCCCACAGGCGTGATGATGGAAGCCGCGTATCGAAATTTGGGTTTGGATTGGCGTTATATCAATTGTGAAATTCAGCCCGAGGACCTTAAAAACGCCGTATTAGGTGCGAAAGCCATGAATTGGTGCGGTTTTAATTGTTCTATTCCTCATAAAGTGTCCGTTATTGATTACCTTGATGAGTTAGGCGAGTCAGCTCGTATCATTGGTGCGGTGAATACTGTGGTGAACCGTGATGGCAAGCTAGTTGGTGAAAATACTGATGGCCGTGGTTTTGTAGAATCTGTGAAATCTAGCTTAGAGCTGACCAACAAACGTGTGGTTTTGTTCGGTGCTGGTGGTGCGGCACGAGCCGTGGCGGTGGAACTGGCCCTAGCTGGCGTAGCACACATAACTATTGTGAATCGCAACCAAGAGCGCGGCGAAGAGCTTGCCCAACTGGTTACCGATAACACGTCGGCTGGTGCGGAATATCATGCTTGGACAAAGCAATATCAGATTCCTGCCGAGACGGATTTGGTGATCAATGTGACTTCTATTGGTTTGTTCCCGAATGTGGACGAAGAGCTTGATATAGATACAGACTCAATTAAAGCAAATATGGTAGTTGCAGATGGAATTTTCAATCCACCGCAAACACGATTGATCCAAACTGCTGAATCCAAGGGCTGTACGACAGTAAATGGCTTGGGCATGCTCGTTCAGCAAGGCGCAATTGCTTTTGAATATTGGACGGGAAAAGCCCCTTCAATTGACGTTATGAAAGCCGCATTGAGCGATGCTTTGGACATTGCAGAAACATAATACTCACTGGAATCCCCAAAGGTTGTTTACAGCGGATTCTGGTGCTCGTTTCTGCGTAGCGAGCGCTGGATCCGCGTTTCTTCTTGGCGCATTTTCAGTAAGTTATCTTCCACGAAAACCAAATGCGTATGCGCCGCCGTGCGAGCTTCTTCGGCGTCGCCAGCCATGATGGCTTGATAAAGGTTGGTGTGTTGTTCCATTACGCGCTGACGAGCGGCTTGCTTCTCAAATAGATTCCTAAGGTTACTCGAAATACTTTTCGCCAACATGGCATGCAGGCTGCGAAGTGTGTGCAGCAACACCACATTGTGCGCCGCTTCCGCAATGATCATGTGAAATTCCACGTCTAACTTGGCTTCCAAGGCGAAAGCTTTGTTTTGGTTGGCTTCTATCAGCTGATTAAAACAGTGTGTCAGCTTGGTTTTGTCTGCATCGGTACTGCGCAACGCCGCGTAGTAAGCTGCAAGACTTTCTAGCGCATCGCGAAATTCCAATTGGTCGTATAAAAACTCATCGTGGGAACTGATCAAATCTTGCAACGGATCTGCAAAGGAAGTTCCTAGCTGCTCGGAAACGTACGTTCCGCCGCCATGACGACTGAATAACACGCCGCGAGCGATCAGCTTTTGAATGGCTTCCCGCAACGAGGGTCGAGACACTTCAAAGCGTGCGGCTAATTCCCTTTCTGGTGGCAGTTTTTGTCCAGCGGTAAAGCTGCCTTCTAAAATCATGCTTTCGAGTTCTTTCATGATGATATCGGAGATTTTAGGCTGCTTAACGCGACCAAACTGATTGGATTCCATAGCTTTTCCTAAAAATGTCTTCTTTAACGGTGGTTTTCTTAATTGCTGTGCATAAGTTAAAAAGTGGTAAAACCAATTAATCTTGCTGCTAAAATTCACGAAATATCTACTAAACTATCAGTTGACAAAGTTTATCTGACTTCTTACTGTGCCTTATATTTAAAAGGTAAATTGGTATTACCAATTTGTCTAGCGTTAATTTTTAGTATGAATAATAAAAAACAGGCGACTCGCCGTGGGACTTCTGATGAACACAGCCACAACTGATAAAGACTCAATTGCTGATAAAACCGCTCAATATCGCGATGTGTATTTTGCTTTGAAAGACGCGAAAAGCGGCGCGATTGATGAATCTCGGTTGATTCGTGATCCACTGCGTACCTTGGCGTACGGCACGGATGCGAGTTTTTATCGGCTGGTTCCGCAATTGGTGGTACGAGTTGATAATGAAGCGGAAGTGCAATTGGTGCTGAAAGAAGCCAGAAAGCGCAATTTGCCAGTGACATTTCGAGCGGCAGGAACGAGTTTATCTGGGCAAGCGGTAACTGATTCTATCTTGATACAATTGTCTGATCATTGGAAAGGTCATCGAGTACATGAACATGGTCACAGCATTTCGCTTCAGCCTGGCATAATTGGCGCGCGAGCAAACCAACTGCTTGCGCCCTTCCAGCGTAAAATTGGCCCTGACCCTGCATCTATAAATGCTTGTATGATTGGTGGTATCGCTGCCAACAACGCTAGCGGCATGTGTTGTGGCACAGCGCAGAATAGCTATCACACCATAAAAAGCGCAAGACTGATTTTTGCCGATGGCTCTTTGTTAGATACCGCGGACGAGGCCAGTCGTTTGGCGTTTGGCAATCGCAACGCTGACTTGCTCGATACGCTCAATCGTTTGTCTAAAAGCGTGCAAGGCAATCCAGAATTAGCCGAAAAAATCAGACACAAATATCGTCTAAAAAACACCACGGGATACAGTTTAAACAGCTTAACCGATTACCAAGATCCGTTTGATATATTGCTGCATTTGATGATTGGCTCCGAAGGCACCTTGGGTTTTATCAGTGAAGTGACCTATGAAACCGTGCTTGATCATCCAATAAAAGCGGCAGCGATGATCTTTTTTGACGATATGGAAATCACCTGTCGAGCGGTGACGGCGTTAAAAAGTTCACCTGTGTCTGCCGTGGAATTGATAGATCGCGCGGGCCTGCGAGCCGTAGAGGGCAAACCGGGCATGCCGGAAATATTGTCGTCTTTAGGTTCACAGGCGGCCGGTTTATTGGTTGACGTACGCGCGGCTGATGCCGACGAATTAGAAGCCAATTTAGCCTTAGTGAAACAAGCATTAAGTGGCCAAGAAACACTGAATCCTATTGAATTTACTCAAGACAAAGTCATCTACGATTCCTATTGGAAGATTCGCAAGGGCTTGTTCCCTGCCGTTGGTGCGGTGCGACCAGTTGGTACTACTGTCATCATTGAAGACGTCGCCTTCCCTGTCGAACAGCTTGCGGAAGGTGTTTTGGAGCTACAAGGCGTGTTTCAAAAACATGGTTACCGTGAAGCGATTTTGTTTGGTCATGCATTAGAAGGCAATTTGCACTTTGTTTTTACCCAAGGTTTTGATGATCCGGAGGAAGTGACACGCTACGAGCAGTTAATGGATGAAGTCGCGCAATTAGTTGCAGTGAAATACCAAGGCTCGCTAAAAGCAGAACATGGCACGGGCCGTAACATGGCGCCTTATGTGGAATTGGAATGGGGCAAAGAAGCTTATGACATCATGTGGGAAATCAAACGCGCCTTTGACCCGCAAGGCTTGCTGAACCCAGATGTGATTTTATCCCACAATGCCAACTTGCATGTGCAGAACCTCAAGCCTTTGCCAAAGGCAAACGACAAGGTAGATACCTGCATTGAGTGTGGTTTCTGCGAATCCTCTTGTCCGTCCAAATCCATTACCTTAACGCCGCGTCAGCGCATTGTGATTTGGCGTGAGATTCAGCGATTAACCGCAATGGGTACAGATCCGAAACGCTTAGCAGAGCTGAAAAAAGAGTATGATTATCAAGGGGTTGATACCTGCGCTGGCTGTGGCTTGTGTTCGATGCAGTGTCCCGTTGGCATCAATACCGGCGATTTAACCCGTGAATTACGCCATGATCGTCACCCAGACAGCAAAGTCGGTTATTGGATTGCTGATCATTTTGAAGGCGTGACCAAAACAGCCAAAGTCGGCCTCAACCTTGCCAGCGGCACGCGTCGTATTATTGGCGATTCAGGTATGACGGCCATCACCTCGGTAATGAATAAAGTTTCCCAAGGCGCTGTACCGAAGTGGCATAAACAAATGCCCAGCCCAGCGTCCTCTTTGAAGTCTATTCCTGTTATTCAATGTAATGATATTCAAAGTAATGAGATGCAAGCGGATGACAGGCAGAAAGAAGTGATTTACTTCCCTAGCTGCGCGACTCGCGTCTTGGGCGCAGGGCCGAATGCCGAAGATAAACGCTCCGTCATGGCGGTGATGTTCTCTGTATTGAAAAAAGCAGGCTACAAAGTCACTGTACCCAAAGACATCGATAGCCAATGCTGTGGCATGGCATTTCAATCCAAAGGGCAATTCGACGCTGCCAACCAAAAAGCCAACGATCTCAATAATTTACTACTCGAAGCCAGCGATAACGGACGAACCCCTATCGTCTGCGATGTCAGCCCTTGCTTGCTACGAATGCAAGAAAGCCTTGATCCTTGTTTAAAACTGCACGAGCAAGTTGGATTTGTATCGACCCATGTCATGCAAAATCTCACGGTGAAGGAAAAACTCAGCAAAATCGCCCTGCATGTGACTTGTAGCACAACCCGCATGGGGCTCGCTGACAGCTTCGTACAGCTTGCTCATCAACTGGCTGACGAAGTGGTGATTCCGCCAGACATTACCTGCTGTGGCTTTGCTGGCGACAAAGGCTTCTCCACTCCAGAGCTCAACGCCAGCGCCTTGAAAACCCTAGCCAAAGCGGTAGAAGACTGCGAAGTGGGTTACTCCAACAGCCGCACCTGCGAGATTGGCTTATCGGAACACAGCGGCATCGAGTATCAATCCATCGTTTATCTTGTAGATCAATTGTCTGAGTCCTCAACTGCCTAGTTAGCCGCTCAGCTGCACGCTTATCAAGAGGACGTTAACCGGTAAATCCGCAACAAAAACCAACGCCTCGTTACGGCGCTAAAGCGAGAACATCCACTCGGCGTTGGTCTTTGTTGCTCTTATAATTGTTATGTTTCAATTGAACTTTATTAATCTTCGATACCTATTCTTATGCTATTAACGGTATCTAGAATTTTTTGAGGCTTCACACAATATGCATATTGCGAACTTAGTCGACTCAGTTTTGCTAATCTATTATTTAGCAAAGGGTTGGCGATAGAAAAGGGCGTGTTTGAATTATCAAAAGCAGGATTATTGAATTTGTAATGTATAGATTTTGATGCGGATGAGAGTCCTTGGTTTAAATAGCTTATGATGTCTAAAAATTGGTTTGGACCTAAATTAAAATCTTCCACTTTTTTACTATATTTTCCATAAGCTAGCTTAGCTCTATTGATAGGGGGTTCAGGCTCTGTTAATCCGCCGTACAAAGCGTCACCAAATATGATGCCAATTAAATCAAATATTGGAAAAATTACTTCTTTGAAGTCTTGAGAGCTGAGCACAACATCAAGTTGAGTGCATATCTGTTTTAATCGTCTTAGAGATAGACTCTTCTTATTAAGTTTACAAATCAAATAGATGGCTTCGCGAAGCTCATCCGTAGTTTGAATCGAAGGGAAAGTATTAAGCTCCCCAACTTTTATGTCATTAAACATGTTATGTGCAATCATGAATTGATGAAAGTCAGGCTCAGGGAGAATGAAGCGTTGTTCGAAAAATCGACTGAGATACTCATGAGAGTCAAAGTCATGGCCGTAGACGGCTTTGATGGAGTGCTGTAACTGGTTGGTATCTGTAGACAAAACAAAGATGAAGTCTGGAATATCAAATAAGTGTTTTACCGTCTCTAGCATTTCGATGGCGTAGGTTGGGCGGCAGCGATCTAGTTCATCAATGAAGATGAAGACTTGTTTGTTAGGATTGTCTTCAAGGGCGAAGTCGACAAGTTCGCGTGCTTGTTCTTTGAAGTCTTGGGTGAATTGCTTATGTCGTTTGTGTTGACTGGCAACTTCCAATCCTAAATCGCCCATATTCAAGTCGTCTTTTACAGCACTGTGATTAGTGACGGAGCCTGTGGCAGAAGCAATTAGGTCGAGTATTTCGCTTGTTGCCGCTTCTCCAAGAAGGTGTTTACCTACAACTTTTGACCCGATTGGCAGCATGCTTTTGCCCATATTAAATATGGCGCTGGCGACGTTTCTTTCCGCATTACGAAATCTTGCATCGTGGTTCTTGATGTTTGATTTGATCTGCTCAAGCAGTTCGGCAATGATGATGGCGAGCGGATCATTTAGATAATCCGATTCCCACGCATCTATTTTGATGGCTATGTGGCCTTTGTCTTCGACAAGTTTTTTCCACTCTGTAACAAAGTAAGTCTTCCCTGTTCCCCACGCACCGTTGAGGTTCACAACATAGGCATTGTCTTTTGTGTTACGACTTTTTAGGTATTGAGTAAAACGCTCTGCGAGTTCTTTTCGCTTATTCCCCGTCGCGCAATTGGCAAAGGCTTTTGTATCTGTGTCGCTCATAGGGCATTCCTTTGTTAAATCAATCTAACAGTAGTCTATATCACAAAACCAACACTTAGCTGTCACTAGATCAACATCTCGCGGATGTTTGCGCTTTAGCGCCGGAGCGAGAGTTGATCTGGTAACAGCGTTACTGCGGACTAGAGCATGAACGTCGAGTACAAGCCAAACCCACAGACGATGAGCAGCGCCCAGCCTACGAATTGGAAGAAGACGGGTGTTTCAGCTTTTTGAATGCGGTTGTGGAGCTTTTGTCCGAAGACGTGACCTATCAAGGCGCAAGGCAGTAACCAAAGTTGGTGAATGAGCTGTAGGTCGATGCCAGCGATGAGGAAGGACACCATTTTGATCATCACCAGAATGAACCAGAGTACGAACAAGGTATCACGCAGTTGGTGGCGTGGGACCTTGGTGGCGAAGACGGAGACGATGAGCGGTGCGCCGATTAAGGAGGTGCCGCTAACGTAACCGCCAAGCATGAGGAAAATGGTGTCGAGGAATTTGTTGTTGGTATAAAACGGCTTATTCAATATGTAAGACACGGCAAAAACGGCGACGATGACAAAAATCACGCCTGTCACTATGTTGCCCGGTAAGGTTAATAAGCCAAATACACCGATCAATTTCGGCACTATCATGATGCCGAGGGCTTTTTTTAAATAACCCCAAGCGATGTTGCCCTGTGCTTCTTGTGGTGCTTCACCGCGCTCAGCTGCGAGCTTGGCTTGTTGTTTTGTCGCTCTTGATCCTTGCCATGCAATCCAGCTGGAAAACACCAGAAGGTGGATGGAAATGATCGGTATAAATAACAAAGGATCGTTTTTTACTAACAATAGGAAAGGCAAAGCGAGTACGGCGCCGCCAAATCCTAAGCCACTGCGGACAAAGCCGCTCCATATAAAAATGGCGCCGATTAAGGCGTATTGCCACCAGAGTAAGTGTTCCATGTTGATCCTTGTTTAGAGCGGGTCTGTCGTTATTCGAATGATAGTGTAACCAAAGTTGTCTTTTTAAACTCTTGCTTTTTAGGCTAAGGGCTTGAGTGAAACCATGTTTGCTGCTCGAGAAACTGAGTTAATTCGTCGCGCAATAATTTGGCTCTGGCTGATAAGCTACGTCGATAAGGCCAGACAAGAAAAATCTCTCGATTTTGACCACGCCATTCAGGTAAAACTCGAACCAGTTCGCCCGTTTCAAGGGCATTCATCACCATACTCATGGGCATTAAGGCAATGCCTGCACCCGCTTTAGCAAGATTTAGGGTGATGGTCATATCGTTACTAAGGTGTCGGTGTTCTTTGTTGAGTGGATGAAGATCTCCTTGCTGATTCATCAGTAGCCAGTCAGAAAAAATATGCGATGCAATGCTCGGCGCTTGCTGTAAGTCTTCTATCGTTTTAGGGAGTAAGAAGGAGGCTTTTGGTGAAGCAACTAAGATTGGAACAATGTGGCCTAGTTTCTTCTGAATCAATGATGAGCTGGGTTGATTGCCTGAACGTAGAGCAATGTCAGCTCGAGTGTCTCTGATGTCTTGAAGGGAATTGCTAAGCTCGATATTTAATTCGATATTGGGATGTCTCTGAACAAAATCTTGCCAAAATGCATCCAATGGCCCACTGCCTAAATTCACCGGTGCGAGCACTTTGAGGTCGCCTATTAGACTGTTAAGCGTTTGATCTAAATTAGAAATACGCTGGTCTAATGCATCGATAAACTCGGCGCATTCTTCGTAGTAACTTTCTCCTACCGGCGTGAGCTTGAGGCCTTTGGTAGAACGATGTAGTAACTCACAGCCAAGTTTTTGCTCAAGAGCGCTGATACGGCGAGATACGGTGGCGATAGTCATATCAAGATGCTGGGCAGCAGCTGTCAGACTATGTTTATTGGCGGCAGTGATAAAAATCTTTAGGTCATCAAGCATTTTGCATTTTCGTAAATTTGATTTTAAAAAATCAGTATATTTACAAATATTGTTGTTTGCTAGTATGAACTAAGAGTTTGAGTCGTTTACTTACTTTTCGTCTGGGGCACTCTATTTAGAGAAGGCGATAAGTTAATCAGGAGAGAAAAATGAAACATAGAATACTGTTTGCCATCTTAATGTCGTTTACTTTGTCATTGGTGATGTCAGCGTGGATTACCTTTTTGAATATTGGCGCTAGAGCTGATTTTGTTGAATTATGGATGCATTCTTGGGTGCTCGCTTGGCCAGCTGCTGGCATTATTTCTTTTATTGCTGGGCCGTTTTTGCATGGTTTAGCGCATAAATTAGCGGCTAAAATCTAGTATTCAAGATAAGGCTTCCTTAAGTATAGAGTCAGAAACGAAAAACCCGCTTGGTCAGCGGGTTTTTTGTGTTTGAAACAAGGCTAAGCCTGTACTACATAAGTAGAACTTATTTGCTTGGTTTTTCATCCCAAACGGTTAAGTCGATATCATCACGAATTTCTGGGTAGTCTTCTGAATTGAATACTGGTGTATGTGTTTTCAATTGATTGAAATAGTCTTTGGTCAATTTCACGACTAAACCAGATAGCATCATGATGGCAATTAGGTTGATAGTTGCCATTAGACCCATAGCCGCATCAGCCGCATTGAATACCATAGCGACGCTTTCGTAAGCACCCCAAGGGATCATGGCTAGCGCCAAAACTCGTAGAATGAAAATGCCTGGTTTGTTTGCCCATTTTAGGTAAGTTAGCGCGTTTTCTGCGTAGCTGTAGTTACCAATGATGGACGTAAAGGCAAAGAAGAAGATAGCGACGGCGACAAAGTACTGACCTGCGCTGCCCACATGATGCGTCAAAGCGGTTTGCGTTAAGTTAATCCCTGTTTCACCATTACCCAAAGCACCAGATAGCAAGATCATTAATGCAGTGGCAGTACAGATCAAAATGGTATCGATGAATACACCTAAAGACTGCACCATACCCTGTGATGCTGGGTGATGAGGATTTGGTGTCGCTACGGCTGCGATATTTGGCGCAGAACCCATACCCGCTTCATTAGAGAACAAACCACGTTTAACCCCGTTAAGCATCGCACCTAATACACCACCAGCGGCTTGTTCGATACCAAACGCGCTTTTGAAGATTAATGCAAAGGCTGCAGGCACGTCGTTTATGTTGCTGAAAATCACATATAAAGCGAGCAATAGGTACAATACCGCCATGAATGGCACAACGATTTCAGCAAAACGAGCGATTTTCTTGATGCCACCAAAGATAACAATCGCGGCCAGAGCCATAATCACTAAGCCTGTTACACCTGTGTCTACACCGAATGCGCCTTTCATTGCTCCAGCAATCGAGTTAGCTTGCACCGCGTTGAAGACCAAACCGAAAGCCAAGATAAGCGCGAGTGAGAAAACAGCGCCAGCCCAAGGAGCTTTTAATCCTTTGCTGATGTAAAACGCTGGGCCGCCTCGCAGCTGACCATTTTGGTCGCGTACTTTATAAAGCTGGGCAAGGGAGCTTTCCGCGTAAGCGGTCGCCATGCCTATGAGGGCAACAACCCACATCCAAAAAATGGCACCTGGGCCACCTAAAAACAAAGCAACAGCAACGCCTGTCATGTTGCCTGTTCCCACACGAGACGCAAGGCTGGTACAAAGCGCTTGGAAAGGCGAAATGCCGCCGCGATCTGATTGTGGTGCTTTTAGAACAGTACGAATGAATTCTGGAAACCGACGGATCTGAATAAAACCTAGACGCAAGGTGAAATACACACCAACTGCTAGTAGCCCGTAGATGAGGATATAGCCCCAGAAAATAGTGTTTAAAAAGTCTATGATGGCTGCCATGTAGGCCTCTCCCGTTATTCGATAATATCGATTGTTTTATTGTTCGTGGGTTGAATATTGGAAAGATTTTTTTGATAAAAAGACCTTTCCAAGAAACGCGCGGAGTCGTAAAAAAGTGTGCAAGGGTAGCGATTTTATGGAAAACCGCAAGAAAAAAACCACTTCCATGCACATAAAAAGTGCATAAAAGTGGTTGGGGGGTTGTAGGTGTTTGCCGTTTGAATTAGTTTGCTAAGTAGTTATGTCCTTGATTTAGCGATAAATAAATTTCATTTCTCAGTTTGTTAGCGAGACGAGTTGGTACGCTTTTGGTTGGATGACGCAAACTAATGCGTAACAGTAAATTGACGTGTGAAGGCGTCATTCCTAGCCTTTCTACCGCTGATTTTGGTAACTGTTGGTATTGTGTTCGAGATAAAAGTTTAAGCTCTTCTAGCCAATGGGCTTGTTCTCCTAAGGCGATACGAACTTGATCGCCGATAATGTCCATATCGCAATTTTGGTCCACCACAATCGAAATATCTCGCTCGGCTTTGGGTTGTCGCGAGACGGGCCTCCAAGGGGATAAATCGAGCATTTGTTGCTCAATCCGTGGATCTGGATCTCGAAGCAATCGAATGTCGGGAATGCCTTTGCGCAGCATCAGTATTCTATCCAATCCTAACCCAATGGCGACGCCTGTATAGTCATTGCCTGGCCAACCATTTCTGGTTAATAAGTCTGGATCTATATTGCCGCACTCGCCTACTTCAATAAGACCTTGATCTTCCACAGCGTCTAGCTGAATGCCATTCATGGTGTAAGGGTGCGGCGATTTGGATTGTTGTACGACATGATTCGGTAACAAGGTTTTCATCAGCGCTGAAATGGATTCTTTCAATATCTGATTGTCTTCTGCTTGATGTTTTGGCAATACAATCCAGATGTCCAATTGATGAGGTTCTGCGCAATGCCAGCGATCAATGCAGTCGCGACGATAAACCAATCCGTGACTGATTATCCCTATAGACTCCGGTCGCAGACTTTGCCAACTCTTTAACCAGGTTGGCACAGTACTGGATGTTTGCGTGCGTAGCATTAAGCTATTTGAAATATAGCGGCTGTAGCGAGCGTCTCTTGATGCACCATCGGTCGGATAACCGAGGGCGTCGTAGTTTTCGTAGACCGGCACGATAGGATTGGCATTTACACGTTGTAAGTAACAAGGCCAAAGTGATGAGACTGCGGTTTCAGCTTCGCTAATGAGTTGCTGCATGGCGTGTATGCCGTGGTAAGGGTTGCTCAGGTCGCGAAGAGACAGTGCGTGAAGTAATTGCTCGTGGGTTAGATAGTTGTGCGTAGACATAATAAAGCTCCATAAATCCAAGATAAAAAATTCAATGCAATCTTTTTGGATTCCTCCGAGTCAGGACTCGGAGAGAGCTTGTCTTTGAAAGGTTATTTCAGAAAGAGCAAAGCCGCCGTGTCCAGTTTAGGGACTCGGAGGCTGATAAATCGATGTGATCGTGCAATAAGATACGTCATGCTTTTGATACTAGCAGGCTCGATTAGGAGGGACAAGATCCTTTGATGTAGATCTTTTCCCTGAGGTTAAAAAGCATCGGGAGCCTTGGGCGCTGGATAGTGCGCCGTTTGACTCGGGTCTTGCTCAATCGTGCCCCACTCTCTTTTTAAGGGAACAACACCTGCCCACACTGGCCAGTCGTTATCGGCTGGATCATCGACAGGAGGCTCAGCTCGGAATTTGACCGAGGCTTCGTCTATTTTGATACGCACGACTCCCGTCGCTTTGATCTCTTGCTCGTTGACGGGGCGCAATGTGTCCCAGCGCCCAGGGCTAACTTTTTCTAAGAAAAGTTTGAATTGGCGCACTTTTTCTTCTTTATCCTCAATGAGTTCTGGCACGCCAAATAAGGTCACAGAGCGATAATTCACCGAATGGTGCATGGCGGAACGAGCCAAAACCAAGCCATCTAATAAGCTCACGTTAATGCAGACCTTTTCAGGTTCATCGATTGGGCCTTTCACATTGCGCGCTTTAGAGTGTGCGTGCCAGTAGAAGTAGTCGCCTTCGCGCCAATGGCTGGTAGGTGTCACAAAGACTTGGCCATCTTTGGTTTGTCCGACGTGACACATTAGCGCTGCATCAATAATGTCTAGCGCTAGGTCTTTATCATAAGAGGCTCTGTTCGGCCCTCTTTTTACTTTGCTTAATGCCGTTTCTTCTAGCGACTGACTCATGCATTCTCTCCTTGTGTCTCAATGGGTGATTGGCTATAACAAGACTTTAGAGAAAACTGGCTTTTATAAAAATAGCCAGAATTAAGATAAAAAAGCAGGCCAGATATGAAGCACGGCATAGGCAGTTTACGTTTTTCACTTGATGACGAAGGCGCTCCTTATTACCAACAGTTGATTGAGCAAATCCAGCAAGGCATTGTTTCGGGAGCGTTATCTGTGGGTGACAAATTACCCTCCTCGCGTTTGCTAGCTGGCTCGTTGGGCGTTTCTCGAAGTACAACCTCACGGGCTTATGATCAGCTAATCGCAGAAGGTATTTTAACCAGCGAAGAAAAGCGTGGTGTGTTTGTTGCGGCTTTACCCATGGTGAACCATCGCACGACGTCATCTCACCCTATCTCTGCATCTACTCATAAAACGCCACTGACATGGGCATTTGATGCGGGGGCTGATGTGTCTGTCTTTCCTACCAAGGAATGGGCTGCGAGTATGCGACGTAGTTGGTTAAAGCCGGATTTCACTGTCTTGGAAGGTGGCTATCCAGCTGGATACCCTGCTTTAAAAGACGCAATAGTCGATTATTTGTATCGTGTTCGTGGTCTTGACTGCTCGGCTGAGCAAATTATTGTCACGGCTGGCAGTCGGGATTCACTACTATTATTGCAACATGCGGTTACGTTATTAGGTGGTTCTGGAGGATCGTCAATGAAGTGGTGGTTAGAGGAGCCGACCTATCCGCCAATTCGCCAAGCTATTGATTCATCTGCCAAAGCGGGTGCCCTTTTGATTGATGAAGATGGACCGTGCTTGCCAGTCAGTGAATACGCTTCGAACGTGGCGGTTGTTACACCGAATCGGCAATACCCGCTTGGGGTAAGTATGAGTGCGGCTCGACGACAGCAATGGTTGCAGGCGTTGCAAAATGACTCCACTAGCTGGTGGATGATAGAAGACGATTACGACAATGAGTTTGTCTATCAGGGGCGAAGCAATGTGCCTTTTATGCAAACGGCGAGTGTGCATGATCAAACCCGAGATCGAGTGTTCTTTGTTGGGAGTTTTTCGAAAGTGCTGTTCCGTGGTTTACGGCTTGGCTTTATTGTTGCGCCCAAGAAACATATCGAAACATTACATAAAAGTCAGCGAGGGCTGGGGTCATCTGCATCCTTGCCAATACAGCCTGCAGTAGCAGACTTTATGATTCAAGGTCATTTTGATCGCCATGTAAATCGAATGCGTCGTCATTATCGACTTAAACGAGATGTTCTATTAGCGCTATTAGAGCGTCATTTAGCGACTTGGTTCGAATGGAAGAAGCCTCGCGGTGGCATGCATGTATTAATTGAATTAAAGTCTGCCTTTGTTCCTATCGTGCAAACTGATGTGGCTTTAGATCAGCTAATAGCCGAAGAACTTAAACTTGATGATGTACAACTTTCTCCTTTGTCTGACCACTACATTTATGCACAAAAAGAATCTAATAATTGTCGATTTGGTTTTTTATTAGGTTTTAGTGGTCCAAAAGAGGAAGAAATGACGTATATAGTGAACATTCTTCAAAATTGGTCACGTGCGAATTTGGTAAAAAAGAAGCCTTACTGATTGTAAGAAAAATGCCTTAGAAGGTTGTTAACCTTAGTAGTTGCGGGCTATGGCAGCAGGATTTGCTCAAGACAAGAATGTGAATTTTTACAAAAAGACCGTGAAGCAAACATGAACAAAGGCTAAACTAGACTTTGTGCGGTTGTATAATTTTTGCTATATTTCGCACACTTAAATTCGTATGAAGCGAGTAAAAACGGCTTTTACACTTTTGATTTTATGAATCGGATGGATAAATTGAACAAATTTCAAGACATTCAGCATCACTATGTGCATTCGGTATCCAGTGTCTTGGCGGATTCTTTACGCCATGCTGCCACCGTGTCTTGCTTGTTTTTGATTTTTTTCTTACTGATTGTTGCACCTCTCTCTGTTGATAACCAAAGTGTTATTAATATCGACCCTATTTTTAATGCGGGGCTAGCCTCTAGCCTCGTATTTATAACTCTATTATTGGTTAGTTATTGGTCCGTTATGGTCAATATCAACCCCGCTCGCCAGAAATTGGCCTTCTCTTTATTTCATGTGTTTGCTCCTAATGAGCAACCCAGTCGTGCTGAGGCGCGATGCATGATGAGATGTGGAGCTCCCCTTTTCAGATTTAGGTGATCCAAAAAGCTATTGCTGCGTTAATTCTGTTAACTAGGTAATAGTCTTTGTACTGTTTTCAGTGTGGTGATCTTTACTGAAATACCCGGCATTTGCCGGATTTTCGTTCTGTTGCTTGGTTGTCAGGTGGCAGTTTTGTGAACATAAGGGTTAGAGGATGATTCTCTTGTTAACTCGTATCCTAAGTAAAGTCGCTTTGGCGCTAATGGTGGGCTTGCTCGCCGGTTGTCAGGGTGGTGTGCTCGATCCTAAAGGGCAAGTAGGTATTGAAGAGAAGCAACTAATTATTGTTGCGACTTTGTTGATGCTGCTTGTTGTGATTCCTGTCATCTTCATGACACTGTATTTCGCTTGGAAATACCGTGAAGGCCGTGACGAAATTTACGAACCAAAATGGTCGCACTCCACAAAAATTGAAACCATTGTTTGGGCTATTCCAATTGTTATCGTCATCATTCTTGGTGTGATTACATGGAAATCTACTCACTCATTGGATCCTTACAAGCCTTTGAAATCGGATAAAGATCATATCAATGTTCAGGTCGTTTCTATGAACTGGAAATGGTTGTTCATCTATCCTGATTTAGGCATTGCTACAGTCAACGAACTGAGATTCCCAGCTAACGTTCCTGTCGCTTTCCAAATTTCATCTGAAGGCACAATGAACTCGTTCTTCATTCCTCAATTGGGTAGCCAAATTTACTCAATGGCAGGCATGGTGACTAAACTTCACTTGATTGCAAATGAGCCAGGTACATTTGATGGTATCTCTGCAAACTACAGTGGTGCTGGTTTTACTGGGATGAAATTCAAAGCAATCGCTACGGAAACTGAAGCTGATTTTGACGCTTGGGTAGAAGGTGTGAAAGCTGGATCTCATAATGTCATCAATAATGGCATATTGGATCAAACATCCTATGAAAAGCTTGCTGAGCATGATTTAGATGAGCATCACATTGAACCTACTCCAGTTCAGTACTACAACTCAATTGCATCGAGTATTTTCATGAACAACGTTACGAAGTTCATGAAAGACCATGGTCAAGTTGAATTGCTGAAAGAAACGTCTTTTGAACCTAAAATGATTCATGGCGAAATGGGTCACCACGGTGAGATGAATCATGGTGAGATGAATCACAGTGATATGAATCATGGAGAGTCTGAAGACTCATCGCATGATATGCATACGGAGGCTGGAAAATAATGTCTGCACTCTTAGGCAAACTATCGTGGGACGCTCTTCCGTACGACCCGATTGTTATCGGCACATTGTGTGTCGTTGCGATCGCTGGTTGTGTACTTGCTTTCCTACTTATTAAACACAAATTGCTTGGTGTACTCTGGAATGACTGGTTAACGTCTGTTGACCATAAAAAACTGGGTATTATGTATATCGTTCTAGCATTGGTAATGCTTATTCGTGGTTTCGCGGATGCCATTATGATGCGTTTGCAGCTCGCGCTTGCAACGAACGGTGATCCAGGCTATTTACCTCCAAGCCACTATGACCAAATTTTCACGGCTCACGGTGTCATCATGATCATCTTTATGGCGATGCCATTCATGATCGGTTTGATGAACATTGTTGTACCGCTACAAATTGGTGCTCGTGATGTGGCTTTCCCATTCCTAAACAACTTAAGCTTTTGGCTAGCTGTTTCTGGTGCGGTATTGGTAAATATTTCCTTAGGCCTTGGTGAGTTTGCTAAAACTGGTTGGGTGGCTTATCCACCGTTATCAGGATTAGAATACAGTCCAGGGGTCGGGGTTGACTACTACATATGGGCGCTGCAGATATCCGGTATAGGTACGACATTAACAGCAGTTAACTTCTTGGCGACTGTTTTCAAAATGCGTACGCCAGGTATGAAGTTGATGGATATGCCGATCTTCACTTGGACCTGTACTTGGGCCAATATCTTGATCGCAGCATCATTCCCAATTTTGACTGCTGTACTAGCGATGTTGACACTTGACCGTTACTTAGACTTCCATTTCTTCACGAATGATGGCGGCGGTAA
The DNA here is from genome assembly GCF_057180105.1 of Marinomonas sp. ATLA20. Lineage (NCBI taxonomy): Bacteria > Pseudomonadati > Pseudomonadota > Gammaproteobacteria > Oceanospirillales > Oceanospirillaceae > Marinomonas > Marinomonas sp. ATLA20. Next base: position 292,075 of record NZ_JBXUKU010000001.1, read on the forward strand.
CTCAATGATGTATATCAACTTGTTCTGGGCATGGGGTCACCCTGAAGTGTACATTCTTGTACTTCCAGCATTTGGTATCTTCTCTGAGATCGTTTCTACCTTTACTGGTAAGCGTTTGTTCGGCTACAAATCTATGGTTTGGGCGACAGCGTCGATTTCCATTCTTGGTTTCATCGTATGGTTGCATCACTTCTTTACCATGGGTTCCAGTGCGAACGTCAATGCTTTCTTTGGTGTGATGACAATGATCATCGCGGTACCAACAGGTGTGAAACTATTTAACTGGTTGTTTACTATGTACCGTGGTCGCCTTCGTGTGACTGTACCGGTTCTTTGGACGCTTGGTTTCATGGTGACGTTTACTGTCGGTGGTATGACAGGTGTACTACTTGCAGTACCTGGTGCTGACTATGTATTGCATAACAGCTTGTTCTTGATTGCCCACTTCCACAACACCATCATTGGTGGTGCGGTATTTGGTTATCTAGCTGGTTTCGCTTTCTGGTTCCCTAAAGCAATGGGCTTCCACCTCAATGTTAAATTGGGTAAAGCGGCTTTCTGGTGCTGGTTGGTCGGCTTCTTCTTAGCCTTTATGCCTCTTTACGTACTGGGTTTCTTGGGTATGACTCGTCGTCTTAACCACACGGATAACCCAGACTGGAACATCTGGCTATATATAGCGGTTGTTGGTGCTTTTGTTATCCTTGCGGGTATCATTTGTCAGTTCCTACAATTGTATGTCAGCTTCCGCGATCGTAAGGACAACATGGATACCACTGGTGATCCATGGAATGGTCATACGCTTGAGTGGTCTACAGCTTCTCCGCCGCAGTACTATAACTTTGCTGAACTGCCTGTTGTTTCTGATATCGATGCGTTTACCGATATGAAAGAAAAAGGCACTGCTTATGTTCGTAAAGAAAGCTACGCACCTATCCACATGCCTAAGAACACTAAGGCTGGGATTATCATTGGTGCCCTTATTACGGCATTTGGTTTTGCAATGATCTGGCATATTTGGTGGTTGGCAATTGTTGGTTTGGTGGGTTCAATCGTGACCTTTATTGCTCGCGCTTACACCTCAGATGTTGATTACTATGTTCAGCCTGATGAAATCGCTCAGATAGAAAATGAGCACCTAGATAACGTGGCTAAGGGGTAATCATGAGCACTACACATATGAATACGCACGACGCTCACGAAGCTGGTGCACATCACGACGAACATCATGATACTGGTGGAAACACTGTATTTGGGTTCTGGATTTACCTAATGACGGACTGTTTGTTATTTGCATCCGTCTTCGCTACCTACGCTGTGCTTTTCATGAACACAGCTGGGGGCGTGTCTGGTAAAGATATTTTTGAGTTAGACTTTGTGTTGGCTGAAACTGCGGCGTTACTTGTTTCAAGTATCACTTACGGTTTTGCAATGATTTGCGCACACAGCAAAAACAAAAAAGGCACCCTATCTTGGTTGGCTGTTACGTTTTTATTAGGTGCTATATTCATTGCGATGGAAATCTATGAATTCCATCACCTAATTGTCAACGGTCATGGTCCACAAGCTAGTGCGTTTTTGTCTGCCTTCTTTACCCTTGTGGGTACTCACGGCTTACACGTAACTGCTGGTCTGATCTGGATGTTTATCATGATTATGGAAGTAACTAAAACAGGCCTAACAGCACGAGCAGTAACTCGTCTTAGCTGCCTTAGCTTGTTTTGGCACTTCTTGGATGTTGTTTGGATCTGTGTATTCACCGTTGTTTATCTGATGGGGGCGATCTAATGAGCGATCATTCTTCTGAAGCGCATTCACACGGTAGCGTGAAGTCATACCTAACAGGGTTTATCTGGTCTGTTATTTTGACTGGTATTCCATTTTGGATGGTAATGACTGAAGCGTTCGATAAAGGTCCAACTTATATAACAATCGTATTGTTAGCCGTTGTTCAGATTTTTGTTCATTTGAAGTATTTCCTTCATTTGGACTTCTCTGAACAAGGTAAGCTGGACACTTATTCATTTATATTCTCTGCTGTAATTATTGTGATGGTTGTCGCGTTATCCGTATGGATTATCTACGCTTCCAACGCAATGATGATGTAAGTAGAGTCATTTGATGATTATGCGGACTTCTTTCATTATAAGTAATGAGTGTCCGATGGGAGCCTATAAAGATGTTTAAGCGTTATCTTCAGGTAACAAAGCCAGGCATCATTATGGGCAACCTCATCTCTGTTGCGGGAGGCTTCTTTTTAGCCTCCCGTGGCGAGATTGACTGGATTCTTATGCTAGCGACAGTGGTTGGTTTGTCGTTGGTCGTTGCTTCTGGCTGTGCCATTAACAACTATGTTGATAGAGATATTGATGCCAAAATGCAGCGTACGCGTAACCGCGTGACGGTAAATGGTGAGATGTCAGGTAAAGCGGCATTTTTCCACGGTATTTTGTTAGGTGTTATTGGTTTTGCTTTGCTGTCGTATTTTACGAACTGGGTTGCAGTGGCTTTTGCTGTATTCGGTTATGTGGTTTACGTCGGTTTATACACTCTGTATTTCAAGCGTAAGTCCGTTTATGGGACTTTTGTTGGTAGTTTATCTGGCGCTGTTCCGCCGGTTGTGGGCTATTGCGCCGCAGCAGGTCAGTTCGATGCAGGTGCTGCTATCTTGCTTACTATGTTTTGTATTTGGCAAATGCCACATTCCTATGCAATCGCTATTTTTCGCTACAAAGATTACGAAGCGGCAGGGATTCCTGTCTTGCCTGTGTCACAAGGTATCGCGAAAGCAAAACGCCATATAATTCTACATATTGCTGCTTTTGCAGTCGTCGCAGCACTTTTACCGCTGACGGGTTATGTTGGAATTGGCTTTATGGTTGTTGCACTGGCTACCAGCCTTTGGTGGCTAGCGATGGCGTTACGAGGCTACCGTCCTGGGATTGATGTAAATGGATGGGCACGACAAGTGTTTTTCTTTTCCATTATCACTGTAACGGCGCTTAGTGTGACTATGGCATTGGATTTTAATGAAGTTTCTCCAAACTTATTGGTGTTTGCTGCCCATTAATCCATGCTTTTCAAAACGGGCTTTTTAGCCCGTTTTTTATTTCCCCTCCTGTGTTTATCTTGATAACTTTCTATTTGTCTCATTATTGGTTATTTTGAAGCCTGCCCGTTGAGTTTCGTATTTTTAAAATATTCCCGAAATGGTAGGAATAAATTTTTGCTCTGATTCTAAAATCAAAAAGGACGATGTGAATGAAAGCGCTTTTCACCTATTTAGCCCCCGCTTTGATGCTTTTTTCATTAGGCAGCAACTCGGTTTATGCTGTTAATTGCCAAACATTAATCACAAAAGCGCCTCAGAACGTAGAAATTAAAACCACAATGATGGGCAGAGACAAGGATGTTAGAAGTCCATATTGTTTGGTGTCAGGCGTTATGTCCCAGCGTATGGGGCTTGATAGTAAATTCTACGCGATCAAATTTGAGCTACGCTTGCCTAACTTTTGGCAAGGTCGTTTTGCTTATCAGTTTAATGGTGGTAACGACGGTGAAGTGAAGCCAGCGTTGGGTGCAATGACAGGCCTGCTTAACTCTCAATATGCGATCAATCAAGGTTTTGCTGTTGTCTCAAGCGACGGTGGTCATGATGCACAAGCTAATCCAGAATCAGGCTTGGTTGGTCCTGCCGTGTTTGGTCATGATCCAGAAGCGCGTCGCGATTATGGCTATAGTGCAGTACAAAAGTTAAATCCTGTTGCGCGCTCTTTAATTGAAAGCTATTACGAATCTCCTATCAAATATTCGTACGGTCTTGGCCAGTCAAACGGCGGCCGCATGGCGATGGTCGCTGCAACGCGCTTCCCCGATATGTTCGATGGTTTGTTGGTAGGTTATCCTGGCTTTAATTTACCAAAGGCCGCACTTCAGCACGCTTGGGATGTTCAGGCACTGCATCGAGTAAGCGATGATATCAGCGAATCATTAACCAAACGCGATTTGGATGTGTTTGCAAAACGTATTCTTGATCAATGCGACACCTTGGATGGGATTAGTGATGATATGGTGTTCGCAACGGATGCTTGTCAAAAGGTATTTGAGCCCAAGGCATTGGTATGTAAAAGCAACTTTGATAGAGACTGCTTATCATTAAACAAAGTCGGTGCCTTGATGCGCATGCATATGGGGCCTCATAATTCGAAAAACCAGGCGTTGTACACAGATTGGATATATGACACGGGCATCCGTTCTGATAACTGGCGCATGTGGAAAGTTGAAAGCACGATTTCAGACTGGAGCAATAAGCCGATTAATGTCGTAATGGGTGGTGCTTCATTAGCGCATATTTTTACCACGCCTTATACGAATGTGGCGGGTGATATTTACTCGTTAGAAAACTACTTGCTTAAGTTTGATTTTGATAAAGATGCGCCGAAAATTTATGCGACGAATAAACGATTCAAAGAATCTGCCATGACCATCATGACGCCGCCTGATGCAGCCAAGCCAAAGTTGACAGAGTTTAAACAGCATGGTGGAAAAATGATGATTTTCCATGGCAACAGTGATCCAGTTTTCTCTGTGAAGGACACCGTGCGTTGGTATGATTTCTTGGATTTTGCGCTGGTGGGAAGAGCGTCAGACTTTGTCCGTTTCTATAGAGTTCCGGGCATGCCTCATGGTCAGGGCGGTCCTTCAGCTGATCAATTTGATATGCTGCAGCCCTTGATTTCATGGGTAGAAAAGCAGCAAGCGCCTCAATATATTGTTGCAGCCACGCGCGCGGACAATCCAGAAATCACCGCACGCATGACAGGCATAAAGCGACCACTATGCCCGTATCCATCTTATGCTCAATACGATAAAGGCGATTTTCTGTTAGCCTCTTCTTTTGAGTGTGTGGTCGCTAGATAATGATTAGCGGCCGCCGCCCACGTCGATAAATCCACCCGTCGAGTAACTGGACTTATCGCTGATAAGCCAGAGAATCGCTTCGGCGACCTCTTCTGGCTGTCCTCCGCGCTGCAGTGGTAAATTAGGCCCTATGCGATCCACACGCCCCGCTTCGCCGCCATCGGCGTGCATGTCGGTGTATATCAAACCAGGTCTGACCACGTTAACTCGAATGCCATCGCTAGCCACTTCTAAGGCAAAGCCCTTGGAGAAAGAATCGACAGCGCCTTTGCTTGCCGCATAATCCACATACTCATTTGGTGAACCATAAACAGAGGCCAGAGAAGATACGTTGACGATTGCTCCGCCGTCACCACCTTGGCTCTTAGCCATGTCTTGGAAGGCTTCTTGGCAGCATTGCATGGTGCCAAAGACATTGGTTTGAAAGACTCGCTGCCAGCGCTCTGGTTTGGTATCCACAAATCGCGCTTGTTGATCTAGTACGCCCGCGCTATTTACCAAAGCCTTAATAGGCCCCCAGTTACGTCGAATCGTGGCAAACATTTTACTGACTTGTTCTGTGTCGCTTATGTCCGCTTGTACGCAATGTGCTAGTCCGCCAGATGCGATGATGTCAGTGGCGACGTTTTCTGCAGAAGTCGCATCTTTTCGATAGTTGATAATAACTTCATAGCCGTGTTGAGCCGCGAGTTTCGCCGTCGCTGCGCCTATGCCTCTCCCTCCACCAGTAATCAAAAGTATGGGTAATTTCAAATCACTCTCCTTGCGGTTTTATTTACTCTTAACAATAACGTGCCCATCTGACTAAAACCAGATTCTACCTCCTCTGACATTAAGGATTTTTGAGCGACTATTCTTCATAAATTGAGGAAGTATTAGGCATCTTTATAAAGCCAGATTGAATATAGTAAGTAATATATATAATAATCATAAGATATTAAATTTGGTGATTTGAATGCAAACAAACAACATTGGTTTTCTTCTAACTGACATCATTCGTCTCATGCGTAGGGAGTATTTAAAAAGCGATCTATGCATGACTCCAATGCAGGCGCGGGCACTGGTTTATGTTTCTCATTACGAGGGGATTCGACAAGTGCAATTGGCTGAAATGCTGGATATTCAGCCCATCACGCTTGCCCGTTTAATAGATCAATTGGCGGAAGATAATTTGGTCGAACGTCGTCCCGATCCAAAAGATCGTCGAGCCTATGGATTGTATTTAATGGCGAAGTCGGCGCCATTGTTAGAAAAAATCGATGTTGAGGTGAAGCGAGTTCGTGAGAAAGCGCTGCAAGGCTTAACAGATGAGCAAGTAACAGTTCTTCAAGGTGCGCTCTCTGTCATGCACACAAATTTATCAGCTGAATCGTCATTATAGAATTTACCTGGGGAAATACTGGAAATGAGTGAACAAGAAAATATTCCGTCCGTGCCAAAGCAAGTAGAAAAACGCACGACTCGTCGCGTTTTATTAATAGCACTTCCGCTAGTGGTGATCTTAGCTTCTGTGTTTGTTTATATGAAAGGCGGTCGTTATGTTGAAACCGACAACGCTTATGTGCAGTCAGATATCACGACAATCAATGCTGAGGTGTCTGGTGCTATTCAGACGATAGCCGTCAAAGAAAACGAAAAAGTTGCCAAAGGTCAGTTGTTGTTCAGTATTGACGCTACGCCATTTAAAGTCGCGGAAGCCAAAGCACAAGCTCAACTCCAGCAAGTCAGATTGAATATCTTGGAACAAAAAGCCGCTTACGAAGAGAAAAAAGCGGAGATTAATCAGGCAGAGAACGAATTTGCTTTTAATCAACGTGAAGAAAAGCGTCAGGCAAATCTATTAAAGCAAAAATTTATTTCTGACACTCAGTTTGACCAAGCCAAACAGGCAGCTGAAGTTAGTGAGCTTAAGGTCGCCACATTGAAAAAAGATTTGTTTCGCTTGAAAGAAGCGTTAGGCGGAGATCCAAGCGCTCCACTGGAAGATCACCCTAGTTATCAGGCCGCTCAAGCAGCGCTAGATGAAGCAAGAATTAATCTTGGGCACGTTAATGTGAGAGCGCCAGCATCCGGAGTGGTAGCTAAGGTTCCAAATAGCGGAGAATACGTAACAGCAGGTTCCACCTCTATGGTGTTGGTGTCTGATGAGCAGCAATGGATTGCAGCGAACTTCACCGAAAAAGATCTGACTTACGTTCAGCCTGGCCAAGAAGTTGAAATCGAAGTGGATGCGTACCCTGGAGTGTCATTACGAGGTAAGGTGGAAAGTATTAGTCCAGCGACTGGATCTGAATTCTCTGTGATTCCAGCCGAAAATGCGACGGGTAATTGGGTGAAAATAGCCCAGCGTCTTTCAGTGAAAATTCTTGTTGATGCCAATCAAGATACGCCAGTATTGCGTACAGGTTTTAGCTCAAACGTCACAATAGACACAGAACATCAGCGCCGTTTATTCGGTCTAGCTTTGTGAGGCGATAGATATGGCGCTTACGCAAAGCCTAAAAACGGAGGGCGCTGGCACGAATCGCATTATGATCACGATCTCTGTGATGTTAGCGACCATCATGCAAGCGTTAGATACCACTATTGCAAACGTAGCCCTGCCACACATGAAAGGCGCTATGGGAACGACTCAAGATCAGATTTCTTGGGTGCTGACGTCTTATATCGTGGCGGCGGCGATTTGTATGCCATTGACGGGGATTTTGTCCGCTCGAATTGGCCGTAAGCGTTTGTTTATGTGGTCAATTGTGGGTTTCACCGTATCGTCTATTTTATGTGGTGCGGCACAGTCGTTAGACCAGATTGTATTATTCCGTCTGCTACAAGGTGTGTTTGGTGCGAGCTTGGTGCCCTTGTCTCAATCTGTATTACTTGATACTTACCCTAAAGAAAAACACGGTTCAGCCATGGCTATGTGGGGCGTGGGTGTCATGGTGGGGCCAATCTTAGGGCCTTATCTTGGTGGCTTGTTGACCGAATATTACAGCTGGCGTTGGGTGTTTTACATTAATGTGCCATTTGGCATCGTTGCTTGGCTTGGTCTTGCAGGCTTCTTAGAAGAATCAAAACTCGATAAGAAACGCAGCTTTGATATGTATGGCTTCGTGCTGCTGGGGGTTGCGATTGGTAGCTTGCAAATGATGCTTGACCGAGGCGAGTCGCAGAACTGGTTTGCCAGCTTGGAAGTTACCATCGAAGGTCTGCTAACCCTTGTTTGTGGTGCTATGTTTTTAGCGCATATTTTTACTCACAGCCATCCGTTCATCGATCCAAAAATGTTTCGAGATAGAAATTTCAGTGTTGGTATGGTGTTCATTTTTATTGTTGGCATTATTTTATTGTCTTCAATGGCCTTGCTGCCGCCGTTTATGAGTTCATTAATGGGGTATCCCGTTGTGGATATCGGTGCGATATTGGCTCCAAGGGGGTTTGGCACCATGGCAGCGATGATCATTGTGGGGCGTTTATCGAATAAAGTGGATGCACGCTTGTTCATTACTTTGGGCTTGGTGTTGATTACCTACTCTATGTGGGAAATGACGTTATTCACTGCGGAAGTAACGGCGTGGGATATTATTCGTACTGGTTTGGTACAGGGAACAGGCTTAGGTTTTATTTTCGTTCCTTTATCAACTATCAGCTTTGCGACCTTGGATCCCCAATACCGAAACGAAGGTACGTCTATGTTTAGCTTGCTGAGAAACATTGGCAGCAGTATTGGTATTTCGGTAGTGACAACCTATTTGGCGCAGCGGACGCAGATCAATCATGCTGCATTTGCCGATTATATTAATCCCTTCAGTCTTGGGCTACAGATGGCACAAGAACAGGGCGCTTATAATACGACTACAGAGGCCGGTTTAACGGCGCTAAACCAAGTTGTGACTGGCCAGGCCGCTACCTTGGCGTACTTGCAAGATTTTCGCTTGATGATGTGGGTGACATTAGCTGCATTGCCTTTGGTGCTTTTATTAAAAGGAAAATCGAAACAAGCTAAAGCATAAGCAAAACTTCTATTCAGGTAAAAACAGTAAAAGCTCTGATTTTTCAGAGCTTTTACTGTTTAATCGATGCCCTTTAGCGGTTTTCCTTCTTTCGATCAATCATGACATAAGCTAGTACTGTCTAAAGCCACACGTTATCATGCAGGTTATCTGGGATTTGATTTGGTTAGTTTTGTTTGGAGGCCGTCATGAGTACATTAGATCGACACTTTATTTTGGGCTATGGCAGCCTAATTAATGGTGAGAGCCGTGCAAAAACCGGTGAAACAGGCAAGGTTTGGCCTGTTAAATTACATGGGTTCGAGCGTCATTGGTCAGTAATGTCTGATGTATATGGTATGAGCTCTGTTGCTGTAATCCATGCTCCTGAAAAAGCCTGCAACGGTGTATTGGTTGAAGTGCCTTACGATCAATTTCCATTATTTGATGAGCGAGAGCAAGGCTATCAAAGAGCCGTAATCGATGCCCAACAATTAACTGCGTATCAAGACCATCCTTTACCAGAAGGCACTTATTGGGTTTATCACACTGACGATGTGGTTGATCCCCATGATGAGTGCCCTATTGCACTAAGTTACCTAGATGTCATTTTGTCTGGTTGCTTAGAACATGGTGATGATTTTGCACAAGACTTTCTAACATTAACCAAAGGCTGGTCATCGCCTTTGCTGAATGATCGAAAAGCACCTCGCTATCCGCGAGTGCAACCAGAACTTCCTACTGCGCGCTTGAATACCTTATTAGCGCCGGTAACCACCTTATCTATTAAAGAGCTATCTGTAACTTATGAATCTTAACTCGACGAGCCAATTATTGGTGCGCAACGAAGAAGACTTGGTTGGCAAAGTATTATTTGCTAACCCTGAAGACACTTATCCACTTGATCTAAGCAAAAAAGCCGATGTGTCTGCTTGGTGCCAATCTAAAACCTTTTATGATGCTTTGTTGCGAGTTGGCTTTGCGGACGCAAAACTGTTTTTGTCCGAGCAATGGGCGCCAGAGAATGGCAATGATTTCGATCATATTGTGATCTATCAGCCTAAAGCGAAAGAGTTATTAGACTATCTTCTTGCGGCGGTTTTGCCTCTGTTAAAAGATGGCGGTCAAATTTGGCTGGTGGGCGATAATAAAAGCGGTGTTAAATCCTCTATGAAGCGTTTAGAGGACGGATTAGACGACGTTGGTAAGCGTGATGGTGCAAAACACTGCTTGCTTTATACAGGCTACAAGCGCCGTCCAGCGAAGCCATTCGTATTCGAAGATTGGATTGTGACTTGGCAACAAGATGTTGCAGGGCAAACATTAACGCTATGTAGCTTGCCGGGCGTTTTTGGTCATGGAAAATTAGACAAGGGCACCGACATTTTATTGAACCAGCTAAGCCAGCATCGCTTTATGAGCGACGTTGCCAGCGCACGAATACTCGATTTCGGTTGTGGTGACGGTATTATCGCCCTTTGGCTACACAACAAAACGGGAGCGCGCATCACCGCGTTGGACGACAGCGTGTTAGCGTTGAAAGCGACGGAACTGACCTTCGCTGCAAACCAAGTCAGCGACGCGGTTACCGTTATTGCTTCCAATGGCTTAGGTGAAGTGAAAGGCCGCTTTAATTATGTTGTCACTAATCCACCATTCCACAGTGGCGTGAATACCGACTACAGCATTGCAGAAAGCTTCTTTATGGCGGTGAAGCAACACCTTACCTTAAACGGTGAGTTGTTTGTGGTTGCCAACGATTTCTTACGTTACCCGCCAATCTTAGATGCGGCGCTGGGCTCGCATACTCGACTGTATCGAGACAAAGGCTTCGCCATCTATCACGGTCGCCAACCAAAGAAAAAATAACGCCCCAGATTTTGCGAAACGAAAACGCCCATTTGAAAAAATGGGCGTTTTTTTAGTTTTTATAGCATGGTTTTTTAATACAATTGATGCGGAGTCACAACGAGATTTTTCTGTTACCTCTTCACTCTAAGGTATATCAGCGATCAGTAAGTGCAAGCTTTACACCCAATAAAGCGAAGCTAGCCGCAAAGGTTTTTTGCAAGTACTTTGCTATGTGAGAGGAACCTATCAAGTATTTACGCGCTCTACTGGCGAGAGCTCCATATAGAATGAAAACAATGAGCGTCATTGCCATAAAAGTACCGCCAAGCAATAGCATTTGGCTGGTCGTCGAACTGATATTTGAATGAATAAATTGCGGTAAAAACGCCAAGAAGAAGATAGTCAGTTTTGGATTTAACACATTGATAAGACAACCTTTTAGAGCGACTTGGAATAAATTAATCTGCTTATCTTCAGTCTTTTCTAATGCGAACCCACCAGATTCACGCCACATTCCCCAAGCTAAATAAAGTAAATAAGCCACACCGACGAATTTCACCACTTGAAATGCCAATGCGCTGGTATTCAGAATAACGGCTAAGCCAAAAATACTGGCTAGCATCGAAGGGACTATGCCCAAAGTGCAACCTAATGCCGCAGAGAATGAAGCACGAGTCCCTTGAAAAAGCCCTGTTGAAATCGTGTAGATGACACCCGTTCCCGGAATAAGCACCAGAATTAATGAAGTGATTAAGAATTCCATACTAATCATTATTCATACCTTTCAATCTTTTTAGAGTTTTAAAGATGACAATAAACTGAACAAAAATAAACCAAAAGATATTTTTACTTAGTCTCTTTTGCTATCAAGCGCCAATCAACAGTCGGCTTTTTGATCCAAATAAACGTTTTAGTTTCCCTATCAACCACACCGATCCATAGAACTGGAAAATAAACAAACATACCGATGAGATAAGGCTATAAGCCATGGTGGTATTGGGTTCGATATAGCCAGCATTGAGCAATAAGTATTTGGTATTACCCCAAATCATGCTGAGTAAGGGATGCAAAAAGAAAATCGCGAAGCTAATAGAGGCGAGCATTATCAAGTGTTTGCCAAGTGCAGGCCAAACGAGATGATAGCAAAACCCGACAAATAACACGCACAGGCCCATTTTTTGAATGAACTGTAAATCAATACCCGCCCATTCAAATGCCGCTTTATGATAGCCACCTGCATGGAATAGCACACTAGATTGCAGCCAGACTGTTGTGATTACTGCGATAATCGCAGCGATCAAAAAGTAACGGTAGTGTTGCTTCATCCAATCTAAATACTGTGAGTACAGCATGCCCACTAAATAGAAAGGGGTAAAATACACAACAGACTGCAGCACATTGATATTGCCATCTGGGCGGTGAATCATGACGGCGGTGATTGAAAATAATGCCAAGATAGTTAACTGAGTCAATAATGGCAGTTTTAAATAACGAAAATGCAGTCCAGAGCAAAGAAAAGTCGCCATAATAAAAGGGATATACCAATGGGGAAACAACACAAAACCTTGCAGTATGAGCTCCCAGCACATTGATAAAGCCTCCATTACAGTAACGCGATCAACGAACAGAAAAACGAAGAAATTGACTACAATGGCAAACGCTGACACCGACAAGAATGGCACTAATACGTTCTGCACCTTCTTTGACATAAAATTTTTATAATCAAAGCGTTGAGCAAAGATGTGATGAAAGAAAAAGCCCGAAATAAACACAAAAACGCCCGTGCCACCGCGAATGATATTCTCTAGCCAAACAGGGAAGCCGTCATTGGTGTTGGTAATGGAATGCCCTAATACAATTAGTACAATGGCTAACCCACGTAGATAATCAAATTCAATAACTCGAGAGGACTTCTTGGCTTTCGACTGGTTGGATTCGACAACAGACGATTGTTGGGGCGTCTTGATGACTATCAGAGTGGGTTTTTGCGTAATGTTCACTGGCTTACATCCATGAAAGTGAGAAATATAAGCTATTAAGTCGCCAGTTCTGTTGCTAATCAATATAGCTTGCAGACAGAATCTAAAATTTTACGTTAATCATGCATTTTCGACGATATTCTTACGAATTTAGCGACAAATGTAGGTAAAAAGTTGCCAATCTGCTAGAGTCGCATCCTACTATTATTTATGCCCCCTAACACTAGGAAATCATTTTGAACAACAACGACATTTTACGCCGCCTTCGCTATACCTTTGACCTGAAAGAACTGGATATAGTGGACATTTTTGCCTCTGCTGATGGTATCGCCTCACAAGAGCAAGTCACCAGCTGGCTGAAGAAAGAAGATGATGCAGGCTATGTTGAAATGATTGACGTGGAAATGGCGACATTCCTCAATGGTTTTATTAACACTAAACGCGGCAAGCGTGAAGGCCCACAGCCTGTACCGGAAAAGCGCCTGACCAACAACGCTGTATTTATGAAATTACGCATAGCCTTGAACCTACAAGCAGAGGAAATCCTCGACATCATGTCGCTAGCAGAATTCAACTTAAGCAAACATGAGCTAAGCTCTTTCTTCCGCAAACCAGACAACCGCCACTACTGCGAATGCAAAGACCAAATCTTGCGTAACTTCTTAATGGGATTGCAAAAGCAATTTCGCGTGTAATTTCTAATCTTTTAGAACTTCGTGCTTTCAATAAAAAAGCCGCTGCCGACTAGGCCGCGGCTTTTTTATTGTCTTTTCACCTAGTGTACAAAGATTGCACTATATGGATATTTGGATACGCATTCCTTTGCGATATTAACCCTCTAATTATAAATATAACTGTGAATGAATAGGGTGGTATCCATATGTTGATGAAAAATAAAGTCGCACAAGCGGTCATTATTGCAGGCTTATCTTCTCAAGGTTTTGCGCTTGAATTGGGTGATTTTAACGGTACTCAATTTAGTGTAGGCGGTTATATTAAAGCTGAGGGTGTTTTCAATAATCCCGATGAGAGCCGTAGTACGTTTGAAAGTAGTGCTAGCCAGTCACGCTTGAACTTTACGACTAGCCGTCAAGAAGGCGATCATAAACTGAGAGGCTTTATTGAAGGCGATTTCCGAGGCGCTTCTTCAGTATTTCGTCTACGCCATGCAACATTGACGGTTGATAATTTAACGGTGGGTCAGACTTGGACTGGGCAGTTTTTCGCCAATGCACCTTTTGATACTGAAATGATTAACTTCTATGGAACGGGTATTGGTACGGTTTCAGGGAACGGAGCAGTAGTCCGACCTGACCTTGTTGCGCATTATGCAAAGGGTGGCTTGCGTTTAACTGCACAGGATCCTCTTTATAGTCATGCAAACCTTCCTGATTTGGTTGCCGGATATACTCATAGAACTGCAGAAGGCCATGCTTATAACGTGTCGGTTACAGGTCGAGACGTCGACACAACGCCGTCTGATACAAACGATAGCGAGTCGAAATTTGGTGCCGCATTGTCTTTGGCAGCAAAGCTTAAATTTGGTGACACTAGTGTGTCTGTAAGCGGTTTTTCTGGTACGGGTGCTGCAATATATGCAGGTTGGGGATACAACGGAGCCGCTGGAACAGCTGGCTCAGCCGAATTAGATAGCAATGGTGACCTGTTAACAATCACTGGCTTTTCCGCGGGTATTGGCCATAAAGTGAATGATAAGTTACGAGCGAATCTACGTTATGGTCAAGTGTCGACAGATGCTTCAAGCTTGGCTGATGATACGCTGACCATTACCACAGCGAACATGATTTACACTTACCTTCCAGGGCTTGATATTGGTGTCGAGCTACGAGATCAAAGTGCCGCGACTAATGGTGCCGCGAGCGGTAGCATTGTAACGCGTCCTGCTGGACAGCAAGTTGAAGTCATGGCGATGTATAAGTTCTAGTAAAGAGCACTAGCAAGAACAGACTGGGTCTTACCCTTTTGCCTAGTCTGTTTTTTTTAACTCTAGGTTAATGAGTAAAATGCCTTAGCGTTTGAGAAGGCAATTCCCCAATTTGTTCTCGGTATTGAGCTGAAAACCTTCCCAAATTCGTAAAACCATACTCCAACGCGACTTGTGTCACATTTCTAACGCGTTCATTGTTCTTTAATTCGGAATGAATACTTTCTAACTTTAGGCGGCGTATGTAAGCGGACGGCGTTAGTCCTGCTTCTCTTTCAAAGAGGTTATATAAGGATTTGCGGCTAATCTGGCACACCTTGGCCAATTCATCGATTGTTATGTCTGCTGTAATATTGTCTAGCACATAATTACGCACGCGTTCTACATGACGGTGTAGCGACAAAGTAGACTGAGGCTGGGTAAAGTTGCTCTTGAACATGGTTAGAATTGCACTATTAAATAGTCGACAGTAGTAGATCAATGCTCGGTCGCAAAGAGTGCGTTTATCCTGCTGTAACATGTCATTAAGTAGGTTAAATAAAGGCCCTGTCATTGGGAATACATTGGCTTTATGCTCGAATTGAATTGGGTCTTTTGTCGTTACATAGCCGAATTTTCGTGCGGTCTGGTGTAAAAAATCGGTTGGAATTTTAACAATTAACTTTCGGCAGTTTTTAGAGTTATTGGATTCAAATCGAGTGCCTGGCATGACTAAAATAGAGTCACCAGCCCGCAGTGTACGTACCTCGTTATTAGACTTACCGATGCTTTGACCGGCGAGAATGATATGCAGGAAATAAGCATTTGAAACGTTAGATGCGCGAATATTTGTGCTGTTGCCAGCTTCGTACTCTAAAATAGAAAGTGGTCCGAACTCCTTAAACGTTAACTTTGCAAGTTTCTGAAGGGGAGAGCTTTGAATGAAATAATACTCTCCAAACGCCTTATCTCGTAAAATGTTTGTTAGCGTTTGCGAAGAAGCTTCTGCGACCTGAAGGTCGTAGATAGAAAAATCAAACTTCATATTTACACCAATGCATTAATTATTTTTATAAGTCTGCAATCTTGGTAAAACAATGAATCTGTTCTACTGCATTGATCCAGTGTAATACTTGGTGGTTTGACTTAGTCATCCAATTTTGTGCTGACTTCATAAATTATTGGTATAGTAAACAATATCAATTATTTTTTTGACAGATGATAGGAAGCGATGAGAGACCTAGGAGTAATCAATTTGATAGCAAGAGAGTGGAAAGCCCGTTGCCCAATGTCTAAAAAAGAAGGTTTCATCGCCTACTTATATGAAACAGGGGTGAAAGACACATCGGCTACTGAAGGCTTTAAAGGCGCGCAAATTTTTGGGCGAGAGCTGGATGAGTTGACCTTTGAGGTGACGCTAATTACTTATTGGCCGACTCGTGAGTCAATTATTGCGTTTGCTGGTCAGGATATTGAAGTTGCCAAACTTTACCCTGAAGATGCCGAATATCAGCTAGATCCGGATACCTTTGTTCGTCATTACGAAGTGATCGAGAATCATTGGGTTTAATCTGGATCATCATGCTCGCCAAGGCCGAAGAGTTAGATCGTTATTTTTAATAGAGAAGAACCGAGAAGTCGACTTGGTCTCTTGAGCCAGCTTGGTCTATTAATGTGAGTTGATAGTTACCGGACGTTAGGTCTTTTAAGGTGGTTTGTCTTTGCTGGTCTGGTAACAAAACACCGTTTAAAAACCAGTAGAAAGGCGCTTCGCCTCCTTCGGCTGAAATACGGATATTGCGATTTTGTTGCTTAGGTAGCTGAAACGCATCTTGATCTGTGAGTCCATGGATACGGACTGCTGATTGGCGAATAATATTGCCTGTTGTTTCACATCTAGGGTCCCATCTGGGTATCCGGGAAGATCGATGTTGTTCCGGTGTTAGCCAATTATCTAAGGGGGCAGGCCAAACGGTGGCCTTTTGGCGTTTGGCTTCGATCTGACAGCTGATATTGACGCGGAGGTTGGAATCATTCGCTTGCCAGAATTGAAATTCTGCTTGGTTGAATGGCTGCTCTAGCGCTGCTGTGTTGTACCAAGTCTTAGGAATGGTGCCATCGACGATATAAGCGCTGTGGCTTTCCTCGCAATCCGTTTTAACCACGTCACCTTGTGGCCAGCATATGTCTACTTTAGACACGCTGTCGGGCATTTTTGGGGCTGGACGTTGATCATTGAGCCGTTGATAAATATTGTTTAATAACGGTACAGCGGTGACTTGACCGTAATGGCCTGGCATGGGAACACCATCGGGTCTGCCAATCCAAACGCCTAAGGTGTAATGCTGGCTCACTCCAATCGCCCAGGCATCACGGAATCCATAGCTTGTGCCGGTTTTAACCGCCAAGCCAGAAACAGAATCTGGATTATCTAATAATATTTTTCGAATAACCCAAGCAGCGCCTTCACTCAAAAGCGGTTGCTGTGATTGAGGGTCGGTAGGACTAAAGCGCAGTTGTTGTGCTTGGCCTTTGTTTCCAAGGCTGGTGTAAGCATAGACAAGATCTTCTAAGTCAGAGCCAACGCCACCGAGAGCCACTGCCAGATTAGGCTTTGCCCCGATCGGGAGTTTCAGCTCGATGCCTGCTTTTTTCATTTTTAAGAAAAAGTAAATCGGCTTGAGCTGCTCCAGAACTTGTACGGCAGGAATATTTAAGCTTTTTTGCAGAGCATGGGTGACAGAGACTGGCCCACTGACGCCACCGTTAAAATTGTCGGGTTGATAGTCTCCAAACTTAAGCGGCACATCCATTAATAAGCTTTCGCTATGAATTAAGCCTTCATCCAATGCCATACCATAAATAAAGGGTTTCAGTGTTGAACCTGGTGATCGGGTTGCCTGAACCATATCCACATAAGCGAAACGGCTGCTGTCATTGAAATCCGCCGATCCTGCGTAGACTTTTACCTTGCCTGTCTCGTTTTCGACAACCAAGGCTGCAGCCGAGACTTTTTGCCCAATTCCATGGACATAATTTCTCAGTAGGTTACTGATCTGGCCTTGCCATTGAGAGTGGATAAAGGTTTTGATCTGAGGTGCAGTGCTTTGTGTTACCAATCGGCGGGCGAGCAATGGCGCCGATTGGTAGTCTTGTTTGGTTATGGTGGGAATGTCTTCGATTAATGCGTCGTTTAAGCGCTCTGTTGACCACTCTTCCAGTGTTACTAAACGGCGCATCAACTTGTTCCTAGCTTGCTGGGCGCGTTCGTTATGTCGATCTGGTCGGTAATAGCTGGGTGCTTGTGGCAAAACCGCCAAAAGAGCCGCTTGGGCGTCTGTCAGTTGTTTCACCTTATGACCAAAGTAACCCAAGGAAGCGGCTTGAATGCCTTCGTAGGTGCCACCAAAGGGCGCATGGTTGAGATAATAGGTGAGTATGTCTGCTTTACTAAAATGCCACTCTAATTGCAGAGCACGGACGATTTCTTTGAGTTTCCCCCATACGGTTCTGGGTTCTGGGTAACGTATACGAGCCACTTGCATGGTCAAGGTTGAGCCGCCAGAGACGATGTCGCCTGTGCTTATCCATTGCCAAGTGGCGCGAGTGAGAGCAAAAAGATTGACGCCGGGGTGATCATAAAAGTATTGATCTTCGTAAGTAATGAGCGCTTCGAGGTAGTTTGGGGAAACCTCGTCTAATGTTACCGGAAAGCGCCATACGCCGTTGTCGTCAGCAAAATTACGCAAAATCGAACCATCCTCAGCAAGAACGGTTTGGCTCAACGAGCGGGATTCCAAGTCGACTGGCACAAGCTTGTCGAATAACAAGAAAGACAAAAACAACAGCATTCCGGCGATGGGTAAACAAACCCATAACCGGAATCGACTATTCAACAGCGCCATTATCGAGGCTGTATTTCCAAGGTCGTAATCGACGTACCAATGGCACGGTAATTAGGACGATACATGTCCTCTACAAAGGGCGGTGCGACCTGATACGTCCCCGGCGTGACAGCACGAACTAGGTAATAGAGCTTCTTCACAGATTTATCGGCAAGGCTCACGGAAGCCACAAAGCGATCATCCCGATACTCTTGATAGAGTAGGTTGTTTTCACGGAAGTAACGACCAAGTGGCTTTTCGTCAATCATAATGCTGTCCAGATCGACGCTGGCATTGCTGAGGTTTTGGTTTTCTAATTCCAAGCCCGCTGGCAAAAGATCAACTATCAGGGCATCAGGAATGCGTAAGTTATCATTAACCGTGGCAACGTTTAATTCCACAATGAGCAAATCCCCACTGGTTAACTGCGTCGGTGTTGTCGGCTTGCCTGTTAGGTCGTAATACTGACGGCTAATGCGTAGCCCTTCGCTGTAGGGCTTTGGTGTGTCTTTCGGTGCGCCTTGGTATTGCAGGCTGACATACAATTTTTGGTCGTCTGCGGTAATGCCTTTGAGCTTGCGCAACTGGTCGGCATCAAACACAGAATTGAACGCCTGTGTTTTAACGAGCGATTGATCCCCAGACGGCAATTGGATACTGGCACGCCATTCACTGTCTTTGTTCGCGTATTGGCGAGCAACTTTTAATAGGGCGATGCGCTCTTGTGTGCTGAACCAACGCTTGCTTTGTAGGCTCTCAATCATTTTATCGGCCAGATTGCCGTCATCCAGACCAAGCTCTAAGGCAACCGCAAGGCTAAGGGCTTGATCGCGCACAATAGAGCCGTAATCTCGATAATAAGCATATTGTTTGCGGTCAATCTTTAGAGCCAGTTCAAGTGCTTTTTGGGCTCTTGAGGTGTCATTTAATAGATGCAATGCACCTGCTAAGTGCATCCAAGCAAGACCTGACTCATCGAAGGATGGTGTTGATTTGGCATGGCTGGAAGCAACCGTGTCGTCATTATTGGTCATCGCCTGATCATAAAGACGGCGAACGAAACTCAAACTAATGGCATCAGCTTTGGCTAAGACAAACGCGGCGTAAGCGCGATAAGAGAACGCATAATAATCGGCGCTGTCGCTCCACATATCGCTTTCAGGGTTATTGTTGACAAAGAAGGTCAATCTTTCGATGGCGCGTTTTAGCATATCATCATCAACGACAACGCCTTGTTTACGCGCATCGACTAAAAACTCTGTCGCATAAACAGTGCCCCAGCGAGATTCCCAACTGCTCGAATCCCAGTAACCAAAGCCACCGTTACTCAACTGTTTAGCTTTAAGCTTTTCAATCCCATCCTGGATTTGTGTTAGGCGAAAGGCTTCGCTAAATGGTTGTTTGAATTCTTGTTCAATACTGTCATTCAAGTCGAGCTGACTGACCATGTCTTCGTTTAACAACAGCCAAGGGTAAGTCGAGCTGGTGGTTTGTTCTAAGCAACCATAGGGATAGTGTAATAGGTTCTCGAATTGGCTTCTAAAGTTGATCGCAGGACGATTAGAAATGGTCAGCATGGCTTGAATGCTGCTATCTCGTAATGTGCTTAGGTCAAAATGAGGCTTCCACTGTTCGTCTGGCTCAAGCGTCGCACGTAATTGGTTCGTTGCCCAAGGATAAGGGCTTCGCACACCAAGTCGCCACGTTCGCGTGATATTGATGTCGTCGCCATTGGTGGCATTAAGTGTAATGACACCTTGGCCTTCCATGTCCGAGCCTTTGATAGGAATGGAAAGCACGGTTTTTTCTTTATCGGCAAGCTCTAGGTTCTGCTGCAAACCTTCGCTAATGATGGCGCCATTTACTTCTACACTGACATCAAATGTCTGCTTGGCATCGGAAAGGTTATGCAGGTCAATGCTGATTTGGCTCTTATCGCCCATCGCAAGGAAGCGCGGCATGGCAATTTGTGACACAAGTTTGTCCGCGACAATCATTTCATTGTGGGCGCTGCCGTAACTGTGATCGCCATAGACCACGACCATCCATTCCAATTTGCCATTGAAATTAGGCAATTCAAAGCTGACGTCGGCTTCGCCATTGACGAGAGCAACCGGCTCACTCAGGAAGGAGATAATTTGCACATCAGATTTTGGCTTTTTACCGCCGCGGCTGAGTTCGGCATCAGATTCATTAAAGGCATCGCCACCAAATTTCTGGCGGATCATGTCATAACCTAAGTTATTAATAATCTTGCCATAGATATCGAAATACGCCGATTCAAAACGACGCGGAGCATAAAAATACTGCTCAGGTTGAGGTGGTTTATAGCGCGTAATATTCAGCACGCCTTTATCAACAAGAGCCACCGTTGCATAAAGCGGTTGATTCCCAAGTACTGATACATTCGCTACCTTAATATGCGCGCTAACTACTTTGTTTGGCTGAACTTTTTCTTCGGTGGTCAGCTCTACGTCGGCAATGGCATCTGGGCGAATGATGGGTAAATGCACAATTCCTAAGGCGCGTTTTGGTGCGACTTCGGTGACTTGGTCCGCTGGCGTTAACACCATCGCTGTGACGTATAAGTCGTGTCGATTCCAATTCTGTTGTACATCGAAACTAACTTCATTTGTGCCTTTTTCGATGTTCTTATGCAGGCTGTATTGAACGCCATTAGTGGATTCCACATTAATAATGCCATCACCAGCAACAGGACTGGTTAAACGCAATGTTGCTTTATCACCGGGCTCGTAGTGATCTTTATCCAACGACATTTGCAACATGTCGGGTTTTAAATTGCTGCTGCTTTGGTTATCCCAACTCCACTCCGTTTCAAACTCAAAGGTGCTTTTGGCTCCCGTTTCAGAGGTGACTTCCAAAATATACGTGCCCCATTGCACAGGGAAATCGACGGTGACGGCGTCGTCTTTGACGGCAATATTTTCATTACCAACCGTATAAATATGGCTCTGATAATTCCAGTACCAGCCTCGGGATTCGTTGTATTCCCAGAAATATTCGCGGTAATTTCGAGACAGGCGAACACTGAGTTTGTCAGCAGCGGGCTTGCCTTCTTGGTCGACACTCAATAGCTTAAATTGCAGAGTTTCATTGGACGCAGGTCGGCCTTTAAATAACGGCTGGATACCAACCAACTTTTCGAAGTCTGGTAACTGTATGACGCTCTGATTCCGAGTTACTGGGCGACCGCCACTTTCGTAAACGCTGGCGCTAACAAGGTAGCGCAATGGCACTGGCGTGCTGGCCCAATTATCGGGGATGGAAATCATCCCTTTGCCATTTTTATCCAGCTTGATTGCGTCGGTTTTCAGCGTGCGGCCGTTGATTTTTTCGTTGGCATTGCCGAAGTAATAGCCCTTTAGCGAAGGAAACGGTGTCGTCGAAGGTGTGACAGTGATAACCGCATCGGCATCATTACCAGCAGCAGGCGCGCCATAAAGGTAATCACCTTGGATAGGAACATAAAATTTGCTATTGGTGGGAGCATAGCGAGTTTGATTAGGAACATCATCGTAAAAGGAAAGTGTCAGGGTTTCCGGTAAAAAATCTTCGACCTGAAACCAATAGGTATCCACATAATCGTCATTAACGCTGACTTCAAGACGCCATTTTCCTGTTGGCGCCTTGTCGCCTAACTGGAAACCAGTTTGATAAAGATTGGTGCTGTCGGGCTGCCAAGTGAACTGTTTTTTGCGTTCGCCACGAGCATCGTAAAGTCGGGCTTGCAGTGGTAGATTCGCCACTTTTTGGCCGTCAAAATCGCGTAGCAATAAATTAATCGACACATCTTCACCGGGACGATAAAGATCTCGCGGGCCGTACATAAACATCTGGTAAGGGCGATGTAAGCTTGGCACATTTGGGTAGGCGGATAAGTCTAATTCATCACGGTCTAATTTTAAGAAGGTAATGCTGTCGCCATGACGAGCAACCACGGATTGTGGCAAGTCGTTGGTCGATAATTGGTAGCTGCCGTCTTGTCCACTTGTGGCGGCTTGAACGTGGGCCGCTTGTTTATCTGTTTTCGGCCACAAAAACCGTAGATTAACATTAGCCATTGGTTTTGCCGTGGCAATGGAGTGACTGTAAACCACCAAAGAGTCTTTGTATTTTCTGGCGTGTAAGCCGATGTCTGTGATGGTGAAAACTGCCGTGTCGTAGGCGTAGTCATAATCACCTGGCTTGCGGATAACGGCCACATAAATGCCTGGGGCGTTTTTTTCTAGGACGGGATCTAAATTTAAATTGTAGGTTTGACGTTGATTGGCTTTGGCATCATTTTCATAGCGTGCAGAATGGACCAAATCGGCGTATTGCTTTAGTCGTGTAAGGCTGTAGTAATCGTTCATTCCTTGCAATGATGTTTCATCAAGAAAACGGTCTAAAGCGTCATCACGAACCCGAAAGACATCTAAGTCCACCGACTTCTGATTGATAACAGTGACTGGAATGCCATTTTGAATATTACCGACAAGAAAGCTGCCTTTACCGGAAAAATTGGCGCCGGGAACGATTGCGCGGGTTTTAACGGTTCGTTCAAAGCTATGAAGGTTACCTTTACTGTCTTTCTCGGTCAGCACTTTTCCCGTAAGCGATTTTGGTTTGGTGTCGACTTTTATGGTGTATTCGGTGCTGGGTTCAACAAATGGCAGTACCCATTGGCGACCATTATTTTGCGGTATCCAGATATTGCCAGTGGTGGGATTGGGTGTCACAGAAATTGATTTGCTTAGGTCGCTTTGAGGGTCAATGGCTTCGGTAAAACGAATCACCAAGGCGGGAGCCTTGTCTTGAGTAGTTTCGCTGACATCAGAAATATAAAAATCCGCCGCGTGGAGCGTGCTGGAAAGCAGCAACAAACTCATCCAAATGAGGTGGAGACCGGATAGAACTGACCGCATGACAAGCATCCCTTTTGCGTTTATAGGCAATGGATTCTATAAGCTCATACAGTGGGTTACAAGGTGAATAGGTGATGGTCCATAGAGTAAGGAGAGCACTTAATAAAAAAACGCCCTTGCGGGCGTTAATATAGACAAAACCTAAAGTGAGGGCTGCTAGCAGCTTACGCCGCACCCACCGCAATGGCCTCAATACGGTTTTCTTCCACAGCATGACAAGCAATCATGTGGCCTTGTTCTTGCTCCGCTTGATCGTCTAATCGCAGCAATGGCGTTTCGGTTTTACAGCGGTCGTTGGCATAGCTGCAACGCCCGTGGAAAGCACAGCCAGAAGGTGGATTAAGCGGTGAAGGCAGTTCGCCTTGTAGCTTAATACGCACACGGCGCTTATCTGGTGAAAGCTGCGGCGTACTAGAAAGCAATGCTAAGGTATAAGGGTGTTTAGGGTTTTCGAACAGCTGTTCGCGAGAGCCTTGTTCCACCACTTTACCCAAGTACATCACCATGACGTCGTCAGCGATGTGCTCGACCACGGACAAATCGTGGGAGATGAACACATAGCTCAAACCAAACTCTTCCTGCAAATCCATCATCAAGTTCAATACTTGTGCTTGAACCGATACGTCCAGTGCGGACACAGGCTCGTCAGCGACGATGACATTTGGGTCGAGCATCAAGCCACGAGCAATGGCGATACGCTGACGTTGGCCACCCGAAAACATGTGCGGGTAACGGTCGTAATGTTCGGTTTTTAAGCCGACTTTCGCCATGATAGTGAGGGCTTTTTCTTTGCGTTCTGCTTTGGAAAGCTTGGTATTAATCACCAAAGGTTCTTCCAAAATAGCGCCGATTTTCTTACGTGGATTCAGCGAGCCATAAGGGTTCTGGAAGATGATTTGGATCTTCTGGCGCAGCTTCGCTTGAGCATCTGCGCTCAAGGTTAGTAAGTCTTCACCAAGGTGCGCTAACTTACCGCTGGTCGGAGTTTCAATCATGGTCAGCATGCGGCCAAGAGTGGATTTACCACAACCAGATTCGCCTACTACCGCCAAGGTTTTGCCTTTTTCAAGATTGAAGCTAATACCATCAACGGCTTTCACTACCGCGTCAGGCTTAAACAGACCTTGTTTGACGTGGTAATGCTGTTTTAAATCTTCGGCTTTCAAAATTAACTTGCTATCGGATTGGTTCATGCGGCTGGTCTCCCTTCGCGGTCCAATGGCGTATGGCATTTCACTTGGCGATCAAGGTCGCCTTGGTTCGCAGGTTCAACCTTGCGACAATGATCGGTCGCATAAGGACAGCGTGGGCTGAGCAAGCAACCCAACGGGCGGTCATATTGACCCGGAACCACACCGGGTAACGCTTCAAGGCGTGCTTTGCCAGAGGCGGACTCTGGTAAAGAAGCCAGTAAGGCTTGCGTGTACGGGTGTTTCGGTGTGCTGAACACTTCCGACGCTGGGCCAGATTCGACAATTTGACCCGCGTACATGACGATAACGCGATGAGCCACTTCGGCCACGAGAGCCAAATCGTGAGTGATCAGCACCAAGCCCATTTGCTTCTTGCGTTGCAGCTCGATCAATAGATCTATGATCTGTGCTTGAATGGTCACGTCTAGCGCGGTTGTCGGCTCGTCTGCGATCAATAAGCGTGGATCACAGGCAATGGACATGGCAATCATCACACGCTGGCTCATGCCGCCTGACAGCTGATGAGGATAATTGTCTAAACGTGATTCCGGTGCCGGAATACCCACTTGTGTTAGTAACTCAATAGCACGGGTTCTTAGTTCTTTCTTGCTGCCGCCTTGGTGCGTTTTTAACGCTTCCATGATCTGATAACCCACGGTGAAACAGGGGTTAAGACTGGTCATTGGATCTTGGAAGATCATCGCAATGTCGGAGCCGGTTAGCTTACGACGTTGTTTTTCTGGCATGGCTTGCAGATCTTGACCATCGAAGGTTAATTGGTCTGCGCTAACTTTGCCTGGGAAGTCGATCAAGCCCATGATGGACAATGAACTCACACTCTTACCTGAGCCAGATTCCCCAACGATGCCGAGAACTTCCCCTTCTTCGACTTTATAACTGATGTTATCTACGGCGCGAAAATTGCCGAAGGTAACGCTTAAATTTTCCAACTGTAACAGTGACATAACAACCTCTCTTACTGTTTCAACTTGGGATCAAGGGCATCACGCAAGCCATCGCCCATGAGGTTAAACGCCAGTACTGTGATCAAAATCATCAAACCGGGGAAAGTAACCACCCACCACGCGCGCTGAACAAACTGCAACGCATCGGCCAACATAGAACCCCATTCAGGAGTTGGTGGTTGTGCGCCAAGGCCAAGAAAGCCAAGGGCTGCCATATCAAGAATGGCGCTGGAGAAGCCTAACGTTGCTTGCACGATCAATGGCGCTAAGCAGTTTGGCAAAATGCATACAAACATCAAACGCAGCGGGCTAGCACCGATTACGCGTGAAGACGTCACATAATCTCGGGACATTTCTGCCATGGTCGCTGCACGGGTCAAACGCACATAATGCGGTAGTGAGACAATGGAAATCGCCAAGGCAGCATTCACTATGCTTGGTCCTAAGATGGCAACGATCGCAATCGCCAACAACAAGCTTGGCATCGC
Source organism: Marinomonas sp. ATLA20 (assembly GCF_057180105.1). Lineage (NCBI taxonomy): Bacteria > Pseudomonadati > Pseudomonadota > Gammaproteobacteria > Oceanospirillales > Oceanospirillaceae > Marinomonas > Marinomonas sp. ATLA20. The sequence continues at coordinate 318,190 of NZ_JBXUKU010000001.1, forward strand.
CAACATGATGTCGACGATACGCATGATGGCTGTATCTATCATGCCTTTAAAATAGCCTGCAATCAGACCCAGTAAAATACCCATGATCAAAGACGCGGTAACCGCGACGAGGCCAACAGCAATAGAAAGGCGTGAGCCATAGATCAAGCGAGATAAGATATCTCGGCCCACATCATCTGTTCCTAATACAAAAGACCAGTTGCCGCCGTCTAGCCATGCTGGTGGCAATAACAGCGCATCGCGGTATTGGTCAGATGGGGAATGCGGCGCAACAAAGTTAGCAAAGACTGCCATAAAGCAAATAATCGCAATAACGACTAAACCGGCTACAGCGCCTTTGTTGCTGCTAAAATAGTGCCAAAACTCTTGTAATGGCGTCATTGGTACTGGCGCAGTCAATGGAATGTCTGTCGTGGACGTTTTTGTAGATGTTGTCATAAACGCCTCCTTATCGGCTGTGTCGAATTCGTGGGTTAACAATGCCGTAAGTGATATCCACCAAGAGATTCACGACAATGATGATACAAGCGACAATCAAAATACCGCCTTGTACAACGGGGTAATCACGGCGTCCGATAGACTCGATTAACCATTTACCAATGCCCGGCCAAGCAAACACGGTTTCGGTCAAAATGGCGCCGGATAACAAAATACCCACTTGCAGACCGATAACGGTAATTACTGGGATCAAGGCGTTACGTAGCGCATGAATTACGATGACTCGCCAAGGTGCAATACCTTTCGCGCGAGCGGTACGAATGTAATCTTCGCTTAATACTTCCAGCATAGAAGAGCGCGTCATACGGGCAATAACCGCCATAGGGATGGTGCCGAGAACAATACTTGGCAAGATCAGGTGCGAAACCGCGGAAGAAAACGCGCCTTCTTCACCGGACAATAATGAGTCAATCAGCATGAAGCCGGTAACGTCGTCTATCCAGTACACCACGTCGATCCGTCCAGAGACGGGTGTCCAACCCAGATTAACGGAAAATACCAACATCAATAGTAGCGCCCACCAAAATATGGGCATGGAATAACCGGTGAGAGAAAACGTCATCACCGAATGGTCTATCACGGTTCCTCGTTTTACCGCAGCAAAAATACCCGCGGGCAAACCGATTAGAATTGCAAAAATAGCCGCACAAAAAGCCAGTTCAATCGTGGCCGGGAAAAGTGTGAGGAATTCTTTCATTACCGGTTCTCTGGTAATGAGGGAGTTGCCTAGGTCTCCCTGTAAAACGCCAGTGACATAGTTGTAATACTGCATGTACAAAGGCTGATCAAATCCTAACTGGGCACTCAACTCAGCGTGGCGCTCTGCGCTCACACCGCGTTCACCAGCCATGACTTCGATTGGATCACCGGGAATTAAGCGAATAAGGGTAAAAGTCAGCAATGTAATCCCGAGGAAGGTCGGAATAACAAGGCTTAAGCGACGGAAAATAAATTGGAACATAAAGGACAGGCTCTCTTGGGATGTTATGCGACCGAGTATTTTGCTCGGTCAGCAAAACATCTGCTCGCGTCCCAGCGAACAGATGTTTTGTTTAGTCCGAAGACCGTATTTCTAAACGTTGATTACTTGCTGACGTTGTAGAAGTAATGACCACCAAGTGGGTCAATTTTGTAACCTTTCACTTCTTTACGGATTGGCTCGTAAACAACTGAGTGAGCAACTGTGATCCAAGGAGCTTCACGTTTGAAAACAACTTGAGACTCTTCGTACAACTTAGTTCGCTCTGCTTTGTCAGATGTTTGTTTTGCACTTAGAAGTAAGTCGTTGAACTCTTCGTTACACCACTGTGCACGGTTAGAGCCGCCAACGCCGTCACAACCTAGCAATACGTATAGGAAGTTATCTGGGTCACCATTATCACCAGTCCAACCTAGCAATACGGTATCGTGTTCACCTTTTTTAGAGCGGTTTAAGTACTCACCCCATTCGTAGGAAACGATTTCCGCTTTTACGCCAACTTTAGACCAGTCTTCTTGCATGATTTCAGCCATACGACGTGCATTTGGGTTGTATGGACGTTGTACAGGCATTGCCCAGATGTTGGTTGAGAAACCATCTGGATAACCTGCTTCAGCAAGTAATTTCTTCGCTTTTACAGGATCATACGGGTAATCAACGATGTCTTTGTTGTAAGACCACATGGTTGGTGGAATAGGGTTCTTAGCGACTTTACCTGCGCCTTGGAAAACCGCATCAATGATAGCGCTCTTATCCGTTGCTAAGTTTAGGGCTTGGCGAACACGAGGATCCGTGAACGGTTTTTTCTGTGTATTAAATGCCAAGTAACCAACGTTCAAACCTTCCTGGTTCATTAGGTTGATGTTTGGATCCGCTTCCATTTGCTTAAGATCTGCAGGGTTTGGGTACGGCATAATATCACATTCGCCCGCTTTCAATTTCGCGTAACGAACAGAGGCATCTGGTGTGATAGAGAAAACAAGACGATCAACTTTTGCTTTGCCTTTCCAGTAGTCTTCAAACGCTGTGTAGCGGATCAAAGAATCTTTTTGGTACTGAACTTTTTGGAAAGGACCTGTTGCAACTGGATCAATATCTAGCTTTTCAGGTGTGCCTTTTTTCATGTAGAAATCGGCTTGTTCCTTAGAGAAAATAGACGCGAAGTCCATTGCAAGGTTAGCAATGAAAGGCGCTTCTGGTTTCGTCAAAACGAACTTAACGGTGTAGTCGTCGATTTTTACCATTTCTTTAATCAAAGTATCCATACCCATGCCAGTGAAGTACTCGTAAGAGCCGCCGGACACTGTGTGGTAAGGGTTTTCTTTGTTGCCTTGACGATCGAAAGTGAAAATTACATCGTCAGCGTTAAAGTCACGTGTTGGCTTGAAGTCTTTTGAAGAATGGAACTTCACGCCTTTGCGTAAATGGAAAGTGTATTCAAGACCATCGCTTGATACATCATAGCTTGTTGCTAAGCCTGGCTCTGTTTCAGTCGTTCCAAGTTTGAATTCGACTAAACGGTTGAACATGTTTTTTGATGTCGCATCAAAAGTTGTACCAGCAGTATAGAACGCTGGGTTAAAGCCCTCAGGGCTACCTTCTGAACAATAAACTAGTGTGGATGCTGCGTGAGCGGATGTGCCAATTGCTCCAGCGGCCATGAGTGCAAGCGTCAGTTTAGCTAACCCTTTTTTCATTGTAACTCTCCATTAGCATAATTATATTCGTGTTTAACACGTGGGAAGTCGAATCAAGGTATTCGTTACTTTTGTGATTATCTTGGGTAGGTTAAGAGCCATCTTTTTAGTTCGAGTCTTTTACAGTTTTAAAAACAAACCCCATCCAAACTCCTAGTTCGAATGGGGTTGCTCTGCCTCGTCCCTGAGCCCCCTTTAGCTATAAATAATGATCCTGAATAAACAGAAGCATCAAAAACAGCGTCTTTGAAGATTACTCAAGCCAATTTAAATAACCAATCGAAATAACGATATGTCCTATGCGTGTAATGAATACAAAATTCCTATAAAGCAGCGGAAGTCTTGATAACAAAGGCTTTACAGATAAATTGCTACGTAAGGAATAGGGAAGAAAAGGGGTTATTTATTTTCACAAGCATGCGAAAAATTGAAAAAAGAGAGATTGAAAGAGGGTTTTTAGCGAGTTTTTGTATGGTTAAAAAGAGAACCCCCCTTCTTAATGCTCCCCTTGAAAATAAGAGGGAGTGTGGAGGGGAATAGCACAAGCTCCTCCCCCTGCTAAGAGGGAGGTTGGGATGGGTTACTTTTTATCGAGGGCTTTTATTAGGACTGAAGTATCTTGGCGACCACGACCTTCGGCGATGAGCGCTTGGTAATCCTGATCAACCGCCTGAGTTAATGGAATCTTGATGCCCATTTTTTCCGCTTGAGCTAGGCACAGACCTAGATCTTTATGCATCCATTCAATGGCAAAGCCGAAATCAAACTCATTTTTCGCCATGGTTTCACCGCGGTTTTCTAATTGCCATGAGCCAGCCGCGCCATATTTTAAGGTGTCGACCAATGAAGCGATATCTAAACCAGCCTGTTGGGCGAAACGAATCCCTTCAGACAAACCGGACAATACACCACCGATGAGAATCTGGTTTACCATTTTTGCAATCTGACCGTTACCGACAGGACCCATTAAGCTGGTGGCTTTTGCGTAGCAATCTAATACAGACTGAGCTTTATCCAAATCGCTTTGCGAACCACCTATCATCACGGTTAATACACCGTTTACGGCACCTGCTTGGCCACCAGAAACGGGCGCATCCATAAAGTGGAAACCACGTTCTTGCGCTGTTTGATGAAGTTCTTTAGCCACTTCAGCTGAAGCGGTTGTGTGATCAATAAAAAGCGTGCCCACTTTGGCTTGTTGGAATACGCCTTCAGGGCCTAAGTAAATAGCGCGCAAATCATCGTCATTGCCGACGCAAGTTAAGACAATATCAGCATCTTGGGCGGCAATGGCAGGCGTTGTTGCGAAAGTGCCTGTGTATTCCTCACACCAGTTTTGAGCTTTTTGAGTCGACCGGTTGAAGACCACAACAGCATGACCTGCTTTACTTACATGTCCTGCCATTGGGTAGCCCATGGTTCCAAGTCCGATGAAGCTTACTTTCATTGCGTTTCTCCTTACTGCGTTTGTTCAAGTTGCTATAAATCATACGCATTTGTCGGTTAATTACGAGGTACAAAAAAGAGGGAAATCAGGCATACAGATAGTGAAAAAGAGTCAGATATCGGCCTTTCTACTACATTTTTTGCTTTATTTCGATTCTGCGTATTTTTCACCCACCCTGTGGATAACTTTGTGTAAGAAAAACACAGCGACCGATTATTTCGTAAAAAAGCGCCTATTGGCGAATAATCGTGCATATTTTATACGATTTTCATTCTTTCCTTTTGCTCTTGTAGGAATTACCTCTTTTGTCAAGGCCTATAAATAACAAAATGCTGAAAAAGCGTCTTAATGCATCTAGTTCCTTCAGATTGGTTTGTTTTTAATCAAGACGCTGGTTTTGTGTGGTGATATTTAAAAAATCAATTTAAAACAATGGCTTAAACCTAAATGCGATCTTTGATTAAAGGGTAGATGGCGTTTGCTAAGTGTTCATTTCCTTGCGTGTCTAAATGAACCCCATCGACTTCACTGGGTTGTAAAACCCCAGCCGCGTTGAGAAAAATACATTGGTTCTTAGAGGCAATATCTTGGTAGTACTGATGAAAATGTTGTGATTTTTCAATGGCTCCGTCAAAACTTTCAGCAACAGAGCCCGTTGGGGATAAAATATTTGGCGGAGCGACTATGACAAGGGTTGGCGCAGGAAAACCATTGTCATTCGGCATTCTTGACTTTTCGATCAGTTTCTCGACGCCTTTTGCGGCCTCATAGGCACCAACATGGAAATGTCGCTTCAAATCATTAGTGCCTAACATCAGGATCAAAATATCGACAGGGCCAAAGGTTTCTAAGGCGGCTTGAAGGTATGACAGACCATTGCGACCTTCTAAGAAAGGGTCATTCCAGATGGTGGTTCGTCCCTGTAAACCAAAATTAATCACTTGGTGCTGGTGGCCTAATAAGTCGTTCAACAAGGTCGGCCAACATAGATGTTTTGGGTAACGTCCACCATTAGGTATCCGCCCCCAAGTAAGAGAATCCCCGTAACATAAAATAGTAGCCATGATTTGCTCCTTGCATTAATAATGAGTCATTAGATAGTGTAGTTAATCTACGGCGTTTGATCACAAAATAATAACGAGCTGTGAGGCCCATATGAATATAGTTTCTTCTACTTTTTCTTCGAAAGATGATATTCACTCGGCTTTTTCTCGTCTGAAAAAGGTGACTCAGCAAAATGCCTTTCCCTCTGCCCAAGAGCGCCGACAAGTTCTTATTCGTCTGCAAGCCTCATTAATGGATCATGAAACCGTTTTATTAGAGGCATTACGAAAAGATTTTGGGACACGTGCCCATGAAGAGTCTCGGTTGATTGAACTTGTTCCTTTGCTTGGGGAAATAAAACACGCAAAGCGTTACCTTGCTAAATGGATGAAACCGTCCAAACGTCATGTTCACATCAGCACCTTACCTGCCAGTGCTCAGGTGTTCTATCAGCCAAAAGGTGTGATAGGTATCATCTCACCTTGGAATTACCCTGTGTTGCTGTCCCTAGGGCCTTTGGTGGGGGCGTTAGCCGCTGGTAATCGAGTGATGATGAAGTTGTCTGAGTTCTGCCCTGAAACCAATCGAGTGTTACGCGATGTCGTAACTCAGGCGTTAGGAGGCGATTGGGTGGAAGTGATAGAAGGCGAGGCCGATATTGCTAATGAGTTTAGTAAGCAACCTTTTGATCACATATTATTTACTGGCTCGACGTCCGTTGGCCATATCATTATGCGTAACGCGGCCGAGCATTTAACGCCAGTGACTTTAGAGTTGGGCGGAAAATCTCCGTTGCTGGTCGCACTATCAGCGGATTTGCGTGATACGGCTAAGAAGCTGGTCTTTGGAAAAATGCTCAACGCAGGACAAACCTGTGTCGCGCCTGATTACGTTATGTGTCATGCCGAGCAAAAGCAGACCTTAATCGATTATATCAAACAGGAGCTCGCAACTTATTATCCAGAAGGTGTGTTGAGCCCTGATTATACGAGTTTGATTAATACTCGCCAATTAGACCGCCTGAAAGTCTATTTAGACGAAGCCAGAGCCGCTGGAGTCGTGTGTGACAATCTAATGCCCCAAGGGCCAGAGGAGAGTGATGGTAAGCTGGCGTTGCATGTGCTGCATCAACCTGATGATTGCTTGAGTGTGATGCAGGATGAGATCTTTGGGCCTTTGCTGCCCATTTTAACTTACACCGATCCGTCCGACGCCCTGTCTTATATCCAGCAACGACCTCGGCCGTTATCTATGTACTTGTTTACGCAACACAATGAAGATCAAAAGCGATGCGAGGAAAATATTGCCAGTGGTAGCTTGGTGATCAACCATACCCTAGTGCAAGTAGCGCAAGCGGATTTACCCTTTGGAGGCATTGGCGCATCGGGCATGGGCGCTTATCATGCTGAAGAAGGCTTTCGTACCTTTTCCCATAGCAAATCGGTATTACATAAACGTGGGCCGAATGTTCTTGGCTTGTTAAGGCCGCCATACGGACGTCGTATTCATGGTTTAGTTGCAAAATACTGGCGATGGCTTTAATAAAATAAAATCCCACGCTGATCTCTCAACGTGGGATTTGTCGTTCTACTGTATTTTATATATCTATTTCAACGCATTGAGTCGATTCGCAATGGCGTCGATCTCTTTACTCATGCGACTAAGCTGACTAGAGTCGCTGGCGTTACTGCCAGTTAACTCTTGCAAGCGAGAGACAAACTGGCTCAAGTCCTGTGACACTTTTTGCTGTTCGCCAGCGGCCACCGAGATTTGCGTTGCTTGATCTGTGATCTGAGAGAAAGCGCTCACCACTTGTTGTAAGTGATTCGCTGTCGACTCTGCAGTTGACACGGCACGTTCAGTTTCGCTGTGCCCCAGTTCCATAGAGCTAACGGATTCTTTCGACGCAACCTGCAATCGGCCAAGAACTTGCTCAATTTCCACCGCAGAGCTTTCACTCTTCGCGGCAAGGTTACGAACTTCATCGGCCACTACCGCAAAGCCTCGACCTGTTTCCCCAGCTCGAGCTGCCTCAATCGCCGCGTTGAGTGCAAGTAGGTTAGTTTGCTCAGCAATGTCACGAATCACACCTAACATACCATTCGCACGACGACTGTCTTCATCCAGCTTGAGAATATTGGTTTGTGCTTGGCTCATAGCACTGGTAAGAGAGCGCATCGTTTCGATGACGGTATTCATTTTATCGCCACTGCTGCGTACGTCTTTATGAATGCGTTCAACGGTTTCTCTGGTTTCGTTAGCGTACATGGCAACGTCATGAGAGGTCGCTCCCAATTCTTCTGTTGCCGCCGCTAAGGTAGTGTTTTCATCACTTAGACTGTTTGCCTTATTTAAGAAGTCATTACTGAATACGCTTAAACGACCTGCATCTTTTACAAGGTTGGCAGATTCTATGTGGATTTGTTCGAGCAATTTCTTCAGTTTGTCGCCATAAGCATTCACAGCCTGGCGTAAATCACCTAATTCATTCAATTTACCCACTTCCAGTTCTTGGGTGCTGCCGCCATCAGCCAGCTCTTGAATTTGTTGCGTTGTTTGGGTGATCTGACTAAGTAAACTACGGAAGAAAGAAATAGCGATGATGCTAACAATGATGAGCAAAGCCCCAATGACAATCATCAAGAATAAGCCCATGCTTTGAGCGATTTCCGTCATTCTTTCTTTTGGTACGACTAAGCCTATAGTCCAGCCTGTTTGTGGGTGTTTGATTAAATCCACATAGGCTGCACCATCTAAAATAGCATCGTGATCAAGCGAGATAACTTGCTCTTTACCCTCTACTTTTTTCAACGCAGGCTTTAACCATGGAAGCTGATTGCCAAGCTCTGTTGCCGTAAGCATACTGCCATCGCTTTTTACTATATTAGCTTCCCCTTTTGGAAAGCTTAATACTTGGCCTGTTTGGTCAATGGCGAAGACATAACCTTGGTTTTCAGTACCATATTGTTCAAGAGATTTGGTAACGCCATCGAGCATCATATCGACCGTAGTGACACCGGTAAATTGATTGTTTTCTTTCATTGGTATGGTACAGGTTACCATTGGAATATTGGTGACAGGATCTATGTAGGCTTCGGACCAAGCACACAGTTTTTGTGAAGACGTTTTGCCAACAGTGTACCAAGACTCGTTGTGATAACCCGACCCAGCAGGATCATTGTAATCGTCGAGATAACTCATTTTAGAGCCATCACGCCCCCAGAAAAAACTACGTCGCTCTGTTCCGGATGTAAATGCAGAAGGTTCTGGCCAAATACCACCACCCGCTATGCTTTTGTCATCATGGTTATTAATAATACTAGGGAATAGCTTTTTGAAAAGCGCTTCTTCTTTAGGAAGCTGAGAGCCTGCTAATGCAAGGGTACTAGTAAGTAATTGGATTTTCTCTAGCTTGGCACTGAGTAATTCAGTTAATCCTTTTTGATTTACGGTAATTTGTCTTTGCCGTTCTGCGGTTAAGTCGGGTTTTACCTTTATTTCAATAACGATATAAATACTGGCGAGAGCGAGCAAGAGAATGACCACTAAACCAATATTAATTTGCTGTCGAATTCTTAACGGTGATTTCATAGTAGCCTCATTCTGCACAACACGGGGAAGGGTGTATAAGACAATAGTCTTATACACAGACTGAGAGCAAGAGTATTTTTTATACAATCCATATAAAGGTTTTATCCTATCTTAGTTTTCCAAAAAAGATTTTTCATTTTATATATTAGATCTGTGATTGTTAATAGAGTATTTCAATGTTTTGATAACTCAAAATACTGAGTAAAGACGAGGAAGGTTTGTGGTCTGTAATAATGCAATCATAATCGCTCATTTTTCCCCATAAACAACGGGACTCTGTATCAAATTTAGTGCTGTCGATAACCAAAACTCGATAATGGCAATGTTCAACCAAGGCTTCTCGTGCCATGACCTCGTCATCAGTGAAATCAAATAAATGGCCCTGTTTATTAGCTGCGGCGACAGAGAAAATGCCAATGTCCGCTCTGTAGCGCTGAAAAAATCGCATGGCATCACCACCGATAACGTCTTGATCGCGCATTCTGACGCGCCCGCCTGAAATAGTCAGTTCACAGTCTGGGTGCTCGCATAAATTACGTGCGGCATGAAGATTAGTCGTCATTACCTGCAAACCTTGAAATAGTGCAAGTTGGTTGGCGACTTCGGCCACGGTTGAACCACTTCCAAGAAAGATGGATTGATAGTCGGCAAGCTTGCTTATACAAAGGTCGGCAATGTGCTTTTTTCCGGCAGCATGGCGTATTCGACGTTGATCGAAACTGATGTTTTCTCGATGAGGAAAAGGAATAACTTCGCCATGGCTGCGTAATACCAAGCCTTTTTCCGCTAATAACCGAATATCTGAACGAACGGTTTGTACTGAAACCGAAAATTCGTCGGCAACAGCTTGTAGCGTCTGACGTCCTTGTTTATTCACCCATTGCACGATGTCATAGTGCCTTTTGTTCATAGTGATCCAGTCCTTTTCATAAGGCTTTATAAGTGAAAATTGTCGAAACGAAAGTAATCCAGCATTAAACGAAATTTTTTCGTCACTATAGTGTCAAATTATGTCGGTATTGTTGCAGCTCACTTATCAAAAAGAGAGTTTCTCCATGACCGTTAAGAAGACCTTGTTGCTATGTGCTGCGGCGCTTGCTTTTCCTCTTTCCGTACAAGCTCAAGATGTTTTGACCTTGTATACCAGTCAGCCAAACAAAGATGCACAAATGACGGTGGATGCATTTGAAGCAGCCAATCCTGATATTAAAGTGGAATGGGTGCGTGACGGAACGACCAAGTTAATGACGAAGTTGCGTGCTGAGTTATCGTCTGGCGTGGTGAAACCCGATGTATTGCTTATTGCCGACAGCGTGACCATGGAATCCATGGTATCGGATGGTTATTTGTACTCCTACATGAGCCCTAATCGCGATCAATACGAAGACAGTTTGTACAGTGAAGATGGCTATTATTACGGAACGAAACTGATTACTACAGGTATTGTTCGTCATAAAAAGGCACCACAACATCCAACGGGTTGGAGTGATTTCGTCAAGCCTGAATATAAAAACCAAGTCGCGATGCCAAGCCCTTTGTATTCTGGAGCAGCTTTGATTCATCTTGCGACGCTAACCGATGATGAATCACTAGGTTGGAATTATTATGAGCAGTTGCATGCCAATCAGGTGATGGCACAAGGCGGCAATGGTGGTGTACTGAAAGCAGTGGCATCGGGAACGAAACCTTACGGCGTTATTGTGGATTTTTTGGCAATACGCGAAGCTGCGAAAGGCTCGCCGATAGAGTTTATTTTCCCTAAAACAGGCGTGTCCATGGTCACTGAACCTGTGGCCATTATGAAGGAAGCTAAGAATAAAGCCGCGGCAAAACGCTTTGTGGACTTCTTATTATCCAAAAAAGGTCAGGGTTTGGTGTTAGAGCAAGGATATTTGCCAGCTCGTAGTGATATTGGCGTGCCAGAAGGCTTTCCAAAACGTACCGATATTCGCTTGATGCCGTTCGATGCAGCAAAAACATTGCGCGATAATGAGGCGAATAAAGCGCGTTTTAGCAAGATCTTTGAAGGTTAAGAAAAATGACACCTTCGTTAATAAAACGACGTTTTATGGACAGTACGTCAATGGACAACCATCTACGCTGGTTGTCCATTGGGCTGTTCGTGTTGATCGCAACATTAAGCGTATTACCAAGTCTACGTTTATTGGTAGAAGCCTTGAGCCATACTACCTTTTCGGCATCTTCACCAATGGCTGAAGTACTGCGCAGTGAACGAACTTGGATAGCCTTACGTAATAGTTTCTACACTTCAGGTTTAGGCACTCTTATCGCGGTGGTTTTGGGGTGCGGCTTTGGTTTTGTGGTGACGTTAACCAATATTCGTGGCCGCGGTATTTGGGTATTTTGCTTTATGTTGCCGATGATGATCCCGCCACAAGTGACGGCGTTGAGCTGGTTGCAATTATTTGGACCTGCGAGCCCAATTTTAAATACTCTGGGAATAGAGCCAGCGTTGGGAAGCCCACAACCTATGTATTCGGCAGAAGGCATTGCCTTATTGTTAGGCATACAAAGCGCGCCATTAGTGTTTTTGGCCTTACGTACACAGCTTATTTCATTGCCGCAGGATTTATTAGAAGCTGCTCAATTGTCTCGTGCTTCTCAGTTTCGGATTTGGGTCGATATCATTCTGCCTTTGTGTCGCAGTGCGATTATTGCAGGTGCCGCATTAGCCTTTGTTTCTTCTCTGGGGAATTTTGGTATTCCTGCGATGTTAGGAATTCCAGCAGGCTATATTGTTTTACCTACCTTGATTTATCAGCAAATGGCAGGGTTTGGTAACGATATGCTGAGCCAAGTAGCTGGCTTGTCGATGATTATTGCATTGTTGGTATTGGCTGGCATGTTGTTACAGCAATGGCTACAGCAACGCAGTCGTTATGCCTTGTTGGGTCACACCGCGCAATCGCTGTCTTTTCGTCTTAAACAATGGCGTTTGCCCCTCGAAATTCTGCTGGCCCTAGTGTTGTGTTTTATCTTGGTCGCTCCGCTGTTTGCTTTAATTGTGAGCTCATTAGTACCTGCTCTTGGCATGCCATTGAACGCTGATACCATTACCTTTTCTGCATTTTACGAAATGATAGGGCGGCAAGGTGTTACGGCTAGAGCCTTCGAAAACAGCGCGTTTTTGGCTTTTTTCAGTGCTGTCGTTTTGATGCTGGTGTCTTTGCCACTGGGTTATTTGTTGATGCGTTTACCAATGCGAACCAGAGCCGTGATCGCCAGCTTGATCGAAGTGCCTTATGCCATCCCTGGTATCGTCTTAGCTATTGCTTTTATTTTGTTGTTCGCCAAGCCTTTGCCGTTTATTGAGGTCAGCTTGTACGGCACTTTAGGCATTATTTTCTTGGCGTATTTGTCTTGTTTTTTGAGCGTGTGTTTGAAGCCGGTATTAAGTGCCATGTCTCAGCTCGATCCTGCTTTAGAAGAAGCTGCTCAACTAGCAGGCGCAAGGCCGATACAGCGCCTGATAGACATCATTTTACCGCTCACTGCCCCCGCCTTTTTTGCGGGTGGATTATTAGTATTTTTGATTTCCATTAATGAACTGACGGTATCTGCTTTGTTGTGGAGCGCTGGCAATGAAACCCTCGGTGTGTTGATTTTTAACCTCGATGAAAGTGGCGACAGTGTTTTGGCCTCGGCCATTGCTGTGCTGGTGGTTTTACTGGTCGCAGGGTTAATGAGCTTATTGAGTCTGTTTTCCCCTCGTCTACCTAAAGGAGTGATTCCATGGCACGGTTGATATTGGATGGCGTTGAAAAATCTTTTCATGGCGCGTCAGTTGTAAAAGGCTTGAACTTAACCATTGAACCGGGTGAGTTTGTTGCCTTACTTGGGCCAAGCGGTTGTGGTAAATCGACGATTTTAAGAATGCTGGCAGGGTTTGAGAACGTCTCAGGTGGCCAGATTATTCATGGCGATGACTGTCTCTCTAGTTCGACGCGTCATGTGCCAACAGAGGAAAGAAACTTCGGCATGGTATTTCAATCCTATGCACTCTGGCCTCATATGACGGTGAAAGAAAATGTCGGCTATCCGCTGAAAGTACAAAAAATACCGACAGCTGAACGTAATAAGCGCATACAAGACGCTCTGGAAATTGTTCAGTTAGAAGAGTTCGCCGATCGTTTGCCAGCGCAACTAAGTGGCGGTCAACGTCAGCGTGTGGCGTTAGCGCGTAGTTTGGTCACCGAGCCAGATGTGGTGCTGTTTGACGAACCGCTCGCCAACTTAGACAGACATTTACGAGCGACGATGGAAGAAACCTTCCGTGCCTTTCACAAACGCACTGGCGCGACCATTGTTTATGTCACCCACGATCAATCCGAAGCTATGTCATTGGCCGATAAAATTGCTGTGTTGAATAAAGGCCAGTTGGTGCAATGGGGAACACCACAGGAACTGTATGCAAGACCAAGAAATACTTGGCTAGCGAAGTTTATTGGTCGCGGCTCTGTGTTGTCTGTTGCTGCGGTGGCGCCTTCGCAATACGTGAGCGGTACCAATTTGCACGAGTTGATTCGTCAATATTCGCCGGACAAAGCTGCCAGTTCTGTTTTGGTTCGACCTCAAGATATTGAGTTTGTCAGTTCGCAGGATTTAGCACTTGCGGTTAGCGTTCACAGTTGTATTTTTCGTGGTGAGCGTTACGACATAGAGTTAACGCTAAACGATAGTCAGAGGCTACTCGCGTACAGCGATGTGCCGATGGCGCTAGACAGTCAGCATCATATTCGTCTTGGGCAAGCTTGGTCGCTTGAGCGTGAAGCATGAAGGTCAGTATTGATATTCTAAGTGGCGCAGGAAGGAAAACTGCTGCCGCGATTTTGGTGACCTACGAAGCGAATAGTCAGACAAAACCAATTCGTTTTTTACTTGATGCGGGCGGTGCCTTAGAAGTGGGCGAAGACAAAGGCTGGACGCAACCCGATCACTTAGATGCGATTTTTATTTCCCATGATCATCAAGATCACATGGGCGGTTTGATCGACATTGATAGCCAAGTTCCGGTATACGCCACGTCACCCGTTCAGCAGCAATTGCCAACGCATTTGAACCTTCATACCTTACCGATTTGTGGTACGACGACTGTGTCTGGTATTAAGGTGACAACCGGTTCGGCAGGGCACTCCTTTGGCGGCATATGGCTGCATCTTGATGTTGGGGGTGGTGTCTTTTACAGCGGTGATTTTAGCCTCGAATCCGGTTTGTATCCTTTTACGATGCCGCCACAAGCGAATGTTGCTTTGCTCGATGCGTCTTACGGTTTGTACGACAATTCATTAGAGCAATGTAAAAACGCCTTGCTGCATTATCTTAGAGACGAGCGTGCATTGCTGATGCCAGTACCGCAAACGGGGCGAGCATTAGAAATGGCTTGTTGGTTAACTTCGCTCGGCTTCCATGATTGGACTCTAGGGGAAGATTGCATCAGGCCTGAAACCGTGTTGGCTGGACCAAAAGACAGTGTTTGTACCAAGATTCGATCTGTCTTGGAAAACATAAAAAGCCAACCATTTAATCCCAGTGCCAAAGTGATTTTATGTGGTGATCCTGATGGGTTGAGTGGCGAAGCGGCAGTTTTATTGCAACAACCAGAGCGATATTTGCCGGTTTATACAGGGCATCTGCCGGAGCACGCTCGCCAAGGGGTGAGCGAAGACAGAGCGCATTTTGCGCGCTGGAATGTGCATCCACGTAAGCAAGATCTAAAGCAGTTGGTGGATCATCTTGACTGCCGTATTAGCGTTCCACTTTTCCACACCATGAAAGACCTAAATGAGTGGCGACAGGCCCTTGGCCCAAGCGTCACTGCAGATTCTTATATTGAGTTAGATTGTATAGAGTTAGATTATGACCTTACTTGCTAAACCTTTTGTCTTTGCTCGCCATGCGCAGAGTGAGTTCAACGCGGCGTTTCGCATTGGCGGTTTTACTGACAGTCCGTTAAGCGCAACGGGAATTCAGCAAGCCAAAGAGGCGGCGCCAATATTAAGCGCCATTGATTGGAGCCTTGTGGCAACCAGTACGTTACAGCGGACCCAAGAAACCGCTTTTCATGCAGTGCCAAAACATCCCGTTATGGCTTATGAGCAACTTAAAGAGCGCAATTGGGGCGACCTTGAAGGCTGCCCGATAGAACAGCAATTGCCCTATGACGTGACGCCGCCTAATGGTGAATCTTGGCAAGACTTTGAAAAACGTGTGCTCAGCGCATTGAATGAGATCCTCAGCGAGCATTCGTGGCCTCTAATCATCGCTCACTCTGGCGTTTATCGAGTCTTAAACAAGGTCATAAACGGCACACCTTATTGCCCAAGAATTGGCAACGTTACTCCTATTTCTTTTGTGCCTAGCCAAGATGAAAATGGCTGGGAAATCACCCCTTTTAAAGGAAGCTTTACATGATACCAAATGCCGTAATTGTGGATTTAGATGGCACGCTTGCCGAGTTCGACCACACCGAAGTCGCCCATTGGGTGCTCGGTGCAGAAAAACATTGGGATCCTTTTTTTGAGCATATGAAACACGCACCAGTGATCGAAAACGTACTGCGCTTGGTGAATATTCTCAAGCAACAAGGTCAACATATTTTAATTTGTAGTGGCCGTCCAGAGTCCCATAAACAGCATTCGCTTGAATGGATTCAAAAACACAATATTCCGTGTGACGGTATTTATTTACGTCCTGAACATGCCGATGCCTTGCCAGACGAGGACGTTAAAAAAGCCTTATTGGAGAAAATTCACGAAGATGGTTTTACGCCTTGGTTGGTATTAGATGACCGCGACGCTGTGGTGCAAGGCTGGCGTAACCTAGGATTGACTTGTCTACAATGTGCGCCGGGGGACTTTTAAACAGCAGATTTTACCTTCATGACTAGCCTTGTTATCTAGCTCGCGCTAGCATGAGGAAATTTTTCTGGAGCTTGGCCCATGTTTCAACTTGTTCTTCTTAGTAATCAGCAACATATCGATGTAGCAAATCTGTCGCTGTCTGCCGAATTAATGGGTTTACCGAAAGACATTCCTATTAACGTACAGCAGACGTGTCTTATGGGCGGTAAGCAAACTGGCTCGCGTTTGATCACGTTAACTGTGGGGGATTCTGTGGTTCGTATTGTGCCAACCCGAGGCATGGCGGTGCTTGATGTGGCCAGAAAAGATAAGACAGGAAAGGATGTTCGCTTTGGTTGGGATTCACCAGTCAAAGAAGTCGTGCATCCAAGCTTTGTTAATCAAGAAGCGTCTGGCGGCATTGGCTGGTTGGATGGTTTTAACGAGATGATAGTGCGTTGTGGTTACCAGTGGGCAGGTCACCCAGGTCAAGATGGCGATGAGTTTTTGACCTTGCATGGCCGTATCCAGAACACGCCTGCTGACGAAGTGGTTTTAGAAGTGGAACAAGTGCCTCCGTATCGAGTGACCTTGCGAGGTAGGGTTGATGAGAAACGTTTCAAGTCCACCAATTTCGAGCTGCAAACTGTCTTATCACTGACGCCAGACGAGCCGTATTTGCTGGTTGAAGATACCTTGACTAACAAAGGCAGTTACCCGCGCGAATACCAAGCAATGTATCACAATAACTTTGCTCAGCCGATTCTTGAGAAGGGCGCTCAGCTGCATGTTCCTATTGCAGAAATATCCCCATTTAATGACTACGCAGCGGGTGGTTTGAACGATTGGAATCAGATGCCTGCACCAACTAAAGACTTTGACGAAATGGTGTTTAATGTTCGTCCGCTGAGTGACGAAGACGGTTTCTCTCATGCGTTATTACACAATGCAAATGCAAGCTATGGTATTGAGGTGAGTTATCAATCCGACACCTTGCCAGTGCTTACCGTGTGGAAAAATACGGACACACTGGAGCAAGGTTACGTGGTGGGCATCGAGCCGGGCACCAGCTTCGCTTATAACCGTTCTTATCAGCGAGAGTTAGGTTTGGTACCGACGATTGCGGCTGGTGAATCCAAGCGCTTTGTGGTGCGTTTTGGCTTGTTAACGGATGAAGATCAAGTCCAAGCAAGTGTGACGAATATCGCCAAATTACAAAATGCTCAAACAGCCAAAGTACTGTCTACGCCGATTGTGCGCCTTGGTGAGGCATAGAAGTTCGGGAGTATCGTTCCCAATCGCCTGCTTCCATATAGGGGGCGTGGTCTAAAGATTTGTTGTAGACATAAATCCAGCCTCTACCGTAAGGAGAGAAAACGCGCTTTCTAATGTACAAAGAACTATCTGGCGCCTTTGGGTCATAACCTTCTAGTTGATCCAAAGACGCGAGTGTTTCGTCTGATACGTCATACCACTCGACTCGGATGCGACCACTTTCGTCGTGAGTTGAGGTAATGGCTGGAAAGTCTCCTAAATTGTGCATGCGAAACCCTGTCAACCAACCTAGTCCGATGCGTTTACATTCGGCAAGAAGCTCGTGATTGTTCAGTCCTTCACGAAGCGTTCCATATACAGCAACAATGTTTGTAGGCATGTTGAATTCCATCTAATTACGATTAAAGTGTAGAAGATGAACTGGCTAAGCGGTCATTTCAAGCCTTGTAGATGGAAATTACATTGCCATGACACAACCTTGATGTATTCATGAAACTACGGACATTTGAATCGTTTGACTCAGCCTTTCACGAGGTTATGACTGTGTTCTTTTTCATGATCAAGCAGCCAGCGTTTTCGCTCTAATCCCCCCGCATAACCAGTTAAGCTGCCGTCTTTGCCAATGACTCGATGGCAAGGAATAACAATGGCAATGCGATTCATGCCGTTGGCTCTGGCGACAGCTCTGACCGCTTTGGGATTGTTTAAACGCGTAGCTTGTTCTTGGTAGCTGGCGGTTTCACCAAATGGAATAGTGCCAAGCATCTGCCAGACGGCATTTTGAAAGTCGGTTCCTGGTGTATGAAGCGGTACACTAAATTCAGTTCTATTACCTAGAAAATACTCTTCTAGTTCTTGTTTGAGTTGCTTAATATGCGCATTTTCTCCCGCTACGATGGGCGCTTTTAAACGGCGCTGTAAGTCTTCAAATTCGGTTTCTAACATGCGTCGATCAACGAATTCCAATAAACAAATTCCTTCATCTGTTGCGCAAACAAACATAGGGCCAATGGGCGTTGTTAGCCTATCAATTAAAATCACAGCATTCTCCAAATTTAGAGTCGGTGCATGACCGAGTAACTTTTTAAAAGTGTAACCGAAACCACTCAACGAATCGTAGCCTGAATCCAGCGCAGTATTGGTGGCGCTTTTGCCTGTCTTTAATTCTTGAAAGGCATAATTAATTCGATACATACGCTGAAAGGTTTGAAAAGTCATACCGTAATGTTGATTAAACCAACGGCGCACAAAGATGGGCCGTATTCCAGATTCTCTTAATGCTTGGTCGGTGATTTTCGCCTTAGTGCAATCTCGTACAAGATTCATTGCCGCTTGCACTTCATAGGGGGCTTCATGGGCGTTTTCAGTAGGTCGACAGACTTTGCAGGGACGAAAACCAGCGTCCATGGCGTCTTTGAAATGCGTGTAAAACTCAACGTTTTCACGTTTTGGTTTGCGTGCTCGGCACGTTGCAATACAGAAAATTGAGGTGGTTTTAACACCAACAAAAAACACACCAACATAGCTCGGCTCTCGGTTTAGTAGGGCTTGATAATAGCCATCGGCTTGTTTCTCATCGGTTATTAACATGCTCTAGTCCGTTGTTTAAATGATAGTTGAGTTCATCTTTATTGACGTTGTGCTGATTGAATGAGATTAGCGTGTTTGCCTTTGCAGCAACAACCGAAAAGTGGACGAGTATTTTTTAATGTGAGTATTCTGTTTCTAATTATTTCTAAATATGAAATAGAGATTTAAGAAACAGCCTATATATATTGATTTTGTGAAATAATAGAGTACTCATGATATTAAGTGATTTTTTATAAGGATTCTGCATGTCTACTCTTTTGATACAAGAACCTAGCTCGCCAACGCGTCTGTTTTTATTATTCCATGGTGTTGGTGCTACGCCGCAAAGTTTAGCTCCTATGGCGGATATTCTTGCTAAATCATTTCCTAATGCGGTTGTTGTTTCAATACAAGCTCCTGATGCGTCTGACTTTGGGCAGGGTTATCAGTGGTTCTCTGTGCAAGGAGTAACGGAAGAAAATCGTGTCGAACGAATAAAAGAAGCGATGCCGCGTTTTGTTGACACCATAAAGTATTGGCAACAAAAAAGCGCACTAAACGCAGAGCAAACCACCTTGATAGGCTTTTCTCAAGGCGCGATTATGTCTTTATCTTCGGCACAAATGGTGGACGATTCATTAGCGGAAAAAATAGTGTCTTTATCGGGGCGGTTTGCTGTATTGCCTGAAGAGCCAGTAGATTCTGTGCTAACCCATTCTGCAGAGGATACGAAAGTGCATTTTATCCATGGCAATCAAGACAATGTGATTGATTATCAATGGTCTAAAGCGGCGTATGATGTGCTTATAGGCTGCGGCGCAAGGACGACTTATGACCTTATACCTGATCTTGCGCACAGTGTGAATCAAGCTGTTGTTAATTGCTTATTAGAGCGTTTATAGCGTTTTCATTGTTAATAAAAAAACCTAGCGCCCAGATGTTGGGGCTAGGTTTTCTTGTTTTTGACAATAGGATGATTAAGGCTGGCTAGACTTGAAGCGTGCTACCATGCTTTGCAGTTCAGCCGACAACTGATTAAGTGCGGTTGCCGTTTGTGACACTTGCTGAGAAAGATCGCTGGTTTTAATTGTACCATCGTGGATCACGATCACATTGGTGTTAATTTCTTCTGCCACCAAATGTTGTTCCTCTGCAGAGGCACTGATTTGAATCATCATGTCTTTAATCTCCAACACAGAGTGAAGGATTTTTTCAAACACTTGGTAGGTTTGAGAAGCCAATACAACCGAATCTTTTGCGACTGTAACGCTGTTACTCATCTTGTTCGCAACCGATCCTGTTTGCTGTTTTAGCTTCGTGAGCATGTTATCTATTTCGGTAGTCGATTCTGCCGTTCTTCCTGCTAGTGTACGGACTTCATCTGCTACAACCGCGAATCCTCGACCTTGCTCACCTGCACGAGCCGCTTCTATTGCGGCATTTAACGCGAGTAAGTTGGTTTGTTCTGCGATGGCTTTAATCGTGTCTAAAATACCCACGATACTTTCAGAGTCTTTTGTTAACTCGATCATGCTTTCATTTGAACTATGGATTTCTTTTTCTAGGCTGTTCAAAGAGTCCATCGTTTGCTGAATCAGTTTATTGCCTTCTTGTACTTGTGTTTCACTGTTTTCCGCAGCGGCCGCTGCGCTACTGCAGTTCGAAGCCACTTCATTCGCGGTAGCGACCATTTCGTTAAAGGCGGTAGACACGTGATCAACAGAATTCACTTGATGAGATACAATGTTGCTTAGTTCTGACGATAGACCTTCAGACTTGTTCGCTACCTGACTGATTTGTTCACAAGACGATTTGGCATGGCCAACGATACTGTCTATCGATGTGACAAACTGATTAAATGCTGATGCCATCTGACCAGATTCGTCTTTGTCTTTTACTTCTAAGCGTTGTGTTAAATCCCCTTCGCCTTGACTAATATCGGTCAAGCGGTCAGCCATTACTCTGACAGGTCGAATAACAACACCAGATAAAATAGCACCAATTGTCATAAAGATAACGATCATGACGAGCGCAATAATCACAGTAGTGACAATTAAGCTATTGGCTTGAGCGTAAATAACTTGGCTTGGTACCAAGCCAATAAACTTCCAGTTAAGGGCTGGAGACGTATAAACCATAGCGAACCATCTTTCTCCGCCTATGGTTAACTCTTGAAGTGAGCTGCTGTCGTTAAGTGTAGAATAAGGGCGTGAGGCATCTTTAATGGCTTTAAAGTTGTTTTCGGGATCAACAGGGTCGGCGAGAACGGTTCCCGTATCTTCCACCATGACTACATAACCTTCTCCGCCAAACTTCACCTTAGCTAATAATTCTGTCAGTTTTTTTAAGGTTACATCAACACCGACAGTACCATACAGGCCGTTTTGACCTTCAAAACGTTGTAAGTAATCGACTAAAGGCGCGCCTGTAAATGAATCTTTATAGGATGGTGTACGGATAGGCGTTTTGCTATTAATAGACTGTTTGTACCAGCTGCGCTCTGTAGAATCGTACTTTATGCCGTTCTTACCTATTGGCCATTGAAGATAGCCTGAGTCGTTTGTCCCCAACCAAATATACGCTAAGTCTGGGTGTGTCTTACCAAAATCGTCCATTAGCGCAAAGGCTTTTTGTTCTTGCGGAGAGTTTTGATCCGGCGTCATCATTTCTTGGGTAGTTTTGTTTGCGTAACTGGCGATGCTGTTTGGAGTAAGTTCGTTTAGGGCGCCCGATCTTGCGAAAAACGACACATTTTCAGCAAGGTTATTCAAATACATCGAGAAGATTGTATCAACATGGCCAATTTCTGCCTGACTTTGATTCTCAAAATTTTTCAGGGCATTGGTACGAACTTCGCTGATAATAACAGCAGAGACAATGAAAACGGGGAGAATAACGCCCGCAGCCATTAGCGCAATTATTTTAGATCTAACTGTCATGAATACCTCACTTGAGTACTGAATATAATGTAAGGACTATAACGAATTAAAGAAGGGTGCTGGGTGGCAGGGTTCTCTAATGCAATTTTCCATTGTCACTGCTATTAATCTAGGTCATTTTTAAACATATGTCTGTAGTAATTTGTATTTATTTAGTTGCTAAAAGAAACCAAAAAACCTTTTGTTAATCCTGCTTATTATCCTTATCATCCCCTCCTATTTTTATTCTGATTTATATAACCCCCATTTAAGGACAATGTTATGGATTACAGTGTATTCACTGTTTCGCTTTTGATCGGGACTGGTTTTCTTGCGGGCATTATTAATACTCTCGCAGGTGGTGGATCTAACCTGACATTGCCAGCCTTAATGGTAATGGGGATGCCAGCCGATATCGCCAACGCGACCAATCGGGTTGGCGTGTTTTTACAGAATGTAGCCGCCACGTTTGGCTTTCGTAAAGCGAAAAAACTGGATAACGCAGATATTCTTCCGGTGATGATTCCGTCGTTACTTGGTGGTGTCGTCGGCGCATTTGCCGCCAGTTATGCTCCAGAAACTTGGCTAAAACCGCTTTTGCTGAGTGCCATGATAGGTATGACGTTAATCATGATCGTCCGTCCTACCATGATTGCGCCACCAGAAGGTACAGTCCCTTTCAAAGTATCAGAAAAGCCAAGTGCATGGATTGCCTTGTTTGTTGCAGGTGTATACGGCGGCTTTGTGCAAGCTGGCGTGGGCTTTATTCTTATTGCGGCTTTGGCTGGTACTTTACGCTACGATCTGGTTAAAACAAACGCGCTAAAAATGGTCTGTACGTTGGGCTTTACCGCTTTAGCGTTAGGCGTTTTTATTTGGAATGATCAGATTCTGTGGATTCCTGGCCTAATACTGGCTTCTGGTACCATGCTAGGATCCTTCCTCGCCGTGAAAATGGCCATTAAAGCCAACCCAAGCCATTTGAAGTGGTTTCTGTTTATCATGACAGTTTGTGGTAGTGCTGCTGCATTGTTGAGTGATTAAATACTTTAATGCTAAATAGGTAGCTGATATGTACACACCAAAGCATTTCGAAATAAACGACCAAGAAGAGCTGCTCGCCTTTGTGAAAGCTTTTCCCTTCGCGACGTTAGTTTCGAATGGTGAAGACGGTTTAAACGCTGAACATATTCCTATGTTGGTTCATGTTGATGATGAGAAGAGAGTTTGCTTGCAAGCTCATATCGCCAAGGCGAATAAGTTGTGGCAGAACGTTGCGAACCAAGCGGATGTCTTGGCGGTTTTCCAAGGCGAAAACGCCTATATTTCACCAAATTGGTACCCTTCCAAAAAAGTAGATGGTAAAGCCGTTCCAACTTGGAATTATCGAGCGGTTCATATCAAAGGTAATATCAACTTTATCCACGACGTTAAATGGAAATTAGCGTTACTGGAAAAACTCACCAATATTCATGAGAAAGAACAACCAGCTCCTTGGTCAATCTCCGATGCGCCGCAAGAATACATCGATAAACTGCAAGCCGCAGTCGTTGGTATTGAAATTACCGTGACTGACATTCAGGGCAAATACAAGCTCAGCCAAAATCAGACAACTGAGAACAAAAGCGGTGTAAGAGATGGCTTAGCCGAAGCGAAACAACCCCTTGCTGAACTGATAAAACCATAACCTTGCGTTAAATATAGCTATCGTTAAATGTTCAGACCTTTGGTATGAAGGGCCTGTTTTTTAGTCGTCGTGGTAGCAAGAATCACTGCATTAATGCCATGAGGACGGTACAGATGAGCTGACCTTGACGATTCACGCCAGCCTTAGGAAATATCTGTTTTAGCTGAGAACGAATGGTAGCTTCACTTTTAGAACGATTTTCGGCAATTTCTTTCAAGCTCATCCCTAGAACTAAATCGGCACACAGCTTAGATTCGGCAGGGGATAGATCAAAATACGCCGCGATCAATTCTGGTGTAGGCATTGAACGTTTAGCGCTATCATACAAAGTGGCCAAAATACCGCTGCCTTCAATTGGGGCAAGCGTCATAACTACAGGTTCTGTGCCACTTGCCTTAAAGATAATGACATCATTATCATAAATACCTTGGCCCATGCTGGCACGAATAATTTGGGTTGACGCCGTTAAAAATGAGTTTGTATGTTGGGCATTTTTGAACTCAAGACGTTTGTTTTTGACAGATATTTGATCGTGTCCTGATAAGAAGTCTTTGGCTTTTTGATTCGCATAAATCAGCTCAGATCGTTCATTTAGAATGAAACTGGGATTGGGCAGCGCATCAATAAGAGCAGCCATAGACTGTGTTGCGACATTGGCTTTATCAAGTTGTTTATATAGCAGTACGGCTTGTCTGATAAAAGGTACCAAACGATTGAGCTGTGCAAGCTCCACGTCTTGATAAGCACCTTGCTCCACCGTTCTTTGCATAGCCAGTAGTGTTGTATGTGTTTCTGTACTGTCGATAACGAGCCAAGCACTATCAATCATGTTTTGATCTTGCTGCCACCGATCGTAATCTGGCAGGTGTTTGACTTGCTCAATCAAAGATAGCGCAGTTTGAAATAATCCAGGGCGACAATGAATGGCATTGTTAGAAACTAAATCGCTTTCAATCATATTGTTGCTAATGTACCACTCCATAAATTCCAAAGAGAGGCCCGCGTACCAAATGTTCTCTATTTTTAAAGGGGCTTTTCGAATGACCACCAACTCAGCGGCACAAGCATTGATAGACTTCACCAATAAATCGAGAAAAGTATGAAAGCCTTCTTTTTCGAGCAGCGCAGCATACAACGACTGAATCAGCTGCGGTTCGCTTGATAGCGGCTCGCAAGTGAGCCTTGTGTCTAAGGTCGATTGGGACATAATTTTTTATACAACATCATCTATTGAATAAAAAAATATACTTCATTTTTTGATCCTACCCAACTAAGAATAGAGTTTTATTTGGCGTCTGATCTCCTCAAATTTCCCCAGAGTTCAACAGCATGCCTTGTGGGCTGGTGTCGAATAGCAAGACTCGGTTCAAATCTACCGACATCGAGATATTCTCTTGGCGTTTGACGTGGGAGCGTAAGTCGAGTCGGGCTTTGGCGTCTTCGCCGCCGAGTTTGAACATGATTTCTTTGTCGAAGCCGAGGTTTTCCACCAGTTCTACTTGTATGTCGTTGAATTCAAATAGGTTATCGCTAGGAGATGATAAGGCACTGTCTTCAAAGAAGTCAGGGCGAATGCCCACTAACACTGTGTCATGGGATTTAAGGTCGTGTAAGTCCACATTGGCGATTTTCGCCGCTGGCAGTCGGTAATTGTCGAATACCAGATCTTCGCCTTCTATTTTGGCTTCGATCAAGTTCATCGCGGGAGAGCCAATAAAGGTCGCGACAAAGGTGTTGGTCGGCTGCAGGTAAATCTCCATTGGCGTGCCGACTTGTTCGACGATGCCATCGCGCATGACGACAACGCGGTCGCCTAAGGTCATGGCTTCGATCTGATCGTGGGTAACGTAGATCGCCGTCATGTTGTATTGGTGCTGAATGCGAGCGATTTCGGTACGCATGTGATGACGCAGTTTGGCGTCTAGGTTCGATAAGGGCTCATCAAACAAATACACATCCGCATCTCGGGCAAGAGCGCGCCCCATGGCGACTCGTTGGCGCTGACCGCCAGATAAATCTGCGGGTTTGCGATCCAAATAATCGTCGAGCTTGAGCATTTCTGACACGTCAGTCAGTTTTGTCTTGATGGTCTCCGCGTCCGCCCCTGATTTTTTCAAGCCAAAGACGATGTTTTCTCGCACCGACATATGCGGATACAAGGCGTAGTTTTGGAACACCATGGCGATGTTGCGTTTGTGTGGTGGCAAATCATTAATGGCGCGGCTGCCAATCTGGATTTCTCCCTGGGTGATGTCTTCCAACCCTGCCACCATGCGCAGCGTGGTGCTTTTACCGCAACCACTTGGGCCAACCAGCACGACAAACTCACCGTCTTTTACTTCTAGGTTGAGGTTCTTCACTATCGGCAAGTTGCCATAAGACTTATTTACGTTACGTAAGATCACTGAACTCATATTCTACTCCTACAAAACTACTGCGCTCGATGATACTGCGTCAAAAGATCGCTCAAAATGCTCATTTATAACTATAAACTCCGCTTTTTCGCTCACTTTTTCCTTGTCTGATCTTCGCTCGTGACGTTTTGTTAGTTGTTAACCTTTCAAAAAATATCCATGAAACACAATAATCATATTTATCCTTTCACGCCGCCGTCGGTAAGTCCGCCTGACAAATGTTTATTTGCCAACATGAAACAAATCACCACAGGTAAAAGCGTCAACATGGACGCGGCCATGATGCGATCCCAAATGGCGTTTTTCGAGGTAAACAAAGTTTGTAATGCCAGCGGCAAGGTTTGGAAATCTTGGTATTGTTTGAGGAACACGGAAGCAAACAAATACTCGTTCCAAGCGATGACAAAACAATAGATAAACACGGTAAACAGCATGGGCTTCGACAAGGGCATAATGATGCGCCAGAAGGCTTCTACTCTTGAGCAACCGTCCATCATTGCCGCTTCTTCTAAGGAGAAGGGAATGGTGCGGAAGTAATTGCCCAGCATGTACATGGCGACGGGCAAGGTCTGAATCAGGTAAATCAAAAACAGACTGAAAATCGTCCCTGCGGCACTGGATGCTAAGCCGACGTTAACGCTCATTTGATAAAGCGGAACCATCAGTAAAACACCGCCAACCATGTAGACGAACAGCACGCCGTTTGCCATTAAGGACTGCGCTGGGAAGCGTAAGCGTGCAATGGCGTAGGCCGCAAGAGAGGCCAAGAAAGTTGAGCAAATTCCTGTGATAAAGGAAATCACAAAGGTATTGAGCATGTAGCGACCAAA
Organism: Marinomonas sp. ATLA20; assembly: GCF_057180105.1. Taxonomy (NCBI): domain Bacteria; kingdom Pseudomonadati; phylum Pseudomonadota; class Gammaproteobacteria; order Oceanospirillales; family Oceanospirillaceae; genus Marinomonas; species Marinomonas sp. ATLA20. The sequence continues at coordinate 344,999 of NZ_JBXUKU010000001.1, forward strand.
TGGAAACACATCACCGCCGGAGCTAAACTTTTCCAGCAGCATTTGTTTCTTCTCGGCCGACAACGCTGGGTTGTCGAGTAAACGTTGCACACTAGCGGGTACATCGACCTCTTTTGCAGGCATCAAGCCAAGCAGCTCTTTGTAGGCATCCAAATGTAATACTCGCGGAATGAGAGACGGGTTGCCCCAATCAATTGGGTGCTTTAACGAGGTCGAGAGAATCTGCAGAAATGGAAACACGCAGAAAATCACCAAAGCGAGCACCAGAGCATACAAGATCACAGACTGGGTGGTTGAGCGTTTATTCATCATATTCTTCCCCTACCACTTAAGGACTTTACGAACGTACAGCCAAATTAAACCGACCAGCACGAGTAATTGAATCACTGAAATCGCGGCTGCTACGCCTTGATCGACGATGCCTGCGAACGCTTGGTAATATGTGAAAATTGGCAAGGTTTCGACATTGGGTGCAAGCAAGTAAACATCTTCAAAGCGGTTCAAATTCCAAATCACCCGTAATAGCACCACGGTGGCAATGACGAATCTTAGCTCTGGCAAGGTCACATGCCAGAAACGCCCCCACGCGTTTTGTCCATCAATGGCAGCGGCTTCATAGAGATCTTTTGGCACACTTTGTAACTTGGCGAGAAACAGCAAATAGGCGATCGGAAAATGCTTCCAAATATCGAAAACAATCACGACAAAGAGAGCCGAGTCTGGGTTGCCGATTAGGTTTTCCCGTGTGTCGGTCAGGTGCAACACATCGACCACCACGTGGTTATAAATGCCGTTCACAGGATCGAAAATAAACTGCCAACCAAACACCACACTAATTACCGGTGCGAAGTAGGGAAGGAGAATCAAACCGCGAGCAAGGTTGCGAAAGCGAAACTCTTGATTCATCAAAATGGCGGCCGCCAAGCCCAACACGGTCGTTCCGACGACGGTTCCGATTAGGTAAATAACCGACACGCCGATGGAATGGTAATAACGCGGATTGCCGAGCAAATCCGTGTAATTCTCCATGCCGACAAACGTCTTGGTGCCATTGAGTTGAACATCAAAAAAGCTCAGATAAATGTTGAACAGTATTGGGTAAATCACCAGCAAGCCAATGATGCCGACCGCTGGCGCGACCAGTTTCAGGCCGAGCCGAGCTTCGCTTTTTACCAGAATTGAAGACATAGTCGCTTCCCTTATCTATATTTAACCCCACCCTAGCCCTTCCCTTAATAAGGGGAGGGAATAATACAAAGCCCTTAGCGCTCCTCCCCCTGCTAAGGGGGAGGTAGGGAGGGGGTTGAGACTTTATTGACCCATGATGGCTTTCATTTCCGCTTCTGCACTGTCTAGGGCCGCTTGCGGATCTTTTCCTTCAATGGTCACGTCGTAGATCATGCGAGGAATGACTGACTTAGCAAAGATGGCACCAGACGCTGGGAAGGTTTTGCCTTCCACCACAGAGAAAGAGCGAATGTCGTCAAAGCCAGAAACGATCTGTTTCATCTTTTCTGCGCCATAGAGTTTGAATACACCATTTGGGTCTTCCAAATAGGCTGGATCTTCCGCAATGCCTTTTAGCATAGGATTCATACCACCTGGCGCCATGTGGAGGAAGGTGATGTAACTGGCTGGATCGTACATAAATTCAATGAAGTCTTTGGTGGCTTTAGTGTCTTCCGCACTTTTCGTTTTCAGCGCCACAAGACCAGACAAGGTGCCGTAAGATGCGGCGCTTTTGTGAGTGATAATCGGTGCAAACGCGGTGTTTTTCACCAATTCAGGGTCGAAGGTGCCGCCGCTAAGTTCTTTGAAATTTTCCGAAGACAAAGAGCCTTTAGCGACTTCTGCGAGAGCAAGATCATCCATTATGTAAGTGGAATAGAAAAACATGCCCATTTTGCCTTGTAAGTAATAATCACGGGCGCGCCAGTTCTGTGGGCCTGGCGGATTGTATTTAGCTAATTCTTTGTAATATTCGATGGTTTCGAGAGTCGCCGGGCTGTTGAAAACCAAATTGCCTTTGGCATCGAATTCACTGGCATTATTGGATAGTGCCAGTTGAGTAAATACTTGTTCTGTGTAGCTGTCTTGTTTGGTGCCGACCAAAATACCGTACTGATTATTGGCTTTGTCGGTCAGCGCTTTGGCAGCCGTTTCGATATTTTCCCAAGTGTTTGGTGCCGCTAAGCCTTTTTCATCGAACCAATCTTTGCGATACCAAATGCCCTGTATGAAACCATGATAAGGCAAACCATAGTACTCACCAGAAGGTGACGCGAGTGTTGTCAGTGCGCCTTTATGAAAGCGATTCTTGCCGATGTCTTTGATCACGTCTTGGTGTGCTTTTGTGTCGACTACGCCTTCTTCTCCCAGCGCCATGATGATTTCGGAGTTCACTTCAATCAGTTGCGGAGTGGTACCAGCAGCAACGGCAGCGGCCATTTGTGTTGCCATTTCGTTTTCATCAACCGCGACGACTTTGACCGTCACGCCATCGTTTAAAGCTTCAAAGGTGCTGGCAAGTAATTCGATATTTTGTAAGCGATCAGTTTGGGTTTGTGCTGTCCAAAATTCTACTGTGGCAGCGTGAGCGAGCTGACTTATCAGGAGTCCGTTTGCCAGCACTGTGCCGGCGACGAATAGTGACGTTTTAGTTTTCATTGTGGCTTCCTCTTGTTGTTATTTGTCTGCTTCTTACGACTCTAAAAACGTGTGTTATTAAAGTCCTATCGACACAACCCCCGGAGCTAAAACGACTTGTAGGTCCTTCACCGGAGTCCCTTTGATGCGCGCTACCATCATCTGGGCAAGTTGCTCACCTATTAGTGCTGGTGGCGCTTGCTGGATGCTGGTGATCCCCATACTGGCGGTCAGCTCATCTGCGGGTGTATCACAACCAATCACACATACTGTTTTTTCTCTTTCATTAAACTGTGTGTTGTGCAATCGCATGGCCGCCAATGCGGCGGCACGCGCGCTGGTGCTGGTTAGGCAAATCAACGCGGTGATATCTGGGTGCTGGATCAAAAATTCGGCACAAGCGAGGTAACTTTCTTCCTCGTCATAGCCCACTTCTAACCATTGTTCAGACGCAAGAGAAAACCCAACTTGCTCGGCGGCATCTTGAATGCCGCGTCGTCTTTCTTGGGCGAAAAAATACCGATCGCTTACTGACACCACGCCAATTTGACGGTGTCCTTGTTCATACAGGCGGCTAAGGCTTAAATGACCGACTTGGTAATTATCCAAATCCAGCCAAGCAAATTGCGCCGCGCGCTCGGTGCGTCCGTAACACACAAAAGGTACGTTAAGTTTCAGTAAACGATGGACTTTCGGGTCGTTAACCCGAGTGCGAAGGAGTAGAAAACCGTCTTGATCGCCCGCTTTTACTAGGCGTTCAAACTCACTTAATTCCTGTTTGCCGGTATCGATTGCCACCACTTGCAGTAAATAACCCTCTGCTTGCAGCGCATGTCGAGTCCCAGCCAACACCTTCGAAAGAATGGGGTCGAGATATTGCGTGTCTTGGCAAGGAATAATCGCCGTGATCACACGTTTTGCTTGCACCCAGTGCGCCATTTCTGGCCCTTTCAATTGGTAGCCCTGTCGCGCTGCTTCTTTTAGCACACGCTTCTTCGTACTCGGGCTAATGTCTGGGTAATCGTTCAGTGCTCGTGACACCGTGGATACCGACAACTCCAACTGGGTTGCTATCTCTTTAATTGACATAAATTAATTCACTGCACCATTCTTATTGTTACCACTGTCCATCATTCAAGCCTGATTGAAAAGACTTAATCGTGCATTTTGTGACCAGCAATAATTGACGTTAAGACCGAAAATGTTTCGATGCAATACTTTATTTTTGCACAATTAAAGGGCGTTTTACTGAAACATGATATTGCTTGAAAGGAAGTGAAGTAATGCTTGGAGTCAAAGAGCTAACTCGATTTGATTGAGTTAGCTCTTAGGATGAAAAGGGTTAATCCTTCATTTTGTCGACCATTTCGACGAACCTCGCCACACCTGCTGAAATCTCAGTGAGACCTCGTGATACTTCGTTAATACTTTCTTTGCCATGAAGTGCTGTGCCGGTTACTGAGCTCAGCATTTCATCCATTTCATTGATCAGGTTGTGGTTCTTTTCTACAACCGAGGCAATTTCTGCTGTTGCTGTGGCGGTATTGCTGGCCAGTTTACGGACTTCATCAGCCACTACAGAGAAGCCGCGCCCAGCGTCGCCAGCTCGAGCAGCTTCTATCGCGGCGTTGAGAGCAAGCAAGTTGGTTTGATCGGCAATAGAGCGAATGGTGACAACGATGTCTGAAATACTTTTAGATTGGACTTTAAGCAAATCACCTATTTCTGCTGCATCTTTTACTTTGTCTGCAATATCATTGGACGTTTGTACTGATGCATTCAGAATGCTGACGGCATTAGACGATACTTGGCTGGTTTGTTCCGAGGTGGCTGCGGCCAGTTCAATCGCGTTCATCGCATTATTAACGCGTTCTGAAATGTCTGAAGCGAACTTAATGACTTTGTAGACGCGACCTTTTTCATCAAAAATTGGGTTGTATGTCGCTTCTAACCATATAATTTTTCCTTCGCCATCAAAGCGTTGGAAGCGCCCAGATGAATGCTGTCCATGTGCTAATTCGGACCAAAAATTAGGATGTTCTCTGTAGAATTTATCATCACAGAACATTTTATGATGTTTACCAACAATGGCTTTTAGCTCGCATTTCATTGTTCTCAAAAAGTTGTTATTGGCGTGGAGTATATTGCCTTCAGGATCAAACTCTATGACTGCAAGGGAACGGTCTAACGCTGTCAACACCGCATTCTTATTTGCCAAGGATTCTTGTATCGTGGTGATGTCGTTCGCTATTTTGAGTATCTTCGTCACTTTGCCTGTGTCATCGGACACAGGAAAGTAGCTGGCTTCTAGGTGAATAGGTTGCTTGTTTTGCTTAAAGCGTAGAAAAGTACCGTGGAAAGATTTGCCTGCTTTGAGGTCATCCCAAAATGCTTTGTATTCGGTGGACTTTGTATATTCTGCATCACAAAATATACGATGATGTTTACCGACGATTTGTTCTAGTGTGTAGCCCACAGCTTCCAAGAAAATCGGATTAGCATCCAATATAATGCCATTCACATCAAAGCTGATACAGGCAGTATTTTGCTTTATCGCGTTTAACTCATCATGGCACTGCTTTAGTTTTTGATTCTCTGGGGTTGAAGTCGATGGCTTGTCTTTTTTCTTGCTAAAAATCATTTAGGCTGTCCTTAATTATGTTCTTTAACCCACATAGAAACTGTAGTTTTTCATGTTCTTTATCTAATAGTTAAATATGAAAATTACACATTTTTTCCTAAATCAGATTAGATAAAATTAGGCGCTTTTTCTTCAAAAGTAAATTTCTTATATGATATTTTTTGTTAGCTTATAGCGCGTAAACTCCTTCCTCGCTTTATCAATCTTCTTCCGCATAAAACAGTCTTCTGCATGGTCGTTGATGAGTCCCATGGATTGTATGAAAGTGGAAAAAAACATTGAGATTAGGTTAAAAAACAACCATACTGTATTCAAATGGATACGGATTTTTTATGTATGATATTAAACTCACGGATGAGTTCAACCTTTGGCTGCGCCGACTAAAAGATCACTCGACTAGAATTCGTTTGGCTCGCCGCTTAGAAAAGGCGTCACGTGGATTACTTGGCGATGTTAAGCCTGTAGGCGATGGTTTGTATGAAATGAGGGAGCATTTTGGACCAGGTTGGAGAATGTATTACGTTCAACGCGGGACGACTTTGATCATAATGTTGGCTGGTGGCGATAAATCGACGCAAAGCAGAGACATAGAATTGGCTAAACAGCGAGCCACAAAACTGGGTGAGACAAGATGACTTCAATAAAAGAACTGACCAACTTTGATATGGCTGAGCAACTTCGTACCGACGAAGACATTGCCACGTATTTGTCTATGGTGCTTAAAGATGGTGATACTGACGAGCTTATTCATGCACTTGGTCATATTGCCAAAGCACGAGGCATGACTCAGATAGCCAAAGACAGCGGGCTAGGGCGTGAAAGCCTTTACAAAGCCCTCAGATCCGGTTCTCGGCCGCAATTTGACACCATAGTAAAAGTACTTAAATCCCTTAATTTTGATTTGAAAGCCGTGATTCATACGCAAAAATGAGTGCATCAATGGGATGTGTTTTTATGGCCTCACAAACCCCTTCCTTGCTTTATCAATTTCCTCCCGCAGAAAACAGTCTTCCGCATGGTCGTTGATGAGTCCCATGGATTGCATGAAGGCGTATATGGTCGTTGGACCAACGAATTGCCAGCCGCGTTTTTTGAGTTCTTTGGAAAGGGCAACGGATTCTGGACAGGTGGTTTGGGTTTCGGGTGGTGGCAGGGTGTTCTCGTTAGGTTCATAACGCCAGATAAACGCGGCTAGCGAACCTTCTCTTTCGACCATTTCAATAGCGCGTTGCGCGTTATTAATCACCGCAAGAATTTTGCGTTTGTTACGCACTATGCCTTGGTTGTTAAGTAATTCTGCTATTTCTTTCTCACCAAATAATGCCACTTTATGAAAGTCGAAACTCTCGAAGGCGAGACGAAAATTGTCACGCTTGCTCAAGATCGTGCGCCAGCTCAAACCCGATTGAAAAGTCTCTAAGCAGAGTTTTTCAAATAAGCGCTGATCGTCATCGACAGGAAAACCCCATTCGTTATCGTGGTAATGAGGAAAGTCTGGCGCGGTGCTGGCCCACGCGCAGCGGGGTTTATTGTCTGACTCGGTATTTGTACCCATATGCTATGCCCTATCAGACGGATGGTTGACACCATCGGTGGTTTCTATTTCACCAAGATCATAAGGGTTCACTCCTTCAAGACACCCTATGTTGTAGCCGTATAAATCAGGAAAGGATCGACGCTGATGGTGAGTGTAAATTCCACAGTTTGAACAGAAAAAATGCTTGGCTGTGTTGGTGTTGAATTGATAAAGCTTTAACACATCATGGCCTTTTACTATGCGAAGGTTATCTAGCGTGACAGAACCTACGATGGCACCTTTACGACGGCAAATAGAGCAATCACAGCGCCTTGGATTTTCGATGCCGTTAGGCAGAGTTAATTCCAATTCAACTGCACCACAATGACAACTAGCTTTGTGTTTAAGTCTTATCTCTGTTGGGCCGACTTGTTTGATCATGATATTTACCTCTTCAAAGGTTTCAGCAAACACACCACGCGTTCTATTTCGTTAAAGCCAAGTTGTTTGTGAAGGTTCACGCTTTTTTCGTTGGTTATCGGTACGTCGCTTCCAAGTTCCTGAAAACCTTGTTGTTTGGCCCATTCCTCGGCGGCGTGAATCAAGGCTTTGCCAATACCTTGTCCTTGGCAATCCTGTGAAACAAACCAAGCTTCGATGTAAGGCGTGGTTTGCTGGCTACTGCCAGGGACATTGTCGCGAAGGTTCAGCTCGATAAATCCGATCATCTTTTGGGCATCATCAAGCGCAATCAACACCTCTTGTACATTTGGATAGCTTCCATGAAAGAAAGCATCGACTTCCGCTTGGCTGATATCTTTGATTTCTGGTAGAAACTCGATTCTTAGGGCTGACCAAGCGGCGGCGTCTGTTGCTTGTATGGTGCGGATGTTGATGGTCATGTGATTAATCTTCCTAGTACTTGCCTTGATTAGTCGTCTTTGGCGGCATGTAACCGATTCAAATCGGCACCGACAATGGCGTCTAAATGTTGGGTTATTTTCTCGGCGCTCCAGTCCCACCATGCAATGTCTTGTAATGCTTGAATGGTTAGCTCGTCAAAACGGTATTTGATGACCTTGGCAGGATTACCACCGACCACGCTGTAAGCTGGCACGTCTGATGTTACGACGGACTTGCTGGCGATGATGGCACCGTTACCGATTTGTACGCCGGGCATGATGGTGGCGTCGTAGCCGATCCAGACGTCATTCCCTATATTCGTATTGCCTTTGTAGGGTAAATCTCCTGCCTTTGGCGCCGCTTTTTCCCAACCATTACCAAAGATGTAAAACGGATATGTTGAGAAACCTGCGTTGGCGTGGTTGGCACCATTCATAATGAATTTAACGTCTTTTGCGATGGCGCAAAATTTACCGATAATGAGCTTATCGCCAATAAAATCAAAGTGATAAAGCACATTGTTTTCAAAACGTTCTGGCCCATCTGGATCATCGTAATAGGTATAATCGCCAACGATTATATTGTCTCGGGTAATGAAATTTTTGAGATAACCTACTTGTGGGAAGCCCTTCATCGGCTCTTTGTTATCTGGATTGGGTCCCTTCATATTGTCTCCTTTTCTAATCAATCACATGCAAGGCGCGGTATTCGTCGTAGGCGAATTGGTCGGTCATGCCGCTGATGTAGTCTTGAATTAAGCGACAACGAAAGTAAAACTCCCACGTATCGTCGCTGATGGATTCAAGTGTGCTGCCTTTGAAATGAGTTTTGAAGTCAGTCAGAGTTTTGTCTTCGATGGCGGCTCGATAGGCACGAATGTGTTTTTGTGAGAGTTTTCTAAATACTCTCGCCTCGTATGCGGGTGCTTTTATATCGTTGTCTAGAACCTTGTTGAAGCTGGCTCTGTCTAGTTTGAGTAATGGGGCATAAATATCCAGTAGTCCATTGATGATTCGGTAGCCTTGTAGCTCTTGTCCTTCTACTTCAGGCGTGCTGAAGGCGTATTTTCGAGCCACTGTTTTGAGTGTTTCGACCACTGCATGATGATAGCTACCATCCTCAATTAGGGCGTTGTTAAAAGAGCCGTGGAATACGGCATCGATATTGTCGATAAAACGTTTACAAGCGTATTTCGGCAGTTCTTTATTGATGCCTACACGCAGTCCAACAAAGAACATACTGTCGATTTTGTTTTGTCGATACATGGATTCGGCAGAGGCAATAATCTCATCCATCATTTGATTGACTGGCAGTTTGAAATCATCTGATTGGCAAGTATTGATAAATTCTTCACGTAAAATGTTTGGTAAATCCGTAATAGATAAAATGCCTTTCTCTTCGGCATCTTCGATATCAGCCACACCATAAGAAATATCGTCAGCGGCCTCCATTATGTAAGCGAAGGGGGAGCGTCTTCCTTCTTGAATATTTAACGCTTCTCTTAATGCTTTGATAAAGGGCGCTTCACTCAAATAAAAGCCGACCTTTTTTTGTAGGTAATTTTTGTCTGGCTTGGAAGTATCGCCACGACGAGTGTATTTTATAATGCCAGACAGTTGGCTATAGGTGAGGTTGAGCGCAAGTAAACTGTGTACCAAGCGAATGGCTTGAGCGTTACCTTCAAAGTTACAGATGTCACGTTTTAGCGCGGTCAGTTCGTCACTCAGTTGAATCTCTGTGGTATTTTTGTTTTCTTCTTGCTTGGTGAAGCGCGCCAAAAAAGTATCGCAGTGCTTCTCAAACCATTTGATCATTGTGTCTTCGCCAAAGTGACCGAAGGGTGGGTTGCCCACATCATGCATCAGACAAGACATTTCGACGATGGATTCGAATTGGCGGTCTAATCCAGCCAGTCCATATTCCTCTAGCTTTCCCTTGTCTTTCGATAAACTCTGAAATACCAACTGGCTAATGTATCGCCCAACTTGCTGAACTTCCATCGAATGGGTCAAACGACTGCGTACGGCAGCATTGCGCTCAAGAGGAAAGACTTGGGTTTTCTGCTGCAAACGACGAATAGCAGCGGAATTTATAATGCGTCCTCTGTCACTTTCGAAGTCGCCCTGTGGCGCTATTTTTGTGTCGTCAGAATTACGGCTGTTATGAAGGCGGTTAGATCGAATTTTTTGTCTAAAATTAATTGTCATGAAGCACATCCTTGATCTGAAAGCATTTCGTTTCATTCGATAGTAACGATATTTTGGACGATAAGTCATGTTTTAAGTGGTGGTGTTTTGAACAATTAAAGGGATGGTTCGCTTATTTATCATTCAGTTAGATACCGCGTTGTCACAGAAATGTCATCTTGATGCTTTCTACTGTCTGTATAGTCAAAGGTAAAAGTAGTAGGGAAAAATGTTATGCCTTCACCCCCAGTTGTGGCGACTCTGCAAGAGCATGTGTCTTTTCTCTTGCATGAGGTCGAAACACACTGTCATCTCGTTGAGCTTTTTTTTACATCAGGTTCTGTTGAGTTATTGTCGAGCATTCGTGGGCGTCGTGGTTATGTGCAAGCGCTGCGCGAAAAAGCCGATATTGAAACGGCGCGTTTATTAGAACGTCGCAAAGCCAATACCAGTTTTCATGCTCAAGTCAGTGGCATGCATACCTTGGTGATCGCCCTTGAGATGTTGACCAAGCATTGCTTCGATTGTGTCCGTGAGGGCACGCTAGAGGAAGCCTACGAGCATCCGACTGGGCCAGAGTGCCGCAAGTTGGTGAAACGTATCAGACGTGCTTTGCGCTTAGTGAAAGTCGGTGTGAGCGAAAATCGTCGACGAACGGGTATCAAGCTAGGCCGACGCACGCATAAGCTACTGGCAAGCTATAACGAGCTGCAAGCGTTAACTTTGCAAGCGAAGTTCGATCTGAGCGATGACCAACTGCGCGCTGCGATTCTAAGCAATGTCAGTGTGAAACGCCTGATAGAACAATTAGGCGTGGTGGCTGAAGCCTTGATTAAAGCGGATCTTGGCCAAGTGGCGACATTGCAAAATTACCCCCATTTATTGGACAGCGCGACCAACCTAAATTATGACCTGCGAGATTTGAAAGTTCGCCGCTTGGCGTTGACTCGCTCTGGCAGTGCGATTGCGGCGATTACTCATAAGGATGAATCTGGTAAAGAGGTGTTGGCGGTTTACAAAGAAGGCGATCGCGACAAGATTGAAGAAGAAGTGGCTGGCGTGAATCAATGGCGCAATATTGATCCTAGATTAGCCCCTAGCGTTCTTTCTCAAACAGGCACATCTCAAATCAATGGGAAGAGCGATGACAGCAATGGGCAATCGTCTTTATTGATCGAACATATTCCGGGAAAGACCTTGGAAGCTTTGTTACTCGATGGTGACCAAGAGGGCACACAAGCCGCGCTAAAAGTCTTATTTAAAACCCTTAATCAAACATGGAAAGCCAGTCTAACGCCGGAGTCTTGTACGGCGAATTTCATGAAACAACTGCAAAAACGCATTGGCGACAGTCGTAAGGTTCATCCTGAATTTTTTAAAGACGAAGAACGCATTTGTGGTTACACCAGTCTAAGCTTTGATGAGTTAGTACGTCGCGTAGCGGTACACGAAGCTCAATGGCGAGCGCCTTTTTCCGTGCTGACCCACGGGGATTTTAACGTCGATAATCTGATTTACGATGACGCGGAAAAACGTGTGTATTTTATTGATCTGCATCGCGCGTCTTACTTTGATTATGTTCAGGATTTGTCGGTGTTAATGGTCTCTATTTACCGCTTGCAAGTATTAAGTGGTGAGACGCGAACACAGATGATGGAAAGCGCCAAAGAGGTGTATCGCTTTGGTCGACGCTTTGCTGCTCGCCAACAAGATGCCACGTTTGAGGTGCGCTTAGCCGCCGGGCTAGCCCGTTCTTTTGCGACTTCTACACGCTTTATTTTTGATAAAAAACTGGCTTCTCGAATGCATTTACGTGCTCGCTATTTGCTGGAGCGCTTAGCAAAGCTGTCGTCAGAAGAACGCACCACAGAACAAGCCCAAACATTTACCTTACCGCTTAAGGAGCTTTACGTTGAATAAGCCGAAAATCGGGGTCATTGGCATCCCGGGAAAATGGTCCACAGAAGTATTGGCGGATCGCCTTGAAGAGCGAACTGGCTTTCGTGCTGTGATCGATATGAGCCAAGTTGAATTGCGCTTAGACACCAATCAATTGATGTATCAAGACTTGGATTTGATGACGCTGGACGGTTTGATCATCAAGAAGATCAGCGAAGTCTATGCGCCTGCCACAGAAGACCGTATTCATCTGTTGTCTTATGCGGAACGCGGTGGCGTCAAACTGTTTAGCCCAACTCAAAGTGTGGGTAACTTGGTAAACCGCTTAAGCGGTACTCTGGCGTTACAGCAAGGCAATATCCCCATGCCAAAAACGCGTATCACAGAGAACCCAGAACAAGCCTTTGCTACAGTGCGAAAATTTGGCTCCGCGATTTTAAAGCCGCTGTACTCCACCAAAGCCCGCGGCATGATCATGTTAACCCAAGACGACAGCGATGAATTTGTTCGTAACGCGCTGGAAGAGTATCGTCAGAGTCAGTCGATTTATTATATTCAGCAAACCGTGAAACTGGATGGTCGAGATTTGGGCATGGTGTTTGTCGGTGGCGAATACCTTTGTACTTACGCGCGCGTCGGCAATAAAGACTCTTGGAACACCACGATTAATAGCGGTGGCAAGTATGAAAAATTTGAGCCTGATGCCGAGCTGATTGAATTAGGCCGCCGAGCGCAATCTTGTTATGACTTGAGTTTTACCACGGTAGATATTGCCCTGACCGATCAAGGTCCAGTGGTGTTTGAGGTGTCGGCTTTCGGTGGCTTTAAAGGCGCGTTAGAAGGTTGCGATATTGACGCTGCCACTGTGTACGCGGACTTTGTTTTACAGGAATGTGCCCTACAAAAAGGTGTTGTACAAGAAGGCGCATTGCAGAAGAAGGAGATGGCATCATGATTAAAACCCTATTGAACTTGCCCCATGTAAACGAAGCACTCAGTCATTGTGACGAAACGATTCGACTTCATTTTGCCGACTTGTCGGTTATCGTGCATTCCAATGAAGCCATGTTGTTGGCTGGTATTGCCGATTATTATCGTAGTTATTTGAAGACCGAGGCTCACACGACAACGTCTTTGAACTTGTATGTGATGGAGCAAAACGTCGTTGGCGATGAGCTAGATTGGTTAAATGTGCCACGTGAAGAAGGCAAACAAGGCCGTAAAGAAGGCTATCTTGATGTGGCTGGTGGACGTTGGATTAAAAAATTCAAAACCGGTATGGTGTTTTTACAGCGCCCAGATCATGCGGTTGCTGTGGGCCCTTGTGCGTCTAACTTGGCACAAGTTATTAACTTCATTAACAATCAGTTTTTGAATCATTACTTACGTGAAGGCTTCACCTTGGGCCACGCGTCGGCGTTTTGTGTAAATGGCCAAGCTACAGCCATCGCCGCTGGATCAGGCGGTGGCAAGTCCACCTTGATGCTGCGTTGTCTGGAAAACCCTGAGCGTGACTTTCTCACCAATGATCGACTGTTGCTAAAAAAGACAGAGTTTAAGAAAGCTGATGGAGGCACTCAAACCATCGGCTTGGCAAAGCTGCCACGAGTAAACCCAGGCACCTTGTTGCACGCCGAGCGTTTACGTCACATCTTGCCAGAAGCGCGCCAACAAGCCTTGCGCCAAATGCCGCAAAGTGAGCTGTGGTCTTTGGAAGAAAAATACGATGTTCAAATCGAAGATGAATACGGCCCAAACCGTGTTGTTTTAGCTGCAAACCTGTCTCGTCTCATCATGTTGGATTGGTCATTAGACAGCGCTGCGCCGACGCAATTAGAGTCGGTTGATTTGTCGTCTCAGGCTGAAGTCATCGAAGGGTTGCGTAAGCGCCCAGGGCCGTTTTATCAAGATAAGAAGGGTGAGTTTGCCGATCTGAACGCCATTGATTCTGTGGCGCACTATTGTAGTGAACTGGCGAACGTGGACGTTTATCGACTCACCGGCAAGATCGACTTTGATCGTGCATATGAATTAATCGCTGCGTTGGATTAAATGCCACGCGCCTGATTAATGGCTGTTTTAATAGAAAAGGTAATCAACAATGCAAAGCCCCATCCCAACCGTCATAGACCGTCCTCATCATGCTGACATTATCGCTCGTTTACCGAGCGAGTGGACCGCTTGGCCTCGGGATGAAAGCTCGGTAAATAGCCATGTTTTAGAAGCCAACAAAACACCTTCTTTATTCAAGAAAAATAAGCTGCGCTGGCCAAAACGTTCCGTGGTGTTTATTTCTGACCCTCATGCGGATGCTGTGGCTTTTGAAAATTCCTTGATCGCGGCAGGCGTGGCAGAGCGCAAGAAAAAATCGGGCTTGGGGCATCTTTCTCTGACCAAAAAAGGCAGGCAGTCTGAGATTATCGTTGGTGGTGATTGCTTGGACAAAGGGCCGAGTAATCTTGAATTACTGCGTAGTGTCAAACAGCTTTATAAGCTAAAAGCGCGGGTGACTTTATTGGCTGGTAATCATGATTTACGGTTACTGATGGGCTTGTTAGCGTTGGCGCGTAAAAAAGACGTGGGTAATCAGCATTTTTTCGTGCGCATGGGCAAAAAAGTTGTGCCGCTGTTTCGTGAAGTCTTCGATGAATATTTAGCGGATACAAAATGGGATAAGAAAATTCCCGATGAAGACGAGTGTCGAGAGTTGTTATTCCCAGGAGATGACTGGTTTAAAGCGTTCCCATTTCACGCGGCCGGCTTTTTGACTGCAGAAGGCATCGACCGTGAAGTGCGCAAGATGGAATCGAAAAATCACAGTTTCGAGAAACACTGCTTGTCAGCCGGATTGAGCTTACGACAAGTGTATGCGACCTCATTGAAATGTCAGCAGTTGTTTTTGCACAAGAAGGGCGAATTCAATTGGTTTTTCCGCAAGATGGAGTTGGTTGCAAAGCGTGGTTCATTCTTGTTTTTGCATGCAGGTTTAGATGACAGCATGGGGCAAATGCTACTGAAAAGCGGCACCAAGTATGCGAATAAAGCCTTCCATCAGAACTTGAAGCGTCGTGACTTGTTTAGTTTTTACTACAGCTCGATCGCCAACACGTTTAGAACCAAATACCGCGACGCCGACTTACCATTGACTCATCGAGGCGTTAAGGCCATTCACAAGGCCGGTATTCATGTGGTTGTTCAGGGGCATATTAACCGCCAGCAAGGCCAACGAATAACCATCAAAAAAGGCTTGGTACATGTGGAAGCGGATATCACCTTAGACTGCCATTCTCGTACCGCTGAAGGGTTAAAAGGCCACGGTATTGGTGCGACCTTGATTGGTAAAGACACTGGCGTTGTTGGGCTAAGCTGTGATTACCCGACCGCAAAAGTCATTTCGGCCGAAGAACTGCAAGGAATCTACGGATAAGCATTATGAAATCGAAAACAGAATTTAAATACGAAGCCTTATTGGATGCCGACGATATTCAAGATGTCCTAAAAGCCCTGTCAAAAGGTTTGTCGAAAGGCAAACTGGAATTTAACGAAGAAAAAGAAGGCACGTTAACGCTTGATCCAAAAGGTCTAATGCGTCTTAAGGTGCGTGCTTATGAAGATGAAGACAGTCAACAATTCGAAGTCAAAGTTCGTTGGGAGAAACATCCTAAGCGACTTAATAAGACAGCACCAAATATTCAGTCTTGAAGCTGCTTTCCATCTCAAGGAGCGTTTTTAGTTGAGTAAAAGCGCTCTTTTTATATACATTACAAATAAATACAAAAAAATTTGCTTTTTTTGCACATATCCTTCTACTTTTGAATAACGGATGTCTCGTTATTCAATTTGAGGTAAAGGAAATGCTCACCTTTTCAAGAAAGTTATTCTTAGGTTTTTCGGTTGTCATTCTTCTGTTAGCTATTGTCGGCTCCACGTCGTATTTTGCTTTAACTAATACATCAACGGGTTTTGAAGAATACCGCTCTCTGGCGAGAGCGACTAATGCTGTTGGGCGTGTACAAGCGAATATGCTGATGGTGCGTATGGAAGAGAAGAGTTACATAGCAACAGGACATGTGAAAAACAAAGAGGCATTTGATTTTTATTGGGGGAAAACTCAGAACTTAATTGATGATGCATCAAAAGACCTTCATAAACCGGAAGGTAAGAAAATTATAGGTGAGTTGGAAAATTCATTGAAAAACTATGTTGCTGGTTTTGAACAAGTTGTCACGTTCAAAGAGCGAAGAAACGCCTTGTTTAATAATAGTTTGAGTACTGTTGGTCCTGCGATCGAAAGTAACCTGACCCAAATATTAGTTTCTGCAAAAGACGATGGTGATATGGCGGCGGCTTACAATGCGTCATTGGCTACAAGAAGTTTGCTGCTTGCGCGTTTGTATGTGATGAAGTTTCTGGATTCCAACGAGCAGGTAGATGTTGATCGAGTCGATCAGGAATTTTCGGACCTTGATGAACAATTAAAAACCCTAGAAAGTGAATTGAAAAATCCAGCCCGCAGAGTCTTAATAGCTACCGTTATTCAAGATGTAGCGACCTATAAACAGGCATTTTCCGAAATAGTTTCTGTCATCGTCGAGCGTAATGACGTAATCAACAAGACATTAAACCCAGTGGGTGCTGAGGTTACTCAGCTGACAGAGGGCCTGAAGTTAGATATTAAGAAAAACCAAGACATACTTGGCCCACAACTGATAGATAGCAATGAAACCGCCATGTATGTGATTGAGGCGATTGTCGTTATTGCGATTTTACTGGGTGGTGCGATTGCTTGGATGATTACTCGTTCTACCACGTCGCAATTAGGTGGTGATCCTGCGTTGGTAACGAATGTTGTTCGACGTGTCGCTGATGGGGATTTAGAAGTTTATTTGCCGAATAATAACGAACAAGAAGCCAGCTTATATGCCGCGATTCAGAACATGGTGAAGAGCTTAAAGGCCAAAGCGGTTCTAGCTCAAAAAATCGCCGATGGGGATTTGACGGCAAAAGTGGTTTTGGCATCAGACAAAGACAGCCTTGGGCAAGCCTTGCAAGACATGGTGAAGAATTTAAATACGATTCTCATGGATATTCAGAATGCAGGCGATCAAATTGCTGCTGGCAGTTCACAAGTATCAATCTTTAGTCATTCTCTTGCTGAGGGCGCGACTCAACAAAAAGACAACTTACAGACGATTTCGGCGGCATTGGAACAGTTGTCAGTGCAAACCAGTGAAAACGCCGAAAGCGCTAAAGAGGCGAATCTGCTAGCTGATAAAGCTCAAAAAGCGGTCGTTGAAGGCCAAGCACAGATGCGAGAAATGATTACAGCGATGAATGAAATTAAAGGCGCTGGAGAAAGTATTGCTGGCTTCATTAAGACGATTGATGAAATCGCCGAGCAGACCAATTTACTGGCGCTTAATGCGGCGATTGAAGCGGCAAGGGCGGGCGAGCAAGGACGAGGCTTTGCTGTTGTGGCCGATGAAGTGCGTGGCTTGGCTTCTAGAAGCACAGGGGCCGCGGCTGAAACGGCGAAGTTGATACAGCTATCATCGTCTAAGACCGCAAATGGTGTGGCTATTGCTGGAAGCACAAATAAATCGCTTCAGGCAGTGTTTGACGGCATTAGTGAAACATCGGCCATTGTTGCAAAGATTGCCTCTGCCAGCGGTGAGCAAGCTTTGGCGGTGAATGAAGTCACTCAAGCCATGTCTTCTGTTGGTGACGTTGTTGAGTTAAATGCAGCGGGTTCTGTTGAGGGGGCTGCCGCAGCGGAAGAACTCAATGGTCAAAGTACGGCGATGAAACAAACGATGGCGCGTTTTACCCTAGCGAGTTGATCGTTAACTAGCTATTTTCGGTTTATTGTTCGCCACCTATAAGGTTTGGGTGGCGTTTCAATACTTTAGATAGTTATTTTTTCGAGAATGCTGAAGGGTGACGTATGTTAGCGCTAAGACCAAATTGCGAGTGTTGTGATAAGGATTTACCACCGTCGGCTGCAGATGCCATGATTTGCAGTTTTGAATGTACTTTCTGCCTCGATTGCGTTCAGACTAAGCTTCCTAATGGCCGCTGCCCAAACTGTGGTGGCAACTTAGTCTCAAGGCCTATTCGCCCCGCCAATAAACTGGCAAACAATCCTCCTTCTAGTAAACGAGTGCTTTCTGAATGCAAAGCTAAATAGGGCTTGTTTATTGTTTAGAGTACCGAAGTATTGTTGATAATTATTTGCGATAAGTTTTGTTTAAATTATCCTTAGTGTTATTTTAAGTATGCGGCTTACTGTTATCGTTTGAACCGCTATAAAAATAATAACAAGGAGAAGGGCTGTGAAAACGAAAATCACCCTAATGTTTGTCATCGGTTTACTTTGCTCGCCTGCGATGTTTGCAGCGTCCCCTTCCATTAACGAACTGAACTCGTGTCTTGCTCTGGTGGAGTTTGTAGATACCAAACTGGATAACTTTTCCGATCATCATTCCTCGGAAGATATGGTTATCGTTCACCGCGGTTTATCCGGCTATAGAAATTTTTTGCAGGATGACGTGATCACGCCAAAGTTATTAAGCATGTATGGCGGTAACGAAGCGCAAGCCAAGCTGATGCAGAAGCTTTTTGATAGACAAAAAAACACCTTTTTTAAGCACCTTAATGAAAGGTATTCAGAGAAAAAGCTCTTTACAGAATACGCTGCGGCCATAAATGACTGTACGGCTTACACTCGAATCAGAGCGGAAGTTGCCAAGCCTTTGAATGTTGCGCTTGATAAGATGATCGTGATGGCCAGACAAGTGAAGTAATAGTTTGAGTGTTTCAATATAAAAAAAACAGCCATGTGTGCGGTGATGCATCTTGGCTGTTTTTTTTATGAACGTTTTTTTATCGTTTATTGTAGCAACGTGTTAACTCAGAAAATTGATAAAAATAACTGCCAGCGCTAATGGGTTTACAGCTGTCTTTGAACGCGATTTCTTGCTCGTTATAAAGCATTTTTACCAACAAACTACCCGTTTGATTGCGATAAACATCCCATTGAATGTTAGCACTGTATGGCGCTACCCAACCGCCATGCCAAGGGTTGGTAGCCATTTTGGTCGACAAATTAAAAACCGATTGGTTGATCTGTGAGTGTGGCGGTTGATAATAAATGCTGTTCATTGAGGTAATTAAGCAGCTCTGTATTCACATCCTGCTGAATCGTTGGCAGTCCTTGATTACCAAAAATACGGTTAATTTCAATCACATAAGGTACAGAGCCTACCATGGCGATATCAAATCCGGCGTGGTTGATGTCCAATGATTCGGCCAAATAAGTCACTAAATCTTGAGCTTCTTTTGGAATCAGCGCGACTTCCACTTGTCCGCCTTGGCTGATGTTGTTATGGAAACCATTGTCAGATTGTAGGCGCCAATAACCGCTAACAATTTTATTGCCCACCCAAATAACGCGCATGTCTCTGTCTATGGGCAGATATTCCTGCGCATACAATACATCGGTTTTAGCAACGTAATCACGCCATTGGCCAATGGTTTCTATCAAAAAAACGCCATTGCCCATGCTACTTTTCGGAATTTTGGCCACAAAAGGCGATGGCATGTCATCCCAAATTCTTTCCGCTTCATAAGGTGTGTTAGCGGCAATAATTGTATAAGGGTGTTGTTGCGGCGCAACGGTGCGAAATGTGCGAGTCATCTCGATTTTGTCGTGACCAATCATGTATGACGCAAGACTAGGAAAAATACGTTTTTTTAGTCCGTGAACCAAGGCTGTAAGTTGCCAGTATTGGGGAAATAACAGCCAATCGGCTTCTTTTATTTCCTCCAAATGATCGTACATAGACTCAGGCTTAATGTACTTAACTTGAGGCAAGTGGAGGGTTCTTAGTGCGTCAAACGAGATGATCTTCATTGTGTAATAATCAGTAGCTAAACATGCCGCGATTGTGAGGCTTGATGGCTAAAAAAGAAACAAAAAAAACACCATGGTCAGACACAAACTTTTCTTAATAAATGTGGCTTAATTTCTACTAATGTTCACGAGGTGCGTATTTAAGGAATACTCCCAAAGAAATCAGCAAGAAGCCTGCACTGACAACAATTGCCACGGGGTAATACAAGTTCCCAGCCATATCGAGTTGGCTATATTTGATCACCATAATCAAGCCTTCTAATGCCATGGCAACACAAACAGTGCCAATAAACCTAGGCAAAGTTCGTCTTAATAAAACAATAACGTCATGTTCATTATCGCTGCCGTATTCCTTATTGATCACCATCGCCAGCTCAAATACAGCAATAGCGATGATGTTGGAATTGATAATCTTAATAATGACTTGGGTGAGGCTTTCGCCGTGATTGTATTCACTGATGGCGCCGGCGAAGCTGGCAATGACAACAAAGCCTGCAAGGGTAAAAAAGATAGTTGAAAATGTTTTGGCAAAGGTTTTTTGGATATTAATATTCATAAGTCATAAATCACCTTGTTGTAGATGCTGCTAACAATAGGGATTCATAACTTAATAACTAGATCATTCAATAGGTTACCGCTGTACTTCCTTGTTTATGACGGGGAGTCGTCAGTCTTTACAAATGAAAGAGCTGAGTAAAAAGATATTAATAAGGTAGTAATATCAAGTCATAGACTTGGCTTTTATCACTACCTCTTAATAAAGCAATTAGGGTGTTCATTTATCAGTAAGGGCTATTTTTGTTTTACGTAGACGGCGAACAGAGTCGAAAATCAGCATAGCCAGTGCTGACCAGATAAGAATAAAGGTGGTGAGTTTTTCTGGGCTAAGCGGTTCGTCGTACAAAAAAACCGCTAGGAAAAACATGCCTGTTGGACCTATATATTGGAAGAAGCCAAGCGTTACCATACTCACGCGATTTGCCGCTGCGGCAAAGCACATTAATGGCACCATAGTGACAGGGCCTGCAGCAAACAGAAGCCAGTTTACATGGGCGCTATTGTCAAAAATATTGGCAGTAGGCGATGGACTGAGTGCTAAATACAAGAGTGCGAAGGGCAGCATAATAGCTGTTTCAATGGCCATCCCAGTGAAACTATCGACGGCAATTTTTTTACGTACCAAGCCATAAAAACCAAATGTTAAAGCAAGGGCCAGAGCGATCCAAGGCAAGGAGCCAAATTGAATGACTTCAAAAGCCACCGCGCAAAAGCACAACACGACCGCCGCTTTACGTACTCTATCGAGCTTTTCTTTAAAGAAAATCACGCCCAGCAAAATACTGATAAGCGGGTTGATGTAATAACCTAAACTGGCACTTAGCATTTGGTTGTTTTGTACCGCCCAAATAAAGGTTCCCCAATTGACACCAATTAAAAGAGTAGAGGCAAGCATGGCTGTGAGCGCTTTACGAGAGCGTAAAACCGTCTTTAAAGCATCGGTATAACGCAGCAGCACGATTAAGACGAGAACAATCACACAAGACCAAATGATTCGGTGGGCTAGAATTTCCTGCGCGGGAACAAACGACATTTCCTTAAAATAAATTGGCGCAATGGCCCAAAGCGTAAAAGCCGTTAATGCGTAAAATATGCCGCTTCTGGAGGAGGTTTGCATTGACGTTTTCCTATTCAATGAATATTTATTTTTGAGTAAAGAGTGTATAGCAATACTGAGTATATGGTCAGGAGTTTGTTGAATATAAAATGGAGAATTTCATTATGGTGATGACCGTACTTATTGCCTAAGTAAGAAGATGGGTTTAAAGTTAATGTATTAATTTTACTTAATCGAACTTCGGGGCGGGGCGAAATTCCCCACCGGCGGTGATTTGACAAGATTGAAGAATCTATCAACAGCCCGCGAGCGCTTTGTTTATTATGAACAAAGGTCAGCAGATCTGGTGAGACTCCAGAGCCGACGGTTACAGTCCGGATGATAGAAGTCGACCAAGTCTTTGTTACGCCTGATGCTTTTCAGGTGTTTCTGAGCTGTGCATTTTTATGTGCAGGCCTTGGTACTATTCGTTCTCATCACCCCTGTGCATCTTATTTATTGGAGAAACCAAAGATGGCAGGTACATTCTTTATCATGATCGCGTGTTTCACGTGGGCACTTGATACCTTGATTCGTTACCCTTTATTGGGAGCGGGTTATTCCACACTGCAAATAGTTCTAATCGAACACCTTACCTTGGTGTTGTTTGTCGCACCTATGCTGTGGCGCTATCGCCATGTTTATCGCCATATGTCGATAAGTGGCTTTTCGTGTTTGTTTTTTATTGGCGGCATAGGCTCTGCCATGGGCACCTTGGCGTTTACAGAAGCCTTTCATTACTTGAATCCAACGGTCGTTATTTTGCTGCAAAAACTGCAACCAATCGTGGCGATTTTATTGGCCTACTGGTTGTTGAAAGAACGTATTGAAGGGCAATTTGTCCGCTGGGCGGCCGTTATTTTACTGGGCAGTTTCGTAATGATGTGGCCGGATTTGCGTCAATTAGGCGATGCCCAATGGCACTATTCCAGTGACGTAAGCAGTATTATGAAAGGCTATGGATACACCTTGATTGCGGTTATTGCTTGGGGCGCGGCGACGGTCTGTGGAAAATACTTGTCTTACCAACATATGCCTGCGAACGCGATTATGTCCGGCCGCTTTGTTGCCGGTTTGTTGGTATTATTACCCATGGCATTAGCGCAGTCTGATACCTTGATTGTCATGAAGCCTGTCGACCTCAGCCTTGCCGTTGCAATGGCCTTACTAAGTGGTTTTATTGGTATGTGGTTCTATTACCAAGGGCTGAAAACGGTTCCCGCGCAACTTGCTACCTTGGCTGAGCTGTCTTTCCCAGTATTCGCCGCCGCTATCAACTGGCTATTCCTTGATATGGGTTTAACTGGCTACCAAATCATCGGCGGCTTGATGCTGATCCTCGGCAACATCGGATTGCGTATGAAAGAGTTAAGAAAGGCTGAGTTAACGGCCGTGGCCTAGTAGCTCTAACACTATTAGTTTTTTCTTCAAATGGTCTGATTGATATTCTTTCAGGCCATTTTTTACACTCGTTCCCACGCTCTGCGTGGTAATGCATAGTTACCAGACTTTACAAATTTCTAGTAGTCCGCTTTCCCCCTCATAATCACGAGCACTCGAATATCGCCAATGACATGCCAAATCGACATATCCTCTTTTGACTGGGTTTTGATGGATATACTCTATTTTTTGCCGCATCATTTCGTCACTTTGAATTAATTGTGGATGTGACCCTTCCTGCCAAAATTGGTACGCGCGATCACCTTTATGCGCTTTTTTATAAAAAGCTAACTGATCTAAAATGGTTTTCACATTATGTTCAATTAAATACGAAATTAATGCTCTGGCTGTAAATGATTTTAATCGAGCTAAATCTTTACCTATTTGCTCACTCTGTACAACTAAATGCAGATGATTTTCCAAAATTACATAAGCGTGTACCTTTAGCCCTTCACGCATTAAAAATGATAAAGAGTCAAAAATAATTGCCACTGTTTGTGGACGTGTAAAAACAGGTATCCAGTGTAAAACAGTTAACGTGACAAAGTGCGGTGCATCTTGCTGAACTATTTTGTATCTACTTCTGCCCATTCGTCATCCTTGAACGTTGTGTATCGGTTTATCCTAATCCCCATGATCTCCGTGGGGATGTGTGCTTGGTGCCTCTACTATGCATTACCACGCGGAGCGTGGGAGCGAGAGTGCTTGCATGTTTTTCAGGTTCGTTTACTCGACTGTTTGGGTTCCTAGTTCCCACGGTCTCCGTGGGAACTCATATGGCATTGAGTCAGCTCTGTATTCATCATTTTTTGTCTCAACAGTCTAAGCAGTCAAGTGTTTTTGTTCTGCAGTAAGTCATATTGCGTTATGGGGGCTTAATTGTCGTGTACTTAGAGTGACGAAATATCCTAATCCCCATGATCTCCGTGGGGATGTGTGCTTGGTGCCTCTACTATGCATTACCACGCGGAGCGTGGGAACGAGAGTGCTTGCATGTTTTTCAGGTTCGTTTACTCGACTGTTTGGGTTCCTAGTTCCCACTGTCTCCGTGGGAACTCATATGGCATTGAGTCACCTCTGTATTTATCATTTTTTGTCTCAACAGTCTAAGCAGTCAAGTGTTTTTGTGCTGCAGTAAGTCATATTGCGTTATGGGGGCTTAATTGTCGTGTACTTAGAGTGACGAAATATCCTAATCCCCATGATCTCCGTGGGAATGTGTGCTTGGTGCCTCTACTATGCATTACCACGCGGAGCGAGAGTGCTTGCATGTTTTTCAGGTTCGTTTACTCGACTGTTTGGGTTCCTAGTTCTCACTGTCTCCGTGGGAACTCATAAATTATTTAGTCTAAGCGGCCAGTATCGTTGAAGGATAGAGTGTCCTTTTTGACCCTACGGTCTGTCCTCGTTTCCCTTTAATTGCCTTTTTATAATGCTTCTATCAAATTTAATGGTGATAGGCATTATGACGTTTAAAGACAGTATTTTGGCTCTGGTGATTATCCTCGCTTGGGGATTAAACTTTGTGGTGATTTCTTTTGGCCTTGGCGAAGTGCCGCCTTTGCTATTGGGTGGACTGCGATTTCTAGCGGTGGCGGCGATCGGGTGTTTGTTGGTGAAACGGCCTAACATTCCGCTGAAGTGGTGGTGTGTATATGCACTACCAATGGGTTTTATGCAGTTCGCCTTTTTGTTTATGGCGATGGCGAATGGTATGCCCGCTGGCTTGGCTTCTTTGGTATTACAGTCTCAGGCGTTGTTTACCATGGTATTTGCGTTGGTGTTTTTGAAAGAAGGTGTGCGTTTGCATCAAGTGTTGGCGATTGCTTTAGCGGGCAGTGGTTTGCTGATGATTGCTGTGGTGTCTGGCGTCAGCGATATGACGTTGTTTGGTTTTATTCTAACCTTGTTCGCCGCAGCGAGCTGGGCGCTAGGGAATATTAGTGCTCGCACTATGAGTCAGAAAGGCTATGCAGTGAATGTGAACATGGTTATTTGGAGTGCTTGGGTGCCGCCATTGCCTTTCTTTGTGTGTTCTTGGTATATGGAAGGGCCTGAATTGATGTATTCAGCTTTGATGAATATTGGTTGGGTGTCTATTGGTGCTCTGGTTTATCTTGCCTTGGTGGCGACTATTTTGGGTTATTCTTTGTGGGGATATTTGATGGGTCGTTATCCAGCGAGCCAAGTTGCACCCTTGACCTTGGGTGTTCCTGTCGTGGGTTTGACCTTTGCAGCGATAATACTGGATGAAAGTCTGTTGCCGCTTCAATGGATCGGTGTGTGTTTTGTATTGATCGGTCTGTTGGTTAATACTTTTGGTGTTCGGCTTTTCGATCAATTCAAAACAACCTTCAAAGGGGTATAAGGTGTCGGTGATAACTAAGATTCAAGTTTATTTTATTATGATGCCGAATAGTGTTTTGCTGGATACGATTGGCCCTGCGGAGGCCTTTCAATATGCAAATCGCTTTGCTGCTGGGGCTGAATCTTTGAGCCAAAGACAATTTGAATTGCATTTTGTTGGCCCTGAAGCAAAGGTTGAAAATACCTTAGGTTTGAATATTCAAGTCGAGTCTTTACCTGATGTTATGGCTGCGAACAGCTGGATCGTTAGTACAGGACTGGCGGGTGATCGTATTGATTTAGAGACGCCTGCTATGGAAGCAACGATAACTTGGTTAGTTCAACAGGCAAATTGTATTGGTCGTTATATTAGTATTTGTGCGGGTACTTTATTGTTTGCTAAGGCTGGACTTTTAGACGGACGAGCCTGTACGACTCACCATATGCATATAGACGAACTCCAAGAGGCAGCGCCTAGCGCTAAAGTGCTTGCTAATCGATTGTTTACCGTAGATGGTGATTTTTATAGCAGTGCTGGTGTGACGGCTGGTATTGATTTGGCTTTGTATCTTATACAAAAGGAGTTTGGAGCGAATTGTGCGAGTCAGGTGGCGCGCCACATGGTGCTGTTCTCGCGTCGTGGTCCGAATGATCCTAGCCAATCTCCGTGGTTAGAAAACCGCAATCATTTTCACCAAAGTGTGCATCGGGTACAAGATGCCATTCAGGTTGATCCTGCTCGGAATTGGTCACTGGAAAGCTTGGCCGACATTGCTCAATGCAGTCCGCGTCATCTCGTGCGCTTGTTTAAAGAAAGTGCTGGCCTGACAACACGTGAATATATTCATAAACTTCGTCTGACTTTAGCGATGCAATTTTTGCAAAGTACGTCTTTGCCAATAGAAGACGTGGCTGAGCGTTGTGGTTTTGATGATCCGAGACAGTTTCGTCGACTTTGGGCGAGACAACATTCGTTCCCTCCTTCTTATTATCGAGCGAAATAAACTAAAAATATCATTGGACCGGAAAACTGGAAAAAGATGTTTGATGTAGGCATTTACAGAGAACTTTTAAGTGGTACATAGTTATT
This sequence comes from Marinomonas sp. ATLA20, assembly GCF_057180105.1. Lineage (NCBI taxonomy): Bacteria > Pseudomonadati > Pseudomonadota > Gammaproteobacteria > Oceanospirillales > Oceanospirillaceae > Marinomonas > Marinomonas sp. ATLA20. The sequence goes on from NZ_JBXUKU010000001.1 coordinate 371,232, forward strand.
TAGTAAAATTGAACGTCTCTACGTGTTTCATTGTAGGATTAAATATATGCGAATATGAAATAGAGAGTTATCATTATTAAAATGGATAACTCTCTATTTTTAAATCACAACAAGTTCATACTAATGCATATTATTGGTCCAATAATAACTTATTGGACGATTTTTATGACAAGCTTGCCAACGTCTCGGCTGTTATTTGACGAATACTGCCATCAGTTAGTGATTTTGATTGCTTCGGATCGTGTCCATATAAAAGAAATGCCCCTTTTGCTTTTAACTTTTTGAACAAGTCGAAGTTATTCAGCATAGCTTGGGCGTCATTCACAACCATCGCATCGGGTAAGGTCATTTTTTCAAGAGAAGCTTTTAAATAACAAGCGTCCGCTGCGATAACTACTTCTTTTCCATCCACTTTTACTTTAAGGGATTGGTGCCCTGGTGTGTGTCCGTAGCTTGGGATTAAAACGACAGAGCCATCACCAAATAAATCATGTTCACCGTCTATTTCTAGACGGTCATGGCCTAAATCATAATGTCGTGGCACATAGATACCTTTTTCTATGTTTTCTTCATCCTTGGCTGCTTCCCATTCTCGTTTTTGTATAACGATACGTGCATTTGGGACACAAGCATTACCGCCACAATGATCGAAATGTAGATGGGAGTTAATTACATAATTGATTTTTAATGGATCTACGCCGAAGGCTTCTAAACGCTTCGCTACGTCTTCGCCAGGAACAAAATCTACCGTTGTTAATTCTGCAAATCCACCTAATGCATTTTTGACGACATGCTCATCTTCAGACTGAAGGGGGAGTTCTAGACCTGTATCAAATAATACCGTTCCTTTAGGATGCTCAATTAAATAACAAGGTATTGGAATCGCTAAGTTGCCTGTTTCTCCTGCCATAAAGAAACCATAAGGCATTGTAATCCAACCACATGTCATAGCGTATAACTTTAATTCTTCCATTTTAAAAAACCTTTTGTAATTATATTTTTTTAATACTGAAGATTATAAATAAAAGTGACTAATAAGCTTTAAGTCAGATATCTTTTATGTATAAACAAATTTTCATTTATATAAATGAGTAGTTTAGCTCATAATATTTCTCCTTTTCAGAGGTTTCTAATCTCGTTTTGTTGAAATTTTTAAGAAGTATTGCTATTACCCCTTGGTTTAATCATTTTTAGAATCAGAAAGCTGCTTGATACAAAGCCAATGCATCTTCTTCAGTTACGGGAGCAGGGTTGTTGCCTAACAGGCGAGTTTGTAACATGGCGTCTTTGGCAAGTGTTGGTAGGCTTTCTTCGGTGACACCAACATCTTGAAGACGCTGCGGTGCGCCAGATTCGTTCATCAGTTTTTGCATGAAATCGACGAATTTCGCTGAGCGTATTTCCACACCTTCGTCTGAATAACCCAGAACAACATCCGCAAGCTCTGCGTATAAAGGCGCAGCAACCGCCATGTTGTAGCGTAAGACTGGACCAAGCATGAGAGCGTTCGTTAAGCCGTGAGGTAGGTGATAATGACCACCTAATGGATAAGCGAGGGCATGTACCGCTGCCACTGGGCTATTAGAGAAGGCTTGGCCTGCTAAATTTGCACCCAGCAACATAGCTTCACGGGCCGTGCGGTTTTTCCCATCTTGGCAAGCGGTGACTAGGTTTTTGCTCAAGAGGCGCAAGGCTTCTTTTGCCAATGCATCAGATAAAGGATTTTTAAGATGAACCGAAGTGTAGGCTTCAATGGCATGAACCATGGCATCAATACCCGTTGCAGCAGTTGGTAGCGCCGGAAGGCCGACAGTTAATTCTGCATCTAACAGGACGCGATCTGCGTACAATTGCTGAGATACCACACCCATCTTAGTCGTTTCGCCTGTGGTAAGAATGGTGATGTTGGTTACTTCCGAACCTGTGCCTGCCGTAGTAGGAACCTGTACCAATGGCGCTCTTGTGCCAGTGATTTTACCAATGCCGTATAGTTCAGAGAGTGGCTGTTCAGATGTCAGCATGACAGCAACCAATTTGGCGATGTCCATAGAAGACCCGCCACCCAAACCTAAAACAATATCGGTATGGCTTTGTTTACCTTGTTCGACACATTCCATTAGCACGTGTTCTGGTGGATCAGCGACTACATTGTCAAATACCGTTACCGTGAATCCGTGTTTTTTTAGTGAGTCTTTGGTTTGTTCCAATAGGCCACTTTCGTTCAAAAATTTGTCTGTTACGATTAATAAGTTACGTTCTTTGAACCACCCACTAAGCAATTCGCCAAGGCGCTTTGCGCCACCCCATTCAAGGTGCATGGAGCCGGGCGTATTAAAAGAAAAAGGTTTGATGCCGTCAGTCATAATGATCTCCAATTTACTGTTGTTGGCTTATAGGGCACTGCATACGTATTTCATTTCGAGATATTCTTCGATGCCATACTTAGAGCCTTCGCGTCCAAGACCAGACTGTTTAACGCCACCAAAAGGGGCGACTTCGTTTGAAATCAATCCTGTGTTGTGACCGACCATGCCGTATTCAAGTGCTTCTGATACGCGGATCATGCGGCCGTGATCGCGAGTATAGAAATACGCAGCAAGTCCAAAAATCGTATCGTTGGCCATGGCAATGGCTTCTTCTTCGGTATCAAAGGCAAACAACGGCGCCATCGGGCCAAAGGTTTCTTCTTGTGCGACTTTCATCTCAGCCGTAACGCCGGTCAAAATCGCTGGCTGTAGGAATAGCCCGCCCAAGCGATCACCACCAAAAGCAAGTGTCGCGCCTTTGCTGACGGCGTCTTGGATGTGATCTTCTACTTTAGTGATGGCTTTTTCTTCGATCATTGGACCAATGTCGGTGCCAGCTTCAACACCGCTACCTACTTTTAAAGCTTTGACTTTTTCGGTCAGCTTGGCGGTAAATGCCTCGTAAACACCGCGCTGGACTAAGATTCGGTTAGCACAAACACAAGTTTGTCCCGCGTTACGGTATTTAGAAGCCATTGCGCCTTCGACGGCTTTATCAAGATCCGCATCATTAAAGACGATAAAGGGCGCGTTGCCGCCAAGTTCCAAAGAGACTTTTTTGATAGTTTGTGCGCATTGCGCCATCAATAAACGACCGACTTCCGTTGATCCTGTGAAAGACAACTTGCTAACGACTTGGCTGTCGGTAAGAACCTTGCCTAGTTTGCTAGCAGAGCCCGTTATGACTTGAAAAACGCCAGCAGGAATACCGGCACGTTGTGCGAGTTCGCCAATGGCTAACGCAGTAAGCGGCGTTAAGTCCGCAGGACGAACGATCATTGAGCATCCTGCAGCCAGTGCTGGCGCGGCTTTGCGTGTAATCATCGCGGCTGGAAAATTCCATGGCGTAATCGCTGCCGTAACACCGATCGGTTGACGGATAACGGTCAGTCTTTGGTCTGCACGAGGTGCTGGAATCGTGTCGCCATAAATGCGTTTTGCTTCTTCAGCAAACCATTCAATGAAAGAGGCCGCGTAGCCAATTTCGCCTTTCGCTTCGGCTAGTGGTTTGCCTTGCTCTGAGGTCATCAAGAGGGCTAGGTCGTCAGTATTCTCGATCATTAGCTCAAACCAGCGTTTTAAAATCACTGAGCGTTCTTTGGCCGTTAGTGCTGCCCATTTTTTTTGTGCAATGCGAGAGGCTTCGATGACGGCAGGGATTTCCTCTGGGGAAAGGTGAGGGATTTCTGCGATGACTTCACCGGTCGCAGGGTTAGTGACAGGGTGTGTGGTTTTTTCTTTGGCTTCGACCCACTCGCCATTGACTAAGCAGCGGGTTTTTAGAAGTGACATATCCTGTAACATTAGAATCTCCTTTATATTAGTTATCGTGGATTCATGTAAGAAGTGCATGACTTGAATTGTATTTTTGCAATCGGCATACCAAATATTAAGTTTTTATTAAGTGATTGATTTAAAAGATTTTTTATTTTTATCTATTAATTGGTTTGATGAAATTAATCATCAAGAATTTATATTTGATGATTGATTTCATCAAACGACATGTGGCTCTCAAATAAAAATAGATGATTGGGCTGAAATACTTTCTAATACGCCAAGTAGCATGAAACGATTGCTCTTTAGCGGGGGGCGCGCGTTATGCTTAATAGTGAAAATTCGGGAGTAATGAAATAAGTGGTTTTTGATAAAAATTTACAGCGAGTTATCGATGCATTGAGTGATGGTGTTTATATAACCGATGGGAATGGTATAACCGTTACCATGAATAAAGCTTATGAAAGAATGACTGGATTATCAAAGCGTCACTTAATTGGTCTGCATATGTCTGAAGTTGTTAAGGCTGGTTATATCTCACGCTCGGTTTCGCTTGAAGTACTGAAAGAATTAAGTGCTGTTACCATTATTCAAACCATTGGGGATGACCATAAAATATTTGTGTCTGGAACCCCGATGTTTGATGAGCAAGGTCGCATTGAGTACGTTGTTACTACAGCAAGGGATATTACTGAGCTACTTAAAGCAAAACATAAAGAAGAGCAGCTAGACCAACTACTAAAGCTAAAAGAGCTCTACGGAACATCTGCCGTATCTGGGGATAATCAAGAGGCCTTTATCATTAGCTCTAATACTAAGGCCTGTTATGATTTAGCCAAAAAAGTTGCTACCTCCAATGCCAAGATACTTATTCAAGGAGAAACGGGTACAGGTAAAACGCTATTAGCGAATACTATTCACAAATATAGCAAAGTTAGCAATGGGCCATTTATTGAGCTTAATTGTGCGGCGATGCCAGAATCCTTACTGGAGGCTGAGCTTTTTGGATATATGCCGGGAGCTTTTACTGGGGCTTCAGCAAAAGGGCGCATTGGGCTATTGGAAGCGGCTAATAATGGCACTTTATTTTTGGATGAAATTGGTGATTTACCGCTTAGCCTGCAGGTAAAGTTACTTAAGGTAATTGCTGAAAATCGCTTTATCCCTGTTGGAGGAACTGATTTTAAAAGCGTGAACTTTCGTTTAATTTCTGCAACACATCATGACTTAAAAAAATTGGTTGATATTAAATTATTTAGAGAAGATCTACTTTATCGGTTAAATGTCGTGCCAATAACGCTCCCTCCATTACGCGATAGGAAGGATGAAATTGCTCCGCTACTTGAGCATTATATTCAACACTTTAATAGTGCGTATGAATTAGATTGTCATTGGAATCAATATGTCATTGAACAATTAAGTCATTATAACTGGCCAGGTAATATTCGAGAATTAATCAACCTAACTGAGAGATTAGTCGTTACCGCTGATCAGTCATTGATTACGGTTGAGCAACTGCCTGCGGAATTTAAATTAAAAGCTCCTAGTAGTGAGAAGCGACTCCTAAAGTCACAGGTTGAGGCGTTAGAGCGGCACTTGATTGATGAGGCGATAAAAGAGTGTGGCACAACTAGGTCAGCCGCTAATGTACTTGGTATTGACCAGTCAACGTTAGTAAAAAAACAAAAGCGTTGGCGTCAGGATTAACGGTGGAGTAAGGTCAAGCTGTCGTTTTTCAAGCACTTTATCCCTTCTAGTTACTGGCCTACCATTAAGGGCGTGAGCAATTATTTCTACTCCTATGTACTCTCGAGTAAGAAAGTTACTTCATTGCTGTCTATACAAGTCTTTTATGCTTTAGAATAGCGGCCATAATTTGTCCGTCAGGTCAGCTTTTAAGTGCATCTTTTTGGTCGATGGCTTAATTTTCATTCTAATAAGGAAGCGAGATGCCAACAAACTCCTCTTTTCAATCACCAATCACTGAAGCAAAAACCCAATGGCTAAATGTGATTTTGCTCTGGGTTGCGGGTATTTCGGCGGCCATGCAGTTTGCCAAGTTTTCCGTGTCGTTTGATGGTTTGCTTGAGCATTATCAAATGGGTGCAACATCAACAGGCGCGGCGCTTTCCGCAGTGGGGGTTGCAGGCTTGGTATTTGGTGTGTCGGCGGGCATGATCGCCAGTCGAGTGGGTTACTTGAAGGTGCTGGTTGGTGCGTTGTTGTTGGGCGGTGGTTTATCTTTGATCCAATCTACTCTGCCATCTTTTAATTTGTTATTTGTGACACGCATGTTGGAGGGCTTTTCTCAGTTAGGTGTGGTGGTGGCTGCGCCGACTTTGATTGCTAAGTTAAGCGCACCGCAACATAAGTCTTTGACCATGGGCATCTGGGGCACCTTCTTTGGTGTTGCTTTTGCGTTATGTGGCTGGGCGGGAAAAAATATTTTAGATCACTACGGCCTGCAAACGCTGTTTTTAAGTCATGGTGTGTTTATTACCACGATTGGCGTGGTGCTTTTCTTTAAGCTAAGAAAGAACCCTGTATTGGATTTGGTGCCAGTGACAGAGATGCAAGACGGTTTTATTAGGCAAATGATCAAGATTTATCAGAATCCTCGTGCTTTGCTGCCAAGCTGTGTGTTCTTGTTTTATACCTGCACTTTGGTTTCTGTGTTGACCTACGTGCCTGGTTTGATTGGCGATTCCACATTGCAGAAGCTAATGATGGTTGTGTTACCACTCATTAGTACAGGCGGTACTTTTTTAGCAGGTGCTATTGCGCAATATCTCATGCGACCACAGCGTGTTGCTTTGATGGCGTATTTTGGCGTTGCCAGCAGTGCGGTAGTTTTGTCATTAATCAGTGGCTCGGCTGAACTGTTCTGTGTTGTGGTTGGTGTGATGGTGTTGTTTCTAGGAATGGTACCTGGCTCTGCGCTAGCGATGATTCCCACTCTGGCTCGCAACCCAAGTGAGCAAGCGCAAGGTTATGGCTTACTTGCCCAGTTCGGCAATATTGGCGCAACGGTTGGGCCTCCGGCGTTTGCAACGGCAATTGCAGTTTATGGTCTTTCTGGCTTGGTCGTGTTGGTCTTGTGCGTTTGTTGTTTTGGCGTGTTGTTTAGTCTTTTAGCAGGGCGTATAAAAGCCGTTTTATAAACCGCGATTTATTCTTTTGGCCGTGTTTGCTTTAGTCAGGCGCGGCTTCGTTTTCTGCTCTCTGTGGATTATTGAAAAAATAATCCTTCTTGCTGTAATAATTCCAGTCTGTATTCTGTCTAACTACCATTAACGAATTGATTAATTGTATTTTCCCCGAGTCGCAAGGCTCTTTCGGAGTGTGACTAATGAAAAAAATTGGATTGCTGGTACTGATTGCGGCATTGGCAGTGGGCTTTTTCTATTTTGATTTGCACCAGCTATTAACGTTAGAAGGCTTGAAATCGGGCTTGGTACGATTTGAAGAGTGGCGTGCAGTCAGTCCGTTCTTGGTGGGTGGAGGGTTCTTACTCTTATACGTCATTGTGACGGCGTTGTCTTTGCCTGGCGCGGTGATTATGACCTTGGCGGCAGGCGCGCTATTTGGCTTGCTGTGGGGCACTGTGATTGTTTCTTTTGCCAGCTCAATTGGCGCGACCTTGGCTTTTCTTGTGTCCCGTTATCTGTTGCAAGACACAGTACAAAAGCGCTTTGGTGATCGATTAAAGGCGATTAATGAAGGCGTCGAAAGGGAAGGCGCGTTTTATTTATTTACCCTTCGTCTTGTGCCTCTTTTTCCTTTCTTCTTAATTAACTTATTGATGGGGTTGACGACGATTCGTGCTTTGACTTTCTATTGGGTGAGTCAAATCGGTATGTTCGCAGGCACTTTGGTGTACGTCAATGCCGGAACTCAGCTTGGCCAATTGGAGAGTTTGTCGGGTATTTTGTCACCGTCTTTACTGTTGTCTTTTGTCTTGTTGGGTGTGTTTCCGCTTATTGCGAAAAAAATCGTCGATGTGGTGAAAGCGCGCCGTGTGTATGCTGGATTTAGCAAACCAAAATCCTTTGATCGTAATTTGATTGTCATTGGTGCGGGTGCTGGTGGCTTAGTAAGTGCTTACATAGCGGCGACAGTAAAAGCCAAAGTCACCTTGGTCGAAGCCCATAAAATGGGCGGTGATTGCTTAAATTATGGTTGTATTCCGAGTAAGGCATTGATCAAAAGTGCGAAGGTCGCACATCAAATGCGCCATGCTGAAAACTATGGTTTGAACAGCAGTGAGCCGACGTTTTCGTTCAAAAAAGTCATGCAGCGAATCCACGATGTGATTGCGACAATTGAGCCTCACGATAGCGTTGAGCGTTATAGCAAAATGGGTGTCGATGTGGTGCAAGGTTATGCCAAGCTGATCGATCCTTGGACAGTAGAAATTCAACGACATGACGGTGACACGCAACGTTTGACGGCGCGCAGTATTGTGTTGGCAACCGGTGCACGTCCTTTTGTGCCAGATTTACCTGGTTTAGACGAGGTGGGTTATTACACCAGCGATACCATGTGGGAAGCCTTTGCTAAATTCGATGAGCCGCCGAAGCGCCTTGTTGTATTAGGCGGCGGCCCGATTGGTTGTGAATTGGCGCAGAGTTTTGCCCGTTTGGGATCGACGGTGACTCAAGTGGAACGCTCGGCTCGCATTATGGGGCGAGAAGACGAAGAAGTGTCTAAGCTCGCACAAGAAAGCTTAATTCAAGATGGCGTAATCATGCTGACTTCTCACAGTGCCGTGCGTTGTGAAAAAGAAGGCGAGGTGAAGCGTTTGATCGTTGAGCATGATGGACAAGAATCGATCATTGAGTTTGATGCGCTCATCTGTGCAGTTGGCCGCGAAGCGCGTCTGGAAGGTTATGGTCTAGAAAATCTGGGAATTGAAACCAAGGGCACCATTGTCACTAACGATTATCTGGAAACTCTTTACCCGAATATTTTTGCCGCAGGCGATGTGGCGGGGCCATATCAATTTACCCATGTGGCCGCTCATCAAGCTTGGTACGCGGCGGTGAACGCTTTATTTGGTACCTTTAAAAAATTCCGTGTCGATTATCGAGTGATTCCTTGGACGACGTTTGTTGATCCTGAAGTGGCGCGAGTGGGCTTGAGCGAGCAGGATGCCAAAGATAAAGGCATTGCTTATGAAGTGGTGCGTTACGAATTGGATGACTTGGATCGCGCCATTGCCGATAGCGCGGCAAAAGGCTTTGTCAAAGTGCTGACGGTGCCGGGCAAAGATAAGATCTTGGGCGTGACCATTGTTGGCGAACACGCTGGGGATTTGTTGGCAGAATTTGTACTGGCGATGAAACATGGTCTTGGCCTGAATAAAGTCCTCGGCACGATTCATACTTATCCAACATGGGCGGAAGCTAATAAATACGCTGCCGGTGAATGGAAACGCGCCCACGCACCGCAAGGTATTTTGAACTGGCTGGAAAAATACCATGCTTGGCGTCGAGGTTAATGCGATGAAAAAGCTTCGTTTACTGGTTTTGACGTTATTGAGTGTCTTCTTCGCTGGCTTGTTCAGCGCTCAGGTAAGCGCGGCAAACTCATTTGATCATAGTCAATGGGATGCATTGCTAAAACAGTATGTGTTACCGCTCAATGGCGGTCAGGCAAGCCAAGTGGATTATCAAGGCTTTGCCGATGATAAGGCGCAACTTGATCGCTACTTAGCGGATTTGTCTCAAGTAACGCCCCCTGAGTTTGATGATTGGCCTAAAGACGAACAATTGGCGTTTTTGATTAATGCGTACAATGCTTGGACGGTGGATTTGATTCTTACCCAGTGGCCGGATTTGGATTCGATTAAAGATCTCGGCCGCTTTTTTAGTTCGCCGTGGAGTAAGTCTTTTATTCCGCTATTAGGTGAAACGCGATCTTTGGATGACATCGAACATACCTTGATTCGTGGTTCAGATCGTTATCAAGACCCGCGCATTCATTTCGCGGTGAATTGCGCAAGTATTGGTTGTCCTGCACTTCGCAATGAAGCTTATACGGGCAAGCATTTAGATACTCAGCTAGACGAACAAACGCGACTTTTCTTGCAAGATCGCAGTCGAAATCGAATAGATAATGGCAAGTTAGCGCTGTCTTCTATTTTTAAATGGTATCGAGAAGACTTTGAAAAAGGCTGGAAGGGCTATTCATCGTTGGAGCAGTTTTTAATCGATCACGCAGCGGATTTGTCTTTAAACCCTGAAGAGATTCAGAAGCTTAAAGACAAGGATATGACCATCCGTTTTCTAGATTACGATTGGTCGTTGAATCGTACTTTATAAATCGCTTCCCGTGCTGTTAGAAAAGCCTTTCATCATTTCCCAGAATGCGTTCGCTTGCGAACTCTGGGTTTGATGGCGTAAGCGAATCATAAAAATGGGCAGCTGATTCTGTGAGGTAAAATTCTCCACTTCAATCGGCACCAGTTGTCCGTTACTCAATTCTGCCTGAATGCAATGTTTTGGCATGCGCGCCCAACCAAGTCCGTGCACCAACAAGGTTTTTTTCGCTTGAAAATCGTTTACGTACCAGCGTTTGCCTGTTGGTAAAACGTACCTATGGCCATTTTCTGAGGCATTGGCCGTGGTGTCGTTGACCAAAATTTGGGGAATGGCGTACAAGGATTGTTGCTTGATCTTGGTGTCGCTGGCGTTAAGCGTAGCAAGTAATTCTGGGCTGATCACAGCCATCATGGTGATTTTATTCAGTTCGATAAAGGCGTGTCTGTCATCGAGCCCGTATCGTGGGCCAATGGCGATTTCACATTTGTTCTTGGCGAGCTTTTCTTGCACGCCATAAAGGTGATCTGTGGTGATGTCTAAGGCGATATTAGCGTGCTGGTGCTGGTGCTGAAAGGCTTTAATGCGTGACATGCAGTTATCGTCTAACGCCATTTGACTTAAACAGAGCTGCAGTGGCGCTTCTGTGCCTTGGGCGAGGTCATTGCCTAAGTTTTCCAGTTGCAGAGCCTGAGACATGAGTTTTTGGCTTTGCAGGAAAAAGGCATGGCCTTCAGGTGTCAGCGTCGGCCGATAGCTGTTGCGGTCGAACAATAGAAAGCCAAATTGCTCTTCTAGTGCTTTTACGGCCGCGCTAATGCCTGGTTGTGTTTTGTGAATAGCGTCTGCGGCAGAACGAAAACTGCCCGTTTCGACCACGGCAATAAAGGCTCTTAATTGATCCAGTTTCATAATGGCCTCAAGATGATTATTAATTCGAATCGTTTTGATAATAAAACGAGATTATTTATTGTTCATTATTTGCCGTATTATTGCACGCATAAAACGAGTCATGTCGTGAGATATTTGAAGGAGTGAAACGTGGATACTACGATTATTGTGTTGTTTCTGGCTGGATTGATTACCGGCTTTTCTAAGTTTTCTGTTGGCGGCATGGGGTTGCTGGTGTTGCCCATTGTGATGATTGCTGTCCCAGGGCCTGAGGCGTTAGCCATTTTATTACCTCTGTATATTATTACCGATATTATGGCGGTGTTTAGCTACCGATCTAAAATCGCTTGGTCGGTGTTAGCGCGCTTTTTGCCTTTGGCTTTTCTCGGGGTGTTTGTCGCCAGTCATTTCCTTGCGAACATTAATGCGGAACAGTTTGTGAGTTTTCTTGGCGTAATGATACTTGCCATGATTGCGCTTGGATTGTATCTGGATTATCGCCCAACCTCTTTTATGCAGAAGCCGCTTGCGGCTTATTCCATGGGGTTTATTGGCGGGATTGTGACCATGATGGCCAACGCAGCGGGACCGATATTTAGCCTGTTCCTATTGGAGCAAAAGCTGGATAAGAAAACCTATGTCAGTACCCGCGCGTGGGCATTTTTCATTATTAACGTGGTGAAGCTGCCATTTTATATCAGCCTTGGCTTGCTCTCAGTCGAGAGCACAAAAACCAGCTTATACGCAGTGCCTGGATTGGTTATAGGTTCTTTCATCGGCTACCATGTGTTAAAGAAAGTGAACCCAATCCAATTCAAATGGCTAATTCGAATTATGTCGACTGCGGCTGCCTTAAAGCTGTTTTTGTTTTCATAATGTTACTTGCCTAGTTTAGATAGCATCTCAGGTTTCATAAATTTGTGAATGATGACCATAAATAGGATGGACGGCACAAGAAGAATCAATGCGGTGATTGAGGCGATCTGATAGTTTCCTTCCATACTGGCGGTGTACAGCAAAAGTGGCAATGTGCTGATATTCGGCGAACCGACAAAGAAAGTTCCGGTAAATTCGTCTAGTGACTCTAAAAAGACAAAAATACAGCTGGCGATAAGCCCAGGTGCGGCTTGCGGCAATACAATATGAAAGAAGGTGTAGAAAGGCCCTGCCCCCAAATTCCGAGACGCACGTTCTAGCATAGGATCTGTCGATGAAAATGCCGCGACACTGATCCAGATGGAAAACATCAAACCATGAACACTATGGACTATGATCACACCGGGTAAGGTGCCGTTTAAGCCAAATTCATAAAACAGCCGAGCGATGTTCATGTACACGGTTAAGTTTGGAAATGCTTGAGGGATTAAAAACAGTAACATCCAAAAAATACGCAATGGCATACTGCGTTTGGAGAGTGCATAACCCGCCGGTATTGAGACGATCATACAAACCACCACAGTTAATACCGCAATCAGCAAGCTGGTAAATAATGAACCAGATACATCGCTATAAGGATTAAATACTTGCTGCCAATATTTGAATCCCCATTGGCTTGGCAGCGCATGAGGAAAGTACCAACTCTCCGTTACGGTCCAAATCAGTAAGTTCATGATAGGGCCAAATAACGCCAGTGCGAGCAATAAGATAAAGACACATTGTAGCCAGAAGCTGAATCGCAAGGAGCGAATGTTGAACTTGTCTAGCAAGGCTTTATGTTGTGGATAAATCATCAGTTCGCCCCTTTTTCTTTAAGATTTTGGCGCAGATAAAACCAAGCCAAACCAGCGCAAATACAGTAAGACACCAAACCTAGCGCGTTCGCTACGTGGTAATCGCCATAAGAGTTGATGCGGAACGCCATGTCCGCCGTCATCATGGTGGGTGAACCTGTGCCTATCATCAATGGAACGGATAATACGGACATCATGGTGACAATGGATAACACCATGGCAACGCCTAAGGTCGGAATAATTTGTGGCAAGATAATCTGAAATAGAATACGCAAACGTGACGCGCCTAAATTACGAGCGGCACGGATTTGAGAGTCGTCCAAGGCGGCCATGGCGCCAGAGATTAACAAGGTCGAAAAGGCTAATTGCTTCCAGACAAAGGTAATAATGATGCCGCTCCAGCCAAGGAAAGACACGGTGTCCATGGGTGTTAGCAAACCAGAAGCGACAAAGGCATTATTCATTAAGCCATTTTTCGCCAAAAAGGTGCGCATCATTTGCGCGGTGACGATAAAGGGAATGAATAAAGGCAAACGATAAAGAAAGGCCAGTGTTTTCGTTAAAGAACGAAAAGGCGATAAAGTAATCAAGGCGGCGATGGTGATGGATAATACCGCTAAAATGGCGACCGAAATCAACACAATGATAATGGTGAAAAAGATGTCGTTTGAGTAAAGCGCAAAGGCTTTGTTTAAATGGCTGAGAGTGACGCTGCCATCATCTAATGTAATGGCTGAATAGAGCGAAAAGCACAAGGGATATAAAAAGAAAATACCGACCATGAGCGCGGCTGGGGCGATTAACCAAAGAGGGTTCTTTAGTAGATGGCGTGATGTCGTTTGACGCATGTTTATTTCCAATGACCAACACAAGAGAAAATGGCCCCGAGCAGCTTAATATAGGGAATGCGTGCTCAGGGCTTATATTGAGCGATTACTTCGCTCAGTGATTTAGCTCACAAAACTAGTTAGAAACGTTTCGCTCGTAGCCTTCTTTGATGTCATCAAAGTACGGCCCAATCGGGAAGCTTTTGCCATATTTGGATAAATCGTTCGGTGTGATTTCTGCGAACAATTTTTCCCATGTGGCTTTATCCAGCTTAGCTTCTACATAATTCGCATCAATGCCTGGATACCAGTTGAACTGCTTCACAATGCCGTTGGCTTGAATTTCTGGGCTGGTGGCTAATTCAATGAACTCGCGAGCCAGTTGAGGGTGCGCAGCTTTGGTTGGCGTCACGTAGTACATTGGTTGTCCCGGCATACCTGGTGCAATCAAAGAGAGTTTAAGCGATGGTGGAATCTTGCCTTGCTCTTTCCAGCTATAGAACATGTCGACCCAAACTGGCCCCATAAAAATCTCACCACGGTTTAGCATGTCTAACGTGCCTGCGTTGCCTGGTGTGAAAGTGATGTTCTTGTTGAACTCTTTTAGTTCGGCAAAGGCTTTGTCCCAAGAAGACTCAACACTTTTGTCGTACGGCATGGCAGACAATGTATGAGCATCTGTACCATAAGCGTAAATCCAACCTGTAACGAAGCTCACGCCAGACATGCCGTTTTTAATGCCGTTGTAGCCGAAAGATTTAGGGTGTTTTTGCGTCCACTTAACCAATTCGTCATAAGACGTTGGTGGGCTTTCAACGAAATCACTGTTGTAAGCAATGGCGGTTTGGCTATGAAACATAGGCATAACGTAACCATCAACATCGATGCCTAGGGCATTTTTCGCACTGTCTCGGGACACCATTTTGCCAGTGTTAATATCACTGCGATACTTTGCAAGCAGTCCATCTTCAACCAATTCGCCACCAATTTTTTGGTGTACAACGGCCACATCAATGTCCCATTTATCCAAACCGCTGTCATTTTGCGCCGACAGCTTTTCCATGATTTTGTGAGAACCCGCATCACCTGGCCCTGTGCCAACTACGTTCACTTTTACACCCGGGTGCGTTGCTTCAAATTTAGGAGCAAGGTAGGTTTTTACGTAATCCACCATGTTTTGACTGCCGGCAGAAGCCACGTTCAGTGTGGTGTCTGCGTAAGCAAAAGTTGAAAATTGAGTAAGGCCGACAGCGGCAATTACGGCGATATTCGTTTTAGTAAACATGATTCATCCTCATTGATTAAACAGTAACGGCATGGTTTTTTTGATGTTCGGCATGTTCTACGTTTTTAGTGAAAGCATGCAGAGCATCGGTGGGAACGCGTAAAGTAACGGGAGTATTCTCAGGTAGATTCTGGTCGTGATCTGCCTGTATGGTGTGCTTCCCGCAGCGCACACTAATTTGGTAGTTGTTGCCAAAGAACACACTTTGTTCGACGTGGCCGTTGATCACCAAGCCCGTATGGAAGTCATCTTCGTTTGTCGTCGGTTGAGTGGGCAGCAGCTCTGTATTCTCACTACGAAAATAAATGTCTAATGGAGTGGCATGGTTACTCAGGTTTAGACGGAAAGCGTCGTCGTTAGTGGGCCACTCGATATGGTTTTCTGCTCCCATAAAGTCGGCAACGAAGGGCGTACTTGGGTGATGATAAATTTCTTCTGGTGTACCGATTTGTTCGATTTTGCCTTGGTTTAACACGGCGATTCGGTCCGCCATGACCAAGGCTTCTTCCTGATCATGGGTGACTATGAGTGAGGTAAAGCCAAGTTGTTTCTGCAGGGCTTTGATTTCATGGCGAACGCTTAGCCTTACCTTTGCATCAAGATTCGAAAGTGGCTCATCGAGAACCAGCACATCGGGTCTGATCGCCAACGCACGAGCCAGAGCCACTCGTTGACGCTGCCCTCCTGAAAGGGCGGTGACTTTTTCATTTTCTAAACCTTCTAACTTAACGATGCTTAGTAGCTCGGTCACTCGGTTTTCTATTTCTACTCGTTTGGCTTTTTGAACTTTTAGTCCATAACCGATGTTCTGCGCAACGGTCATGTGGGGCCAAAGAGCGTAACTTTGAAAGACCATGGTAATGTTGCGCTTTTCGGCGGGAAGTTGAGAAACGGCTCGGTCACCGGCAAAAATTTCGCCATTACTGACAGGAACGAAGCCGCATAAGGCATTGAGTAGCGTGGTTTTTCCACAGCCAGATGGACCGAGTAAGGCAATCATCTCGCCTTGCTCAACGGTTAAATTGATATTGTCTAAAATCAATTTTTTGCCGTAGCCTGCCTGTAAATTTTTTATGTGTAAGTGCGCCATGCCTTGTCTTTTCTCCAAACCGATAAAACGAGTGTCGGTAGGTTTTTTAAAGTTTTTTTAACAAATGAACACGTGTTCAGTGTTTTGTAAAAAAAATGTAATCTCTAACCGACATTATGGAGGCCTACTTTGTCGGATCTTTATGACAATTTAATTAAGCTAAAAAGACATTTTGGTGAGGCAGTATGAAAATTGACGTGATTGGCAGTGGTAGTGCGTTCTCTAAACGCAACAATACCTCCTCGATTAGAATTATAGATTGTCAGCAAAACCAATGGCTTATCGATTGTGGGCCAACGGTGCCACGTGCGATTTGGCAGAGAAATATTGGTGTGAATGATATTCAGGTAATTTATTTTACGCACATACATCCAGACCATAGCTCAGGTTTGGCCGCGTTGATTAATCAATGGAAAAGCTTCAAACGAACGGAGCCTTTGACTATTTTTTGCCAAGCTGAGCAGCAGCAGCCTCTAAAAGCGCTGGTGGAATTGGCGGTGTGGCCGGAAACTCACGTGTGCTTTGAGATTAATTGGCAGGATATTGCGGACCAATTCGAATGGAAGCACTGGCACATCCGCACAGCGAACACTCAGCATGAAATGGCGAACAAAGCGATTCGAATTGCGGCCGATGACAAAACCTTATTTTACAGTGGTGATGGTCGTCCTACTGCTGCTAGCCAGTCGTTGATGAAAGATGTGGACATGGCCTTTCAGGAATGTGCGTCTTTTGAGGCTTTATCTAATGACTCCTCCCATGGGGATTTGCCCGGTTGTGAGCGCTTGCTTGTGGACACTGGTGCTAAGGCGTTGGGGATTTATCATTGTTTTGATGAGGCGATACCGAGTTTATTGCAAGCCGTGAGGGACATTCCTGACATGTTTTTGAGTCGAGATGGTCTGCTGCTGGATTTAGACGATATTGATCTTAGTCGACATGTCTTTGATTCTCTTTCAATAGGACAAGGAGGCAAGATGTGACCGATTCTCGAGGTGGCCGATCTGTATCTGCCGAAGATGTTGCGAAACTTGCTGGCGTGTCTCGTGCGTCTGTGTCTCGCGTGTTTAGCGATCAAGGCAATGTGGCTCGCGAAACCCGCGAAAAAATATTACAGGCGGCGAATGAGTTGGGTTATCAAGTTAATTTTTTGGCTCAGGGTTTAAACCGTAAACGCAGCCAGTTAGTGGGTGTGGTGGTGGCGCGCTTAAGTGATCCTTTTCGTAGCAGTTTGCTTGAGGGCTTGTTGAGTGAAATTCAGCGTAAGGGCTATCAAGCCCTCGTTACAGAAGTACGTGATGCGGACGAATTGGAAATGACCATTCGGCGCTTTACGCAATTTCGTGTGTCGGGAGTGGTCGTCACATCCGGCCAGCCACCAGTGGAATTGGTTAAAGAGTGCGTACAACATAATATTCCTGTCGTCGGCATTAATCGTCATATGGATATCCCAGATGTGGATTTTGTCTGTTCCGACAATAAAATGGCAGCCGTTCTTGTTGCGGAGCAGTTTGTGCGTTGTGGCTGCTCGTCTATTGCTTGGCTGAATTATAAAGACTCTACTTGGTCTGGTATCAACCGTGGTGAGATGTTTTGTCAGGCCACGGCTGAGATAGGTCTATGTGATGAGAGCGATTTACTTCATATTGTCGCCGACATGGATGGATACGAAGGAGGAAGGCAAGCAGCTCACGTTTTTTGTGCTGAAGGTGGGAAAGTCGATGGTGTGTTTTGTGCTAATGCTCAGCTGGCCTGCGGCTTTTTGGATGGGATGCGAGAAAATGGCTTTGATGCCCCCCAAGATTTTCACATCATTGGCTTTGATAATACGCCGCAAACCGCGCAATACAGTTATCGCTTGACGACGATTCATCAAGATGTCGAGGAAACCGCGAAGCGTGTCTTATCTTGCTTGGAAGCCAGGGGGCAAGATCCCTATATTGATCAAACTATAGAAGAAATACCGGTCAAATTGGTGATTAGAAATACCTCGCCAGACTTTGAATTGACCAGCATAAGGACAAAAGAACATGCAAGATAGCTATCAGATTTTAGAAACCGCAATTAGAGCGGCTGGCAAACGTGCTCAAAGCCTTCGTCAGTCTGGATTGTCAGTAACCACAAAAAGTCGGCAAGATTTTGTCTCTCAGGCAGATGTTGCGGTTGAAGCAGAGTTAAAAGAAGTGATTCGAGGCCTATTCCCAGACGATGGTTTTTTGGGGGAAGAAAGTGGTCTGGTTCAGGCTTCAAACCCAGAAAACAATGGAGTCTGGGTGATTGACCCTATTGATGGCACCACTAATTACGTTCAAGGTATGGACTATTGGTGTGTTTCCGTCGCTTATGTAAAACACAAAGAAATCCAGATGGGCTTTGTTTATGCGCCGGATAGAGAGGAGTTTTTTATTGCCAAGAAAGGTCAAGGTGCGTATTTGAATGGCGTTCAATTAACTATTCATGAGCCTAAAAAAGGTCAAGCACTTCTAGGATTAGGGCGGTCTAATCGCCGACCAGTACAAGAATATTGTGATCTTATCTTGATGTTGGATAAACAGAATATCGAATACCGACGCTTTGGTGCGGGCGCTCTCATGCTGGCTCATGTGTCATCTGGGCTGGCTCATGGCTATTTTGAGTCTCATCTAAACAGTTGGGATGCTTTGGCGGGCTTGCTGTTAATCGAAGAAGCTGGCGGGCGAGTGACAGACTTCCTTAAGAACGATGGGTTGTTAAACGGTAACCAGGTTTGGGCTGCGAGCCCACAGCTGTGGCAAGATTTGAGTCCACTGTTAAGTTCTTGAATGGTGTTTTTTCAATAACTCTGCGAAGATTGTCGGCCTTAAAATACGTGATCGATAGAGTCTATGAGTCAGAATACTGGGTTTAAAAACTATCTTGGCGCTTACAGCGCACAGGTTCAACAGCAAGCACAAACCTTGTTGGACTCGGAGAAGTCTGGTGAGTGGTTATTAAAGAAGTACCCAGTAGCTCACACATTGAATGGCCCTCGAGCTTTGTATGATTATGCGATGGCTTTGAAGAACGATTTTATGCGCAGTTCGCCGCCGATCAGCAAAGTCATTTATGACGACAAAATCCACATTATTAATAACGCGCTTGGCTTACATACTTTTGTCTCTAGAATGCAGGGCAGCAAGCTAAAAGCGAAACATGAAATTCGTATCTCATCTTTGTTTCGGCGTATTCCTGAGCCGTTATTAAAAATGATCTTGGTACATGAGTTGGCGCATCTTAAAGAAAAAGATCACAACAAGGCGTTCTATAAGCTGTGCTGTTATATGGAAGCGGATTATCATCAACTGGAGTTTGATTTGCGCTTATATTTGAGTCATCGAGAACGATTCGGCGACTTATGGTAAGTCATTGAAAGGAAGTGGAGAGCGAACATAAAAAAGGCCTATTCTTGATCAAATAGGCCTTTTTTAAACCATTTTATGCGTTGGCTAGTTTGAAATCTGGCTTAATCGCGGTGAGCTTTTTCGTTAAGTAATTCAATAACACGCCATACATTGGGATAAATAGTCCAAGACTGATAATCAGCTTAAAGCCGAAATCAGCTAGTGCAATAGCTTGCCAATGTTCCGCCATAAAGGCATCTGGGCTTTGGTAGAAGGCGATTCCAAAGAATGCCAAGGTGTCTAATCCATTGCCAAATACGGTTGAAGCTGCAGGAGCGACCCACCATGCTTTTAACTGGCGAAGTCGATTAAATACCTGAATATCAAGAACTTGACCTAGTAAGTATGCCATTAAGCTTGCTATGGCAATACGGCCAACGAACTCGTTGAATGACGAGAGCGCTCCGAAGCCTTGAAACTGTCCCTGCGCAAAGACTACCGATAGCACATAAGACACGATTAACGATGGAATCATCACTAGGAAAATAATTTTTCTAGCTAATGCTGCGCCGAAGATTCTAACGGTTAGATCCGTTGCCAAAAAGATAAACGGAAAGGTAAATGCACCCCATGTGGTGTGAAAACCCGCTACGGTGAAGGGGATTTGTACTAGATAATTGCTTGAAGCAATGATTAGTAGGTGGAACATTGCAAGGTAGCAGAGTGCCTTGCCTTTTTGCTCAGATGTAAACGTACTCATATTGTGACCTTTTTCGTTTGCTTGGGGTGAGGGAACCCAAATTAAAAAGCTCGCTTTTGAATGACGAACTTTCAGCGTTTTCTATTTTAGGCATTTGACCATAAGGTCAAATGCGGAGCGGAATTATACATGAAACGCTTGGTTAAAAAAGAGCCAGCTGTAAAAAATCCTGTAAACCACCGGGTATCTCGTTTATTTAGTGGGCTTGATTGGATAGCCAATGCGAGAGACCCAGTTATGATAAAACCAACCAAATAGAATAATAAGCAGGCAGCCAGATAGAACCGGTGAAAGCAAAAATCCCCAAGATGCATTGATTGATAATACTAAAAGGGGATTCGCGCCTGCGGGAGGGTGTAATGTATTGGTTAGCATCATCAAGGACACACCTACGCCAACACTTACCGCCATTGTGAGTGGCGTCACGTCCCAAAATTGTAGGCTAATAAGCCCTATGGTTGTTGTTAGTAGATGGCCACCAAGAATATTTTTTGGTTGAGCCAATGGACTCGTTGGCAAAGCAAATAAAATGACCATGGTCGCGCCAAAAGGAGCCATGATTCCAAGATACTCTGGTGCAAATTGAGCGCCTTGAGCAATCATAAATATACACAGGGTTGCTCCTATTCCTGCCAAGCCGATAGTGAAAAACCTTGATTGGTAAGATGATCGAAAAAATCTCGATAACATGAATGTATTCCTTTAAGGTTCAAATAATCAGCGGGAGACTGATCAGTCTCTCAGATGGTAGACAAGTCTGTTCACCCATGTCAATATTCATTTTCGGTGAGGGAGAAGAGAAGTGACGAAACCTGATTTATTAATACACACAGCGTTTAAGCTTTTTTATCAACAGGGCATTCATGCGGTTGGTATCAACGCCATTTTGGCTGAAACGGGTGTGGCGAAGAAAACCTTGTATCATCATTTTGCCAGTAAAGAAGCATTAGTTGAGGCGGTGTTGATCTATCGTGATCAAATATTTATGGATTGGTTAACGGCCCGAATGATGTCGGCTGGCGATGGGAAATTCGCTGTTTTAGGCTTGTTTGATGCGCTAGATGACTGGTTTCACGATAGAGTGGACGTATTGCTTCCCTTCAAAGGCTGTTTTTTTGTCAAAGCGAACGGTGAATTTTCTGATCACATGGTGAATGACATTTGCCAGCACCATAAACAAAATATAACGTCTTTTATCCAAGCAAATCTTGTCGGTCATTCATCGGAATTATCTGCAGTTGATTTAGCGCAGAGTATCAGTGTGTTGAAGGAAGGAGCGATTGCCCAAGCTTACGTTGCAGGTGACTTAGATGCGGCCAAGAGGGCAAAAGACATGGCTGTTACCCTCTTGGGATAATAATTCAAATCTGTACCTGATTGATCAGTCTTCATCCTCTGAGCTGTTGATGCGAGCCAGTCTATCTTGCTCTTCTTCAAAGGCATCTTGGATTTCTTGTAAAACAGAGTCCACATCCGCTTCTTCGGTGGGTTCTTCGAAGTGGCCGGTTAACTCCGTGTGTGCGGTCAGCTTGCCTGCTTCAAACAGTGCCCACATTTCTTTGGCGTATTTGGTTTCCAGTAGTTCTGGCGCAAACATTCCGTAGTAGTTGCGCATGTTGTTAACGTCGCGTTCGAGCATCCACTCAGCATTATTGTTTGCAACAGCGTCAACGGCTTGAGGAAGGTCAATGATGACAGGGCCATGAGAGTCCACTAAGACGTTGAATTCCGATAGATCACCATGAATTAAGCCAGCAGACAGCATGCGGACAATGTCTTTAATAATGGTGTCGTGATCTCGTCTAGCTTGCTCTGCGCTAAGCACAACATCATTCAGTCGTGGGGCAACGTCGCCAGTATCATCGGTGACCAGTTCCATCAATAAGACGCCATCGAAACAACCATAAGGCGTAGGGGCGCGCACACCCGCAGCAGCCAAACGGTACAAAGCATCTACCTCGGCGTTCTGCCAAAGGTTTTCTTGTTCATCGCGACCAAACTTAGAGCCTTTTTCCATCGCTCTAGAGCGACGGCTATTACGCACTTTTCGGCCTTCACGGTATTGAACGGCTTGCTTAAAGCTGCGTTTACCAGCGTCTTTATAGACTTTTGCGCAACGGATTTCTGATCCGCAGCGCACCACGTAGACAGTCGCTTCTTTTCCGCTCATTAATTGTCGAAGAACTTCGTCTACTAAGCCATCTTCGATGAGTGGTTGTATTCTTTTAGGGATTTTCATGCGGCTCGTTATACAGTGATTAGATGACAAATGAAACTACCAGAAATACAAAACAGACTTTCTCTCTGGTATAGCGAATTCATTTCGACCTTTTAACTAAAAAAGCTATTGGTTGGAATCTCGCTTTTTATATTCATTCCTTACTAAATGCTCAACCATCTCGTTGATTTTCATGTTTTTTTCTTCAGCTAATGCGTTTAACTTTTGCTTGGTGTTGAGCGTCATGCTGATGCTGTATGGTTTTCTGCCACTCGATTTCTCACGAAACTTTTTCTGGCTCCAAGCTTTTTTCATTTTATCAATAACTAACGCTTTGCGGTCTACGTTATCAGATAAATCAATAGTAGCAATAACCGCTGCTTTTTTCTCTGCTTCTGTGGTCGGAATCCAAGCTTGTTTTAGAGGTCTTTGAGTAATGTTTTGCAGATAAGACCAAGCCCATATCCATTGGACCGAATTATTTTCTTCAAGCCAAGATACGATCGTTTCATCAAAACGAATTTGCTGCCATTTTGCTTTCAATGCTTCAAGTAGCTCTTGTTGCTGTTGTGTATCGGCCTCGCCGTTATAAAAAGCATCCAAAATATCCAGATGCCTATCTGCAACATTATTTCTTTCTGTATTGAATGCTTTTTCAGAGAGTAATGAAAATAGGGGGGCTTTCGTTTGGTCTTGCTCTGATTCTGAAGCTGGGCGTTTGGAGGTAGTTTTTAAGTAACACCACAACCAATTGCATAATCTTTCGTCTTTTTTATCAATCCAACGAAAGTAAGTGGAAGGGAGCTGGCTTGCTTTAAACGCGGTACGCATTTGGGAAGCAAAATTCTGTGGCGCGCGCTTTTTGTTAATTAAGTTTTCTAATTCTCCATTTAGTTTTTTTACTCGTTCCGCTTGAGAATGTCCGCTTAAATTTTTTAAAGACGCACTTCGAATGTTTTTTAATAAATAGTCAGAATAAAAAGCGAGCTCTCTTTCTGACGAGGGGTCAAGAAACTCTATGTTGTCTCCAATCATTCCTCTTATTCCTTTTTGATATTTTATTATTCTTTATTTTCTTTTATTACTGCGTAGTATTTACCGTAAATATTACGTGTATTCTCGTAACCTTACAATAATTTTACAGTGAATTTGTTGATTTAAATCGCTCTTAAATTGTTTTATTTTTAATAGAACTGTCTTAATTGAGGTTTGGTTTTTCTTAGGTGAAAGCCAGGTTTTAGGTATTGAAGTGAGTTGTGAGAAAGGCGGGAGCGTTCTGGTTTTGTGTGGCGAATGATATTGGGTTGAGCGGTTCCACACTTAATTTTGGGTAGGGATTTTGAATATATTGAGGTTACTTAATGTATAAATAACCTTATATATCAATAAGGTTTTTATATCTTTCTATTAATCTCTTTGGGTGTAATTCCTCGCCGCTTGCGGCGCTAATAATGATAGCCAAGATGGTCATTTCGCCTTCGCGGGAATGACGTATGGTCATAACTTAGTGTTATCCAATGAAACACAGATACCTCGCCCCTTAGGGCAGGGTGGTTTATTGGCTGTAGGGATTTAGTGTATTTGGGTGGGGAGGTTAGTACCTATTTGTTGTTTTGTTCGTATGGAAAAGTTTAGGTAAAGACGTTCGCTTAAACTTGGGTTGCTCGAATGGTGTTTCGACCGGATTGTTTTGCATCATAAAGATGGTCATCCGCGATTTTAAAGACACCTTCTTTTGAGGTCGCTTCATCGGAGTACCCAATACCAATACTGATAGTGATGCTTGAAATATCACCTATAACAAGGCTGCTAATGGCAGTTCTTAACTTTTCAGCTAGAGCCATGACTTGCTCAGGTGTTCTATCTAAAGTGAGAATGATAAATTCTTCTCCGCCCCAGCGCCCTAGTATGTCATTTGGGTGAATGGTTCGACTTAGTTTACCTGCGATACTGGTTAGAACTTTGTCTCCAATAAGGTGGCCATGTAAGTCATTAAATTGTTTAAAGTGGTCAATATCCACTATTAAAATAGCATAATTCTTCTTTTTTTCCGCTGAATCTAGGTTAAGCTCATTAAACACCTTCTCAATTCCACGTCGATTTAGTGCTCGGGTGAGTACATCTATATAGGCAAAGTCTTCAAGCATGTCTGCGCGCGCGATAACTTGGTCTGTTTTAACTCTTAATTTGATAACCGTCCACAACAAGAAAATGTAGATAGCGTGAGCTATGGCCATGTTTAATGTGACAACAAGCGCTTCGCCGGTAGTATGGTTTTGTATCAGAGCAAAGTAATGGCCTGTAATGGTTGCAACAAAAACAATAGCGGTTGCTGGAGCGGCCTTTTTGACGTCAAGAAAAAGATAGACGATGACGTAATTTAGTCCGAGCCACTGCGCCGAGTTAGAAAATTGGCCATTACCGGGTAAATGGTGCCAAATACTGCAGCTTATTAAGTAACCTGCAACAACGAGATAGGCAAGATAATGTAAGCTCTGCTGATTGGGGCGTGAAAAGCTAATTAGGTAAATCAGAATAAATGCGGTTATACATATTGGATAAGAGAAGGCGTCAAATACTGCGATAATACCGCTGTAAGCATCAATTGCCCAGATTGAGCTAAATCCTAAAATGCCAACAATCAACAACTGACGAAATAAGGGGGGAGAAATTTGAGCCGTGCTCAACTGTTGGTCAGTATTTGTGTGGGTTTTAATGGTCATTGTTGGGTTTCTAAAATAAGTTGTATGGGAGGTACCATTTCCCTTGGTAACGGCTTTTGAAGAACTATAGCAGAGAATATCAATATAGAGTTAACGGCGACGGCGTGTCTTTGGCTTTTTATCTCTTGAAGGCGAAAGGCCCAGGGCTTTTGCTCGTAACGCTTTTTTAGATGGCTCGCGTTTCTTTTGTGAGTTGGTTGTCTTGTTAAGGTCAGGCTCAAACCCTGGCACCCACTGGACAATGAATTGCTCATCAACCAGCTTTTCCACGTCGGTTAGTAAGTAGTGCTCTTTTTCTGATACGAGTGTTACAGCAAGACCCGCTGCACCTGCGCGACCTGTTCGGCCTATACGATGAATGTAATCTTCGGCATTGTATGGTAATTCGTGATTGATAACGTATTGCAGCTGTTCGATGTCGATACCTCTTGCTGCGACATCGGTAGCGACAAGCGCTCGTACCTTTCCTGCTTTAAAATCGGCTAAGACGCGATCTCGTGCACCTTGGGACTTATCCCCATGAATCGATTGAGTGGCAATGCCATCTTTTTGCATTTCTTTGGCTAAATCATCTGCGCCTTGCTTGGTTCGGGTGAAGATCAGTACTTGTTGCCAGTTTTTAGACCCTATGAGGAATGACAGTAATGCGCTTTTTTGGTCTTGGTCTACTGCGTAAACAGTCTGCTCGACCTTAGATGCCGTTGTGTTCCGGCTGTCTACTTCGATTAATTGCGGATCCTTGAGCAGTGTTTTGCTCAGCGCAAAAATGTCGTCATTGAAAGTGGCTGAGAAAAATAAGGTTTGGCGTGATTCCGGTAATTTCTTCAATATTCTTTGAATATCAATGATAAACCCCATGTCGAGCATTCGATCAGCTTCATCTAGCACTAGAGTTTGCAGGTAGCTTAAGTCAAGGAGGTTTTTCATGATCAGTTCAAGCAACCGACCAGGAGTAGCAACTAATACATCACAGCCTTGTTTAAGTGCGTCAAGCTGAACGTTTATGCTGGCACCACCATAGGCGACAACTGATTGAATTGATAAGTTTGCGCTGTATTTCACGAAGCTGGCATGAACCTGTTGTGCCAACTCGCGAGTCGGTGTGAGCACCAATACTTGAATGCCTTCGGCATTATTTGAGTTTTGCGCTTGTAGAATATGGTGTAAAAGCGGTAAAGCAAAAGCGGCAGTTTTTCCTGTTCCTGTTTGAGCTCCAGCCATGAGATCTTTTCCAGCGAGGACGGCTGGAATCGCAGCAAGTTGAATAGGTGTTGGGTTTGTGTAACCCAGTTCTGTGGCTTGCTGAATGATGTCGTGATGAAGTTTTAAAGACGCAAAGCTCATGGAGGTCTCGCTTATTTTTGAAGAGCAAATTGAGGCCGTTAGTGTAGCACTTTGAGCTTGTGTCGTAGTTGGTTTTTTGACTTCCAAGTTGGAGGCATTTTTGCCAAATGAGAAAAGCAAATGATTCTTGTGTAGGGTTGTAAAAGAAGAGGCTTTTATAGTGACTTATTTTTACAAAATAGGTCTTTTGTTGATTGCTAATAAGTGTTCAATTATCGGGCTGGTATACAGTGGCTCATTTCTTGCTAATGGAAGTGAGTGTTTTGTCAGTCTTTGCTTTTATTAAATGGAATATTGTGGACATGGCTATTAAGTCGCGCTTTTTGATATCGACTACTGTGATATTACTGCTTACAGGTTTTTTTTCTTGGCTTTCGATGCGTGTATTGGCAGAAGATATTATTGTGAGTTGGGTTGGGCGCTATGCAGAGAAGCAGGTGCAATACGATAAAGTGCGAACCCTATTGCCTCTCATCCAAGAGGTGACCTTATCTAAAGAGTTTGCCGAGCTTGGTTCATTAAAAGCATGGGCTAAACAACCGTTTAATGAAGCTCTAAAGCAGCAAGCTCTTCAAGATACGGAAGCATTTCGACATCGCTTTTCAGATAAATCTTACTTTATCGCTTTAAAAGGGAATGAGCATTACTACTATAGTGATGGCAAGCAAACATCGAATTCTGAACTATATCGTTATACGCTTCACCAATATAACCCTGATGATGCATGGTTCTATCAAATTATGGATAAAAGGCTTAACTTGCATTTGAATGTAAACCCAGATGTTGAGTTAGGGCTGATTAAATTGTGGAGTGATGTTTTAATTCGCGATGGCGATGATATTTTAGGTGTCGTCGGAACGGGTTTAGATCTCTCCAACTTTTTACATCAAATGATTGAAAAGCAGGATATTTATTCGGCTATTGTGTTTACCAATAAAGAAGGTTCTATTCAGCTTTATCAGCAAGAAGAGTTAATTGACTACTCTTCTTTAACAAAACAAGCGCAAGAAAAAAGCCTAGTTTTTCAACTATTAGATGATTCGCAATCTCGTACACAGTTAAAACACAGTTTGGCGTTAGCGAAAGAGTCTCCCAATCGAGTAAATACTGCTTCTGTACATAAAGATGGTGTCCGTCAGCTCGCCAGTGTTGTTTACATTCCTGAAATTGATTGGTTTCAAGTGAACTTTATTGATATCAACGGCTTCCTTCCTATTGCCGAGTTTTCAGGTCTTCTGATTGTGCTATTTGTTAGTCTAGTTTGTGCCTTGATTGTGTTTTATGTATTGCTCAACTTGATTGTTATTAAGCCATTAGCCGAGCTAGGCCAGTCTATTCGAACTTTGGGAGAAAACTGTTATCAACCCCCGAAACTAAGTCGATTTGCAGGCTTGGAAATTAAGAAATTGGTGTTTCATTACCATAAAATATCGACCTCTCTTTTGGAATATCAGCAAGAGCTAGAAGAAAAAGTGGCTGAACGAACCAAAGAGTTAAACCGTATTGCTAAGCTTGATCCTTTAACGGAGTTATATAATCGCCGAGGCTTTGAATTACATTTGACGGAATATATGCAGCGTTGGCAGCAAGATCACCACACATTTGGTCTTATTAATGTGGATGTGAACCATTTTAAATCCGTGAATGACCTGTATGGGCATGCTGCTGGTGATTTGGTACTGCAAAAAATTGCGATTTACTTAACCAATATTGTAGGCAATAAAGGGGAAGTGGCCCGTTGGGGTGGGGATGAATTTTTGATACTGGTCAAACTAGATGATTATGAGGACCTAGTCGCGATATCTGAGCAACTGCAGGATGGTCGAGAATCGCTTGTTATCAAGGTTAATGAGCAAAATATTACGATTCGATTTAGCGTCGGCAGTGCATTGGTTGAAGAGGGTGATACATTAGAAAGCCTATTACACCGAGCTGATAATGCTATGTATGCGGTGAAGTTTAATCGTCAGTAATAGAGGCAGTATTTCAAGCACAAGTCCCAGCTATATGCTGGGATTTTTTTTGCTTATTAGAGAGTGATTAATCACAGCTTTGTCTTGTCCAAATGTCTATTTTTTTTGATTTTTACAAAATTACATAATCAAGTAATTTAAAATCATAAAGAAAGCGAAATCTTCCACCTTTACACATTTATTTCTTAATTATTTAAGGTTCAAAATAAATAGTGACATTTAATTTTTTAAAAACTATAAAAAACAATAACTTAAAACCAAAATTTAAAATTTTAAAAAATTAAGTAAAAAATAAGAATTATTATCGTTGTTGTATTGTTGTAATAAAGTTACCTAAATGTATTATTAATTACGAAAACGCACGTTTTTATGAAGCTCTAATTTAAATATAAAAATAACATTCGGGTCTGAAAATTATGAAAAAAACTATTCTACATACTGCCATTGTTGGAAGCCTACTATCTATCAGTGCAGTTCAAGCCGCTCCTTCCTTTGACGGAAATTTTGAGTTGAACACCGATGCTATTTCTAAAGCAGAAGGTGATTCTATCTATAAGCAAGATGGCCGTCTGGAGCTAAACGTGACAGGCAAACACACAATGGGCGATAACTTCTTCGCAGGTAAAGGTTCACTTCTTATTAAAACAACCGGTGAAGCAACGGTTGATGATGCCTACATCAAATTTGGTAACAGTACTTGGGATCTCCAAGCGGGCCGTTTTGAGGCTGTGAATCTGTTCCCAAAAGGCAAAGATACCGTTGTTGAAAACGTTGCTGCTGTAGACGTATATGAAGCGAATATGACTCGTGGCCGTGAAGGCGATGATACTGGTCAGTTTGCTTTACACTTCAATGCGAGCGAAAGTGTTAAATTTGAACTTGCTGCTCTTTATGGTGACCCAAATATCGGGGAAACCACAGAAGATAAAGCGACTGCTATCTCTGGTGTTAGACCTTCTGTAACCTTTGCTGCGGGCGCTGCAACAATAACCGCGGGCTTTGAGAGTGTTAAGTATGATTTAGCGGCAGGCGGTGAAGTTAAAAAATCTGGCTATGCGTTAGTTGCAAACTTTGATGTGGCCGCTGCGAACGTTAATCTTGCGGCTGCTTTTGGCAAAGATGATGCGACGGATGAAAAAGTGACTTCGATCACGGCAAACATGACATATGGTAACTTTGGCTTGGGCGTAATCGCGTCGTCTGTTGATGATGGCGCGAATGATCCATCACTGCTAACCGCTTACGTTGCCTACACTATGCCAGTCTTGGATATCGAAAATGCGACTGTAACCTTAGCAGGTTCTCATTCTACGGCTAAAGATGTTGGCACTGCGAATGACAAAGTGACCGCTGCACGAGTTCGATTTAACTATGGCTTCTAGCGTTTAGTTAAAGGTAAGAGCAATATTGTTGGTTACTCCCTTTTCTGGTGATATTGCTCTTCATCGTGGTTTCTTTCCTGCTTGGTTTTTCTTTTAATACGATTTACCTAATTCCAATTAGACGCCTTTCATCGAATAATCGGCGTCTCATGCATCTTTACGTTATGAAACATTCCCACTCTGACACCATGGTTAAAAAAATGAGCCAAAGCGCCTGAGTGAGAAGAGGATGAGTTACTTAGCCGTTTCAAATAGGTTTGCTTGCTGGCTCTCTTCTGCGTTTAGGTCATCATGTTTTAAATCAGCGAGCACTTTATCGGTTAACTTATAGCTGTATAAAAAGATAACTAGACCAATGGTCGCACCAATTGCATTACCTAGGTTGAGTGCATCCCACATGCCTTGAATGACTTGTGGCGATTGCTGAACGACCACACCGCCAGTGGATTCAACAAATCCGACCATAGCGAGATACCCCATTGCAATAGCGCCACCAACAGCCGTTGTCGCTTTATTAGCGAAGGTTTGAGTAGCAAAGGAGACGGCTTCAAGGCGTTTGCCTGAGCGTATATAGCCATACTCAATACAATCGGTAATGAAAATACTTGGCATAATCAGCGTGACGCCAAGCGCAATGGCTTTAATCATGGTTAGGACAATGAAGGTTTCAATATGTTCGTAACCTATCATCCAAGTAATCACTGACAATATCGCAAGAGCAGCAGAGGCCCAAGCAAATGTGGCGATTTTGCCAACCTTACGAATGCCAATGGGCACTAACGGAGAAGCCAGCATGGCCGGGCCAATCATAGCGAAAAGGAACAAACCGGAAAGAGACGGGTCATTAAAGACATCCCGTGCAATGTAAGGCATTAAGGTGAAAGCAACGTTAGATCCGCCAATAAAAACAAAGGCAAGGATAAACATCAGCAAGTACTTATTGCCAGTGACCGTACCTAATATTTGTTTAAGGGTAGGGACTTCTTGCTCTACTACATGACGTTCTTCCACTTTGCGTATGGTTAACATCAAAATCATGGCTGTTACGCACATAATGACCGCCGCTAAAGTCCATTTTCCACCCAGTTTTTCGACCAGCCAAGGTGCGCTAAGCATGGCGATGACCATGCCGACAAAACCGCCAAAACGCACAAAAGAATAAATGACATTCCGCTCATCTTTATTTTGTGTCATCACTGAACCGATGGCGTAAGCGGGCGCATCCGATACGGTATACAGCATCCCCCAGCCTACGTAGGTTACGAAGGCGTATGTAACACGAAGCCACATTGGTTGTTCTGCAATATAATCGCCAAAAGCAAATATCAAAACGGTAGCAAGCGGAACCGCCCAAGCGATGGCGTTTACCCAAGGCTTGAATTTACCGCCTTTAAAACGGCTTCTTTCTACCATAATGGAGAGTATTGGGTCATTAACCGCATCCCATACTCGGGCTAACAGAAAGATGATACCCACTGTCCCTGCGGATAAACCCAGTACAGAGGTGTAATAAACGCTGATAAATATAGTCACAAACATAAAAATAATGTTTTGACCGGTGAAAAATGTGTAATAGCTAAGCCGTTCACGACGACTGGATTCATAGTTTGTGTTGGACATCTTTGCCTCTTTATTTTTATTGTTTATCAAGCATGCAACCGCCATTACGATCCGATGATGGAAGTAATGACGGTATGGTTAACAGCGTCTAAAATGGCTTTTTAGACGCTTGTTTCCTTTTCATTTAGTGAGGCAATAAGCTGCAAAATCTGACCTTCAGAATATTGCTGACTATTGAACACAGGTAAATTACGTAATGGCATATCCGCCACCATGGATTCCGCCATCAGACGATCGGCTTCCGCTGCAGAGTCATTCTGATCGCCGCCCATCATTTGGGTAAATACAGCAAGCATGCCTTCAAATAGAGGTTTACCTAATGGTTCGTTGGCAATGTCTCCCAAGGTTGAATTCACCGTGTAAGGCGTAATCGGTGTGGGTGTTGGGATGTCGTAACCTAATAAGGCTCTAAAAGCTGCGTCGTTGAAGTCGCGTTTCGCAGGATCAAAATACGTAGCCAAAGCGGGGTTAGGTTGCTCAGCTGCGATGTCGGTTTCTAAGGTGATTATGGCGGTGTCTCGGATGTCATTAACAGAGGAGCCAATGTGAATCTGGTAGTCTCCGCTTTCGGTAACCCAAGTAGCCTTTTCTTTATGCCAGTAGGCAAAGGCTCGATAATCCAGCTCAAACTCGATTTCTTTACTTTCACCTGGCTCTAAGAAAACCTTCTCGAATGCTTTTAGTTCTTTGGCTGGGCGAGGTTGAGAAGGGGATTTCTGTCCCACGTAACACTGTACAACTTCCGCGCCAGCTTTATCGCCCGTATTGGTGACAGTGATTTGGAGCTTAATAGCGTCATTTTCTTTAAATGGTGAGTGATCGCCACTTAGCAAGGTTAAATGGTAATAAGTGAAGCTTGTGTAAGACAAACCGTGACCGAAAGGGAAAAGTGCTTTCGTGCTGGTGGTGTCAAAATAGCGATAGCCAACCCAAATTGCCTCGCGGTATTGCACTTGCTTGGTGGTGCCGGGAAAGTAAGGTTGGCTCGGCGTGTCGTCCAGGTTTGCTGGGAAGGTTTCTGCTAATTTACCACTGGGGTTTACCTCGCCAGAAAGCACTTTAGCCACCGCTGAAGCACCAGCTTGTCCGCCTAGGTAAGCTTCCAGTATGGCGGGTACCTTGTCGACAAATGGTAGAATGACAGGTGCGCCATTTTGCAGCACAACAACGGTTTTGCTGAGCTGTTCGTCAAGCTCGGCGATTAGGTCTAGTTGCACCTGTGGCAGATTCAAGTGCTGGCGATCAAAGCCTTCTGATTCGTATTTTGGCGTCAGGCCTGCAAACAAAAACACCACGTCTGCTTGTTTTGCTAATTCAATAGCTTTGGCTATTTCCGCCGTATCTTCTTTATCATTCAGATGGTAGCCAGCAGTGTAACTGACATTGTCGGCACCAAACTGTTTTTTGATTTCGTCGAGAGGTTGCTCTAGCTTGAATGGATTAATTTTGGAGCTGCCTGCACCTTGGTAGCGAGTGTTGTTGGCTAATGCGCCAATCACGGCGATTTTCTTTCCTGCGGCAACCGGCAATAAATCATCATTTTTAAGCAGCACGCAGGTCTCTTCCGCGATTCGCGCAGCGAGTTCATGGTGAGCACTTAGGTCGGCTTTTACCTTATCGCTTTCTAAAGACGCTTGTGATTTCAGAATCAGTTCCACTACACGAGCAACAGATTTATCTAAGGCTTCCATCGTCAGTTGACCGTTTTCAATGGCGGCAATAATCTTTTGAGTATTCATATCGCCAGAGCTTGGCATTTCTAAATGCTGGCCATTTTTGACGCCTTCTACGCGGTCGTTATTTGCGCCCCAGTCAGTAACAATAATGCCTTCAAAGCCCCATTCGTTGACTAGAATATCGTCGAGTAATTGTTTGTGCTCGGCGGCGTAGGTGCCGTTTATTTTGTTGTAAGAGCACATAACCGTCCAAGGTTGTGTTTGCTTAACGGCTTTCTCAAAAGCAGGCAGATAGATTTCACGTAAGGTTCTTTGGTCGACAATGGCATCGACTGTCATGCGACAATGTTCATGATTGTTCACTGCGTAATGTTTCAGGCTGGTACCTACGCCTTGGCTTTGTACGCCTTTGATCCAAGCGGCAGACATGTCGCCAGCCAGTAATGGGTCTTCAGAAAAGTATTCGAAGTTGCGCCCGCCCAATGGGTTACGTTTAATATTGGTGCCAGGGCCAAGCAATACAGACACCTCTTCAGCGCGACATTCTTTGCCTAGCGCGACGCCCATTTCTTCAATCAGCTTGGTATTCCAAGATGCAGCAAGCCCCGACGCGGTTGGGAAACAGGTGGCTTTTACCGCTGCATTTAGACCGACATGATCACCTTCCCCGGATTGTTTACGCAGGCCATGTGGGCCATCTGTCACCATGATGGAGGGCAGGTTTAAGCGTTCAATTCCATGTAGGTTCCAAAAATCCTTGCCGGTACAGAGCATGGCTTTTTCTTCTAGGGTTAGTTCGGCTAAGAGTTGTTTTATTTTTGTATCACTCATCGTTTCATCCTTTTTTAGATTTGTGGCGATGGCTTCAGACCATCGAGTAGTAGCTGGATTAACACAGGGGTAAGTTTCGGAATGGCCTCTTGTTCAATTTCCATCAGGGCGTCTCGGCGTAGCAGCATACGGCGGAAAAAAGTTGGGACGCTGTTAAATAGTGTGACCGCCAAATAGGCCGCGGGGATGTCAGCGCGAATGCTGCCTTCGGTTTGACCTAGAGAGACAATATCGGTAAGAGAGAGTTTGACTGATTCAGGTAGGAGTTGAGTCAACTTGTCGCGAAACTCTGTTGGTATACGTGATCCTGCATAGTAGCCATCAAATTCGGCAATAAAACGGTCATCGTCTTCATATTGAGGATCTGAATAGGCTTCCATTAACACACCAAGACCAGCGCGAATATTGGAATAATGGTTCGCTTTAATTTTGTCTATGATGCTTTCATAGACGTCGATCTTACGAGTCAGCACTACCACAAGAATGGCGAAGCCCAAATCGTATTTGTCTTGGTAATAGCGATACAAGGTATTACGGCTCATGCCAGTGGCCGCCGCAATGTCTTTCATTTGGGTATCAGCGAAACCATTTTCAATAAAAAGTGTTTCGGCGATATTGATGATTTTGTCCCGAGTGGCCTCGGTTTGGTGAACCATTCTTGATGACATAATAAATGTTACACGTGTTATATTTTTTTATTAATCTAAGAGCTGGTGGAACTCTAGTCAATAATTAATTGCCAAAAAAAACCTTTGCTTCATCGACTGAGGCAAAGGCTTCTAAATAAAAACAATTAAAATCAATAGCTTGAGATGGAACTAATGGTTATTCAATGACTCGTAAAGCCATTAAATCACTGTCTTTGGTGATGACCAAGGTCGGATCAACACGTAAACAGCTACCAGCGTAGTGCCCCGCTACGGAAAAAGTACAGACTTGTGAACGGTAACCTTCAATATCAGGCAGCTTCCATAAGGCTTGGAAAATTTGATCTTGATGAGCAAAACGCCCAGCTGTCTCTTCCATTAAGTCGTCTTCACCATCGTACAAGCTGATGTTAAAGCCACAACGCCCAGCAATAGGTTTGCTCACGTAACCGTTGGTTTTTAATGCATCGCTTAATTCAAATGACGATTCCAATAAATAGGGATGATCGGGAAAAAGCAGCCATAATACCGGTAAAATCGCTTTATTACTGGGAATAAGTGTCCAAAGTGGTTCATATACCATGACGTCTTTACGCAATAAAACGTCGACTAAACGTGGTGCCTCACTGCGAGGTGCATCGGTTTTGTAGTCGCGAAGGCGTTGCTCATCGTCATCGCATTCGGCACGGATTTGATCTAGTGCCGTTTCCCATGCCCAGGTTTTCCATACCCAACGGATTTTGACACCGTCAGCATCGACCACATCACCGTCTTCGTCCCAACTTAAGCTACTGACGCCCTTGATGACTTTGCAATCGAGCCCCGCTTTTTCCATGGTACGCTTCATGAAAAGCGCGTGGTAATTCTCTTCTAAGTCTGTGTCCTGCATGATGTGAATCACACCTTTTACCGCACTGTTTTTCCACGCTTCGATCAATTCATCGACTAATTCTGTCGCAGAACCTTCGCCTTCCGCTACGCCATAATGCGTGGCCCACTTGTCTTGAATAATACCGGCTTCCATGTAGCAAGAGGCTGAGTCGCAGTTGTATTCGTATACCTTGATGCCTTGAGCAGACAGGCTGAAATCAAAGCGTCCGGTGATCATCTGGTTGCGACGGTTGTCCCAAGATTGATGGATTTTAGGCCACAAGGCAGGAGGTATATTAAAGCTAGAAAGCAGATCATCGTTTTGCAGCACATAATCGGTAGCGTGCATAAACAAGGCGTGTAATTCATTGGTCGCGCGTTTTAGTTCTCGTTCAGCGGACTCTGTCATCACCATGTATTTGTAGTCGTCTTCCGGTCGACTGGCGAGTTTGTGCCCGCCCATCATGTCGACAAAGGCTTCTTCCGCTGGATTCGCTATATTTAGCCAAGCACGAGAAGCTTGGCCTTTGTTTGGTACATGGCGAATTTGTAAATCAAACAACGCTGGGTCGTCTGGTTCAATATTTTCTGCGTGCAGGTCATCTTCAGTTTGGATGACCCAGCCCATAATGGACGCATCGCCATAGGAGCAACGCAGCCAATAACCACCATCTTTGCTGATACGCGCATCAAGCACGCGAGAGTAATCTTGGCCTTCTTCCCACACTTGATGGCCGACGTTTTGCTCGACCAAGTATAAGCGATCCGGTAAAACTTTAGTGACAATCGCCACATGGCCGGTAACTTCAAATTCACCGCCTTCGTTCCAAATCAAAAGAGCACCGACTTCAGGATGTCGTAATGAGCCATTGCGAAAGGATTTCAGTGGCAAGCGGCTCTCGTCGGCAATGAGCCGAGCTGACGTTAAACGAAAAATATCATAAGCCATAGCAACATCATCAAAGATATAGCCTTTATTGAGATACAGCCAACGACGGGCAAACTCCACACATTGCCATTTGTACCCCATAAAAATGCCATCTACATAACTGCGATAAGCATGACGGTTGGGTAATTCGTTGTCATCGGCAGAATCGTAATCGGAAGAGTAAACGGGCACATTGCCTGGCGCTATACCTAACAGGGTGCCAAAAGGCGCGATTGGCCTGCTGGAGTCGGATGTCATTAAGTTGAATTCCCTTACATGAAACGTGTTCAAACGGGTAAAAGAAAGGCGACAGCAGTGTCGTCTGATGATCGCAATATAGTCCTTGAAAAGGTGACCTGCAAGCACTCTTGGTGCTTATTTTTTGATCTGTTCTTAAGAGAAGTTTGAACGACTATTCAGGAAAGAAAGTGCACGAGATTGTTTTTTAAAATAACTGCCATATCTAGTGTTTATCCTTTCTATAAAGATTGAAAATTATTCTGGAGTTCACAATGACAAGCACAGCCACAAACCTGTTCAGCCCAGTAAAAATGGGAAACTTAGAGTTACCTAATCGTTTTATCATGGCGCCTTTGACTCGCACACGTGCTCCTGGTCATCAGCCAAATGCCTTGATGGCAGAATATTATGCTCAACGCGCCAGCACAGGGTTGTTGATCACCGAATGTACTATGGTGACTGAGGGAACATCAGCCTTTGGTGATGATCCAGGTATATATTCCGCTGAACAGATCGAAGGTTGGAAGCTAACGACAAACGCCGTTCATGAAAAAGGCGGCCGTATATTTATGCAAATTTGGCATGGTGGTCGTGCTTGTCATCCGTTATTAAATGGTGGCAAAGAAGCGGTTTCTGCTAGCGCGATTGCAATCGATGGTGAAACTCATACACCTGAAGGCAAAAAGCCCTACACGGTACCTCGTGCATTAACCGTGGCCGAAATCAAAGACATTGTGGGAGATTTTCGTCAGGCGGCAATCAATGCAAAAGAAGCAGGTTTTGATGGTGTTGAAATTCACGGTGCCAATGGTTATTTAATTGATCAATTTTTGCGTGAAAGCTCTAACCAGCGCACTGATGAATATGGTGGCTCCTTGGAAAATCGTGCCCGCTTCCTAACGGAAGTGATCGAAGCGGTAACAGAGGTATTTGGCAGTGATCGAGTTGGCTTGCGTCTATCTCCGCTCAAT
Source organism: Marinomonas sp. ATLA20 (assembly GCF_057180105.1). Taxonomy (NCBI): domain Bacteria; kingdom Pseudomonadati; phylum Pseudomonadota; class Gammaproteobacteria; order Oceanospirillales; family Oceanospirillaceae; genus Marinomonas; species Marinomonas sp. ATLA20. The sequence goes on from NZ_JBXUKU010000001.1 coordinate 408,717, forward strand.
AGTTTCCAAAGCATGAAAGAAGGCGACCCTGTGGCATGGACTCGCTTCTTGAGCGAACATTTAAACCGCTTTAACTTGGCGTATTTGCATTTAATGCGTGCGGACTTCTTTGGCGAGCAGCAAGCTGATGTTGTCAGCGTTGCGCGTGAGGCTTACAAAGGTCATTTGATGGTAAACATGGGCTACTCGCCAGAAGAAGCCAATCAAGTGCTAGCAGATAATCAAGCGGACAGCGTGGCGTTTGGTAAAGACATTCTTGCTAACCCTGATTTTGTCGAACGTGTTCAGGCGGGCGCTGAATTAAACGAGCCTAATCCAAACACCTTCTATACATCTGGTGCCGTAGGTTATACCGATTATCCATTTATGACTGCGTAATACATAAACCTGATGTAGCGAACAAAAAACGCCAAGGCAATTGCCTTGGCGTTTTTGTTTGTAATGGCTAAATTAGCCTGGAAGAATGGTTCTGACGGCTATAAATAAAATAGAAGGCCCCAACAGGCAGCCAAGCGCTGTGTAGAAAGCGGCAGTAATACAGCCATAAGGGACCAGCTTTGCGTCCGTTGCAGCAAGCCCTGCCGCCACACCACTCGATGTGCCCATTAGTCCGCCAAAGATAATGGCCGTTCTTGGGTTATTCAGTCGAATAAGTGGCGCTACAAAAGGCGTCATCACCATCACAAGGATAGATTTCACCAAACCTGCGGCGATAGAAAGGGCAATCACTTCGGAGCTTGCGCCAATGGCAGCGCCTGTGACAGGCCCAACAATGTAAGTAATCGCTCCCGCACCTATAGTCGTTATACTGACGGCGTCGGTATAACCAAACATCACAGCGATAATAGCGCCCACGATAAAAGAAGAAAAAATACCGAAGAAAAGGGCAGTAACACCCGCCATTCCCGCGCGTTTAAGTTCGTCTATCTTGACGCCAAAGCCCGTTGCGACAATGGCAAAGTCTCGCAACATTGAGCCGCCCAGCAGCCCGATACCAGACAACAAAGGAACGTTTACAACGCCTTTACTGCCACCAGTAAATAGACCGCCGAAATACGCCATTGTTAGGCCAAGAAGAATAGCAATAGCGGAGCCATGAATACGCCCATGAGTCAATTTTGCTGAGAGCCAATAGGAGATCCACATAGTGAAACCAATAACAGCAAATCCGGTAATTAAGCTGTATTTCGTGCTAACTAAAAGTAATGATTCGAACATACAGTCACCTTATAGATTGCTGGTTGATTTAGAGGCATTGTCTGACGTCTTATCGCCGCTGCTTCCCATGCGATCAATAACAGGCACCAAAGCAAATGCGACGACAACCGCCATGACACCGGCAAGGATTGCCATTGGGCCACCGCTTAAAGCACCATAAACGTTTTGAGTTGCTGCCATCGCGACAACAACGGGTATGTAGATGGCACTCCAGAACTCGACTCCTTGTTCTGTCTTTGCATCGATGTAACCTTTTTTGTTCAAATAGCTACTGATAAGAATCAGCAGGATCATGGCAATACCAACACCGCCAACATTTGCGGGAAGGCCCATTAAATGACCCAAAATCTGACCTATACTAATTCCTGCTAACGTACATATTGATAATAACGCGACGCCATAAATAATCATTTCTCTCTCCACTCTTATCTTTTTTGTTTTTGGATGAAAATATTGCGAACTGGCTTAGATCTGTGTATTTGCCACCTTGCATTAATCTCACCTCCCTGTGTTTATTGCGCTTCCTTAGGTATTCATAAAATAGCTTTAAGACTTATGTTTTCGATACGCTAGTACGTTCCTCCCTTTAACGTTTTCCGAAATAGCCCTGTAAGAGTGCTGCTATGAGGCATCTCTAGAGCTGTGTTTATATCGCTAGGGCAATGTAAGAATCGAGTGTGTGCGACAATTATTCATTGCCTTCACGAGGTAAGCTGAAACAGAGTAAGAAGTGTTGGATCACTCTCAGGAGAGAGCGCAATTCGGGTGTGAGAGTTCATACAGATACAGCCTCCAATCCCTTGGCTTCTGACTTTTTCAGTCGCGTTTTTCACTCGTTTTTTCCATCCAGAGCGAGCTGATATTTTCTATTTAGATTAACAAGGTAAACTGTTTTTACCCTTTTCTGAAGTAAATTTATCATCGTTTGAATAAGCAACGCTTTACTGCAGTGATTATCAGCATGCCTTTTTTAATAAAATAAGGGTAGAGTCATCACATTGAAATGAGAGTTATTAATAATCTTTGACTCTGGATTATTTTTTCATAGAGAATGGCTTTCAAATTCAGGACTTCCACTGCCCAACCTTATATGATGAGGCAAAACATCGTGACCATCTCTTCTACTCTTACTTCCAAATTACCATCCGTCGGCACCACTATTTTTACCAGAATGTCGGCATTAGCAGCGGAAAAAGGTGCGATTAATTTGTCGCAAGGCTTTCCAGATTTTCCACCTGATGCGCGATTATTGGCGCGTGCCTCGCAAGCGATTTTAACGGGTAATAACCAGTATTCGCCTATGACGGGTTTGCCAATATTACGAGATGCCATTGCGAGTTTGATTGAGCGTCACTATGACCGTCAGGTCAGTGCTTTAAATGAAATTACGGTAACCAGTGGTGCGTCAGAAGCCATTTTTGATGCAATTACAGCGTTAGTGCATGACGGTGACGAAGTGATTCTGTTTGATCCCGCTTATGACTTATACGAGCCAGCGGTGAGCTTAGCGGGCGGTGTTTGTAAGCGAGTGACGTTAACCGCGCCAAACTTTCGCCCTGATTGGCTGGCATTTGCTGAATTACTTACCGATAAGACACGTTTGGTATTAATCAATTCGCCACATAACCCAACAGGAAGTTGTTGGTTGGCAGAGGATTTAGAATCCTTATGGCAAGCTATTGCGAGCCGAGACATTTATGTCCTGTCTGATGAAGTGTATGAATTTATCCACTTTGGTGAATCCGCTGTTAGTGTTCACAAACACGCAGAGCTTTCAAAGCGTAGCTTGGTGGTATCGTCTTTTGGTAAAAGTTTTCACTTAACGGGCTGGAAAGTGGGTTATGTTGTGGCGCCAACGGAATTGACCATGGAACTGCGCAAAGTGCATCAATTTGTGTCCTTCTGCACAGCAACGCCTTTACAGCAAGCCTTGGGAGAACACCTAACCGCTGAACCTGAAGCAAGCACTGGCTTGGCCAGCTTTTATCGTCAAAAGCGCGATGTATTGAGAGGCGCATTAGCTAACAGCCGTTTTAAGCTATTGCCTTGTGAAGGCACCTATTTTCAATTATTGGATTACAGCGCGATCAGTGATTTGGACGACGTGGCGTTTTGCGAATGACTTATTGATCAAGTCGGCGTGGCCGCGATTCCTGTGAGCGTTTTTTACCAGCAAGCGCCAAGAGACCAACGCATAATTCGTCTGTGTTTTGCTAAAGAAGAAATTACTTTATTAGAAGCCGCGAAAAGACTTTCTCAATTGTAAAATTTGGTGAGAGTTTTGAGTGTAATATGTTTCATATTGATTCGTGTTGTATATGTCTTTTTATTTGTCAGATAACTAACGTTATACTGATAATTGTAGGCAATGCATTTATCTCGCTTAATATTGAGGAGTTATTTCTACAACATGCTTGATATGAAGGTATTTTTTTGTAGTAGCAAGGGTATGACCATCTATTATGTTTAACACGTTAAAAGGACGGGTGTACTTTCTTGCTTTCCTTATAATATTTCCATGTTATCTTTTTATATATGAGAGTTTTGGCTACAGCCGAAACGTTGTGAAAGATGAAGTGCTTAAAGCCTCAGACATCGTTTCGTATCAAGTGGCTGATATTCAAGAGCACTTGGTTCAATCTGCGTATGTTTTTTTATCCAATCTTGCCGTCTCTCCCAATTTACAAGACCCCGATTCTGATGACTGCCGACGCTTTGTAGTTGAGTTACTTCCGCTATACAGTAGTTATGTCAACATTGGCGTACCAAATCGTAATGGGATTCTTACTTGTAATGGGATGCCATTATCTCAAGCGGTTGATGTCAGTGATCGCCGTTATATTCGTGACGCGATTAATGGTCAGTACTTTACATCTAGTGGTGTACAAGTAGATCGAGTGACAGGTGTGCCTACGGTTAATTTTGCTTACCCCATTTTAAATCAGCAAAATATAAATGATGTCGTCGGTGCTGCTGTGGTGGTTATTTCGTTAGAGTGGTGGCGCTCCTTTATGGAAAGAAGCCAATTACCTCCGCGCAGTGTTGCGTATATTTTAGATGCTAATAACCAATCAGTGGCAACCTATCCTCCAGGCATTAAATATGTTCCTCCGGCCGAACTTGATCGCTTTTGGCGAGGAGAGGATGGCGTTAGTCGTGTATTTCACAAGCGCCAGATAATGGATGACGAAGGCAATGTACAACTGACTTTCCTAACGGGCGTTGCGGTTGATACAGCGTTAAGTGCCGTAAATAAACGGTACGTTATGGTGACTACGGTATTTTCCGTTTTGATTATATTGGTTTTGATATTGATGCATTTCTTTTTTATGCGCTCAATATTAAAACCGTTAAATGTCTTGACGGACTTGGCCATTCGGTTAGGTCGAAATGAAAAAATGCCGACTAATAGTCCGATTGGGGTTAAGGAAATGGATTACCTACAGCGACATTTCTTGGAAATGGCGTCAATGAAGCAGAAAGCAGAGCAAGACATTATTGAACAGGCTCAAACTGACCGTTTAACCGGCATTTCTAATCGTGATGCATTTAGTCAAATACTCTCTGATTGCTTGGCGCAAGTTGATCCACAACATGGGAAGTTAGCGGTTATTTTGCTCGATCTTGATAATTTCAAAGAAATAAACGATACCCGTGGGCACGAAGTCGGAGATGCTATTTTGCAGCAGATTGCTGACCGCCTCATACAATACCCTTTTTATGCTAAGTGCATTAGCCGCTTGGGTGGGGATGAATTTGTCTTCTTGTTTGATGATCAACAGGTTGATTTATCAAAGGTTCTTATGTTGGCAGAAAATATTCATAGCCTCGTCAAACAACCCTATTTTGTATTCAATGATAATGTGATGGTGTCAGCAAGTTGCGGTGTGGCGGTTTATCCTGATGATGGGCGTGACAGTCGAGCCTTAATGGGGGCCGTGGATCAAGCTATGTATCATGCGAAGGCCAGTGGTCGGAATTGTGTTAAACGCTTTGATTGGAGCTTGCAGCAGGCACTGTTAGATAAAGTCGAGTTGATTAAAGACTTAAATAAAGCGTTAAAAAATGATGAGTTCTTTTTGGTGTATCAGCCCATAGTCGATCAAGCCGGTAAGGCATCAAAATTTGAAGCCTTAATCCGTTGGAATCATCCAGAAAAAGGCCTTGTTAGCCCCGATCAATTTATTCCTGCCGCCGAAGAGTCCGGTCTTATCATAGATATTGGAGATTGGGTCATTCAAGAAGCGAAGACGGCATTATCTACACTACAAATTGCTCGTGGACAGGATGTGCAGATAGGGGTCAATGTATCTCCATTGCAGCTCTTAAATCGCCGTGAAGGTGCCAATGTGTTTTTATCGAGCTTGATGACCGACTCTGGTGAGTCAAATCATGGAACAGATGAAACGAATGGTTTGATAGTAGAAATCACCGAAAATCTATTAATGGAGCTGGATGAGCATACTCGTCAAGTTTTATTAGACTTCAGAAAAAATGGCATACAAGTGGCGTTAGATGACTTTGGTACAGGTTATTCATCATTAGCGTACATAATGAATTACGACATTGATTTCTTGAAAATCGACCAAAGTTTTGTGCAAACACTGGGTCCTGAGTCCTCCTCTTCTTCCCTTTGCGAAGCCATTATTTCCATGGCTCACAAATTGGGAATTACGGTTGTCGCAGAAGGCGTTGAAACCAGACAACAAGCCGATTTATTGTTGCAGTTTGGCTGTGATTATTTGCAAGGATATTACTTTGCGAAGCCATTACGTTTAGAAGAGGCGATTATTTATCCAATTCAGCAAACTCTCTAGCAGCATAAAACAGATGCATAGGCTGCTAGATTATTGCCATCAGGTTAGTTTGGCATAGCGTCGAATGTAGGAATATCGCCTAAGCTCTCATCCCAGTTGCCTTTGCTGTCTAGGAATATGTGCGCCTGTGGCGTTATATCGACATCTGTATCTAAGCAACCTGCCGGTACGACAACCAAACCACGAGCTTTCGCATCGGTAGGGACATTGGAGCCACAAACAGAGCAAAATGTACGAGCAAAGTTCGTGTCTTCTAATCGATAAAAGCTGAGTTTATCTTCGCCGCTTAACCAATTTAACGTAGCGCCTGGAGCAAATAGATTGGCACAATGCGCCGTGCCAGATGTTTTTCTACAACGGCTACAATGACAAAGGAAAAACTTCTTAAATTCCCCTTCTAACTCAAACTTAACTGCACCACACAAACAAGATCCAGCGTGAAGATGACTCATAACAGTTCGCTCCAAAGAGAGTTTTAAACTTAAACGCCGACAGAAAACATGCCTTCTAAATCGTGTTTTGAATAAGCGCGAAACGCCAGCATAGTTTCTGTTTTCAAAATGTTATCGATCTGTGCAAGATGCTGTGTCACCAATTCAGATAATTGATCATTGGTCTGCACACGTGCAATAGCGGTGATGTCGTATGAACCGCTGACTGAATACACTTCAGATAAACCTTCAATAGAAGCCAATTTTTCAGCGACTTGGTTGATGTACTTTTTCTCAACAGAAAGCATGATAATCGCGGTAACCATAGAATGTCCTTTTTGAATTGTTAATGTACGCTGAGACTTGAATGAAAAGAGGTGTCAGCGAATAGGGGAATTAAAGCACCTTAAGTGGCTATTTACAAAGGCGCAAAGAGGGAAGTTAAGTGGATAAATGGGAAAATTAGAATGGTGAAAAAGTGGCTTTAAGGAGGAAGATGACATGTATTGAGTAATACTACCGTCTGAAAAGTGAGAAATATTTAGCCATCAATTTCTATAAAAAAACTTTATAACAATCGCGAATGTTAAATTATCTTTGATCTGTTTACTTAACTATTCATTTGTTTACGCAATAGTTTTGAAAAAAAACGCTAGACTCATTTGATTACATATTGGCGCGGAAAAAATACGGTAAGAGATTTAGTGCTTTTGGTATGCTTTATCTACGTCTTGGGGTGAACTTCATCATGCCTAATACATATAAAACCATTTCTTAGAGGTAGAAGGTGTTCGAGACAAACACAGCAAAAATAAATAATAGCGTCGATTTAATGATGTCTATTTTGGGTGTTCAGAATCAAAGCAGAATGGACGCGGAGCTCTTAGTCAATTCCTTTAGTAACGATTTGGAGTATCTAGTACAAACTATGCGACAGCATCTAGGAATGGATATCGCTTTTTTGTCTCGTTTTCATAATGGTCATCGTGAAATGTTACATGTCGACAAAAAAGACATTTGTAATGGCTCACTCAATAAAGGCCACAAGGATAAAAACGAAGAAACTTATTGCCAGCTAATTGCCGAAGAAAAACTGCCGAAAATTATTCCTGATACATCGCAGAACGAAATCACCAAAGCCTTAGCGGTAACAAAAATTTTAAATATAGGCAGTTATATTGGTGTGCCTATCTATCTCTCTGATGATTCTCTTTATGGCACCTTGTGTTGTTTCAGTGAAAAAGCAGATGAGTCATTGACGAATAAAGATCTTTCTATATTAACGCTGTTTGCTAAGTTTGCGGCGCGTAATATTGAAAAAGATCTGAACGAGAGCCAATTGCATCAGTCTGCAAGAGATAATGTTTTCGATATTATTAATAACAAACGACTGACCGTTGCACTCCAGCCGATTTATGATGTTAAAAGTAAGTGCATTAAAGGTTTTGAGTGTTTATCACGTTTTCAAACCGAGCCATATCGTTCGCCTGATTATTGGTTTAATCAAGCCAATGTGTCTGGTGTTGGTGAAGCGTTGGAATTGTTTGCCATTGAAGAAGCGTTAAGTCTTCTGCCCAGTATTCCAGAGCAATATTACATCACGCTCAATATTTCTCCTAAGTACCTTGCCTCGCCTTATCTTCAAACCATGTTAGACAAAGCCCCTTTGCACCGTATTATTCTAGAAGTAACCGAGCGTGAATCGATAGAAGACTACTATGCATTTCGGAGCGCGATTCAGCCATTTAGAGATCGAGGAATGCGCCTTGCCGTTGATGATGCTGGGGCCGGTTTTGCCAGCTTCCAGCATATATTGGAGCTGGAGGCCGATATCATTAAATTAGATAGAAGCCTAATCGCTAATATCAATTCAGATCATAGAAAGAGAGCCTTGGTTGCCGCCCTCATTGGCTTCGCCAAAGAAACCAAAAGCACAGTATTAGGCGAGGGAGTGGAGACATTAGCGGAGCTAGAAGTGCTGCAAGAATTGGGCGCACAAAAAATTCAGGGTTATTTCTTCTGTCATCCTCTACCGCTTAAAGACGTGCTGGCTTTTTGCGAGGCTTGAAGGCTTGTTTTAAGCCTTTTTTATGGTGTCTATAAGATGTCATTAATGTATGTTTCTTGCTCTCATTCCTCTGTAAAGTGACGCAGTCTTTTCCTTTCAAACCAAAGAAAATGGTTTTTATGCACTATAATGGCATGTACTATGCGTGACTTTTATTTTAGCGCTGCAATAATTTTCTGGCTAAAACAACGATAACAAATGGAATGAGAGAGTCTTATGAATACAACGTTTAAAGTGTTACTTGGGATGGGGCTCGGCATCATTGTTGGCTTGATCCTCAATTTAACGGGGCTAAATGCCGATGGGACATGGGCGAACAGTTACTTAACGGATGGCTTGTTTAAAGTCGTTGGTACTATGTTCGTTAACGCTCTGAAAATGCTTGTTGTACCTTTGGTTTTCTTCTCATTGGTTTGTGGTGTGTGCGGTATAGGTGACATAAAGTTACTGGGAAGGATTGGGTCTAAATCCTTCGTTCTCTATCTTCTGACAACGGCCATTGCCATTGCCGCCGCGCTGACTATTGCCACCGCTTTTGGTATTGGTGAAGGCATGAATGCCGAGTCCTCTGTGACCTTCACAGGGAAAGACTCCCCACCATTATCGACGGTATTGATTAATATCGTTCCTTCAAACCCGATTAGCGCCATGGCGCAAGGTGACATGCTTCCGGTGATCTTTTTCTCAATCATGTTTGGTGTAAGCATCTTAATGGTAGGACAAAAAGCTAAGGTTGTTAGCGATTTCATTGAGTCATTAAACGACATAATGATGAAGATGGTCACCATTATTATGGAAGTGGCGCCGTATGCCGTGTTCTGTCTTATCGCTAGAGCGATAGCCGATTTGGGGATGGATTTACTCGCTCAGTTGTTAGGCTATGTCTTAGTGTTAATTGGCGTCTTGTTCTTCCACTTATTTGTGACTTTGCAAGTGATCCTGAAAGTCTTGTCTGGCTTGAGCCCAATTACTTTCATGAAGAAAATGCGTAACACGCAAGTGTTTGCTTTTAGTACATCCAGCTCAAACGCGACGATTCCTGTTACCTTGCGTGCGGTGACAAAACGCCTTGGCGTGAAAAACTCGGTAGCGTCTTTTACTGTACCGTTTGGTGCGACCATCAACATGGATGGTACTGCCATTATGCAGGGTGTCGCGACGGTCTTTATTGCCAATATTTATAATGTAGAGCTTGGTATGATGGGTTACCTAACGGTGATCTTAATGTCTGTACTGGCATCGATTGGTACCGCAGGCGTTCCTGGTGTTGGCTTGATTATGCTGTCTATGGTGTTTGCTCAAGTAGGCTTACCAATCGAAGGTATTGGCTTGATTTTGGGTGTGGACCGCTTGTTAGACATGATTCGTACTGCGGTTAACGTGTCTGGTGATGCTGTAGTGTCTACTGTGGTTGCTAAGAGCGAAGGACAGTTAGACGAAAGTGTCTACAATGATCCTAATGCGGGTAATCAGTCTGAAATGCATTTAGAAACCAAACAGAGCTAATAACGGTTAGTATCAGAGGATTCTCTGAACAAACGAATCGTCTAAATAGAGAAGAGCGCAGCCCTCAAGGGTAAGTGCTCTTTTTTTACATGCGATACAGAGGTTAAAAACGTGTAACGACAGTCACGCCCGGTGGGTTGATCTTGTCTATGTTGGTTAGCGCTGCAATGGATTCTTCTAGGCTGATGGTGCGGCCAAGTAGTTTTTCTGGGCTGAGTTTTCCTGACTTAATCATCGACAACATGGCATCGTAACGGAACGCCTGCATGCCGTGACTGCCAATAATTTCTAGCTCGTGAGCAATAACCAGATTCATCGGAATGGGCGGTGTGGCTTGATCCGCTAACAGCAAGCCGACCTGAACGTGCTTGCCTAGCTTTTTTAAACTCTTAATGGAGTTTATGCAGGTTGTTGGGTGGCCTAAAGCATCGATTGATACATGAGCTCCGCCACGGGTGATCTCTTTAATTGCTTCTGCTACATCAGCCACGCTGGTGGCATTAATGGTCGCGTAAGCGCCTAGGGCTTTTGCTAATTCAAGTTTGTCGTCTGTCACGTCCACCGCAATCACATTGGCACCAATGCTGTTGGCAATCATGATGGCTGACAAGCCAACACCGCCACAACCATGCACCGCCACCCATTGTCCTGCACTGACTTTACCCTGATCGACAACCGCTCTAAACGAGGTCACAAAGCGACAGCCAAGGCTAGCCGCTGTGGTGAAGTCTATGCTTTCTGGCAAGGTAACAAGGTTCACATCCGCATTGTGAATAGAGACGTATTCGGCAAAAGAGCCCCAGTGAGTGAATCCTGGTTGTGTTTGATTACCACAGACTTGATGATTGCCACCGTGACATTCAGGACAAGAGCCACAGCCGCTAACAAAGGGCACAGTAACTCGGTCACCGACTTTAAAACGCTGAACATCTTTGCCTACGGCTTCAATAACACCTGCAAACTCATGACCTGGAACGTGTGGCAGCACAATGTCTGGATCGTGTCCCATCCAGCCATGCCAATCACTGCGGCAAACACCTGTCGCTTCAACTTTGATCACCACGCCATGATTTTCTGGCGTTGGATCTTCGACATTCATAATTTTAGGTGTGGCTGAAAAGCTTTCGTAGACAACGGCTTTCATGGTGTTCTCCTTTGGTGATCAATACGTCAGCCTAATAGACTACTGAATATAGAAGAAATTACCTTGCTCTTTTCCTTGTATATCGGCGAACTTAAGAAATACTATTTCAGATATTTGGTTTTTAAGAGGGAAATCTTTCAATGAAGGCTTTGGATAAGGTAGACACTGATATCGTTCGACGTATGCAGCAGGACGGCAAGTTGACTAACGCAAAATTAGCCAGCGAACTTTCATTAAGTGAAACACCCTGTTGGCGTCGGCTAAAACGCCTAGAGGAAGAGGGCATCATTACCGATTATCAGGCGAACCTTGACCGACGTAAATTAGGCTTTGGTGTGATGGCATTTGTGCAGTTAACCTGTAATCAGCACGATGCAGAAATCACTCAAACTTTCGAACAGATGATCCAGCAGTGTGACAATGTTTTGTCTTGTCATAACACCACAGGTGAGGCGGACTTCTTGCTGCAAGTGGTTGCCAAAGATTTAGATGATTACAGCCGCTTTGTGGATCAGGTTCTCAGAAAGTTACCTGGCGTTTCAGCAATCGCTTCGAATATCTCCTTGCGAGAGCTTAAAGCATCAACACGGTTGCCAATATAAGTTTGGTTATTGTTTGAGGTGGTGCTAAGTACTCTAGTAACGCCTTTTCAACGTTTATTATGCGGTTTTTCTGAGGGGGGATATCGTCGCGTAGTTTTTTGCAAAAAAGGTGCAGTCTAAGTGCATCTACAGGAATACGGTTGTTTTTAATCCAGCTATCGCCAAGTATGTATGTAGGAACACGGAATAAAAGTAACGCTAATTAGGAGGAACATATGCAAAATCAAACTGCACAAGCCCACCACATTACAGACATTATTAAAGTAATGAACGGCGGTATTGAATTCTACCAAGAAGCGAAAACCAAACTAGACGACACAACTTATAATGCTTTTTTTGACCGCATGATAGGTGCTAAATCCGAATCCGTCGCAGAGCTTCAACCGTTTGCTGTTGTTCAGCAAGGTGAAGTAGAAACCGATACCAATAACTTGGTCAAAGCACGTCAGTCTTACACTAAGTTAATGTCTAAAATCTCCAGCGAATCCACGGCTTTTACCTATGTCGATCAGCTTGAAGAAGTGGAAGACAAGGTGCTAGAAGAGCTTGATCTTGCGCTAGAGAGAAACCAGACTCAAGATTGCGAAGTGACGCTACGCCGAGTTAAAGTCAGAATGAAAGAGTGCCATGATGAAATGAAGGCGCTACAAGTCGCTGCTCAACATTAATTGATATAGGTTGAGAGGCCGCGCTTTAGCCTTTGATTTGCTTTTACCTTATATGGGTGGTATCAAGGCAAAAACTTAGCATAAGCGTTGCTTATTATTGTTAATATTGTAAAGCCAGTATGGATAGATTAGGGATCCATGCTGGCTTTTTTGTGCCTATTTAATGGACACTTTTTCTTATAAAAATATTTAGATGTCTAATTATAATTGGCCTCTCGGGTTGCTATTCCTCTTTTCTTTTGTCAGGGTATAAAAAGAGGAGGAACCTTTTATGACCAATTCACAGAAGACGGCAACGGGGGCAATACTGCTACCGGTATTCATCCCAAGCGTGATTGTTACCTTATTTCTTATTGTTGGAACTCTAAGTAATCCAGAGTTAGCTGGAGAAGTATTTCAAGGTGCATTGGCTTGGGTGACACAAACCTTTGGCTGGTTCTATATGTTGGCCACCGCCATTTTTCTCGTATTTTTGGTTTGTATCGGCTTCAGTCGTTGGGGCAATATACGTTTAGGTCCAGACCATGGAGACCCTGAATACAGTTTTCCCGCTTGGTTTGCGATGCTTTTTTCCGCAGGTTACGGGATTGCCTTGTTGTTCTTTGGTGTGGCTGAGCCTGTCTTACACTTTTCTCAACCACCGAATGCCACAGCCGAAACCATTGGTGCCGCTCGTGAAGCCATGCAGATTGCCTACTTCCATTGGGGGTTACATATCTGGGGCATTTACGGCCTGATGGGGCTGGTTCTAGCTTACTTTGCCTTTCGCCATGGTTTGCCATTGTCGGTGCGCTCTGCACTATACCCCCTGATTGGTGATCGTATTTACGGGCCTATCGGTCATATTGTCGATGTGTTTGCCATTCTCGGTACTTTATTTGGTTTGGCGACCACGCTGGGTTTGTCGGTTACTCAAATCAACGCGGGTTTACATTACCTTTGGGAAGACATACCGATTAACACCACGGTGCAAATCACCGCCATTGGTTTAATTACGCTTGCTGCAATTGGTTCTGTGGTTGCGGGTATGGATAAGGGTGTCAAAAACCTTTCGATTTTGAATATGGGCTTGGCTGTCTTTATCATGGTGATTGTGTTTTTCGTCGGCCCAAGTATTCATATTCTTGATGCCTTCGTACAAAACACTGGCTCGTATCTCAGCAACATTGTAGAGCGTACGTTTAATCTACAGGCTTATACGCAAAGTGATTGGATTGGTAACTGGACGCTGTTTATCTTCGCGTGGACGATTGCTTGGGCACCGTTCGTCGGTTTGTTTATTGCCAAGATTAGCCGTGGTCGTACTATTCGTCAGTTTATCTTCGGTGTGCTTGCGGTTCCGACGCTGTTTACTTTCCTATGGTTTGCTATCTTTGGTGATACCGCCCTGTATTTGATTATGGAGCAGGGTAAAGATGTATTGATTGGCGAAGTGCAAGCCGATCATTCGGTGGCACTATTTCAGTTCTATGATTTATTGCCTTGGTCTACGTTTCTATCTGTGGTTACCGTCTTTTTGATTATTACCTTCTTCGTTACCTCTTCGGATTCGGGGTCCTTAGTCGTTGATTCATTGGCTTCTGGTGGCGCATTAGAAACACCGGTTTGGCAGCGCGTCTTTTGGGCGTCTCTTGAAGGTATCATTGCTGCTACCTTATTGCTGGCTGGTGGGTTAGGTGCCTTGCAGACTATGAGTATTCTGGCGGCACTGCCTTTCGCTATCATCATGCTGGTGGCGGTACTGGGATTATGGCGAGCCTTGGTGATTGAAGGACACCGTGGCGCAGCCGTGGAAGCCGCAGCAACACCAGGACGAGCATTCAGTAATGAAGGCAGCTGGCGTAAACGTTTAAGCACTCTGTTTAAATTCCCTGGTGAAGCCAAGGTGACACACTTTATTAAAGATGTGGTGGAACCGGCGATGGAAGAAGTACAAAAAGAGCTAGCAACTCATGGGTGGAAAGCCAATATCACCCGAGAGGAAAATGGCGTGACGTTCCAGCTAGAGCGTGACGAAAAATTGGACTTCTATTACCAAGTCGTGGCGACAGAGCATGAAATACCAGAGGCGCACAGTGAGAACTCCAAATACGATACGCATTGGCAAGCGGATGTGTATATTCGCAATGGTGCTCTGGGTTATGAACTCTATGGCTGCAGCCAAGATGAAGTCATTCGAGATTTGATTGACCAGCTAGAACAGTACTTCAACTTTGTTGATGCCGCGCCAGGGCAATTGCCTTGGAATACGGTGTCGTAGCTTAATTTCTTAAAGCGCTAAGCAAAAAAAGCCAGCATTGACTCAATGAGTGAATGCTGGCTTTTTATTAAATTGCTTATGCGCAACTAGTTTTGTTTTTCGCTAATAACCGACTCAGGAACGATGACACTTAAGGATTTAGGGCTAACGATGACTTCTAGTTTCTCTGCTTCGCGTTCTTCACCATCCACCACATAATGACCAACTTGACTGATATCCACGGTCACACGTTGTGCGGAACGATGAAAAATACCATTGTTACCTTCTGGTAAGTCGCTGTCTTCGTTTCTGTCGCCCATGCCAAGCATGGCCAATTCCGCTAAGTTCAATATCTGCATACGCTCAGGATCTAACCAAGTTAAATCCAGTTCGCCATCCATAATATTAGGCACACCTTTGCCTTGTGCTAACAAAGTGGTGATAGGTGCGGCGTTAGCAATGGTTAGGCTTGGTGTTTTGATGGTAAAAGGCTCATCGTCATTTAGCTGAATAGTAAACTCATGGACATCGTTCTGCCCAATGGCTTCCCATAAACCTTTCAAGTAAGCGAGCTGACCACTGGTATTCTTTTTACTGCGATCGGCTTTTTCAATCATTTGTTGTTCAAAACCAACGCCCGCCAGCAATAGCATTAACTCACCGTTACAGGTTGCTGTGTCGATACGTTGCTCGCAGCCATCAATTAGATTCAAGCAAATGGTTTCCAATGGCGCGATTTTTGACATGGTGCCGCACAATACATGACTTAACGCATTGGCGGTGCCAAACGGAATAATGCCCAGCTTAATATTAGAGCCCACCATGGCTGCAGCAACCTCGGTGACTGTGCCATCGCCACCGCAAGCAATGATCATATCCGGCGAGGCTTTAACTGCCTCTTTGGCTAATGCTGTGCCATTTTTCTCTGGTGTGGTGGTTTTCACTGTGACATCAAAATAGGCTGATAAGTATCGCAAAATGACGTCTTTTTGCTCTTCCCATTGGCGCGTCCCAGACACAGGGTTGGCGATTAACCAAGCAGAGTTATGCACCACTAACAGCTTATTATCCAAGGCACGTTTTAAATATTTAAACTGACGTTTGTTAAGCCGAGCTGTTTGACGGATTCCACGAATTTTATCCATGATGTCATCGGGGGACGACTTTGGGTTCTGGCTTAGTAAATACGCTGCCATCATAAATACCGAGCGACCACGCCCCAACGCGCAATGTACAACCACCGAACGCCCCGTTTTACGGTGAGTGTGTATCCAGTTCAGCGCTCGATGTATCTGTGTATCGGAAGGAACTGAATGATCAAGTATTGGAACGTTTAAATAATCGATATCAGTTTGATAAGACACCCAATTTAAAGAACTAAATTCTGCCGTTACATCTAAGACGGCATTGATGTTTTCGCTTTTAATTTGGTGAATATCAGAAGGAAATAAACGTCGAGCAAGGTACAAGCCTTCGTCTATTTTTTGCAACGCAGGAACAGAATCCGTGCTTCTTGCCCAGCTATTATAAAGTTGTGTGCTCCACAAAAACGGCATGAATACCCAGCGAATATAAACGGGTACCGAGCCATCGGAGCGTTTACGAAAAATAGTGGGTTTGTTAAGAAGGTAGGCAAGACTGACGGTGAAAAAAGACAAGGCGAACCATGCCCAAGCGAGCTGGAAATAAATATTGCTAGTCATAATAACCAGCAAAATAAACACGGCAGTGACCAATAAATAATAGTTTGGTTTAAACAATACAACTCTCCCTAGAGTCCAGCCATAGTGCAAACAGAGTAACATACTGTTTTTTAAAAGTAAGACAGTAGCCTGTAAAGGTACCGGCAGAAAAAAGAATCTCGCAATAAAATGCAGATTTTGAGCAGAATTGTCTTAGTATCTGGCACCTATCATGAGTGGATTAAAGATCGAGTTTTCGACAATGATTTTTTCTAAACGTCGCGTTGCCTCATTGGCTTTTGGTGATGTGAAAAGCGTCACTTCCATGTCTGGAAGAGTAGGCAAGTCCTCATAAATAGCCAAATCATCTTCTAAAGTATGGTAGGGGACAATACCAATTCCCACGCCAGCACGAACCGCTGCTAGAACGCCTGAACGGCTTTGGCTGGTAAAGGCGATGCGATAAGGAATCTTAGCATTGTCGAGTGCTTCACAGGCAAATTGACGGTGTTTGCAACCCTCTGCAAATACCACCAATGGCAGTACGCTTTGAGTATGAACAAAATGATTTTTTGGCCCAATCCAAACCAATTCGTCACGGCGCAATCGAACGCCGCCTTCGGTATCAGCCAGCATTTCAACTAAAGCAATATCAAGCTTGCCTTTGTCCAAAAGCTCCAGCAAATAATCTGGACGGTAATCACAAACCGCTTCTAGCTCTGCTTCCGGGTAGCTCAAAATGAAGTCCTGCAAAAGTGGAGCAAGCGTGCGGCTGGCGTATTGATCATGAGTTCCCAACCGAACCACACCGCTGATGTCCATATTCTGAAACGAACCCATAATTTGATCATGCAGATTTAAAAGCTGTTGAGCATGCGCTTTTAATTGCTCTCCGACAGCCGTTAATCGCACACCATGTTGACCACGTTCCATAAGTGGGTTGGCGATTAAATCCTCCAAACGATTGAGCTGCATACTAATTGTCGATGGCGCTTTGTGCAGCTGTTTGGCTGCTTCAGTCAGGTTTAGCGTCTCAGCCACCACCATAAAAGTGCGAAGTAAATTTATCGGTAAATCACGCATTGTTTAGTTTTCAATATAGTTGAACGTAGAGTTGAATATTTATCGATTTACCGAATAAAAGCAAGCCCCTAATATGGCGCCATTGATTGTTTTTTATACATGCCTTTAGAGGTGTTTAAGCAAGGAGTTTGTGATGCGCATTCCAATAACATTCGGCTTTAATCAGGTTATCAGTCACGGCTTTGGCGTTTTTTTGTTTGCGGCATTAGTGCCAATGATGCAAGGCTCTGTTGATATAAATAGCTGGCACCTCGCCCTTGCTGGGGCGTTGACACAAGTGTCTTATCTTGTTGGCGCCATGTTATTGGGAGTGATTGGCCCGCGTTTAGATTCGGGTCGATTGTTATTGATCACGGGTAGCTTAACCACGTCTTTGCTGTTTACCATGGCATGGCTAGATAATACGACAATCATGATTTTTGTTCTCACCGTGATGGCGGCGAGCGCGGCAATTAGCTGGGGGTCGATTGTGGAATTGGTCACTCGCTATGGTCGCCCAGATCGAACCGCAACCAACCTGTCTATTGCTTCAAGCGGTACCGCTTGGGGTTATAGCGTTAACGGTTTGATCATTTTACTGATTGTTCCACTATTGGGATGGCGTAGCGGTTGGATGGCTGCATCGGTGCTTGGACTGATTACCTTGTTAGTCACCTTTAGGTTGCTTAAAAGCGTTCGCTCTCAAGCACAGGATCAAGACATTGATGTTACTTTCGCAATGGGCACACGGCAGTTGTTTAAAACCGTATTGCGTGAACGCACTGCTTTTCTTGCTTGCTTGATATTGTTACTGGTTGGTGCATCAACCATGACGTTTACCACATGGTTGAATACCTATTTGGCGGAGTTATCTTTACCGCCAGCATTAGGGGGGTACACCTGGAGCATCATTGGATTAACGGGCATGATCGCAGGTTTCTTTGTTGGAAAGCTGGCGGATAAGAAAGGCCCTAGTGTCACGCTTTTGGTTATTTTTGGCATTTTTGCTTTAGGGTTGTTGGCTTTCACTTATCGCCCCGAGCAGTTTGTTATGCTTGCAGGCTTTGGTTACGGCATGATGTATTTTCCTATTTGGGGCATTATTGCTGGCTGGATAAGCAAACAATACTCTTCCAAAGCGACCATGCAGATCAACGGTATTGGCATGGTGACATTTGGACTGGGTGGTGCTCTTGGCAATGTCTTGGCGGGGATGATTTATGATGCGACTGGTAGTTTATCTAATGTGTATTTGTTGATCTGCGGGCTGGGTGTCGTACTGTTTGTATTAGCAATGTATATCTTCTTGCACGAGCGTCAATCCAATAAGCCTCGCTCTGACAGCTTCTTACAGCCAGAAATCTGAAAGTAGGAGGAGCTGTCTACGAATGATCGTCAGCTTTAATGGCTGACGATCAGGTCGTTCAAGGCTTTAGATATCAAATTCGGTTTTACTAAAGTCGTTTTCACTGGTTTATTAAACCAGAAGTCCATTGGTTGATCAAAACCGATGCCGTGCATGTAGTTGTAGAGCGCTTTTCGCAGTCCGTCGCCTAACATGTCATGATCTGTGCCTGTCGGGTCGGTGAAATCCACATCGTTTTCCGCGAACAAAATATCAGGGCGTTCAGCCAAGGTAATGCCATATTCGTCTGGATTAATACCAATTGGACTGTGCGCTGTGGCTGCAAATCGATGCCAAAAAGCCGATTGAAAGCAGCCTTCCGCCATCATCTGACGTACCATGTCTAATGCATCGATAGTTTCTTGTTCGGTTTGTGTAGGGAAGCCATACATCAAATAAGAATGCACCAGAATGTCCGCATCGCTGAAGGCTTTAGTGACACGAGCCACTTGCTCGACGCTGACGCCTTTTTTCATCAGCTTAAGCAATCGATCGGACGCCACTTCCAAACCACCACTGACGGCGATACAACCAGAATCCGCCAATAACTGACAACGCTCTGGCGTGAAGGTTTTTTCAAAACGAATATTGCCCCACCAACTGATCACCACGCCGCGTTCGATTAAGCGTCTTGCTAAGGCAAACAGCGCCTTTGGCGGCGCGGCTTCATCGACAAAGTGGAAACCCGTTTGTCCGGTTTCTTCGATCAGCTCTTCGATACGATCCACTAGAATATCGGCACCCGCTGCGTCGTAACGGTCGATATAATCCAGTGTCACATCGCAAAAGCTGCATTTGCGCCAGTAACAGCCGTGAGCAATGGTTAACTTGTTCCAGCGTCCGTCGCTCCAGATGCGGTGCATTGGGTTGAGCATCTCGCACAAGGACAAATATTCGGTTAACGGCAAGCCGTCGTAAATGGGCGTACCGACATCGGTTTGGGGAATATCATGCAGCTCGGCGTTTTCATTGTAGTGAACGAATGGTTCGCCATCTTCGTCTTCAGAGAGGAAGTAAGTACGCACTAACTCATCAATTTCGCGCTGGCCGTCAAAAAATTCCAGCAAGGTCATAAAAGGACGTTCGCCATCATCAAGGCAGAGAAAATCGACAAACTCAAACACGCGAGGGTCTTTCAGTGCACGCAGCTCGGTATTGATAAAACCGCCGCCCAATACCACAGGCAGGTCTGGATTAATGCTTTTACAGGTTTGTGCAATACGCAGCGCGCCAAGCATATTACCGGGGAAGGGTACGGTTAACGCCACGACGCTGGGTTGGGTTTCTTCCAAGTACTGCTCGACTAACTGTTCTAGAATCTCAGAGCTAAAGCTCGGCTCGCCCATCAATGTATTATAAAGATCATCAAAGCTTGGGTTGGCTGCGGCTAAACGCTCACCGTAACGGCTTACTTCAAAATACGGATCGACGCCTTGAGTAATCACAGCCGACAAATCATTAATAAACAAAGTCGCTAGATATTTGGCTTTGTCCTGCACACCCAGTTGACCAAAGGCGGTTTTCAGAATATCACCAGACACAGCTTCCATCTGTTCTATGGCATCAAACGCAGGGCCTTCTGGAAGAAAACGTCGAGATGTAATGCGCAGGGCAAGGCTGGAATCTTTGCCTTGTAAAAATCGAATAACGGGTTCAACACAAAGTCGATAGCGATCAAATTCTGCTAGAAAGGTAAAAATGGCATCGGGCAGTTCGTCGTCTTCAAATGATTCGAAGTTGTCTTCTACATGTTGGCGAATAATATCCAGCGCAGGGGCTGTCATCATCTCCAGGAATAACTCAATGGCAGGATCCCTCTGCACTGCTTCATAACCACGAGAGCGCAAAAAGCCAGTCAGATACGCCGTTGCTGGATACGGTGTATTCAGTTGCGTCATGGGTGGAGTCATCAGAAGAACGGTCATAGCCTGCCTTTGCACGTATTAGCGGATAAATAATGCGACATTCTAGCAGTAAAAGAAGCCAGAGCTCTGAAAAATAATACGGATGCTTTTCTTGTTTGAAAGGAGGGGGCGGTCATGCGCCCCCAGAGACTCCATTTAACGTACTAACAGTATTGATTTATCTGTATGGGACGCTAAAAAACTACCATGTGCATGGAAAATATGGTCCTTAAAGGTAGGCACATGTGACGCCATTACCACAAGGTCAACGGGATTTTCGTGGAGCCAATGATTTAGCGATTTGTCCAGATCAGCAGCGGGATCAGAGCAAGGAATGACAACCGCTTCGAACATTACGCCAAATGCCTTTTCTTGAATTTTTGCGTAAGTGTTTAATGTTTCTTCAAACTCTTTAAGGTTGTGTGCGACACCGCTCGGTGTCGATGCCGTAACGGCAAGAAGAAATACCTTTGATGAGTAGAGTTTGGCAAGGTCCCCAGTGATTTTTAACGCTTTATCGAGTTTATCTGTATGAGATAAATCCACTGGCATAGCGATACTTTGATACATAACAAGCCTCCTTTATTATTTTTTAGACTCCCCTTAAGGATAGAAGACTCTGGTTGAAAAGAATGGACTTATTTAGCAAAGATAGGTCAATGTTCAAGGACGCAAAACTGGTTTGTACTCTATTTAAGGTCTCCCAGCCAAAAGCCCAGTCGACTTGAGGCTTCTGGCTAGTAGTTTTGAAAATGCTTAGCGAATAATCGTAATCACAATATCCATGACATTGGTATTGGTTGGGCCTGTAATGAAAATAGCATCCTGTTCACGCAAGTAGGTACCTGCGTCAGCACGCTTAAGCGCGTCACGTACCGCATGCAGATCTTTTGCTGTCGAACCGTCTACAATACCGCCAGCGGCATCTGTGGGGCCATCGCTGCCATCTGTGCCAGCAACAAGGACGAGGATGTTATCCTTCCCCGCGATCTGCTCAGCAATGCCAAGCGCAAGAGCTTGGTTTCGACCGCCACTACCAGGGTTTTCTGGTAGTTTTACCGTTGGCTCACCACCAAAAATGTAAACACCCGGCACCGCATCAAGTAGTTGTTTGCCGATATAGCTAGATAATATTTCCACATCATCATAAAGCGATTCGTTATTTTCCATCACCGTATAGCCAAGTTCTAACGCTTTGGCAGCGGATGCTTGTCGGGCAACTTGGTTGGTGCCAATCAAGGCAACGTTGGCTGTAGAGGGGCAACGCTTAATGGAGCCTGTTCCTGAGCCGATGACACTAATGTCGTCGCCTTCAACATCTGAGATAGCCAATACACGAACGTCAGCGCCTTTAAAGCCTGCTAATAATTTGCCATCCTTCAGAAGAGACGTTTCTTTGCGGCGGGTATTGATCTGGCCGATATTGTAGCCAGCAGCCAGCATTTGATCTGTGAGCTTTTGCCAGTCAGCCAGTGATACGTCATCGGGTAAGGCTTCAGATAGCGCCGATGCACCACCAGAAACGAGCAGTAATAACTGACTACCAGATGACATTTGCGTCACAGTAGAAAGCATTTTTTGGCCAGCATCCAGTGAGTTTTGATCTGGCACTGGGTGTGCAGATTCGATAACGGTCACATTGTTGGCGTCCCACATAGCTTGATCTGTATGGTCGTATTTTGTGACCAACAGCGCTGGGCAGTTGTACTTGAGTGCGGCTAACGCGCCAGCACACATGCCGCTGGCTGCTTTGCCGACGGCTATGATTTGATCTGGCTGAAAGCCTTCAAATTCAGCGACGGCACGGTAGGTTGCATTGTACCCAGCAACGGCATCAATAGCGGCATTGAAAATAGTGACAGCAGATTCTTTATCGTGTGAGCTCAAACTCGTTCTCCTTATTTGCGTAACATGCCAATTACTTGAATCATGGCAGTGATTGCCTTACTAGCATATTCTTTTTTCGCGTAAAAAAAAGCCGCATCAACAGGACATATGTCACGGCGTTGATGCGGCTTATCGAGCTATCTATGTAACTAGATACTACTTATTATTTGCCGAAAGGACCTTGAAGACCGTTCTGAGCAAGTAGCGTACCGTAGATATTTGAGTTCAATACCATCATTTCCGTGTACTCTACTACCAATGCAGCACGCTTGTCGGCATCTTCTGTTGCGTTGATTGCGCCCCAGTACGCTGCCAATTGCGTTGCACTGTCTGCTAGTTGCTTGATCTGCTCAGCAGATAAGTTCGCAACCGAGCTAGCGTTCACTTTACCCACACCGTTTACTGTTTTAGCGCCGCCATCTGTGAAGCCAGCTGGTAGATCGCCTTTTAGGTTCACAACTTTACCGTATTGAATAACAGACAGTAGTTGATCAACCGCTTGCTTCGCACCTTCAACACGAGACACGTGCTCAGTGTCTGCCGCTGCGTGCGGTAGAAGCTCCATTTTGCCGACGTGTTTTTCGTAAATGTTACGGTACGGCACCATAGGACCAGACAATTCGCCAGTAGCTGGGTCTTTAAACAAATCCGCATCGATTGCTGCGTAACGGATTTGGCCGCTTGCTAGTGCTGCGTCTAGGGCTTCGATGTCAACCACTTCACCACGGTCGTAGTTTACTAGCACGGCACCTTGTTTCATTGCAGAGAAAACGTCTGCATTGATGATATCAGAGTTGCTGAACTTGCCAGTATCCGCGTTGAATGCACCTAAGCCAGTGTGTGGGCTAAGTACGTCAGCATCTTGTGCTGCTTCAACAATGCTAGAAGCGTAAGTGAAACCTTCAGACTCGATCCACTTCTGGTGAGCAGGGCGTGCGTAGACTGAAACCTTCATACCAAATGCAGCGCCTAGTTTCGCGACTTCACGACCGATGTTGCCGTAACCAACAACCGCAAGTTTCTTACCTTCAAGCTTAGTCGTTGGGAACTCTGCAAGGTTCTTGCCTGTATCAAAATCACCAGCCACAACGCGATCGTGCATGGCAGACACTTGCAGATCAGGAAGTACTTTAAGCAGCGCTTTCATCGCGGCTTGTGCGGTTGCACGAGAGTTGAAGCTTGGTGTGTTCATCAGTGGTGCAACACCACCTTCACCGTTACCGCCGCCCCAGCTAGCAGAACCCATGTTACCAGTACCCGCACCGATACGTACGCCACCTAGCTCGAACTTAGATTCCGCTGGGAAGAATGTCGCCGCCGCGATCACGGCATCGTATTGACCTTCGCCAGTTTCCGCTAGTAGCTCGTCTTCACGGCTTAGGCTTGGCTGGTAGAAGAAATGCACTTTACCTTTCGCAAGGTCGCCTGCTGCAGAAACAGAACCGAAGTGGAATTCACCGCCTTGAGACTCGATGTAAGCGGCAACTTCACTGCAATCAGCGTTGCCGTCAGCATCGAATACCATACCAACAAGATCAGCAATCAGTACTTTGTAAGCACGGTTTGCATCGTCTACACGTACATCGCCTTCAGCTGACGCTGATACAGCGCTTTCGAATGACTCGCCTTGTTCCGCTAGCAATTCTTCAAGAACCGCGTTTTTCGCACGTAGGTAGCAGTACTGGATGTTTTCTAGTAGCGCCGTGATGTCTTGTGAAGGACGGATACCGCCGATCCATGCACG
Source organism: Marinomonas sp. ATLA20 (assembly GCF_057180105.1). NCBI lineage: Bacteria > Pseudomonadati > Pseudomonadota > Gammaproteobacteria > Oceanospirillales > Oceanospirillaceae > Marinomonas > Marinomonas sp. ATLA20. Next base: position 433,094 of record NZ_JBXUKU010000001.1, read on the forward strand.
GTAGTCGCCTGGCGTACCTGGGAATGCGTTTACGTAACGAGCAACGTCTAGACCTTTCTCATGCGCACCGTCAGTATGAGTTATGCCTTCGTAGCCAAGCATTTGCTTAGATTTCGCGATGATACGAGCGTGAACGTCTGCGTCTGTGATGTCACCGTCAGTCACTTTTAGAAGGGTTACCGCCGCACCACGTGAGTCCGTATTGGCGACGCCTAGTTCAAACAAATCGTTGCTGTTGATCCAGTCGTTTACTTGTACACGGTTCGCAGTAGAGCGAGCGTTTAGAGCATACACATCACCGATCATTTTTTCGTTGCGTAGAATCGCAAAAGTCGTTTCGGCAAAGGCTAGCGTGCTGAACGTGTTGATAATGCCGCCCAGCATTTGGTCTTTTTCGGCGTCGTAGATTGGACCAAGGTCCGTTGTTTTCTCGCTTGATAGAGGCTCTTTAGCGTCACGTGGCACAGCGATTTTAAGCTGACGTGGAATCGCCCAAGATGGATCTTTTTGGTTCGCATTGATGCGAGCAAGCGCTGGCTTAGTTAGAGAAACGATAAAGTAACCAGAAATACCACCGATTGCCTTTTGGAACGGCATAAATAGGTTACATTTCGTAAGCACACCGTCTACTAGTTCTTGCGACCAAGGCATCGCACCAAGTAGAGACGTCGCATCAATGACCGCATGATGTTCTTCTGGATTAGCATCAACCCAAGCAAGTAGGTTAGCAATCTCTTGTTCTGTGTAAGTGGTTGCGCCAGTTGTTTCATGGCCCACACCAAAGAATAATTTCACACCTTTTTCTATCAGGAAGTCTGCGCTTGGGATGCTACCTTCGCCTTCAGCGAAAAGAATACGGCTTTCGTCACCGTTCGTCGCGTAGCGTTGTAGCTCAGTTAGCTGAGTTCCCCAAGATTGGCGGAAGAAACCACCGGCTTTACCTTCAACTGATTCTGGCTTAGGTGTATCAACGAAGACGATCTGAGACGGATCGTTTGCTGTCATCAAATGAAGCGCTGCTGCCGTGAAACCACTGTGACCACCGCCTAGACCAACCGCCATGCTGTTCGCTTTAGGGAAGCCAAAGTAGCGGTGAATTTCACGCATCATGTCATTTAAGACTTTATCAGCAGGGTAGCCACGGTGCATACCACGACCGATTTCTGCGGTAGTGAAACTACCAATACGATTGCCTTTATCATCCAATTTTGGGTAGTTTGCTTCTATCCATGCATCGAATTCGAAACGTAGTTGACGCGCATCGACTTCATTCTGAGTCATATCCGTAATAGGACCCACACCGAAGAACTGGTTGCTAGTCGCCTGAGGAGCGCCATTTTTAGTCAGAGAAAGCGCACTGGCGCGAGCGGACTTAAGTTGCTCAATTGAAGTCATTGTTCATTACCTGCAAGATAGTTAAATACGTATGCTCTGGCGTTGTGGCTATTCTAAAACCGGACAAGGGGCTCACTGTCTTTTTTATCCCCCATAGATACTGCTTACATCCATGGCTGGCACCCTAACAGAGCATTGCTTCTTTGTTTAAACACAAAACGACATAAGAAAATCTGTATAACATTCGTTCTAGTGCAGGAGTGTAAGCTTGTTCAACGACACAAAAGTGTTCTGAAAACGCCAAAATAATGCGTTTCTCCTACACATGGACGTATTCCATCGACTTAAAAGCAAAAAAGCGCACTTTATGGCGCAAGGGGAAGGAGAAAACGAGTGGAATGCTCGTATTAGAATGGTGAAATACGAGCGTTAAAGATTATTCAAGAATGGGCTTCAAATAGTCCGGGCCAAGTTGCTGCATTTGCTGTTCAACCCAGGCCACTCTTTGACGAAGGTAATAGGTTAAATTATTAGGATTTCGAGTGCGTGGGCTAGGGAGCATTATTGCCAATTTAGCGGCTTGGTTCATGGTGAGTTTGTTGGCTGAGCGGCCAAAATAATGCTGGCTCGCGGCTTCGACACCATAAATGCCTTGCCCAAACTCCGCTATGTTCAAATACACCTCGAGAATGCGTTTTTTACCCCAAAGTGTTTCAAGGCTCACGGCAAAGCCCGCTTCTAATCCTTTGCGAATAAAACTTCGACCAGACCAAAGGAAAAGATTCTTCGCGGTTTGCTGGGTAATCGTGCTCGCACCACGAAGACCTTGTCCATCATCGTATTGGTCAAGCGCCTTACTTATCGCGGTAAAATCAACGCCGAAGTGATTGGGAAAGCGTTGGTCTTCAGAAGCAACCACGGCGAGTGGCATATAGGGCGGTAGCTTATCAATGCTGATCCAATCTTGAGTGACCGGATAAGGACTTTGCAACATAAACGCTGTGGTTGGTGGCGGTATAAAGCGAAACACCAGTAAAACAAGAATCAGCAATAGCAAAGCACGCCAAAGAATCGTCCAAGCTTTTTTGAAAATACCCTGTTTACGCTTTGCCATTTATGCTCTCTTAATTATTCGAACGAGGCTTTCTAGCCCGCGACAACCAAGAGTATAAACAATAACAGTGGTAAATCTTTAATGAATCTTTAGTTTTTGCTACGCAGACTCTATACCTCGATTCCTGTAGCATTTGCCCACCAAAATTTTACCGTCCGCAACATCGGATTTCACCTTACATCATAGCAATAGGACATTGCCAAATGGCCGACTTTAAAACGCACGTTACTGTGGCTGCCATACTCAGCGCACCGTTGGCAGCCAGCGCCTTTATTATGGGCTTTGCCAATATGAATGAGGCCATTTTTTACGCCTTGGCTGGCACCCTTGGTGGATTACTGCCTGATATCGATGCCGATGATTCTGCCGCTATTCGTCTGATATTTCGGCTCTTTGGCGCCTTGGCTGGTGGTCTGGCGATTGCGTTTGGAATGGATAAACTGATCCATTGGCAGGTACTCGCCTTAGCGATTATCAGTTATTTAGTTGTGCGTTTTCCGATTCGTTGGGCGTTTGAGCAATTCACCATACACAGAGGTACGCTGCACAGTCTGCTGGCTAATATGATGTTTGCCATGCTTGCCGTTCCTATTACTTATCACTTGTTCGCTCTTGAAGCGAAAACTGCTTGGGGTATTGGTGGTTTTATTTTCTTGGGTGCGACCATCCATCTCATACTTGATGAGCTATACAGTATTGAACTGTCTGGCATGCGCATCAAACGCTCGTTTGGCACCGCGATGAAGCTCACCGATTGGGGGGAGCCTTTGGCGTCGCTGGTGTTGGTGCTCTGCTGCGTTGTGGGTTATTGGTTAAGCCCAAGTGCAGAGGCTTGGCTAACCGTCTTTACTTGGTGGCCGGAGAACGTACAGTTATCAGACTGGTTTACACAAGAGCTAAACGAATTACGTCAGCTTTGGGGTTAGAGGGATAAATGGGGTCATAGGATCAAGACTGGCTTATGAAGACATAACCCAGTCTGTCGCTTCTTTCTTACGCTTGAACACCTTAATGTCTGCAGAGATAAACCAGCTAATCACACGAATGAATCTATTTTGCCAACGGCTTTTTCCGTAGATGGCAATGCGATTGAATTCACCGCCCAGTCGCTGACTTAGTAAAAACTCGGACCAAGCGCTTTTCATGCTCCAGCCTTCAAACTCACTAATATCCACCAACAAACCCGCATAAGGGGAATGGATAGTGTACAGCGCCGCCTCTAGCTTAGGCGTGATGTTTTCAAAATCCATGTCACTTGGGTGACCTGAGGTTTTCACATTGAGTAACAGCTTGTCGTTATAACGCTTTGCATTCAGCGAAACACCATTTGTGTAAGTAGACATAATTAGCTCCTAAAAAGCGCTTATCGATAGTGTTACTTTAGAACAAAATTGCCAGTAGGAAAGTTGATTAACTCAGCATAGATTGTCAGCAAGCAGCCTGTTGTTTGCGCTTTTTGCTAAAAGTGTCAGCAAAGACAATAGAAAAAGGGCCAATCAGTAAAACTAAATAGCGAGTGTGACAAGGCTTGTATGTCCCAAGTGGCTATCTCAAAATTGAAATTGGTTAGCGAATAAACAATTATTAAGCTCATCTGTTTTGTGATCTGATTAAATCCTTTAAAAGCATTAATCACAAAAATAAAAATAGGAACTCATCATGAATGCTAGACAGAATGTGCGCTTTATTGGGTTACTGATTGCCGAAATAGTCATTGCCATTGCTTTTACAATACAGCTTGCTTTGACAGATATTATGCCAACAGGTATTAGCTTAATACTGATCTGGTTACTCACCGTAGCGGCAATATTTACCCTATTCATTTATCGAAAATGTACAGGACAACAACATCAAATGCTCCAATCTGTTAGTGATGCATTGGCTAAGCATTCCTCTGATCATACTCCGTTGGCATTACCTAACAATTTGGATGATTTTCCACTATGGATAGATCATGCCATTCACCAATTAACACAGCATAAACATGAAAAACTGCAGACGGCTGAATTAAACACCGTTCCGGCGCTTCATAGTCAAATTGATGAGCTGAGTCAGATTGCCAATAAACAGGAGCAAGATCTGTCAGATATTCTCGAACGTCGTCAGCACAGTGCACCACTCATTCAAGGTGTCGCGGCCAATACCAAAATCATCACTCAAAAGGTAGGAGCCTTGGTGGATGATGCCAATCAAGGTCAACAAAACTTGCAATTGGCTGAGGGTGTTCTTCAAGAACTTATTAACCAAGTCACCTCGACTTCGGACGTGATTAATCTGCTCTCAAATAACTCGGCGCAAATATCTTCTGTTTTAGATGTGATTCGTAGTATTGCCGACCAAACGAACCTGTTGGCACTTAATGCGGCTATTGAAGCGGCTCGTGCGGGTGAACAAGGGCGAGGTTTCGCCGTCGTCGCGGACGAAGTTCGCAACCTAGCGAGCAAAACCCAGCAGTCCACCCAAGACATTCAGGCTATGATTGAAAGCCTCCAAAAAGGCGTAGCGGAGGCAGTTAATAACATCGATGGCAGTGTTCAGTCGGTGCAAAATACCGTTGAATTTACCAAGAAAGCAGGCGTGTCTTTGATTGAAATATGTACTGAAGTGAATGAAATCAACCAACTCGTTAATGAAAACTCCGTCAAGCAAATCAATATTGGTAAATTGGCTGTAGAAGTGAATGAGCGACTGCAGCATCTTAATGAACGAACGCTTGAAGCAAAAGCCCTATCAACACAGCTTCAGGAGACAACCTCTTAGAGTCATTTCGTTAAGTGAATTGTGAGTAGATCTAAATAAAAAAGGTGGACTATTCCACCTCTTTTTTTACTTGGCGTTTGCAGCGTTCAGAGCAGTATTTTACCTGCGGCCAATCCCTTTCCCATTTTTTACGCCAGGCAAATGGACGCTGGCAGACGGGGCAAATTTTTTCGGGTAAATGCGTTTTTTTATGAGTCATGCCTTAGTTACGCAAAGAGTCGTAGGTTGGGATCAGTCAAAATGACCAATCCCACTAAACCACTTGCTGAGAAAGAACACTGCGACGGAATTGCAGGATAACCAATATAATCAAAAAACCTACCGCCAAGCAGAACGGAAACAGCACTGTCGTCACAGAGTAGGCTTCTAGTGCAACCACAGAACACGCATTACGTAAGATCATAATAATGAAGAAAATACGACTGTCTTCAAAAGGGCGGTGATAGACTTTTCGAAAGGTGGGACCAAAACCTATCATATCGATCGTGGTCAGAATCAACACAGCCCACAAGGGATCATTGGTTACGTACCACAGAGGCAAGGATGCCAAGGCAAGAGCCAAACATCCCCAGTCTAATTTAGTGATAGTGGCATCACCGCGCTTTATGTACGCTAAGAAAGCAATGAAAATCGTAATAAAGCCTGATAGCCCAATGGGCCATGCGCCCATGCCGCCTTCGGCTTCTAGCTGAGCAAAGAATACAATGGTCGTGGTGATGCCCCAAATCACCCACGAAAACACATGAGGCTTCACCTTGCCGCGCAAAATCAGCGCAATGTATGGGATAAAACCTGCAAACGCCAACGCAATAGCAATGCCACTAAAAACAAGCTTGATATTTAAATCCATCTACCGCCTTGCTCCATCTCATACCGTAAAACTCGATTCTACCGACTTCATGATGAATTAGACGAACAAAACACGTCAAATTCGCACCAAGATAGGTCGTTTTAGGTGAGTGGTAAATTGGGTTAATAGGTAAGTCGGACTAGGTTGAGTATGCAGGCCAACCTAGTCTGGCATTGGGGAGTGATAGATTTAAAGAAGGGATTGAAAAGCGAACAGGCAATCGTGATGTGTTAGGGTCTATAAGATATTTCTCTATGAAGAGATGTCTATACAAAACGAAGGAGGTGATTGATGGGATCTGAATATAATCATTACATGCGCCGATTATTGGCCACCATAGGCATCATCGCGATCGCGGTCAGTGTTTTTTTATTATTTTGGCACCTAGCGTATGTGCTGGTATTACTTTTTGGCGGTGCGTTATTTGCTGTGTTTTTGGTGGGGCTTGCTAGCCCTTTGCAAGCCTTTATACCGCTTCCTCGGTGGAGTTTAGTATTACTGGTTGCTATCGTGTTTACCGGATTATTATTGCTCGCGGGGTATTTGGCAGGTCCTGCCGTTGCCGATCAAATGGTTCAACTAAGTGAGCAGTTGAGTGGCGGCTTAAATCAGTTGGAGAGCTATCTAAAACAGCAAACATGGGGTGAAGCCTTACTGAAGTGGGCTCAAGAGCAATGGCAGCAAGCGCCTTTGTCGCCAGGAAAGTTAATGGGGCAAGTAACTGGGGCGTTTTCCACCATTTTTGGTGCCTTTGCTGATCTGTTTGTCATGCTGTTTATTGGCTTTTATTTGGCTCTCCATCCAAAACCTTATATCCAAGGTTTTTTGTTCCTCTTTCCGCGAGAAAAGCGGGACCGTTTGAACGAAGTCATGTCTTCCGTTTACCACGCACTAAAATGGTGGTTAATTGGACGTGCAACATCCATGGCGGCTGTCGGTTTATTAACGGCGGTTGGTCTTTGGCTGCTTGATATGCCATTGATCATGGCGCTGGCATTATTGGCAGGTCTATTGTCGTTCGTTCCTTTTATTGGCCCAATAGCCGCAGCTATTCCTGCTATTTTGGTGGGCTTGATAGACAGCCCAAGCCAAGCGCTCTATGTCGTGTTGGTGTATTTCATTGTGCAGCTTTTGGAAAGTAACATTTTAACCCCTTACGTACAGAAACAAGCCGTATCGCTTCCTCCTGCCGTCATGCTCAGTGGTCAAATGTTGATGGGCGCGGTGTTCGGCTTACAGGGCTTAGCGTTATCGACCCCCATGCTGGTATCCATGATCGTTGTCGTGCAAATGCTGTATGTGTGCGATGTGTTGGGTGAAAAGATTCGTCCCTTGGGCCAATGATCTTTGTAAATTAGGGCATGTTGAATTGATGAAGAACTAGGTCGAATACGTATGCTCATTCAGACCAGTCTTGCATTGAGGAATGGTAGGTTTAAAGAATAAATGGAAAAGCTGATGAGTAGGCGTTTCTCATCTATGGAACGAGTGCGGAAGCCAGATCAGAGTACTCAATTTTTATCTGCCCTAATTGTTTTTTGAGACCATGTGTTAAGGGCACTTTCTAGTAGTGCTAAATTGATCGGCTTACTAATAAAATCACACATGCCTACGTCTAAGCAGCGTTTTTTGTCTTCTTCCAATACGTTTGCAGTGAGCGCGATGATGGGAACCTCACGATAGGCTGCCATCTGTTTGATCTCAACGGTGGCTTGAAGCCCATCTTTAACGGGCATTTGCATATCCATAAAGATGAGGTCAAAGTGCCCAGCTTTGCATAAAGTAATGGCTTCTTCACCATCTTGAGCGATGGTGATTGTGACAACGCCCAACCGCTTAAGAAATCCGTTAAGCACAATTTGATTGGTTTTATTATCCTCGGCGATCAGTACCGATAATTGCGAACAATCAACCTGTCCTGACGCATTGTCGCTTTCTTGTATGGGGATAATCTGCTTTTCGGCTTCGCATGCACTCGTCTCAATGGCAAAAAAGAACGTCGACCCTTTTGCGACTTCACTCTCTACTTTGAGTTCAGATCCCATTAGTGTGAGTAACTTGCTGGCGATGGTCAGCCCCAGCCCTGTTCCACCAAATTTTCTCGTAATAGAAGTGTCTGCTTGTGAAAATGCGTCAAACAGCTTTTCGACATATTCTTGCTCGATGCCCATTCCTGTATCAGTCACACTGAACATCACACTTATACTTTCTTTTGGTCCCTTAGAGACCTCCGCAGCCAAGATAACTTCGCCTTGATCGGTGAACTTGATCGCGTTACCGAGCAGATTAATAAGTACTTGCTTGATTCTTGTCTCATCACCGGTGAAGACAATATCTTCCATTTCAAGCTGATTCTTAGTCGATAAGTTAACGCCTTTAGACACAGCTAGCCCTTTAAATAGCAGCTCAAGATCTTTTAACAACTTACTCAACAGGACAGGGCGACTTTCTAGCTCAATTTTATCGGCTTCGATTTTACTCAAGTTGAGAATGTCATTAATTATTACTAATAAGCTCTGCCCAGACGAAGTAATAATATCGAGCATTTCCTGTTGTGAGTCGGTCAAAGGTGTATGCGATAATTGTGTTGCCATGCCTAATATACCGTTCATTGGCGTACGTATCTCATGGCTCATATTCGCTAAGAATTCAGATTTCACTTTAGATGTGCGTGCAGCCGCTTGAGCCTGCGCGCTTAACCGTGAGTTTTCTTCCTCACGTTGTTTAAGGACAGAAATAGAGACTTGAAGCGCAGCGGAACGAAGTAACTCATCATTACTATCATGCATGGAAGGGTGCACTTGAGACGCAATGCTCGTGCTTTGCGCCAGACGAACAATGTTGCCGGAAGCACTGACTTCTTGCTCCACCAAAACAGTTTGCCGATTATTGATATACTCTAAAGGTTTTATGTTTTCGTCACGGCCTGCCCATGACAAGTCTAGCGCTCTCTCTGGCAGTAAACAGGCATCGTAAATTTCTTTGGCTCTGATGCCTTTTGTCAAAATTGGCGCAGCATCAGCAAACTCTTCGGCGAAGCCCGGCGTCCAGTCTAACAAACACTGCTGATCATCAAACACGGCAAAACTACGACTGAAGGGTCGCAACTCATTCATGCAGCATTCCTTGCTTGTTTGTTAATTGTTCCGCAGCCATAGCGGTTCCCAACACGCGTGCACGAATCTTAGCAAACGCTGTTTCGCGAGTGGTTGATACATCATCACAAAACGGGGAAAAGCCACAGTCGTCCGTAGTCCCCAGTTGCCCTAAAGGTATATAGCGAGCAGCGAGTAACACTCGTTGGCAGACTTCTTCAGGTGTTTCAATGTTAGGGTCAATGACATCGATCACACCGATAAAAGCTCGTTGATTTGGTTTTAAATAACGTGCCACTATCTTTAAGGCCCGCTCTGGATTGTCTTCCCCCGCCATGGCAATGTAAAAGTTGCCCGCTTTCAGCTCAAATAGACTCGGCAGCAGCTCAGCGTAATCCACATCCGCACTGTGGGTCGAATCGTGATCCGCACCGGGGCAAGTATGAATGCCAATTAGAGCCCGTTCCTCTTCACTAAAGCGCACTAGCACTCGATTATTGAGCTCTATAAAAGCATTTAATAAACCACCACTTGGATCGAGCTTGACGGCCAAACGTCCTTCGGTAAAATCGATTTGCACTTTATAAGCGCCAGCCTCAAAACAACCACGAATTTCTCTTTCTTGTTCATCGACTAAGTCATTTAAAAAGTCTTCTCGGCTGTAATCCGGCAAACTTTCCGTTGGGTACAATAAGCTTAGGGCGGAGATGGAGATAATAGATTGCTTGACTGGAAGCTCGGTGAAGCTCTTAGCAACGTTAAACGTTTTGTACGCGTTAAGCAAAAAGCGGAATGGGCCTGCTGTAAGGCGTGGTAAGCGCCGCACATGTCCGTCTTGAAAGGGGATTTCGAGACCATCTGGGGCGAGATTCTTAGCGCCTTCTACAGAATATGTGACGAAGTTGTGAGTCTTTCGCTGCTCTCCATCACTTAAAACCGGCGAACCTGTCGCTGCGAACGCGCGAATGGTCTGCTCAATCGCCTCCTCATAGCATGCTTCCATTGCCGCTGAATCTATCTTGCCTTCATCAAATTGCCGCTGCGCCTTCATTAATTCTGGTGATCGAGGGAGGCTTCCGATGGCTTCAGTAGGTAACAACATCATTTTTTAACTCCATTCATAAACGCCCAAACAACATTCAAAATGCTTGTATAAATAGAGTGTAGACCATTCTCTCTTTATGGATAAAAAATTAGCCTATATGCCTAAAAAGTGGAAATTGGGAAATTAGGGTCAGATGAAAATAGAACACTGGTCGCCAGCTTGACTCAATAAGTGTTTACCCTAAGATATCGATTAGCCTGATATTTATGAACAGGATGTTCGTATCAGCGTTTTTTCAGTAAAGCTTATTTCAAAGGAGTGAAATATGGCGAGGCTTCCACGACTTTGTCCAATTGGTATCCCGCAACATATTATCCAACGTGGCAACAACCGCCAAGTGTGTTTTGCCAGTGAAGATGACTTCATCGCTTATGTACATTGGCTAACGGAATACGCTCAAGAGTTTGACGTTAAAGTGCATGCATGGGTCTTGATGACCAATCACGTACATTTACTTGCAACGCCAATGACCGAGGGCGGTATCTCGAAGATGATGCAAGCACTGGGACGCCGCTATGTCCGTTACTTCAACTACACCTATCAAAGAACCGGCACATTGTGGGAAGGGAGATTTAAATCTTGTGTCATCAGTGCTGAGGAATACTTTTTTATCTGCCAGCGATACATCGAACTGAATCCCGTTAGAGCAAATATGGTCGCTCATCCAGCTGACTATAAATGGTCGAGCTATCGCTTTCATGCTCAGGAGTCACTGGATCTACAAAGTGAGCTTTGGCAACCGCATGAACTTTATCTCAAGCTTAGCTTTCAGCAGGAAACGCGAGCGAAGCGTTATCAAGCTTTATTCAAATGCCACATTCCAGAAGAAGAACTCGGACGGATTCGATCCGCTACGCATTCAGATATGGCACTGGGGAATGACAGATTCAAAGAAGAGATTGAGAAGTTAACGGGTAGGCGAGTGACGCCAAGAACGCGCGGTAGGAAACCAAGTCAGATGGATTAAATTTTCATCTGACCTCAATTGCTTGAGAAGTTAACGGGTAGACGAGTGACGCCAAGAAAACGCGGTAGGAAACCAAGTCAGATGGATTAAATTTTCATCTGACCCCAATTGCTCAATTGCTATGAGTCATTGATACCATTAACCGCCGCCCTGTGTTTTGCCTGCTACCACGTGGTGATTCGTCAGGTGAGTTCAGCGGGTGATGGTTTTCACTGTATATGGCGTTGATCGGCTTTGTGTGTGCAACCCTCTTTGGTGTGACGGCATGGCGTGCACCAAGCATGCAGGAATGGGTTTTATTGGCCGTGATCTCGATTATGAGTGTCGCCGCACAGCTTTTGTTAGTGAAAGCGCTAGAGTATGCACCAGCCTCGGTATTACAACCGTTCAACTACAGTTTACTGGTGTTTGCCACCATTATCGGCTTCTTAGTATTTAGCGAACTGCCAGACAGATGGACCATTGTAGGAGCATGCATTGTCATTGCCAGTGGACTGTACGTGATCTACTTACAGCGTACTCACGGATAGTTTTTTATATGCACCCGAATTCCTACAGTCCGACATGGCACTGGGGAATGACAGGTTTAAAAAAGAGATTGAAACGCTAACGGGCAGGCGAGTCTCGCCTATGAAGCGAGGGCGGAAGGGGGAGTCAGACGGATTGATTTTCATCTGATTCAAATTGCTACTGAGCGATATGTACCGGAATATTCGGTAAAAAGAAACGGGGTTTTCTTGGCATCTTTTCCTCCTTGAAGAGAGACCAATGAGTATCTTAAAGGGGTAAGAACTCTTTAGTTATTTAAGCTGATGACTTATTTAAACTTTCATAAAAAGTGCCATTTTTTCTCTTAGTTGTAGCCCAATTTCTTTTCTAGTTTCTGTTTTAACAGATTTAATTATTTCTAAGTATTCAAGAAATTCTGTCGAGTCTGCGAAGTAGTTTGGGTAAGCTTGTTTAATACCTCCGACACTATCAGTAGAAACTAATGCAACTACTGTTTCTATTCGGTCAGATGCTTTTTTTTCTGCATCAGAATAAGATTTCTCTGCAAGCTCGTTTTCACTTTTTTTAAATGTGGTTGTAGCTACTGTTGTTTTTTCTGTGTTTACTTCTATTAAAATGTATCCATCGATTTTATCATTGACTATTTTTGAGTCTACAATCTTTAGTGAGTTTGCAAATGCTCTTAATTTTTTGGTTACATGTAAAGTAAGCTCATATTTTTGTACTTCTTCACACGATTCGAGAAACTGACTATCCAGTGAATATATTTTTCTGGCGTATGCATTGAATTTATCTTTTAGACTAATTTTATCGAAAAGAGGGATTGATTCCATGATTGCGAACTGGATACTTGTATTTTTGAAGAATTCTCCCCAGTTTTCTGTTCCTCTATTTGATTTCAATGCTTGGCCCGTAAACAGATCTACAATCTCTAATGTCGTAGCCCAATCATGTTGAATCTTTGTACGAAGTTGCACCTCGATATTTCGCTTTTCTTCGTTTTTTCCAAATTTTCCAATTAGATGATAACTACGATAACCGTCAGGTTTTGGAGTTTGAATATAGTTTTTATACTTTACTTTTCCTGAAATATCTTTGAATTCTGGGAGTTTTTTTAGTTCTCTAACTATTTTCTCAAGTTTTTTTTGGTTAGATACAATTATTCTACATCCACCTATATCTTGCATATTTCTAAGTTTCATTTCTGGGAAACGTCTTAGTTTTAAAACAATGGATATAAATCGCTTTAGTCTCTTTGCAAAAATAGCATTTTTGTCGATTTTTTTAGAAATAAATGTAACTTTTTTAAGGCATGATTCTAGGGATGTTTCGTGACTAAAACGCCAATATGATAATGTCTCGTAAGATTGTTCGAAAAGGTCATGATCTTCAAAAATGGTGTCTTTGATTAAAGCTTCTCCAGCTTTAATCACTTGTTTGCCAGAATATTTTTTGCTCATCATTGAGTCCTATTATATGGTGGTAGTGTCAAGGGGATAATTAGACTCGAAGCTTAATGCGTCTCATCTCAGTTGTATCCAATGCCCGCTTCTACCAATAAAGGTACGTCAATCTGATTACTATTCTGCATGATGTCGACGATTTTCGTTTGGGCTTTTTCTAGGTCTTTTTCAGCGACTTCGAAGATTAGTTCATCGTGTACTTGCATGATCATTTTTAGGTCTAGGCTGGTGTTTGCTCTATGGGCTGTATGTGACATCCTTGATCCTTAAGTCGTCTTGACGAGCCTGTCAATTTTGCATAGCATTATTCACGAGTGCTTTGGATATCCCTGCTTTTGCAGCCCACCAAAGACAAACGAAATATAAAAAAAGCCATGCATCTGCGTGGTTTTTTTTATTCTAAAGTAATGTATTTCTCATTACGAGAATAAATCACCACAGCCTTCACTATAAGCATCACTTCCTTTTGTCGCTTCCAACATTAGAGCCAACCCGCTTTTTTGTAGCACATCTAAAACGTCTTCTTGTGGTTCGGATCAGAGCGGGTTACTTCCTAAGAAAATCGTTCAGTAGCTAAGATTTTTGTTCAGTTTGGCCGTTTAGCTAAGAAAATTGTTACGCTTTACTGCTTTTGAGTGTCACTTAGAGGGCTCTGCCGAACTTGAAGCAACCGTTAGGAAGGTAGAATTTCATAACGGTCAGTTATATACTTTGTAGTAACACGGCTCCTTTCAATGAGGCTACTTGATGTAGCTGATTTGCTTAGGAGTTTTTTTGTGCTCAAAGAAAGTCAGAAGCCGCTAGGGGCTGCGGGTAAAAAAGCTTTAGATCAGACTATCTTGGTTATTTTACATTCTGCCTGAAGGTTCTTTATCATTGACTGTTTGTTGTCGGTTGCAATACGTTGGTGTCAGTACTAAAATTGATCATGTAGAAGGGCTTAACATATGACTCATTACTGGATTGTCCATATGTTCTCACGCTACCAATGATTCGCCAGTGACATCATTGTTGATGGTTAGACTAAACATTGTTTAGTCACCCTGACCCCAAAGAGCTAAAGGGCTGCCACGAACTATCATTTTTCATTTTAAAAAAGAGCATTTGTCATGCTCTTTTTTTATGCCTGTTTTATATCATTGCGATAACTGTCCCTGGGTGGGATTTTCTATCGTAGGCACTGATAATGTCGTAATAGGTTTTGTCTTTGGATAATCTTAAAATGACCAGCCCCGTCTTGGACTCAATAACCAGCGCGGCGTTTTCGTCTTTCACCGTGTCAACAATGACGGTTGCTCCGTCAGTGATGATAGATTCTATATAGCCCGATACTTGGCTTGGGCAGGTAATGCCAATTTCTTGGCTATGTTTTTCATAGATATGTCTAACACCAAATGCTCCCGATCTTGTTCTTCCAAAACCTGCAAAGCCGACTTTCAATCGAATTTCTAGTTCTGGCCAGTGAGCGTTGTTTTTAGGAAAGGTGCCAAATGAAAGTGAACCGTTCGTTGTCGTAACAAAGGCGTTTTTACTTCGTTTGTGCGACATCCATTCGACTGAAAGGTCGCCATGTAGAATGGTGGTTTCCATTTAATCCCTTAAGTTTAAAGTAGGCTCTTCCTTGAGCCTTGCTCGTATTCATTTGTTATTTTAGAGCCTTAATGCGCCTCGTCCCAGTTGTCTCCAACTCCCGCTTCCACAAGTAATGGCACGTCGATTTTGCTGCTGTTTTGCATTATATCGACGATTTTTTCTTTGGCGGCGTCTAGGTCTTTTTCTGCGACTTCGAAGATGAGTTCATCGTGTACTTGCATGATCATTTTCACGTCTAGGTCGGTGTCTGCTAGCCAGTCGTGCATTTTGATCATGGCCCGTTTGATGATGTCGGCGGCGGAGCCTTGCATCGGCGCGTTGATCGCGGTGCGTTCGGCGGCTTGGCGCATCATGGCGTTTTTCGCTTTGATGTCTGGCAAGTACAAACGACGGCCGTAGATGGTTTCTACATAGCCTTTTTCTTTTGCGCCTTCGCGGGTATTTTCCATGTATTGCTGTACGCCTGGGTAACGCTCGAAGTAGCGTTTGATGTATTTGCCTGCTTCTGGGCGACCAATGCCAAGCTGTTTCGCTAGACCAAAGGCAGACATGCCGTAGATCAAACCGAAGTTGATGGCTTTGGCGCGGCGGCGCTGTTCTGTGGTCACTTCTTCTAAGCTCACTTCGAAGACTTCCGCTGCGGTGGCTTTGTGCACGTCGGTGTCTTTTGTGAACGCGTCTAATAAGCCTGGATCTTGGGACAGGTGAGCCATGATGCGTAATTCGACTTGTGAGTAGTCGGCCGCCACTAACTTGTAGCCTTTAGGCGCGATAAAAGCTTGGCGAATACGACGACCTTCGGCAGAACGAATCGGGATGTTCTGCAAGTTTGGATCAGTCGACGACAAGCGACCTGTGGCGGTAATGGCTTGGTGGTAAGAGGTATGAATACGGCCGGTTTTCTGGATCATTTCTGGCAGTTTGTCAGTGTAAGTGGATTTCAACTTAGACAGGCTGCGATGTTCCATTATCAAGCGTGGCAGTTCGTAGTCTTGCGCCAGTTCTTGCAAGATAGGCTCGGCAGTGGATGGCTGGCCTTTTGGCGTTTTCTTGATAACCGGCAAGCCTTGTTTTTCGAACAAGATGACTTGTAGCTGTTTTGGCGAGCTTAGGTTGAAGCTTTCGCCCGCTTCTTCGTGGGCTTTGATTTCCAGTTCTTGCAGTTTGCCTGCGATTTCGCTGCTTTGAATATGCAGAAGTTCTGGGTCGATCAAGGCGCCGGTTTGTTCCATTTTCGCCAATACCGGAATCAGTGGGCATTCGATGTCTTTGAAAATGCTGACGAGTTCTGGTGTGGTTTCGATTTTCGGCCAAATCGCTTGATGCAAACGCAAGGTGATGTCGGCGTCTTCCGCGGCATAAAACGCGGCGGCCTCTAAGTCGATTTGGTTAAAGGTTTTTTGCTTAGCGCCTTTGCCGGCGATGTCTTCAAAGCTCACATTGGTGTGACCAAGGAACTTGCTCGCCAAGGTGTCCATGTCGTGACGTGAACTCACGGAGTTGTAAACGTAAGATTCCAACATGGTGTCGTAAGCGATGCCGCGCAAGGTGATGTCGTAGTTGTTGAGCACGTTGGCGTCGTATTTTAGGTGTTGGCCGACTTTGGCTTTGCTGTCGTCTTCTAACCAAGGTTTTAGCTGTTCCAGCACCCAATCGCGGTCCAGTTGTTCTGGTGCGCCTTCGTAATCGTGCGCCACTGGAACGTAAGCCGCTTCGCCCACTTCTACCGAGAAGGACAAGCCAACCAGTTCGGCGGCCATGTAGTTCAGCGAGGTGGTTTCGGTATCGAAGGCAACCAGTTCAGCGGCTTGGATTTTTTCCAACCATTTGTTGAAGCTTGCTTTGTCTAAGACGGTTTCGTAGTTGGCTTCGATGTTGGATTTAACCGGTGTTTCCACTTGGCCGTCATTACCAACGGTATCGCTGGCGGTTTCTACGCTTGGCGCTTTGTCTAGGTCAGACAACCAGGTTTTGAATTCTAGCTTGGTGAACCATTCACGCAGTTTTTCTTTGTCGGCTTCGCCGTTTTTCAATTCTTGTGGTTCGAAAGGCAGTTCCACGTCGCATTTGATGGTCGCTAGGGTGTAAGACAGCTCGGCCATCTCTTTGTTGTCTTCCATTTTTTGCTTCATGGTTTTGGAACCACGAAAGCCCAATGCGGCGATCTCGTCTAAGCGCGTGTAGATGTCTTTGATGCTGCCCAACCCTTGCAGCAAGGCAAGAGCGGTTTTTTCGCCTACACCTGGCACACCTGGGATGTTATCGACTTTGTCGCCCATCAGTGCGAGGTAATCGATGATCAGTTCTGGTGGAATGCCGAACTTGTCTTTCACGCCTTGGATGTCCATGACCGTGTTGTTCATGGTGTTTACAAGGGTGACTTTCTCGGTAACCAGCTGCGCCATGTCTTTATCGCCAGTAGAAACCACCACGTCGCGACCCGCTTCGCCCACTTGTTTGGCGATGGTGCCGATGACGTCGTCGGCTTCTACGCCATCGATGATCACCAGCGGCAAGCCCATGGCTTCCACCATGCGGTGAATCGGTTCGATTTGCGGACGTAAGTCGTCCGGCATCGGTGGACGGTGCGCTTTGTATTCGCTGTAGATATCGTCACGGAAGGTTTTGCCCTTGGCATCGAAGATGATAACCATGGGGGAATCTGGATAAGTTTTGATTAGGCTGCGGATCATGCTGATCACACCGCGCGTGGCGTTGGTCGGGTGGCCGTCGCTGGTATGCATAGGTGGAATCGCGTGGAATGCTCGGTAAAGGTAAGACGAACCGTCTACCAAGATCATTGGTGTTTGTGTTGTTGAATCCGTAGCCAAAATAGAACCTCTTTGTGAATCGGCAAATATGAGGTCTATTCTATGTGTTTGAGCGTGTTTTTACAGTCTAAATAGCGGTTTTCTCTGTTTTGATTGTGCTTAAGACGTCATTGTAGGTAGCGACTTGGTCTCGATTATTGGCTTTGGCGTAATAAAGCGCTTGATCTGCTTCATCGAGCATTTGTTCGAGGTGTTCTTTTTGGGTGGTGGTTGATACGCCAAGGCTAGCAGTGACTTTTCCGACCGTTCTATATGGCAATAGACTCAGGGTGTTTTTGAACATTTCGCCTATCACGGGGGTCATGATAGTTTTGGGGTTAACTAATATGACAATAAATTCTTCTCCGCCCCAGCGCGCAAGACAGTGTTCACCCTGATAGACAATACGTAAACGTGAAGCAAACTCCACTAGCACTCTATCTCCAGTGGAGTGTCCTAAGTTGTCATTAATCTTCTTGAAATGATCGATATCGATTAATAGGACGCAAATTGACGTGTTTGGTTGAACATCGGCTAACCATCGTTCTAGTCCGCGTCGGTTATAGATATCGGTAAGAAAGTCTCTACCTGCTACTTCCTCGGATTGTTTTAGCTTAGATGCAACAAAGTCCAGATGACGGATGACTTTTCTTTGATAGGGAAGGATGGCGTAAAGCAATAAACTGGTTGGAATTAACAAAGCCATTAGCTCATACCCTCGCGGGGAATGCATTTCGTCTAGGTGGAAGCAAAAGTAGAGTAGGACAGGTGCCGTTAGCATCCCCCAAATTAGCGCAACGTATTTTTTGTAATCTTGTGGCAGCATGATCATGGCGACAGCGGTTGAAGCCATCATAATGCCGGTTATCGGTGGATACTCATCGACAAAGCGCCAGTAGCCCAGCCAAGACGTGATGATGAAGTAAAAAGTCACAGGAGCTAATGAGATGATGCCTATTATCGCGCAGAGAGTGATGGTGATCTTGGCTCTTTGATAGGGTTTTTGATGAAAATACCCTAGCAAGATAATCAAGATAGCTGCATTTAGGCTTGGGATCAAAACATCAAAGAGGTGTCCGCGCGGAAATAGGCCAAAGAATAACGTAAAGCATAAATTGCTGACACAGAAAGCCATCAGCACTCTATAAATGGTTGCTATTTTGATGTCTTCTTGGAAGCGTTTGTTCGTCATAGTTTGGTTAAGTTACTCTGGATCACCATAAGATTAAATAATAGACGACTTTCGTTTTTTAATATGTTGCTACTTGGTGAATATATGTCGACTAAGTTATCTGAGTTGTAACCAGTGGCTTCGCATAGAATATAAAGTGTGCGCAGAAAAACAGGGGGGTTGTGCTATCTAGTTAAGGCATTATGACGAAATTTATAGTGTTACAGTTATTTGCTTAAACACTGAATGAACTATTCGCCCAATGAATCGCTCACAACTTGGTCTCGGCCCTGTCGCTTTGCATCATACAAACAGCCATCTGCTTGGCTAATGATGGAGTCAATGTCATTGGACTCGATATTGGAGGCAACACCAATACTACAGGTTATGTGGCCAATAAGTGGAAACTGGCTTTCGCGAATTAATTGCCAGCATCGGTTGGCAATGTGCTCTGCTTGGTAACTTGATTGCTCTCTCAGCAAAATGACAAATTCATCCCCACCCCAGCGTGCAAGGCAGCTTTGGTCTGGCAGGCAATCTGCCAAAAGCGCCGCGGCTTGTTTGAGTACGGCATCTCCCGCTTCGTGACCGTAGGTATCATTGATGTTTTTAAAGTAATCAATGTCGATAATGAGCCCGCAGATATTGGTTTTTTTGCCTTTATTGTTTGCAAGCCAGTAGATCAACCCACGGCGATTACAAATGTTGGTTAGTTCGTCATAGTCGGCTTGTCGACGAGAGCGCTGTAAGTTTTCTTCTATTTGCTCGAAGCGCAAGATAAGGTCCCGTTGATAAGATAAAACAATAAGAAACAAGCCCCCTCCCGGCCCAAAGAAAACCATCATTTCTTTACCGCGGGCTGTGTCCAACTCGGTTGGGTGGGTGATTAGATAGACAAGTATTGGGGCGCAAATAGCGGTCCACACAATTAACGTATAGCGTAACCATGACTTAGGAACCATGACCACTAAAACGGCCGTCGCGATCAACATAACACCGCTAATAGGAGGGAATTCATCTACTAACACCCAGCCATTTAAGTGGGCGCTAATGGTGAAATACCAAGCAGGGGGTAAAAAGGCGTAAGCATTCAAAAAGAATAAGGTTTTAATGGTGTTTAAGTGTCTGCCTTTAGGGTCTTTTCGAAAGTAAAGTAACAGGCCACCAATAAATAAACCGCAGCTTGTTGGTACGAAATAGTCGATGAAATGATTCGTTGGAAAAATGTAATTAGATACGCCAATGAAAATGCCAAAGAAACAGTAGAGAGTCAACGCGATGTAGGTTGCTCTAATGGAAAATAGCGATTGTTGCATAAACGTATCCCTGCGGTGTTAGCCTAGCTAAACCTATATATCGAACCGTCAGTCTAGTGCAGTTACTGGTATGGGTATGTAGGTAATTTGTATAAGGAATGTTGTATGCGTGTTACGCATTATAAGAGTTGGGTAGAGGTAATAACTTAGACGAGATTTTTGTGATTACGAATTGACCTTTAGAGGCGAATTGTAGAGCATAGGCACTAATTTTTTCATTTCACCCCTTTTAGACAACAATAGGTAAAAACTTGGCTGTTTACACTTCCCTTTCGGACTCTGACATGCGCGCCTTAGTGGCCGATTATTATTTAGGTGAACTGGTTTCGTTCCAAGGTATTTCCGGAGGGGTAGAGAACACAAACTACTTTCTGACTACCACCACAGGCAAGTACGTAGTGACCTTGTTTGAAGAGTTTGATTTAGACGAAGTTCCATACTTTTTAGATGTTGTTGCCCACCTGAAGCACAAAGGCTTTAATGTTCCTGCGGCTTTGATAGATATTCATGGTGAGCGCTTACGTGAAGTAAATGGTCGCCCGACGATTATTGTTGATTGCTTCCCCGGTGGAGAATTGAAAGGCACGGACGAAACCTCTTGTCGACTAATGGGCGAAGCCTTAGCGAAGCTGCATATTGCGGGGGAAGATTTTCCTGTACATCGCGATAGCCACCGAGGTGTGGCATGGTGGCACAAAACCAGTCAAGCGATTGCTGACGAGTTGGAGCCAGAACAAGCGCAATTATTGTTATCACAAATTGCTGAATTTGATGCATTTATTGCCGAACATCCAGATTTACCGAAAACCACCATCCACGGCGATTTGTTTTACAACAACACTTTGTTTGAAGGCAACAAGCTGTCTGCCATTATCGATTTCTACAATGCTTGCCATTCTTGGGTAATGTACGATTTGGCCATTGTGGTAAATGATTGGTGCTCGGATATGACCACAGGTGAATTGGACAGTGCCAAATATAAGGCGTTAATAAAAGCCTATTTGCATGAGCGTGAAGCCACTCCTGAAGAAGTGCTTGCTTGGCCATATATGTTGAGAATCGCCGCACTGCGTTTTTGGCTGTCTCGTTTGGAGGCATGGCATGGCGCGAAGCATGATCCAGAGCGTTTGGCACAACAGCATGATCCGCTGGAGTTTCAACGTATTTTAGAGGCGCGAGTGCGTTTTACTCCAAGCTTAGTAGAGTTCCAATAAAGCATGATTTTTTTAAAGTGCTGTTTTTATAAAAGGTGTTTTTTTAAAAGGTAACAGTTGATGCGTTTTTTATTGTGTTTGTGTGTTGCCGCTTTTTTTGCTGGGTCAGCCATGGCGCATCCTCATGTTTGGGTAGACTCTCAGTACCGAGTCAAGGTAGATCAAGCGAGTATTGATACGCTTGAAGCGACTTGGAGTTTGGATCTTTTTACCTCTACAAGTTTGATCGCCGAATACGATGTGGATGGTGATGGAGAGCTCAGAGGTCAAGAAAAACTCGACATGATCGAGGTGCTGAAAAGTTTTGATAAGTACGGTTACTTTCTCAAAATAAAGCAAGATGGCGTGGATTTAGTGCCAAAAGGTGTGCGTATTATCGATGTGCGTATTCGAGATCAAATGTTGTGGATTCGCTTGGGCATTGATTTGCCTAATAAAGTGAATCTTGAAACATCGACTTTGAGTTTAGCCTTTGGTGACGATGAATTGTATTTTGCCATGGAGCCTTTAGAAGAGGGCTTGGTGCGTTTATCTGGCGCGCTAGCTGAGACTTGTACGCCTGCTGAACGTGAAGCGACAGAAACATCGGTAGCAGTTTGGGTGGATTTGACCTGTCGGTCTTAGTTTTATGTCGCTGATTGGCGTCTTTTTAAGGTAGAAGCACATGTTAGAACATTTCCAATGGTTGCCTTTCTTAGCCGCAATTACTGTGCTGACGATGAGTCCGGGCGTAGACACGATTTTGGTGATGCGCAACGCGGCGTCTGGTGGCTGGCGTTTGGGCTTTTTGACCAGCTTAGGTATTTGCATGGGGTTATTCGCTCATGCCACCGTGTCCGCATTAGGTCTGTCGGTGATTTTGCTCGGTTCTGCCGGGTTGTTTACGGCGTTTAAATTAGCCGGTGCGGCGTATCTTGTGTATTTAGGTGTGCAAGCCATTCGTAGTGCGATGAAGCCGGTTGGGATGACTTTTAAAGACGCAAAAAATCCGAAAGCATTGACGGCTTGGGCTAGCTTTCGTCAGGGTATTTTATCTAACGTATTGAATCCAAAGCCGATTATTTTTTATATGGCATTTTTGCCGCAGTTTATAGATCCGAGTCATTCGGCATTGGCTCAATCACTTTTCATGGCCTCGCTTCACTTTATCATAGCGATGGTGTGGCAAACGTTTCTTGCGCTTATGGTTCATAAAGCGCGAGTTTGGCTGGCGCGACCAAAAGTGGCGTTCGTCTTAGATGGCCTAACTGGCATATTGTTGTTGGGCTTTGGTGCAAAGCTCGCATTGAGTCAACGCTGAGTGTTAGGGGGCCTTGTATGACTGAGTGCAAACGCCTTCTAGTAACATGGATTCTATGATGTCGATGACTTTTATTCTGGGTACTCGACCTCTTAATTCCGCATCAATAAGCGCAGAGAACAAGCCTTGGCAGCATTCTGTCATGGCGACTGAGCTTATATCAATTCGAAAAACACCTTCTTGCTGACCTCGTAAAAAGAACTTGTCTAGAATGCCTTGTGTTTCGACACAAGCGCCACTTTCGGCTAACGCAGGCTGCCAATATTGTATGATGAAAATGGTTAGCTCTTTATTGGCGTAGTAGTTTTCTAGCAGCTTGCGAATCCCTTCTCTTGGTTCCGCTGTATCTAGATCGGCGTCTCGAATAGCTTCTTGATAAGCCTCAATACTACGTTGTAACAGTCTTTCAATTAGGTTTTCTCGCGTTCGGCAGAAACGATACAAGGTAGCCTTGCTCACGCCGACAGCACAGGATAGCTCTTGCAATGATGCTCGAGGATATTCCACCAAAGCAAGTGCAAGTGAATTCAGCAATGTGTTGTTCGTTTCTTCTTCAGCCATGATCTTTTTCCAAAATTTTTGACAGTTGACTTTTATTTCGACGTAAGTGCAACTCTTCGATATTGGCATTTTACTTGGAATGTCGACGAGATGAAATAAAAAGCTATAAAGAATCAAATGAATCTAAGTTGATTCATTTGAAGTTATTTAGTATCTTACCTATCTTTCCCAGTCAGATAAAATTTTAAGGTACAAAACAATGATACGAATTCTAAAAAATGGACGGACGCTGCTAATGCTGGCGGCGTTATTTGTTGTGTCTGGCTGTTCTTCTAGTGAGCCAGAAGATCAAGCGAGCCCTCCACCTAGTGCAAAAGCGGCGAACGTGATGACCGTGCAACCTATTGAATTTGAAGAAAATGCCATTTTACCAGGAAGAATCGAACCTATTCGTGAGGCAGAAGTACGAGCTCGTGTTCCTGGTATCGTTTTACATAGAACCTTTGTAGAGGGATCTGATGTTAAGGCGGGAGATGTTTTGTTCGAAATTGATCCTGCGTCTTTAAAAATAGCGCTTGATAGCGCGAAGGGTAAATTGGCCATGGCGGAAGCAACGCTGTTCGATGCCAAGATGCTGGTGGATCGTTATGCTCCGTTATTAAAATCTCAGGCTGTTAGTAAGCAAACATTTGATGCGGCTCAAGCGGCTTATTTGAGTGCTAGCGCCTCGGTTGCTTCAGCGAAAGCCGATGTGGCGAATGCCGAACTCAGCCTTGAATATGCAACGGTGCGTGCGCCTATTTCGGGTCGTATTGGGCGAGCGAATGTCAGCGAAGGCATGTTGGTAGGGCAAGGTGATGCGACACTGCTTGCTACTATTCAGCAGCTCAACTCTGTTTATATCGATTTTACTCAGTCTGTGACCGATACCTTGAAATACAAGCAATCTGTAAAAGGTGAGTCTACGCATAGCACGAAATTGATAGCTAGATTAGACGGTTATGACAAGCGCTTTGAAGGTAAGCTGTTGTTCTCTGATAGCCAAGTGGATGAAAAAACCGGCAACGTTGTGTTGCGTGGCTTATTTCCAAATCCAGATAAAGTGCTATTGCCTGGTATGTATGTCCGAGTTGAAGCCGTTCAATCTTATTCTTCAACAGCCATTTTAATTCCTCAGCGTGCCGTTATGCGTGGCAATAGTGGTGCGTTTGTTTACGTTGTGAATGAACAAAATACTGTGGAGTCTCGCTCTATTACAACGGGGTCTATGTCAGAAAATTTGTGGCGTATTACTGACGGTTTAAAGAGTGAAGATAAAGTAATTATTGATAATGCTGCTATGTATCAAGCAGGAGAAAAGGTAATACCTTCCGTTAAATTGGTCTCTAACATTTAGTCCGTTGCTCCTTTTATCTCAATTATTAAGACGTTTTTAGAGGCTTAATGCATGTCTAATTTCTTTATTGCACGACCCAATTTTGCTGGGGTAATTGCAATTTTTATTTTGTTAGCAGGGCTGCTTGCTTTGCCTACGCTACCGGTATCGCAATTTCCAGTGGTCGCGCCACCGCAGATTACGGTAAGTGCAACGTACCCTGGCGCATCAGCTCAGGTATTGGTGGACTCGGTTACTAGTGTGATCGAAGAAGAGCTAAATGGTGCGAAAGGTTTGCTCTATTTTGATTCGTCTAGTAACGCCAATGGTATTGCTCAAATCACGGCGTCTTTTGAACCAGGTACTGACCCAGATTTGGCCCAAGTTGATATACAAAACCGACTTAAAAAAGCAGAAGCGCGTTTACCAAGTAGTGTGATTGCACAAGGCGTACAAGTAGACCAAGCGAGCTCTGGTTTCTTGATGATTTATGCGTTGACCTTCAAGGGGGATGATTCGTCTAAAAGCATCGTTGCCCTGGCCGATTACGCAGCACGTAATATTAACAACAATATTCGTCGTGTGGAGGGCGTTGGTAAGCTGCAATACTTCGGCACCGAAGCTGCTATGCGAGTTTGGGTATCTCCTGAGAAATTGTTGAGTTACGGCTTATCCATTGGTGATGTTAATAACGCGATTAGAAACCAAAACGTGCAAGTTCCTGCGGGCAGCTTTGGTGGTCGCCCTGCGGATAATGAACAAGAGCTAACCGCCAGTTTGGTGGTTAAAGGCTTTTTAGAAGACCCTGAAGAGTTTCGTAATATCGTATTGCGCAGTAGCTCAGATGGCTCTGCCGTGTATCTTAAAGACGTGGCTCGTGTTGAATTAGGTAAGCAAGATTATAACTTTGAGACGCGTCTGAATGGTCGTAAAGCCGTGATGGGTGCGGTGCAATTATCACCTGGTGCAAATGCCATAGAAACGGTGAAAGCGGTGAAAGCCCGTGCTGCGGAATTAGAAGAAACTTTCCCAGACGATATCCAAATTAGCTTCCCGTATGACACCTCTAAATTTGTTAGTGCTGCGATTGAAAAAGTAATTTACACCTTGCTTGAAGCCATTTTGTTGGTTTTCTTAGTGATGTTGCTGTTCTTACAGAATTTACGCTATACCTTGATTCCGACTATCGTAGTGCCAGTGTGTATTTTAGGTACCTTTGCCGTGATGTCTTTCATAGGCTTTTCGGTCAATATGATGACCATGTTTGGTATGGTATTGGCGATTGGTATCTTGGTGGATGATGCCATTGTAGTGGTGGAAAACGTCGAGCGAATCATGGCGGAAGAAGGGCTACCTCCAAAGGCGGCAACAATCAAGGCCATGGGACAAGTGTCTGGCGCCATTGTTGGTATCACCTTAGTGTTGTCTGCGGTGTTTGTCCCGTTGGCATTTATGAGCGGTTCCGTTGGTATTATTTATCAACAGTTTTCTATGTCGCTTGCCGTTTCTATCATGTTGTCTGGTATCTTGGCGCTGACATTTACGCCAGCGTTATGTGCCACTATATTGAAGCCGATCAACACAGAAGAGCATCATGAAAAAGGGGGGTTTTTTGGCTGGTTTAACCGAAAATTCGCGGGCTTAACGCGTCGTTATTCGACACTCAATGGCAAGCTGGTTAATCGCTCCGGTCGTTTCATGTTGGTGTATCTTGTGCTGATTATCGGCCTCGGTTATGCCTATGTGCGTTTACCAGAATCGTTCGTGCCAACGGAAGACCAAGGTTATATGATTGTCGATTTGCAGTTACCTGCAGGTGCTACTTTTTCCCGAACTGATGACACTATGAAAGACGTTGAGCAATTCTTAGGACAGCGTGATGCGGTCGAGAATGTGGTTGCTGTAATGGGCTTTAGTTTCTCCGGAATGGGTGCGAATGCGGGTTTGCTATTTCCGACTTTTACAGATTGGTCAGAACGTGATCAGTTTTTGTTTGATGAAATTGGGGCGTACGGTCAGTTTGCCGGTAGCATTACGGATGGTCGTTCTATGGCTGTGCCTCCTCCGCCGATCGAAGGTATGGGTAATTCGGGCGGCTTTTCGTTACGACTACAAGACCGTAGTAATTTAGGCCGAGAAGCTTTAACGAATGCGCGTAATGTGGTGCTAGGTCAAGCAAACGCGTCTCCAATCATCGCTTATGCCATGATGGAAGGCTTAGAAGACGCACCTCAGCTTAGAATCGATATTGACCGTAAAAAAGCGACAGCCTTAGGCGTGGGTTTTGAATCGATTAATAACGCCGTGTCGACTGCGTATGGCTCAGCTTCAGTCAATGACTTTACCAATGCTGGTCGTTTACAACGAGTGGTTGTGCAAGCCGATATTGCTGATCGTATGACACCAGAGCGGGTGTTAGAGCTGCAAGTGATGAATGACGAAGGTAACCTTGTTCCTATGCGTTCGTTCGCAAGCAGCTTGTGGGAAATAGGACCGGTTCAGGTGTCACGTTACAATGGTTATCCAGCGTATAAAATTTCTGGTAGCCCGATGCCTGGTTATAGTTCGGGGGATGCCATGCTTGAAATTGAGCGCATAGTGGACACTTTGCCAAAAGGCATTGGGTTTGAGTGGACGGGACTGTCTTACCAAGAGAAATCGGCCGGCTCTCAAGCACCTATGTTGTTGGCTATTTCGATATTAGTGGTTTTCTTGTTGTTAGTTGCATTGTACGAAAGCTGGTCTATTCCGTTTTCGGTTATTCTGATTATTCCAATTGGTGCATTGGGTGCGGTTGCGGCGGTGTACCTAACGGGAATGTCTAATGACGTTTACTTCAAAGTTGGCTTGATCACGATTATTGGTTTGTCAGCGAAGAATGCGATTTTGATTGTTGAGTTTGCCAAAGACCTTTATAAGCAAGGGTATTCCTTGAAGGACTCTGCAATTGAAGCGGCTAAATTGCGCTTCCGTCCAATTATTATGACGTCTATGGCCTTTATTCTCGGCGTAGTACCATTAACTATCGCAACGGGAGCCGGTGCAGCTAGCCAGCATTCCTTGGGTGTGAGTGTTATCGGCGGCATGATCTCTGCGACATTATTAGGTGTGTTGTTTGTACCTGTATTCTTTACTTGGGTGCTTGGACGCTTTCAAAAGAAAGCAGAGTCATAAAGCGCATTAATTTGCGTGCGAAAAATGAATGAGTGTTCGAAAAAGCCGACTTTATGTCGGCTTTTCTTTTTGTCATTCACGGTTATTTATTCCTCTTTTATTCTGATTTTTTGCTAGAATTCTCTCATCTGTGTTCTCTTAGAAACGCTTCTTAAATAGAGACGGCTTTCAGGTAGATATTTGCCGTGCCACAAGCGCTGTAAATTGGGTGTGTCCTAGCAATATATGATGGGGCTTTAGATAATAAGCATGCGGCTTTGCTGCCTGTTTCTTTGGTGATTTTTTTAATGAGTTTATTGATCTCGACTTCGATTAAGTTCTTCTTTCTCTTCGCTCCGTTTTTTGTGTTGTCTATGTTTCTTGCGTTAACTCGCGGGGAGTCTTCTGCGTCGCGTCGACAGGTGGCGAATAAAGCCATTATTGCTTCGGTGGCGATATCTATTGTGCTGTTGTTTTTTGGCGGTAGTTTGTTTGCTGTCTTGGGAATCACGTTGGATTCCTTTCGTATTGGCTCTGGTATTCTGCTGTTTATGTCTGCCTTGAGTTTGGTTCGTGATGGTACGCGTAATCATGCGGTGGGTATGCCAAGCGAAGAGCGTGATGACGTGTCGGTTGTGCCATTAGCCGTGCCGACCATTATCGGGCCTGCGACTATCGGTACGATTCTGGTTTATGGTGCTGAATTACAAGGCTGGGATTTATTTATCGGCTTGTGTGGTTTGTTGTTGGCATTGGGCACCTTGGCGATCATTCTGTATTCTGGCTCTTTGATCGAGAAAATGTTGGGCCGAACCGGTTTGAATGTCTTGTCGAAAATTACGGGTTTGATTTTGGCGGCTATGGCTGCGCAGATCTTCATGAGCGGTGTGATGGGATTTATAGAACCCGTCACGACGGCGGTTAGCTAAGCGGTTATAAGTTAAATTTTGTACAAAATGCGGCGTTTCTAGGCTTTGGCTTCTCCTTGGGTTTTAGTTGTTATATCATAACAAAATTCTATCCAATTTCGGTGAGAGCCAATTATGGCAAAGAACGTCGCTTTTTTATTGTTATCTTTTTTATGTCTCAGCTCGCCTCTTTATGCCGCGATGGATTTTGCGGTGTATCAAGACTTTATCCAGTGGGTGATTTCCCAGCAGGCCACCTTTCATCGTGAATTAGTGTCTTTAGTGCGTTCTATTAGTAAGGGCGGCAGTCCAGTTTTGTTGTGGGGATTAATCTCTACCAGCTTTTTTTACGGCGTGTTTCACGCGGCAGGGCCTGGGCATGGCAAGGCGGTGATTTCGGCGTATATGCTAGCGAGTAAAGCACCGTTACGTCGTGGCATTAGCCTCGCGTTTTTATGTGCGGGCGTTCAGGCTGTGATGGCAGTGTTGGTTATTGTGGTACTTAGCCAAGTGTTTTCTTTGGCGGGAAAAGCCATGCAAATCAGTCGTTTCTTTGAAGTAGCGAGTTTTGCAGCGGTTGGCTTTATTGGTGTGTGGATTCTTGTGCGTTTATTACGTGGTCAGTCTGGTTGTGGTCATGATCACTCGCAAGATCACCTAGAGGAGCACCATAATCATTCCCATGAAGGCCATTCCCATGAAAGTCATGGCCACTCGCACAGTCATTCTCATGATCACACTTGCTGTGCACATCATCATGCAGACGAGGCGAAAACCGCTCGTCGAAGTATTTGGGCTATGGTGGCTGCGGTCGGTATTCGTCCTTGTACGGGCGCGATTTTGGTTTTGTTATTCTCTTTGAGCACGGGCATTTTTGTTTGGGGCTTGGTGGCGACTTTTGCCATGGCGTTAGGCACAGCAATTACGGTCGCATCTTTGGCGGGCGTCAGTGTATTTGTGCGTGACACAGGTTTTGCGTTAAGCAGTGAGCATCGCGTTTGGCGACAACGAGTGTCGCGTGCCTTTGGTTTTATTGCCGCTTTCGCTTTGATTATCATCAGTACTTCAATGATTTGGAGTTACTTAAGTAATGTAGGAAGGGCTTTTTAATGAAACATGAAAATTCACATGAGCACGTCCATCATAATCATAATCACAATCACTGTATCGAAAGCGCGTTAAGCACAGCGGAAGCATTGTGCGTCCAACAAGGCCAGCGACTGACGAAAGTACGTCGACGTGCGCTGGAATTGATTTGGGAAAGTCATCGACCGCTTGGTGCGTATCAGCTATTGGCCAAGTTAGCCGAAGAAGGTTTTAATTCTGCGCCGCCAACGGTTTACCGTGCATTGGATTTTCTCCTAGGCGCAGGCTTGATTCACAAAGTGGAATCGATGAATGCGTATCTTGGTTGTGCCCATGCAGACAAAGCCCATAAAGGCTATTTCTTGATTTGCGACGAATGTCACAATGTTATGGAATTTGATTACCAAGATATTCACGCGGCGTTGGTTGAAAAGGCTGCGCATCAAGGTTTTGAGCTGCGTGCTGAAACCATTGAGTTAACAGGTTTGTGCGCCAAGTGTAAGGTGATATCAGCAGGAGCAAGCGCGTGAGTAAACGATTGGTTGCTTTTGACAAAATTGGTATCGCGTTTGATGGCCGAGTGCTGCTCGAAAACATTGATATGACGATCAGTGAAGGGGAGATTGTTACCCTGATTGGCCCAAACGGGAGCGGAAAAAGCACGCTTATTCGCACCTTGCTCGGTCTGCAAGAAGCCACGTCAGGCGAAGTGGTAAGACACAAAACCTTGCGTATCGGTTATATGCCGCAAAAGCTGCATATCGATCCGACCTTGCCATTAACGGTAAAGCATTTCTTGGCCTTGGTGCGTGGTGTTGATAAACAGCAAATCCTTCCTACATTAGAAAAATTGGGCATTGGTCATTTGCTCCAATCCCAAGTACATGTGTTGTCTGGCGGCGAAACTCAGCGTGTTTTATTGGCGCGTGCTTTGTTGAATCGACCGAATTTATTGGTACTTGATGAGCCAGTGCAAGGCGTAGATGTAAATGGTCAGGTGGAACTTTATAATCTGATTGAAGGCATTCGCAATGAGCTAAATTGCGGCGTGCTGATGGTTTCTCATGATTTGCATTTGGTGATGGCAAAAACCGATACTGTGGTATGCATCAATCAGCACGTTTGTTGCTCGGGTAGTCCGCAACATGTGACTGGACATCCAGCTTATCAAGCTTTGTTTGGTGTGCCAGGGGCAGACGAATCCATCGCGATTTATGCCCATCAGCATGATCACGTTCATGATGAACACGGCAGTATTTTGTCAGATGGTGACAAGGCTCATAGCCACGATCATTCTCAGTGTAACCATCATTAATCACACCTAAGTTAGCAGATATTGGAGTTCGTAAAACCATGTTAGATCTTTTGCTCAGAGCCTTGTTAGGCGGATTGGGTGTGGCGTCTGTCGCTGGGCCGCTAGGGGCTTTTGTTGTATGGCGACGCATGGCGTATTTTGGTGATACCTTGGCGCATTCTGCTTTGTTGGGTGTGGCGTTAGGCTTTTTATTAGACATCAATTTGAATCTTGCGATTATTGTTTTATGTGTCGGTCTGGCCTTGGTGTTAGTCACTTTGCAGAAGAAACACATTATCGCTACCGATACCTTGTTGGGGATCTTGGCGCATTCGGCATTGTCGCTTGGCCTAGTGGCAGTAAGCTTTCTCGATAATATTCGAATCGATTTGATGGCCTATTTGTTTGGTGATTTGCTGGCGATTAACCAAGCGGATGTGTATTGGATTTATGGTGGTGGTTTGGCGGTTATCGCGCTATTGGTGACCTTCTGGAAGCCATTGCTCGCCGTTACCGTAAACGAAGAATTGGCAAAAGTAGAAGGTTATCCGGTAGAGGCGATTCGTTTATTGCTGATGTTGCTGGTGGCTTTGGTGATTGCCGTGGCAATGAAAATCGTCGGCGTGTTGCTGATTACCTCTTTGATGATCATTCCCGCAGCAACCGCACGGAAGCTATCGAAGACGCCGGTACAGATGGCGTCGTTCGCTAGCTTGATTGGTTGTCTGTCTGTGTGTGGCGGCTTGTGGGCATCTTATCGCTGGGATACACCAACTGGGCCAAGTGTCGTTGTCTGTGCTGCCTTGTTGTTTCTAGTGGCTTATACTTTGCCGTTTAAACGTTTGCGTTGATGGGATGTTAATTCGTTATTGTGGGTGGGGGAGTTTGATACACGCACAGAGCCCTGGATGCAAATTCGTTAGTATTAATTCACCATTATGTAACGAGACGATCGCTTGAATGAGCGTGAGTCCTAAACCATGGCCAAAGACGTCTTGTTTAGTGGTAAGACGTTTGAAACGCTGAGTAACAAACTTATGGTTCTCTTCTGGGATCCCTGAGCCTTGGTCTGTTATTTTGATATAGGTGTCTTTATGCGATTCACAGATACAAAGGCGAATTATTTTGCTCTGTGGTGCGTATTTAATTGCGTTGTCTAATAAGTTAGCAATGGCTTGGAATATTAATACTTTATCAGCTGTAAAGGTGTGCTTCTTATTTGCGTCAATGTGAAGCTCAATATCGTACTGTTCTGCTAATGGCTGATAGTATTCATACACATCATACAAAATTTCATAGGCATTAATGGTGTCTTTTTGGTGATGGACTTGCCCGGTCTCGACCTCGGATAAGCGCATGATTGACCGAAAAAGCACCTGTATTTGCTCGGTTTCTTTGATTGCTTGCTCAAGTTCTGTAAGTTCTTTTCCTTCTGCTCGTTCTGATATATTGATCAGCTTATGCTGCAGTCGTGTTAGAGGAGTTCTTAGTTCATGGGCGACATGGCTGGTAATATCCCGAACTTCCACCATTAATCTCTGAGTACGAACAAGTACAATATTAATTTCTCGGCTTAGCTGGTCAAATTCATCTTTATTAGTTTCAATGTCTACTCTGACATTGTGCTCACCACTCGCATACCTCTCTAAAGTATTGATGATATTATTAACGCGACGTAAATTATGGCGGCTAAACCGTAAGCTAATTAATAAAATCATGAGTTGTATCACTAAAAGACCTCCTCCAGTCATAAAAGATATGGATTGGGTCTGCTGGTTCATAGGCTTTACATTGTAAGTATTTAAATAAATACCGCCATCTTTTAAAGGGATCAATAGCCCTAATAGTTCTATTTTATTATTTTTAAAAGATATTGTAGCTGGCGGATAATTGATATTTTCTGTTAACTTCAGAATTTGATCTTTTGGTATATTGTTTTCACCTCCTAATAATAGCTTTCTATTTTTATCAAAAATAAAATTGAAGTGGTCTTTTCTTTTGTCTTGGATGTTTTCATTTTTTAATTTCTCAGCTAGCTTTCTACTATCTTCAAAGTTGTCTTTTATGCTTTGAGATTCTATGTTTTCTAATATCATATTTTTTACATGGCTGACCATGATATTTTCTAAAATATAATCACATATGAAAATAGAGGCGGAAGAAACAGATAAACAAATAAAAGCGATAATAATAGCTTGCCTAAAGCTACTGCTGTGGAATAAAGATTTTGTAAGCACAGTCCTGTTTACCCTAAAGCATAGCCAACTGAACGAATGGTTTTAATAATTGGGTTCTTAAACCCATCGTCCAGTTTGTGTCTTAGCTTGGAAAGGTGCACATCTAAAATGTTGGTCTGGGGGTCGAAATGATATCCCCAAGCTTTCTCTAATAGCATGTTACGCGTCACCGTTTGCCCTGGATGTTCAGCAAGAACGTAGAGTAATTTGAATTCTTTGTTAGTAAGATCTATTTTTTTGCCTGACCGTGTTACTTCGTGTTGCTCAAGATCTATCATCATATCTTTGATTTTTATTAGATGGCTTGAAGCAACATTTTTGGTACGAGAGTATAGGCGTTCTAGACGTAAAAGAAGCTCAGTATAATCAAATGGTTTACCTAAGTAATCATCGGCACCAGCTCTTAGACCTTCTATTCGGTCTGATGTTTGGTCATTCGCTGAGAGGATTAATATCGGTGGGTGTGGGATGCTTTCAAGTAGCCTAAGTAATTGTATACCGTCTAACTTTGGTAGAGCTCGGTCTAGCAAAATAACGTCAAAAACTTCTGTTTTTATGAGCTTTAATGCTTTTTCACCATCGTCTACTAGCTTGCATACATGACCTGATACATGCAGTTTACTGCTAATCCAGTGGCTCACAGAGGCATCATCTTCAACAACGAGGATACGCATATCTTCTTATCTCTAGTAAAAAATTAGTAAAGGCACATGAGGATTAATTACCGTAACAGTATTGATAACGATTATCAATACTGTTTGTTTTGTGCTAACAGCAAAGTCCTACTACATGAGTTGATACTTAGGTGCGTTAGTTGGCTATCCTAGCAACTGGGTGCCAAAGAGCTACCCTTCTTTTATTAAGCAATCTTAATGTACTAAAGTTGAGTTGATGTGAAAAAACATACTAATGGTTGTATTTTTTCGATAGTATTTTTTATAGGTTTAATAAAAGAGTTATCTGAGACTAAATCCATGATTGGGAAATGCAAAATACTCGTATACAAATTAGTTGCAGCGCTTAGTTTAATAATGGCGTTTGTGGGTGTTATGGTTCCAGGCATTCCTGCGACTGAATTTATACTATTGTGTGCGTGGTCATCATCGAAAGGCTCCCCTAGAATTCACCGTTTCTTATATAATAATCGATTCACAGGGCCTGCTCTATATAATTGGAATCACGGTAAGGTGATTTCGAAAAGTAATAAAATATTATCATCCTTTAGTATGTTTTTTTGTGCATGTTTACTGGTTTATAGCGATGTTAATGAATACGTTATTATTTTTTCTTTGTCAGGTATGTTTGTTGGTTTTTTATGGATGTGGTCTAGGCCGACAGAAGTAAGAAAGGAAGAGTGTTAGTTTTTCTTAATATAAACAAGATGGCTATTTGAAATGTAAGTTTTTATGATCTCATAAAATAGATTCAAATGAGGTTACATATGAAAACAATCGATAAAGAGCCAGAGATACTGACATTTGCAAAGCGTTTGAAATATTCTACTCGCACTAACCACGATAGTGTCGATTCACTGGTAATGCAATCTGAACCTTTTGCAAACGAAGAAAACTACAGAAGTTTTTTACGCCTACAGCATATTTTCCATTTATCAGTTGCTCCTTTGTATCAATGCAGTGAGCTGCAGGCATTGTTTCCTGGATTAGCTGAATTACCTAGGTTGTCTGCGGTCGAATCGGATCTGAATGACTTGGGTTTAAAGGCTGATGTCGATGCGTCCTTGTTAGCAACGCCGACCGATCTGTATCAAGCTATTGGTTGGCTTTATTGCAGCGAGGGCTCCAATATTGGTGCGGCATTTTTATATAAAGAAACTCAGAAACTGCAGTTTGATGCGGAGCATGGCGCTAGGCATTTAGCAGCACATCCTGAAGGACGAGCGCCGCATTGGCGTAAGTTTGTGGCTCAGCTAGACGCGTTGTCGCTAACGGAAGAGCAAGAAGCACAGGCAGTAAAAGGGGCAATGGATGCTTTTGCATTTTATAAGAAAACACTATCGAGCCTGAATGCCTAAGAGTCTCTCTGAGGCCAGATGAAGATTATTTTTCCTCTGGCTTTTTTACATTGGTATAGGATTTTGATAACCCGCGAATAGTCTCCATTTGTTTGCCAAACTGGCGACAAGGAGTGCAAATTGCAGTGTGCATGGCCAAGTTTATCTTTTCTTTGGCGGATAAAGGGCGGTCCAGTTTCTCCGAGAGCATCTGGGTCGCTTGTTTGCATTTCATCATTACGATGTCTCCTTCTGAAACCAGTGATCTTCTAGACATTCTCGTAAGCGCAGCCGAGCGCGATACAAGGTGACGTTTAGGCTGCTGACGGTTACTTCTTCGTTATGGCAGATTTCAGGTGTGTCCATTTCGAGGAATTCGCGCATCATAAATAATCGGCCGTACTTGGCTGGTAGCGCATCTAAACAAGCATCGAAGATTCGCCAGAAGTGTGTGTTTTCAACGCCATGTTCTGGTTGATCCCATTTTTTGGGCCGCTCATCTTTTTGCCAGTGACCATTTTCTTCGAACAAGTGCTCTATTAATGCGTCGCCATTTAGGTTCGGCCCATCTTCGAGCTGACTGGCTGCCGTGTGGCGTTTTTCTTTGCGCAATAAGTCGATAATCTTGTTCTTCAAAATGGAAAACACCCAAGTCTTAAACGCCGCTTGTCGCGCAAAACGATCAATATTTTGATACGCAGAGATCATCGCTTCTTGTACTGCGTCTTCGGCAATCTGATTGTCTCGTACTTGAAGCCTTGCGAACTTCAGCATCTGTGTACGTAAATCTTCAATAAAAACAGTATCCTGAAAGATGTTTACTGCCGCTGAAGAATCCATCTCAACAGAAACATTCGCATTAGTCATTTAAGCCTCGGAGTGTGTGTAGTCATTAGACGATCTTGGTCTGGCTTTTATTACTATTCAACCGTAATTTTCTATCTATCGGCTTTTTTCAGCTTCAGCTTCAGCCAAGTACTCGTCTTTCAATTTGACATAATTAAGTCCGGCATATTGAAAATATTCGATTTCTTTGGCGCTGAGTGGGCGGATTTGTTTTACCGGAGAGCCCATGTACATAAAACCTGTTTCCAAACGCTTACCTGGTGGCACTAAAGAGCCAGCACCTATGATAACTTCGTCTTCAATCACCGCGCCATCAAGGATGGTCGTTCCCATGCCCACTAAGACTCTGCTGCCAATGGTACAACCATGTAACATTGCCATATGACCGACGGTCACGTCGTCGCCAATTTCCAAAGGGTGGCCTTCAGGTTTGTAAGTGCTGGCATGAGTAATGTGCAAGCAGGAGTTATCTTGAATGCTGGTGCGAGCACCAATACGAATGCGATGCATGTCGCCACGGATCGCCACCAAAGGCCAAACCGAGCTGTCTTCGCCAATGGTGACATCGCCAATGATCACTGCATTGTCATCGACCCATACACGGTCGCCTAGTTGTGGTGTTTTGCCACGGAAAGATTTCATCACCATATACTGCTCTCTTACAGGATTTGATTAATAGAAAGTGTTAATAAATGAAGGAACTATTAACACAATAGCGTTTTATGCATTGAAAAAGTGTTAAGACAACCTATCTTATTAAGCATAGTATTGACCAATGCATTACAGCGTTCAATTTTTTAAAGGATATCATGATATGTCACAGTCTGTATGGGACGCGACCAGCTTACCGAATTTTACCGACGTCGATGTTGCGAACATCGAAGCGGATCTAGAGACACTGCTAAAGCACAATCAAGCAGCCATTGATGCTTGTGTGAGTGAAAACGCCAATCCAACATGGGCAAGTCTTGTTTTGCCATTGGATCAACTTCACGACGACTTAAATAATTTTTGGTCGCCAATCAGCCATTTGAATTCCGTTAAAAATACGCCTGAGTTACGTGCCGCTTACAACGCTTGTTTACCAAAATTGACTCAGTTTTATACAGATCTTGGACAGAACAAAGCCTTGTATCAAGCATACAAGAGTCTTGCTGAAAGTGAGGCGGCGAAAACCCTAAGCCAAGCTCAAAGTGAAGCCTTGGCGCAAACGATTCGTGATTTCGAATTGTCTGGTGTCGGCCTAGAAGGCGACGCCAAGAAACGCTATGGCGAGATCAGCCAGCGTTTGTCTGAGTTGGGTAGTCAGTTTGGTGAAAACGTATTAGACGCGACACAAGCGTGGAACAAACTAATTACCGACGAAAGTGAACTGTCTGGTTTGCCAGAATCGGCTTTGGCACAAGCCAAACAAATGGCCGAAGCCAAAGAAAAAGATGGCTGGTTGTTCACCTTGGATTTCCCATCTTATATTCCAGTGATGAGTTACGCCGACAATGCCGAACTGCGCGAAGAAATGTACCGCGCTTTTGCGACGCGTGCTTCTGACCAAGGTGGTGACATCAAATTCAACAATGCGCCTCTGATTGACGAAATTTTAGAGCTACGTCATGAGATGGCCCATATCCTTGGTTTTGATAATTACGCAGAATTGTCTGTTGCCACTAAAATGGCGGACAATGGCCAGCAGGTTATCGATTTCTTAGACGATTTAGCGAAAAAGTCAAAAAGCTCGGCAGAACAAGATCTTGCGCAACTAACAGCGTTCGCTAAAGACGAAAATGGCGTGGAAAAATTGAACGCTTGGGACATGACCTACTACGCGGAAAAACTACGTCAGCACAAGTACAGTATTTCTCAAGAAGAGCTGCGTCCTTATTTCCCAATGAACAAGGTTTTGTCTGGATTGTTTCACGTGGCACAAACTTTATTCGGTGTGGATATTCGCGAAGAAAAAGAATTTGATAGCTATAACAGGGACTTGCAGTTATTTACGATCAGCAAGGATGGCGAAGACGTGTCTCGTTTCTATTTAGATCCATATGCGCGTGAAGCAAAACGCGGTGGTGCGTGGATGGATTCTTGCCGTACACGTCGTCGTTTAAGCGATAACCGCTTGCAGCTACCGATTGCGTATCTTGTGTGTAACTTCACCCCACCAATTGGCGCTAAGCCAGCGTTATTGACTCACGATGAAGTCACCACCTTGTTCCATGAATTTGGTCATGGCTTGCACCACATGTTGACTCAAGTGGATGTGTCTTCTGTATCGGGCATCAATGGTGTGGCATGGGATGCCGTTGAGTTGCCAAGTCAATTTATGGAAAACTGGTGTTACGAGCCAGAAGCCCTGGCTCACATAGCGGGTCATTACGAAACAGGCGAGCCGCTGCCACAAGACTTGTTAGACAAGATGCTGGCCGCGAAGAACTTCCAATCCGGTATGCAGATGATGCGTCAATTGGAGTTTTCTTTGTTCGACTTCCGTTTGCACATGGAATATCAAAAAGACATTTCAGTTCAGTCTGTCCTTGATGATGTTCGTAGCAAAGTGGCTGTTACCACGCCACCTGAATTTAACCGTTTCCAAAACAGCTTCTCGCATATTTTTGCGGGTGGTTACGCGGCCGGTTACTACAGCTATAAATGGGCGGAAGTCTTGTCCGCTGACGCGTTCTCGAAATTCGAAGAGGACGGCATCTTCAATAAAGATACCGGCGCGCGCTTCCGTGATACCATATTGGCCAATGGCGGCTCTCGTCCTGCAGCAGAATTATTTGCTGAGTTCCGTGGTCGTGAGCCAAGCACCGATGCCTTATTGAGACACAGCGGCATCGCGGCTTAATTTTTTGTACTGCAAGGAAGCAGCGCCTCGCCTGATGGTAATCAGACAAGGCGCTGCTTTTTTATAACGCCGAATTAGGGCGTTACTTTTTTTGAAGGTAGGGTTATGACAGTAAAACGCTTTATCGCAGGGGCGGTATGCCCTCGTTGTAGTGAGATGGATAAGATTCGTGCATGGCGTGACGATGACGCTGAAAAGCAATATCGTGAGTGCGTTGGCTGTGGTTACACGGATGAGCAGTCTACGGTTATACAGGCGCAGCCCACTGAGATTCCAACACGAGTAAACACGCCTCACAGCAGCTCTCCAGAAGCAGAAGAAGTCGTGATTAACTTTATACCGAATCCGGGATCGACTAAGCACTAGCCCCAACCGAGCATATGACAATTAAAAAACGGATTGATATCTCTATCAATCCGTTTTTTTGTATAGCTTAAAGTGTGCTTAGTGATTGACCAGCCAAAGAATGTCTAACGGTTCGATAAGGTTTAATGATGGCAAATTAATTAACTCTTTATCGAGCAAGTTGATTGCTGTGTCTTGGCCGATTAGTTCGCTTAGTGATTGACCAAGCGGCAGATGTTCAAGTGCTATTAGGTGTTCGCTCAGGTTGGCGATGACGAAGAGCGTTTCGTTGCCCATGGTTCGTTTGAAAGCGAATAAGTGTTCGCTGCCGAGTGAGACAAGTTCAAACTCCTGCGCAGCAAACAGCGGATTGGCTTTGCGAATTTGGATCATCTCTCGGATCAGCTGAGCGATTTTGCCCTGTGGTGTGTTGTTGTCATCAGCAAGGGCGAAGTCTTGCTTGGTGAGCTTCTTACGATGCACCCAGCGGCTATCGTCGGCTTTAGTCTGGTCGTTTAGATAATCGTTGTTGTTGAGTACGCCAAGATCGTCGCCTTGATACAATAAGGGAATGCCAGGCATGGCGAAGTTGATGCCGTTCAGGACTCGAATGCGTTTGATGGCATGATCAAGTAATAGAGGATCATTGATGTTGATGGCGTTTTCTACACCCGCCAGAGACGCCAAGGTACCGCAAACACGGCAATCACCATTGACTGGGTTCTCTTGAAAGGGTACACCCGCCGCAAAAGAGCCTTCAAATTGTCCGGTATAGAATTGATTCAAGAAGCGGCGATGGCCGATCCCATCAATGCCAAGACGATCAGAAATGGCGTCATCCCATAACCAGCCAATATCGTCATGACAGCGAATGTAGTTTATCCAAGTGGTATGTTCTGGAATGGTGAAACTGCGTTCAAGGGATTGGTATAACAAGCTGGTTTGGCGTGTTGCTAAACTTTCCCATAACAAGGCCATCATTAATGGATTGTAAGACAGGGTGCATTCATCGGCGCCAATGTATTTGTTGACTTCATCTGGATGAACAATGGCTTCAGATTTAAACACCACTTGCGGTGCGGCAATGTCCAAGCAGGCTTTGAAGGCTTTGATCAGATTATGAGCCTTAGGTAAGTTCTCGCATACTGTGCCTTTTTCTTTCCAGACAAAGGCTAAAGCATCAAGTCGTAAAACATCACAGCCGTTTAAAATGAGATGTAACATTTCTTCTACCACAGCGACAAAAACCGCCGGGTTCGAATAATTTAAATCCCATTGGAATGAGTTAAAGGTCGTCCATACATGACTGTCTAATTCAGGCAAATAGGTGAAACTGCCTCGACGGATCTGTGGAAAAATTTCACGCACTGTCTTATTGTATTCTGTGGCCTCTTGTTCGCCCATGAAATAGTAATAACCTTGGAATTCCTGGTCGCCAGATTTTGCCGCTTCGGCCCAACGGTGTTCGTCTGAGGTATGATTAAAGACAAAATCCAACACCATGCGGATGCCTTTTTTATGCAGCGCGGAAGCCAGGTCTTTTAGGTCTTTGTTGGTGCCCAAATTTGGTGACACGGTGCGATAATCTGAAATCGCGTAACCTCCATCACTGTTGCCCTCTGGTGATAAGTACAGTGGCATTAGATGGACATAATTGATTCCTAACGATTCAAAGTACGGAATCTTATCGATAAGAGAATTTAGATCATCCGCTAGTAAATCCACATACACGGCGATGCCGACATTTTTATTGGATTCAAACCAGAATTCTGCTTTGTCTTTGATCTGGGCTGGACGCTGTTTTTTCTGAAAATAGATAAAAGATTGCAGCAAGACTTTTAGATGATAATGCAAGTCGAAGCATTGTCCATAAAGCGGAAAAATCTGTTCGAAAAGAGGTTTGAAGCCACTTTCTAAACGCTGAATGAAAATGGCTTTTTGCTGGGATGTTAGCTGGCTAAAGTCTAATTCCGCTAATAGGCGCTGTTGTGTTTTTTGTGCTTCAAAAGCGAAATTCATGACCATGATGTTGCCTTGTAAGACGTGCTCGTAAAAAACGACGAGTTCGGATTATTGTTGTCTAGGGAAGATTGGCGTGAAGGGGCGCTCTAACCGCAAGATTAACGCGCTTCGTTTCCTATAAAGAAAACGTAGCCTAAGGACTATGGCGGGTCAATATGGCAACTTTCTAAATACGGACTTAATTTCCGAGAAGTAGGGTATCTCGGAAATTAAAGCTCTCTATTAGGCAAAATTAATTGTCAGCATAACCACTACCAATGGCGCGAAATGGCATATCCAGATCCAGCTCTGGGACTTGTAGGCCAATCCACGTTGGGAATGTGTTGCTGTTAGGCCCAGGGAAGACGGTATATTCGTTTGCCCAAGGATAGCGCTTCACTGCTGCGTCTATTTTCGGAATCAATGCTTCGGCTTTTGGGCCAATAATAGACAGTACTTTTTCTGGTTTCGCGCCAAACCAGTAGCGATCGGGTGTCGCCGTTTTATATTCAGATAACGCTGGAAGTCCTCTGTCTACTCGCCAACCGACCACTTCATGTACCGTGTATTCGGATGCGTTCTTTTCCTTAGTCGCCACCCAAGTATGAACCGCAAACCAACCTCGCCAACTAAAGGCATCGGCGGCATAAAACTCGATGACAGCGTCTTTTTCTGTTTCTGGAGAGGGCGCTATACCAGCAGGCTCTCGGCTTGCAGTACGCCAGTTGTCGTTGGAAGAACAAGCGCTTAAAAATAGTGTGATGAAAATAAGTCCTAGATACTTTGCCATGCTTTGTCCTTGGGCTGTTGGGTATTTAATTGCTATTAACATACGCAAATTTTGGTGTATTTGGGTCACTATTTATGGCTTTGGTTCACTATTCCCTATTTTTTGCCAAGTTCAAAAAATGAGCATAAAAAAACGCCAACGATGTTGGCGTTTTAGTTTTGTACTTCTGAATAGACCTGAAACTAGTTCATTTCAGTAATAAATTCTTCTGTAGAGCGACGGACTTTTTTCAGGTCTTTCAACCAGTCGCCTTCTTCTGCACGGTAACCCAAAGGCAATAGAATCACAGAGCGCAGACCGCGTTCTGTTAGACCTAGGATCTCATCCACTTTAGCAGGGTCAAAGCCTTCCATTGGTGTGCTGTCTACGCCTTCTTCAGCAGCAGCAATCAATGCTGTGCCAAGACCGATGTAAGCTTGGCGGGCCGCGTGTTGGTAATTCACTTCGGCATCACGTGGAGGGTAAGCGCCCAAAATCATTTGACGGTAGTTTTCCCAGCCTTCGTTTTTAAAGCCACGTTCGTCGTTCACTAGGTCGAACATTTTGTTAATGCGTTCTTCTGTGTAGTTATCCCACGCAGCAAATACTAGTAGGTGAGAACCGTCAGTGATTTGTGCTTGGTTCCAAGCATGGGGAACGATGGCTTCACGCAATGCTTTGTTCTTAACAACGATGACTTCATATGGCTGAAGACCACTTGATGTCGCTGTTAGGCGAATCGCTTCTAAAATACGATCTACTTTTTCTTGCTCAACGGCTTTGCTTGAGTCCATTTTTTTAGCGGCATAGCGCCAGTTCAATTTTTCCAACAAATTCGACATTGTAGTTCCTTGATAAGGTTTGTATATGTGAAGAATATTAGGCCAATATCGGTTGAGTACAAGTAGTGCTTTCAGGATGAAATGAGGAAGTTGAATGATCGGTTAAATCTTCGATTTGGTTGATATGTTGCAATAATATCTGCAATTACGCCCTAAAATGGTTCATTTTTGAGTGAGGATGAAGTAAGGTGCGGCCTTGAAAATTTCAATGGACCCCCTTCTAATGACATTTGCTCAAAAACCTTCGCTGTTTCAGCGTTATCTTCGCGGTAGTTTAGTGCTACAAATAGCCATCGGTATCGTTTGTGGCGTCGTTCTGGCTTATGTTGCGCCTAGCATTGCCTTATCGACCAGCCTGCTTGGTGACTTTTTCGTCAAGGCACTAAAAGCCATTGCGCCAATCCTGGTGTTTTTGTTGGTGATGGCATCGATTGCCAATCACAAGCAAGCTCAACAAAGTCATATTCGCCCTGTCATTGCGCTTTATATTGCGGGGACTTTTGTCGCCGCTTTAACGGCTGTGATGTTCAGTTTTGCCTTTCCGACGCAATTAAACTTAGTGTCACCTGATCTAAGCCAAAGTGCACCGCAAGGTATTGGCGAAGTACTGCATACACTGGTGTTTAAAATGGTCGATAATCCAGTTAACGCGTTGGTTCAAGGCAACTACGTTGGCATCTTAACCTGGGCAATTGGCTTTGGCTTAGGTTTA
The DNA here is from genome assembly GCF_057180105.1 of Marinomonas sp. ATLA20. Lineage (NCBI taxonomy): Bacteria > Pseudomonadati > Pseudomonadota > Gammaproteobacteria > Oceanospirillales > Oceanospirillaceae > Marinomonas > Marinomonas sp. ATLA20. The sequence goes on from NZ_JBXUKU010000001.1 coordinate 476,622, forward strand.
CGTCATGCGTCTGAATCGACGAAATCGGCATTGCAGCACATTTCGACCAGTGTGACTGGCATTGTTTCCTTCATTATCCGCTTGGCACCTTTTGGTATTTTTGGTTTGGTTGCCAGCACGATAGCGGCAACAGGCTTCGATGCTCTATTTGGGTATTCGCACCTGTTAGCGGTATTGATTGGCGCCATGCTGTTTATCGCGTTTGTTACCAATCCATTGTTGGTATTCTGGAAAATTCGTCGTAACCCGTATCCTTTGGTCTTTAAGTGTCTAAAAGAAAGTGGCGTGACAGCATTCTTTACCCGTAGTTCGGCGGCTAATATTCCGGTTAACTTAGATCTTTGTAAGCGCTTAGACTTGGATGAAGACACCTATTCTGTGTCTATTCCATTAGGTGCGACCATTAATATGGCAGGCGCGGCGATTACCATTACGGTGTTAACCTTGGCGGCGGTGCATACTTTAGGTATCTCATTGGATTTTGGTACGGCGTTATTGCTTAGCATTATCGCGGCCGTCTCTGCGTGTGGTGCATCGGGCGTGGCAGGTGGTTCTTTGTTGCTAATTCCGTTGGCGTGTAGCTTGTTTAATATTCCAAATGAAATTGCCATGCAGGTTGTTGCTGTTGGTTTCATTATTGGTGTGTTGCAGGATTCCGCTGAGACTGCGCTAAATAGCTCGACTGATGTTTTGTTTACGGCTGCGGCTTGTCTCTCGGATGATAAGAGTTAATTAGATACAGGGCTGTTTTAGAGCAGCAAAAAGAAAGGGAGCTTCGGCTCCCTTTCTTGTTTCTATGGATTACTAGCGAAACGGCTATTCGTTTTAAAGTTTAAACTGAGTAACCAGTTTATCAAGCTGAACAGACAGTTTCTGTAAGTTGGTGCTTGATGCAGTCAGTTCATCTGCTATTTCAGACGTTTCCGTTGTTAGCTGGTTAATCTCTTCGACGTTTTTACTCATGTCATTGACCACAAGAGATTGTTCTTCTGTCGCAGTAGCAACCTGAATGTTCATGTCACTGATTTGGCCAATGTGTGCTGTGATTTGCTCAAGAGCCGTGTTTGCTTCATTTGCTTGACCGACTACTGAGTTGCTTTGATCTTGCCCCGTTTTAATTGTGGCAACCGTTTTAGCGGATTGTTCTTGTAGTTGGTCTATCATTTTTTGAATTTCATCAGTGGAAGCGGCTGAACGGCTTGCCAGATTACGAACTTCATCGGCAACGACGGCGAACCCTCGGCCTTGTTCACCGGCGCGAGCCGCTTCGATTGCAGCGTTCAGAGCCAGCAAGTTGGTTTGTTCTGAGATGCTACGGATAGTATCAAGAATGCTACCAATCGAATCTGTCTGCGTGGCTAATGAACCAATATCTGAACTGATGTGATTAATTTCAGTAGACAGTGCTGTTATGCCTTGGCGTGCTTTGGCAACTAAGCCAGCACCTTGATGAGCTTGTTTGTCGGCTTCTTGGGCTGCTCTTGCTGCTTGAGAAGCGTTCTCTGCGATGTTTTCAACGGTCGCGCCCATTTCATGGATTGCCGTGGCAATTTGCGTGGTACGGTCTCGTTCATTTATGCTGTTTGAATGCGTTGCCTTAGCTTTGGCGGCAACATCATTGGCGGTATGAGCCAGTTGACGAGAGTTGTCAGCGACGTTTTCGATAGCGACACGGACTTTGGTAATAAACTGGTTGAAGTGCTGGGCAATATCGCTAAGCTCATCTTTACCATCAAGATTCATTACTGTGCCAAGGTCAAGCTTATCACTGGCGCTTGAAATATGTTCTTGCAGATAGGCGACACGTTGGTTAAGGCGACGTAATACTAACCAAGCCAACAAGACAGAAGCAGAAAGCGCGATGACAATCAAAATGATCATGTCATTTCGGCTGTTTTCGTAATTTGTTTGGCTTTCAGCGTAGGCTTGCTCGCCTTGTTCAAGCAAATCATCTAGTATTTTATTAACCGCTTTACGCATGACACCGTAGCTGTTGGCATACTTTGTTTTGTAGATTTCTTGAGCGGTGGTTAGGTCATTTTTTTCGATTGCCGACAACATTGGTGCTAACTCGTTGCTTTTAACATTGGCAAATATATCAATGACTTTTTGAACTTCTGCACGCATCTTAGGTGTGACTTGCGCAGCCAATGCTTGATTCAGTGCCATATCCATTTCAGGGATATCTTCTTTGCGAGTTTCTTTGACGCGCGTTAAGGCGCCTCTTTCATCCTGCATTGCTGGAATTTCTTGCAGCAAGATGATGTCGATACCAACTCGCATACGTGGAATACGCGAGGCAACTTCTGCCATTGACCTAAGCGGCGCACTGGTATTTTGAGCGAGTTGTTTGGTTTGTTCTTGGGCATTGGATAAACCGCGTAATCCTGCCCAGCTGATAAGCAAGAGCACCAGGCAAGGTAAGGCGATTACCGAAATGAATTGTGTTTTCAGAGACATTTTATTGAATATCACTATTTGATACCTGCTGTTAGTTATTTTAATTACGCATTTACTACGAAGTTAGGTATTACTTCTCGTTATATAGAACAGAATATGTTTTTTTATTATACAAGATAGTTATTTTTAAAGAGCCTATTTTCTGAGCTCTACTATTAAGTTTTATATTACATTCCAAAAATGACATTTATAAATATCATCGAAGATCTTATTTAATAATTGAAGGAGTTTGTATTGGGCAGTACGTTTCGATCTTTATCCAACCCGAACTATAGGCTTTGGTTTGGTGGCGCAGTCATTTCTAATATCGGTACTTGGTTACAGCGTACAGCACAGGATTGGATTGTCATCGCAGAGCTATCGGATAAAAATGCATCAGCCGTTGGTCTGGTTGTGTTTCTACAGTTTGCGCCACAAATTCTTTTATTGCCTATCACTGGCTGGACGGCGGATCGAATGGATCGTCGTAAGCTACTTTTCATTACTCAGTGCTTAATGGCAGTGCTAGCTTTGATATTGGGTCTGTTGGTCTTGAGCGGTCATGTCGTACTTTGGCAAGTATGTGCTTGCGCCTTCGCGCTGGGTTGTGTGGCGGCATTTGATGCACCTGCTCGCCATGCTTTTGTTTCAGATATTGTTAGCGAAAAAGAACTATCGAATGCCGTTGGGCTCAATTCCGTGTCGTTTAACTCGGCCCGTTTAGTTGGGCCTGCCATTGCAGGGATATTAATTGCACTGATCGGAACTGGTTGGGTATTCATGATCAATGTGTTGTCTTTTATTCCGTTATTAATCGCTCTACAGACATTTAAGAAACGCCTGCCAGCCGTTGTTCCTGACAATAGTAAGGCTACGCCTGATATGGCGAAGTTTTTAGATGGCTTTCGTTATATTTGGCAACACCGTGAGATGGCCGTGATACTAGTGATGTCCTTCTTGGTCTGCAGTTTGGGAATGAACTTTTCAGTGTATTTGTCAGCGATGACAGTGCATGTATTTCAAGGTCATGCGGATCAATATGGCTTCTTAATTTCAATGATGGCGATTGGCTCTATTTCTGGTGCTATGGTGACGGCAAGTCGTCGTTCTTCACCGTCGTTTCGTTTTATGATTTATGTGGCTGCCATGTTCGCTGTGAGCTGTTTTTTGGTGTCAATCAGTACATCGTTTTGGGCATTTGCCGTGCTGCTTATTTTACTTGGGTTGAGTTTGCAGTTATTCACAACGTCAACGGCGTCTTATATGCAGGTGACAACAGAAAAACGTTACCGTGGACGAGTCATGGCGGTGGTTCTCGCAACAGCGTTGGGAAGTACCGCGCTAGGTGCGCCTTTAGTTGGTTGGATTGCCGACTTTTTTGGTGCCAGATGGGCGATTGGTATGGGCAGTTTTTCAGGTGTTGCGGCCGCGTCGCTGGGCTTTTGGTATTTGCGTAGGCAAACTCGAGCTGAATTAGAAAACAAGGCACTTTAGCGGAATGATAAAACTCTAAATGAATTGCAGTCGTCTAGACCGAGTATTTAGTGTATTTTTTATAAATAGCGTCGCGTAAAGCGGTCACTCTTTTGCATAATTCTAAAAAAATTGATGGAGAACATTATGTCACAGCATCTTGTATTGAGTTTTATCGGAGACGACCGTCCAGGCCTGGTTGAGCGTTTGTCCGATACTATTTCACGTCATCATGGTAATTGGTTAGAAAGCCGTATGGCGCATCTTGCGGATAAATTTGCCGGTATTTTAACCTTGTCTGTGCCCTTGGAACATCAAGAGGCACTGGTTGATGCACTGCGTAATTTTGAACAGCTTGGTTTGCATGTCACCGTTGAGTTGGCAAATAAGAAAGCGACAGAAGGATCGACCTTGTCACTGTCTGTTGTTGGCAATGATCGACCAGGTATTGTTAAAGAAGTTTCCCAAGTACTGCATTCATTGATGGTTAACGTCAAAGAGCTTACGACCACTTGTGAACCAGCTCCGATGAGTTCTGACATGCTGTTTAAAACTGATATGGTATTGGCTGTTCCCAAAGATTTGCCGTTATCAGAACTTGAAGTGGCACTAGAAAAAATCAGTAGTGATTTAATGGTGGAGCTATCAGTTAATCAATTTGCTTAATAAATATCACTATTTAAGCGGCTGATGGATTTACAGCGATTCGATGTTTTTTAAGCACCATTCCGCTCTATGTAAGACGGCGCTTTTTTGGGCGTCGTCTTGTTTGTCCCAGTTGCCGTAAATCATGCCAATGCGATGGTTTTTCGCAAGGCGTTCTCGATGCTTGATCATAAAGCGCCAGTATAAGCTGTTCAGTGGGCAAGATTCTTCGCTGGTTTTCTCTTTTACCTTGTAATGGCAATCACCACAGTAGTCGCTCATTTTCTGCATGTAGCTGCCACTGGCTGCATAAGGTTTGGAAGCAATCCAACCGCCATCGGCGAATTGGCTCATGCCACGGGTGTTGGGCAATTCCACCCATTCCAATGCATCCACGTAAACCCCCAAATACCATTCGTCGACCTGCTCGGGCTGAATCTCAGTTAACATGCAGAAGTTCCCCGTGATCATCAAACGCTGAATGTGATGGGCATACGCGTAAGTGAGAGATTGCCCTATGGCGCTGGCAAGGCACTTCATTTTGGTTTGTCCGTTCCAGAAATAACTGGGTAGATCTCGCTCGGCGTTTAGTTCGTTCTGTTGTTGATAATCCGGCATATTGATCCAATAAATGCCGCGCACATATTCTCGCCAACCAAGAATTTGTCGAACAAAGCCTTCTATTTGAGCAATGTCGATATTATTGTTTTCTCGATACGCTGAAATAGCCATTTTGATCACATGCTTTGGGCTAATCAATTTGGCGTTAAGCGCAAACGATAAACGCGAATGGTACAAGCTCCAGCTGTGGGGCGTTTGATTTGTCATGGCGTCTTGAAAGCGACCAAAGTTCGGTAACAAGTGATCACAGAAAAAGGCCAATAAATTCAGTGCGTCTTGGCTGGTAACAGGCCAAAGTAAACTGGATTCAGCGTCACCCATTGAAGGGATATTGTGTCGCTCGATGCGCTCAAGTAAATGTGTTACGTCATGCTGAAAGCACAAGGGCGCTGGAATGTCGTCCAGATCTTGAGCTTTGAGTTTATTGCGATTGGCGATGTCATAGTTCCATTGGCCGCCTTCAGGTTGTCTTTCATCGGCCATTAGAATATTAAAACGTTGGCGCATTTTGCGGTAAAAATGTTCCATGCGAACGGTACTTTTTGCTTGAAAAAAGCGAGGAATATCGTTGAAGGGTAATAAGAAATGCTCGCTATCAACCATGCTAAATATTGGCTTTGAGTGATTGGTGATTAGCTGATGATATTGCTGTAGCACACGAAATTCATCAGGTCGTTGCAGTTCTACGTGGTCAATCTGATGTTGCTCAGTAAGGCTGAATATTACGGCATCTAAGCTTTTTTCCTGAGTGTCATCTAAGGTGAGATAACATACTTCATGGCCGTGTTCTTTGAGCGCACTGGCAAAGCGCTCCATGGCAAGGAAGAACGCACAGAGTTTCTGAATGTGATGTGTGACATAAGTGGCTTCTGGGTGGAGCTCTGCGATCAAATACAGTACACCTTGATCTTGTTCTTTGAACCAAGAATGGGCTGAATTAAGTTGATCACCAAGAATAACGCGCAGCGTGTGAAATGGCTTCATTAGGGCGTCCTTACTTTCGATGGTCTGGATTTTTTCTGACTATTCGAACGCACATGGGTCGCTAAAATACGTTGTTTTTCTTGTTGTACATTTGGCTGTTCACGATATCCCCAGAGTCGATCACGGGCTGCTTTTGCGGCTTCTTTAAGGCTGACAATGGGCGCAGGATAGTTTTCTCCAACGTTGAATTGATACAAGGCTTCCTCCATCGGCGACATTTCCCAAGGAGAGTGTATCAATGGGGCAGGCACTTCGGCCAATTCCGGTATCCAGCGACGGATAAATTCGCCATCTGGATCTTGGTCTTGAGCTTGCTTTACTGGGTTGTAAATTCGAATGGCATTGGTTCCAGTAACGCCAGCCTGCATTTGAAATTGTGGGTAGTGAATCCCTGGCTCAAAATCGAGAAACAGCCTTGCTAGGTGATGCACGCCTAATCGCCAATCAATATTTAGATGATGGCATAAAAAGCTCACCAGCATGGCACGCATACGAAAGTTGATGTACCCCGTTTGGTACAAGGCTCGCATGCAAGCATCAATGATAGGATAGCCTGTTTGGCCTTGTTGCCAAGCGAGTAAATCGGCCTCGACCTGATCATCCTGTCGATAAGGAAAATCGTCATAAGCACGATTAACTGGGTGGCATTCCATGCGGCATTCGCTTTCAAATTTTTGCATGAAATGGCAGTGCCAATGTAATCGAGAGCTCAGTGCGATGAGGGTACGCTTCCAACCAGCCGTGTTCCAACGAGACAGCAGGTCTTGATAGACTTCTCTGATACTGATATTCCCCCAAGCGAGGTAGGGAGAAAGCCGAGTGCAGGCAGAGCGGCTGCTAAGAGGGCTGGAAATAGAACGATAATAGTTTTTCCCTCGCCCTTCATAAAAACTCTCTAAGGTTTTCCAAGCCAGCGTAGGGCCGCCCGTTTGGATACCTTTTTGTGGTGTTTGCCATGAGGTTGGAATCGAAGGCCATTGAGTCTGTATGTCGTACCAGGTTATCGCTTCAAGGTTGATGTCGGCTAAAGGAGCACGCATGATAGTTTGCCAATCATCATCCCAGTTCTTTCTGTTATCTAGTGGTCGTATCACCGCACCAGTTGGTGATTCATGCCAGTATATAGTTTGTTTCTGACACCAAGATTTAACCGCTATATCACGCTCAAAGGTGCGCCCAATGCCAATTTCTTCACTACTGAATAATTTATCAAACTGCGTTGTGTCATGGAGCGCTTCGAGAGCAGATAAGGCTTCTTGCCAAACGATATGTATGTGACCGCCATGCTCGGCAAGCTGGTGATTCATATCCTCTAAGGATTGCCAAACAAAACGCCAGTGGCGCTCGCTGTAATGCGGATCAGCGATAAGGTTAGGTTCAAAGATGTATAGCAGAATAATGGGTCTGTTCTGCGCAATGGCCGATGCAAGGGGCAGATGATCGCTCAAGCGCAAATCTCTCTTAAGCCAAACGACAACGGGTTTTACAGCAATATCCTCAGTCATCCAGTGGTCGCTCATCTGGCCGGATAAATTGGCCAGTCGGCCGCGTCGACCGAATCCAGTTGTGTATCATAGACTTGGCCTTGCCATTTATGAGTAAAATGCCGATTTGGGTCGTATTGTTCGCTTTGTCTTTGCAAATTGAAATGACGGCCGCCTCTAGGGTCCGCTCCGACGCCCGCGATGTATTGCCAGTTGCCCCAGTTTGGGCCGACGCTGTAATCGATCAGTTGTTCTTCAAAATACGCCGCGCCATAACGCCAATCGATGCCTAATTCATAGATCAAGCAGCTGGCAACAATTTGGCGGCCACGATTGCTCATAAAACCAGTTTCATTAAGCTGTTTCATACAAGCGTTAACGATAGGGTAAGGCGTATTACCTTGGCTCCATTTTCGAAAACGCTCAGCGTAATAACTTCCTTGGTTTTGCTTTCCTGTTAAGCCGCTCGGCAAGAAAAGTTGTTTACCATAACGCGTTGCATACCAATGGAAATATTCGCGCCAGAGTAGCTCGAAATAGATCCAATAAGTGGATTCGCTTGCGCCATGATCTCGCTCGTAAACGTCGATACTGGCTTTAATTTGCCTAGCTGACAAACTGCCTTGTGCCAACCATGGTGAAAACTTGGTGGAGTTTTCCCAACCATCTAACTCGTTACGAGTTTCTTTATAACGACTTGGCAAATTGGTCGAGAAATAATCGCTTAGCTGATCAATTGCGGCTTGCTCCCCGCCAGTAAACGCACTTTCGTCTTCTATATTCTTAAGCCTCCAAGGACGAATTCGCTGAATATCAAAAACGGGGGCTGGTGGTAGTTTTTGCAATGCAGGTAAAGGGGGGAAAACATCTATGTTTTCAACTAAGCGACGGAATTTCGAAAATGAATCCGGCAATTTTGCTATATCAAATGGCAGTTGAGAGGGCGTAAATAGACTCAAACCGTGATCCAGATGAACGCGCACGTCAGGATATCGGTTGGCGATGCGTTTTAGTGTTTGTTGTTCGTCCCAGCCGCCGTGGTGGTTGCGGTACAGATGGGCAATTGGTACTTCATTGAGTAATATATTTAAACTGGTGGCGGCATCTAACGTGCTTATAAATAACGTTTGCCCCAAGGCTTGTAATTGCAATGCTAGATTCTGGAGGCCTTGATCTAAAAAACGACGACGATTGGCCGACATGCCTTGTGTTGCATAGCGACTAGGGCGATTGTTATGGGGCTCGTCGCAATAAAGGCAAACAAGATAATCGACCTCTTGCGCGGCTCTGCGTAGCATATTCTGATCCGCGCAGCGCAAATCATCTCCAAACCAAACAACACCCAACTTCATTGCATCTTCCTATCTATATTGTGTCAATTAACCTTAGTACGTATTTAAGAGAATATTGGTTTAATTAAGGTGCAAATTTGTTTTGTCCTGATTACGTGGGATGATTTTGTTGAACAACAGAAAGTTTTTACGGAATTTTTTGCTGGCAGACAAAAACCATAACGAAAATAGGGTTATAATGCGCAAAATTTTCCTGTTTACGTTAGAAGGTAGTGATAAATATGAGTCTTCCAAATTGCCCAAAATGCGATTCCACTTATGTATATGAAGATCAAGCTATGTTGATCTGTCCTGAGTGCGCGCATGAATGGAATCCGAATGAAGTTGTGGTCGATGAAGATGCTCTTATTATCAAAGACATGGGCGGTAACTTATTGCAAGAAGGCGATAAAGTGACGTTGGCGAAAGATCTTAAAGTCAAAGGCTCTTCTCAAGTACTAAAAATCGGCACCAAAGCGACTATTAAGCGTTTTGTAGATGGCGACCATGACATCGATTGCAAAATAGATGGCGGTGGCGAGATGATGCTAAAATCTCAGTTTGTGAAGAAGTCATCTGTTTAAGCTGGATTGACCTCTTATTTGAGATCTGAGCAATAACATTGAAAGCAGAGAAGAAGATTGTCTTTTTCTCTGCTTTTTTATTGCCTCTATGCCTTGAGAAGGGGCTCATTTGTACTTGTTTAAGATTTTCGCTTTAAAAATATAACTACCGAATGGTATCAAGGACGCCGCAAACCCTATCAAAGCGTGTTTTGAAGAAACCCCATATCGAGAGATACTTAACATCAAAAGAATGTTAAACAAAATAAACAACCCACCATGAATCGGGCCAATAACGCTCACATACTCTGGCATATCCATCAGGCGTTTCAATGGCACGGCAATGAAGAGCAGCAATAGAAGCGACGTGCCTTCTAAAATGGAGATAAATCGTAACATTTTCATACTATGTCTCTTTTATTGAAGTGTGTTGAAAGAATGTATTCAGCGCTAATCAGACCCCAGAATAGCATTTTAATTTCATTCTAAGGTCGGATATTTAAGGTGTGGAATAATGCAGGCAGAGGCATTAAGTGTGAGAACCTGCACAGTTTTTTTCTTCCCTATTCAAACTTAAGAGCCATCACTGCTTTCTCGACACCTTTGTCATTCAATCTGTGTATCACTTCAAAATCACGCTTTAAATACAGGTCAATATTGTGTTGTTCGCATTGCAAGTACAGAGCAGAAATACCTAGGTTTTTAGCATGATCTAAGGTGTGTTGAAGAATAGTGCAGGAATGACCTTGCCCACGTTTATCAGTTGGGACAAAAACACCACCGAGCCAATGCTTGTAATCGGGAAATTCAGGATGTTCATGGAACTTCAGTTCTGCCACAGCCAGCAGCTCGTTATGGTCATGTAAGACAAAAGATAGGGGAAGACTCTCTCTGCTTTGTGCCATTGCTGTGACTTTTATCAGAATATCGTCGAGCGAACGGTTAGGTGATAAATGCCCCCATTCATTGAAATACCATTGGGCGATAGCGGGAATAAATTGTTTTTCGTCAGCTAGAAATGAGACTTTCATCATTGTCCCTAATATTTTTTAACGTTTGGTTGTTTATGAGAAGGAAGAAAGATTCACCCTTGCTCATTGAAAAGCTCGATCGCTTACAAAAGTCATCTTTTTTCATCTGTTGTGGCAGAACCTCTAAGTATATGATGAATGAAAGTGATATGGATGTTAACTATTATGGTCCAGTCCAACAGTCTCCTCGATGCTATACCTGTTAGATATTAGAGCGATCTTATGACCCAAAAAAATATTGATAAAGTCATTCAAGTAGAAGCAAATCGGCTGCTTTATAGTCCACTGTCTATTGGTCTTATAATTATACTTATTACGAGTGCCGCTTTAGTTTTTGGTTTTGAAATAAGTACCAACCAAAATCAAAAAGTTATTTGGTGGCTGGTAATGGTCATTTTAGTCGCTTTTCGTTTTATATTAGGTAGGAAATATAAAAAACGTATATCCAAAGAGCCAAAATACGATTTATATTTATTTTCTCTTGGTGCAATCGCTACTGCACTGATGTGGTCTTTTTATACCATATATTTTTACGATCAGGCGAGTGACCTTGAATTGACGGCTACTATGGTCATTGTAGCGAGTTTTGCTAGTGGTTCGGCGAGCATTTTGTCTGCCAATAAATCGCTGTCTATTACGTATATTATTATCTTAGTTTTGCCTTATTCAGTATTACTTAATTTTTCAACCGTGCCTTCATATCAAACACTTGGTTGCTTAGGTTTTTTCTTTCTTATGTCTATTGTGTTATCCGCTTATAAGTCAGCTGAATTTACCAAAGGCGCTATTGCTATAAAGCACCAACACGATCAACTTTTGTCCGAAATGGAGCAAAAAGTCGAAGAAAGAACACAAGCCTATATTACTCTTTCTAATACGGATGCGCTTACAGGTCTTTTTAATCGTAAGGCATTTTTAGAGATGCTGAATAGTCTGATTGAAGATGAACCAGAACAAAAATTGGCTATTTTGTTTATCGACCTAGATGGTTTTAAGGGGATTAATGACACGTTAGGTCATGAAGTGGGAGATCAGGTTCTAACCATGGCGGCAACACGTATTCAAAACTTCAACAGTGAATCTAAGCTTGTTTGTCGTTGGGGGGGGGGATGAGTTCCTTGTTGTATTGCCTCATGAGATTATTGTACAAACCTCTACTTTTGCCCAAGCGTTGATTGAAAAAATATCAGAGCCTTATTTTGATCATAACTATCGAGTGACAATTGGTGCCACTATTGGTATCTCGATTTATCCAGAACACAGCCAGCGTAAAGAGGTGTTAATTCAGCATGCTGATATGGCGATGTATCAACAAAAGCGCCATGCACAGGGCAGTGTAGGTTATTTTAATGAGACTTTGCGTTTGCAACTACAGCGTGAATTTAATTTACGAGACCAATTAATTACAGCGATTGATAGAGAGGAGTTAAGACTTGTTTATCAGCCGATTGTGAACGCTAAAACAGGAAAATCGGACGCCTTTGAAGCCTTACTGCGCTGGAATAGCGCTTTTGGACCAATAGCACCAGATCAATTTATTCCTATAGCCGAGCAATATGGCCAGATAAAAAGCATTGGTTTGTGGGTGCTAGAGCAAGCGTGTCAACAAGCGAAGAAATTTCAACTCATATCTCCGAATCTGACTATGTGCGTCAATGTCTCTGTGGCACAGTTTCAAGATGAGGATTTTGTCGAGCAAATTTCGAATATCTTCCAAAAATATGATTTTGCCCCTTCCGGCTTGAATATTGAAATCACCGAGTCTTTTTTCGCTTCGGATAAACAGGGGTTAATGCAGAAAATTAAAGCATTGCAGGAAATGGGCGTACAGATTTCTATTGATGACTTTGGTACGGGTTATTCTTCCCTTTCTTCGATGCAAGATATGGGCGTCGACATCGTTAAAATTGATAAAAGCTTTGTTGATACCATACAAGGCAGCGGGCTCAGCATTATTACTGCCGTACTGCTTATCGCCAAAGAGTTAAATTATCAGGTGGTGGTAGAAGGGGTCGAGACAGAAGAGCAAGCCAATGTCTTACGAGATCTTAATGTCACCTATTTGCAAGGCTACTACTTTTCTCGACCCATCGAGTCAGAACAAGCGTTAGAGTATTTGGAAGCGTTGTAACTTTTATCTAACAGACTTCAAAAATTTGTAATTCCACTGATGTGGGCTTGCGAACACCGACGCCGATAAAAACTCGCTCGGTAATCCACTGAAAGCGCTCTGAACTGGTTTCAAATTTGGGGACACTGCGAAAATACACGTCTTTTGGGTCTACGAGCTCGCCGTCTTTGATCTTTTGAGTTATTTCAGCAGACGCTACACGCATTGCTTCATTATGGATGTAAATGCGTTCACCTTGGTCTGTTTCAAAGGCGTAGCGAGCATCTAAGTGAGACATTCTTGGTGAAACAATTAGCTGGTAATCGGCACCACCGCCAAGCACCTTGCCTTGCCAGCCGTCACCGGTGACTTTGCCGCCTAGGATAGGAATGATGCGACGTTCGCCGTGAAGGGTTTTACCAATCTCTTGCGGTGCGGCCACCTCGATTTCTAACGTCGCAAAATGTTTAAGCTCTGGTGCTGTGATCATGGATTACCTCATATTTTTATTGTGTGAGTGCTATGGAAGTAGTGTCAAATAATGTACCACTTTACATTAGAGTCTCGCGATGATTTTCCCCTAATGCCTTTGTTGTTTTAAATGAAGTCTATGTCCAAATTGCGTAGATATGAAACGAATAGGTTTGAGCTGTAATTAAATTGGCGTTTAATAAAAAAATATGTCACCTTATCTACCCATAAACAAAAAAGGAGTAGTTCGTTTTATGAAAAAAATTACCACCTCTTTACTCGTAGCGTTACCTTTATTGAGCAGTAATGCCGCGTTTTCAGCAGACCAAGACGTTGTTTGTAAAGCAAAAGAGTACAACATGGCATTGCGTTATCAGCAGCAGTCTGCCGAAGTGATGGCGCTGCAGTTGCAGGCATACCAGTTTGCGACACAGCGTATTATTCAGCTTTTAGCGAATCATCACTCGGATAAAAAGCCTGCTGTGGTGTTGGATTTGGATGAAACAGTGATAGATAACACTCCGTTATTAGTTCGTGATGTAAATAATTGTCACGATTATACTTCTTGGGATACGTGGAGTGATTGGGAGAAAAAAGGCGAACCGACCTTGATTCCAGGTGCAAAAGATTTTATCGATTTTGTCACGCAGCAAGGCGTGAAAATCTACTATATCTCGGATCGTTTTCAAGAGAACAAAGCCGATACACTTAAGACGCTGAAAAAACTGAACCTGCCTCAAGTGGCTAGTGATAATGTGCTGCTTTATACCGAGTCGAAAGAGTCTCGTCGTGAGATTGCCCGTAAAAATCACGATATTATTATGTTAATTGGTGACAGCCTGCATGATTTTGCTGCTGAATTTAAAAACAAAGAATCGACAGATTACCAACGCGGCTTAGTTGCCAAAGAAGCCAAGCATTTTGGTAACGATTGGATCGTTATGCCTAATGCCTCCTATGGCTCTTGGTCGAAGTCAGAGCTAAAAGCATGGGATGAAAAAGCCGCAAAATAATGCGGTCTTAAATTCTGAAAAGCCAATACAGATTGACGTTTGTATTGGCTTTATCGCATTCGTCTTTTAGTAATGATAACGACACTGGACGATATACGGGGTCTTCTTATTTTTTTGCTGCCAGTAAAGATATCTTTTTATGCATTTCCCGCCCAAGATAATATCATTCCTCAATCCGTTCCCTTGTCTGTGTTTTGCCTGCTTCCACTTCGGCAATGGCTTCGTTTAAACGAGAGGCATTTTTTGGACTTGCCATCAAATAGGCCGTTTCTTCATACGCTTGAAAGTCTTCCAAACTAATAAGTACAGCCGGTTTGCCGCCCTGACGAGTAATGAGAATGGGCTTGTGATCGTCATTTACTTTATCAAATGTGCTAGCAAGGTTTGCTTTAAAAGCTGAGTAACTTAGCGTATCCATTAAATATTCCTTCAAGTAAGTACTTGTACTTGTACTTAATTCCAGAACACAATAAAACCGCTATCTAGTTAAGTTAGATGGCGGCTCAAGTTTTGTTTATGTTGGTCAGAAAAGGGGGGTTAACAACTAATGCTGTTCACTTAAGGGTTGAATTTAATTGAATAGCCTCAGAAAATCCGATTAAGCTTTCTTAATCGGATTTTTTTGTGTCTATTCAGCAGTTACTTCTTAGTATAGATGAGCTCCACTCCTTCTCAGATCATTCAACCTTCACTCAGAATGTTCCCGTTGAGTGGATTGAGTCCGCATTAACCCTTTCCTCAAGCGCAAGCATCAGGCGACGACGCTTACCCGAAGACCAAGTGCTTTGGTTGGTACTAGGGATGGCTCTTTTTCGGGATGAAGCGATTGAAGAAGTGGCTAGGCGCTTAAATATCTGTTCAGAAGGCTTAGCATCAAAACAACTTCTTGCCAAGAGTGGCGTATCTCAAGCGAGACAGCGACTTGGTTCAGATCCTATGCAGTGGCTTTTCCAGCGTACAGGTGAGCATTGGGCCAATGAACGATTTGCTCAAGATGATTGGCAAGGACTGCAAGTATTCGCAATAGATGGTGTCGTTTTTCGCACCCCAGACACACCAGAATTACGAGAGCACTTCGGTAGTGCCAGCAATACAAGGGGCAAGCAAAGCGCCTATCCGTTATTGCGCTGTGTTGCTCTGATGAATACGCACTCCCACGTTATTTTAGATGCTCAGGTAGACATTTACCGCAAAGGTGAAACGCCATTAGCAGAAGCGGTGTTAGATAAGATCCCAGATCGCAGTATTACACTCTTGGATCGGAATTTTTGGAGTGCCAATCTCATGCATGCGTTGATGAATGGGGGAAAAGAACGGCATTGGTTAATCCCCAAACGCAGCAATACTGTGTATGAGGTCATTGAAGAATATGGTGAAGGAGATGCATTATGGGGTATGAAAGTCTCCCCACAAGCCCGCAAGAAGAATGCTAATCTTCCTGAATATTGGGATGTACGAGCCATAACTTATGACGTCCAAGGAAAAGCCAAGACGGTACTGACATCACTTCCTATCAGCGACTACCCAGCGGATAAGATTGCTCAACTGTACCATCAGCGCTGGGAAATTGAATTAGGGTTTCGTGACATCAAATCCTCTATGCTCAACAACGCCATTACGTTGCGCAGTAAGAAAATCGATTTAATCTATCAAGAAATGTGGGGGATGTTACTGGCCTACAATATCGTGCGTCGAGAGGCGAGTCATGCGGCCGCATCACATGGTCAACGAGCGAGCGATGTGCGTTTTAAAATGGCGTTTACTTTTATTGCTTCCAATTTGATCGTGATGGCTGCGGCTAAGCCAGAATCGAAGACAGGAATGCGTCTTAAGGAGTTAAGGTCTGGGGTGTGTAATTTGTTTTTAGAGCGAAAGACAGCGAGGCCTAGTCGGCCTCGCATGGTAAAGCAATCAAAGACGAGATATCCGGTATCTCGTAATGCTGTTCCGCTTAAGTGAACAGCATTAGGGTTAACAACCGTTTTTTCTTTCCTTAATAGAGGCCGCCAGCGCCAATGGCACCCATTACATCCAGTATCGAGCCACCGAAGGAGCCGCCACTGTCTTGGTTTTGCTGTGCCTGCTGCTGTAGTGCTCTTTGTTGATTCATGGCTACTTGTTTTTCACGTAGAACTTTAATTTGAGCAAATTTGCCTTTAAAGCTTTCAGGGGTATAACCATCTGCATTTTTGTGTGTTGGGTCTGCCCCTAAATCAATCAAAGTTGCAGCTAATATATTCCGATCAAAAAACTCGGCGTTATGCAGAGGAGTCATACTTTTTGTTTCGTATAGATATGAACCAGAAACGTTAAAGCCAACAATGACTGGAGTGTTATGGGTTATATTAACGTCTGCTCCATATTTCACCAGTATTCTAGCTCTTTCAGAAGACTGCACTTCATCGAGGTAGTTTCCAAGTTCGGTGAGAAACATACACTTTCCGTGGACACAAGAATATCGCATGTTCGCGTCTAGGCCATTTTCGAGTAAAGCGGTTAATAAATTGTTTGTTGTAGACGTGAATACTGACTCATAAAGAGGAGAGCCATATTCAGGTAATTTGTTTGGGTCGCCACCCATATCTATTATTTTTTGTACTGCAATAGCGGTATTTTTCCCATCACGAAAGGTTGGGGCCGGGTTTTTTAGCATAAAAAAGTGCACACTTGGGTAATATGAAATTGTTGAAACGATGTAATGTAAGCAATTGGTGTAGTTCGGAATGTCGTCTGGATAGTGCTCTAATAGAAACTCCATAATCTCAAATTCAGCAACGCCACACGCCAGCTCTGCCGCAGGGATATTGACCGGCGTTCTTTCCCATTCACCACTTGATCCTGAAAACCATATAGATACTTTGTGAGCAGCGTTAATACTAGATAAATATTTCACTGCGTCTAGGTTTCTATTATAGATGGCAGCTTCCATAGCATTAGAATACTCAATAAAGCCAGTTTGTACTATTTTAGATGTTGTAATGTAAGGGCTGTCTCTATGGCTTTTTAACACAGCCATATCATTGTTTTCTATCCCATGAATTATAATGTCTGAATCTTTCTGAACTTGTCCTGCACAACCAGATAACACAATTAGAAGTAGACTAAGGCTAAATAAGCGACTCATAACGAATACTCTTTGTAAGCTATAAGGGTTAAATGTGTACTTAATATTTAATCAGTATAGGTTACGCATGGTGCTCTCTCTACCCTCATTTGGGGGTTAAGTTTTTTTATTGATTCTAGAACACAAAAAACCGCCATCCAGCTAAGCCAGAGGGCGGTTTATATAACTCTAGTTGTTTGCTTAGTTACGAATCAAGTAATCAAATGCGCCTAGAGCTGCGGTTGCGCCGCCACCCATGGAGATGATGATTTGCTTGTAAGGTGTTGTCGTAACATCGCCTGCTGCGAATACACCTGGAATAGAGGTTTCACCGTGGGCGTTGATGACGATTTCGCCTCTGTTCGTTAACTCCAACGTGTCTTTTAAGAACTCGCTGTTTGGTACCAAGCCGATTTGTACGAAGATCCCCGCCACGTCCACAAGGTGTGATTCGTCGGTTAAGCGATCTGTGTATTTTAAACCAATAACGCGCTGACCATCGCCGATTACTTCGGTTGTCATAGCATTTTTGATGATAGTAACGTTTGGCAATGAGTTAGCTTTTTTCACCAATACATCGTCGGCGCGCAAGGTGTCGGCAAATTCAAACACGGTCACGTGTTCTGTGATACCCGCCAAGTCTATTGCCGCTTCGATACCTGAGTTACCACCACCAATAACCGCGGTTCTTTTGCCTTTGAACAATGGGCCGTCACAGTGTGGGCAGTAAGCTACACCCTTGTTACGGTATTCTTGCTCGCCCGGTACGTTCATTTCTCTCCAACGTGCGCCAGTGGCTAACACAACGGATTTACTTTTTAGTATTGCACCGTTTTCCAATTCTACTTCGATGAATTCTTTCTTCTCTAGGCGAACGGCTTTTTGCAGCTTCATTAGGTCAACATCGTAATCCAATACGTGTTGTTCAAGGCCGGCGACCAATTTCGGGCCGTCGGTGGCTTTCACAGAAATGAAGTTTTCAATCGCCATGGTGTCACTGACTTGTCCACCAAAACGTTCAGCGACGACGCCTGTTCGGATGCCTTTACGAGCTGCATAAATGGCTGCGGCTGCGCCTGCTGGACCGCCACCAACAACGAGCATGTCGTAAGGTGCTTTTTCTGCTAACTCGGCCGCTTGTTTGTCTGCTGCGCCTGTATCTACTTTGTTGATTATCTCTGCCAGTGTCATGCGACCTTGGCCAAAGAGTTCGCCATTTAGGTACACAGATGGCACGGCCATGATGTTGCGTTCGTTTACTTCGTCTTGGAATAAAGAGCCATCGATCATGGTCGCGGTAATGTTAGGGTTTAATACCGCCATTAAGTTAACGGCTTGCACAACGTCTGGACAGTTGTGGCAAGAGAGGGAAATGTACACCTCAAAGTTCAATTTAGATGTTAGAGACTTAATTTGTTCTAGGGTCTCTTGTGCCGCTTTGGATGGGTGACCACCCGCTTGTAATAGAGCGAGTACGAGAGAGGTAAACTCGTGGCCCATTGGGATGCCTGCAAAGCGCACACGTGCTGCTTCGCCTTTTGGCGCAATGGCCATTTGCGGCGCACGACCTTGTGAATTTGCATCAACCGTTAGGGTAATTTTGTCGCTTTTAAGCTCGGTAATTTCGCGAGCTAATTCAAGTAATTCTTCTGATTTTGCTGAACCGTTTGTGGACACAGTAATTTCAATCGGATTAACGATATTTTGCAGGTATGTGCCCAACTGCTGTTTTAAGTTTGCTTCTAACATGATGATGAAACCTGTTTGATTGAGTGATTTACTGTGTTGAAGAGCTGTGTTTTCTTCTAGCGTGGAGAGAGAAGAGTGACTCTTTCAGAAGAAAGAGTCACAACGACTGTCTACACAGCAGTTAGCTTAGATTTTGCCAACTAGGTCTAGAGAAGGGGTTAGTGTTTCTTCGCCTTCTTTCCATTTTGCTGGGCAAACTTCACCTGGGTGAGCGGCTACGTATTGTGCTGCTTTTACTTTACGAAGTAGGTCTTGAGCGTCGCGGCCGATACCTTCAGCTGTGATTTCCATGGCTTGGATAGTGCCTTCTGGATCGATCAAGAATGTAGCGCGGTCTGCAAGACCTTGGCCTTCACGCATTACGCCGAAGTTGTTTGTTACGTTGCCAGCTTGATCGCCAACCATGTAGTACTGGATTTTGCCGATTGTTTCAGAGCTTGCGTGCCATGCTTTGTGAGTGAAGTGAGTGTCTGTAGAGACAGAGAATACTTCAACACCGCGAGATTGAAGTTCAGCGTAGTTGTCTGCCACATCGCCAAGTTCAGTTGGGCAAACGAAAGTGAAATCAGCTGGGTAGAAGAAGAATACGGCCCATTTGCCTAGCACGTCTTTTTCAGAAATTTCTACGAATTCGCCGTTTTTAAAAGCCGTTGCATTGAATGGTTTGATTTGAGTGTTGATCATTGTGTTTCTCCTAATGTGTGTTTGAGTGCGTTACCAACAGGACACATATTAGGGAAAACGATGTAATAGTAAAAATTGTTATTAACTAAAGATGTGATTGATAAAAGCTATTTAACGATTATGTCTTCTTCTTTGTCTGGGTGTTGTTGTCGGATCGACAAAATCTGGGGGGTTAGATTGTTAAGTAGAGGAACCAGGTTTGGGTCAAAATGACTGCCCGCACTGTCTTTAATATAGGTAAGAGACGCCTCTAAACTCCATGCTTCTTTATAAGGGCGTTTTGACATCAGCGCATCGAGCACATCTGCAATGGCGACAATACGACCCTCTAATGGTATTTCTTCACCTTTTAAGCCATTCGGGTAGCCACTACCATCCCATTTTTCATGATGGGTAAGGGCAATGGTTTTTGCGATTTGCAGCATTGGATCGTCGTCTTCAGCAAATATTTCGCCACCATAAACCGTATGAAGTTTCATCTTTTCCCATTCTTCTGGTGTGAGCTTGCCTGGTTTTAAAAGAATGGCGTCAGAGATGCCTATTTTTCCTACATCATGCATTGGGGCGGCTTGAAAAATCCGGTTTATCCACTCTTCATTGCCGCCATATTCTTGTGCAATCATGCGTGCATAGTGACTCATGCGAATAACATGAGCGCCAGTTTCATTGTCTTTGAACTCTACCGCACGACCAAGATGATGAATAATGCGGAGCTGGCTGGCTTGCAGTGCCTTGGTACGCTCGTCTACTTTTTTCTGTAACTGTCTATTTTGATCATATAAAGCGAGGTGTGTACGGACTCTGGCACGAACGATAGGCGGACTGATGGGCTTGATAATGTAGTCTACGGCTCCTAAGGAGAGCCCTCTCTCTTCATCTTTGATGTCGTGTTTGGCCGTCACAAAAATAACTGGAATATTAGCTGTTACGGGATTGGCTTTTAATTGTGTGCAGACATCATAGCCATCCATTTCAGGCATCATAACGTCTAGCAGTATAAGGTCTGGACGTGGTGATAAAGCCGCAATTGCTAAGGCTTTCATACCATTTAAAGCGACTTTAACTGTGTACTCATCAGATAAGGACGCAACTAAAACGTCAATGTTTTCTGGCGTATCGTCAACGATCAGGATAGTCGGTCTCTCTAGTGGTTGTGTCGTATTAGATTGCTCAAACGTCTTCATCATGATGTCTACTTCTCAGAGTCTTCTAAATGTTCGATAAGCATAGTTAAGTGTTTTGCTGCCAGTTCAAAGTCGTAAAGTTTTAAGGCTGCGACGACTTTTGCCATCATGGCATAAGCCTCTTTGCTGGCGATATTTGGAAGCAAATTTTGTGCTAGATAAAGTGCTTCCACCACATTTTTATCGATATAAGTGGTTAATTTTTCAATATTCTTTTTTAATTCGTCTTGGTTCATTGACTGTGATGCTGTGGTTTCTTTTTCTACAGCATGGCTATAAATCGTATGCCACGCTCTAAGATCATTTAGGACAATAGTTAAATCCTGTTCTACAGATAACAGTATAGGCGTTATATTGACATTAGCCTCTTCTAAAGCGTTTTCCAATTGGCCGGCCGATGTTGCTAGTTCGATCATACCTAAGGTCGCGGCGGTTCCTTTTAGTGTATGCGCTAATCTATTGGCTAATACAAGATCACCCTGCTTTATGGCCGCGTTACATTCATCGATGAAGGACGTATGTGTTTCCAGAAAACGTGTTAACAGCCGAGTATAAAGTGGTTTAGTTAGTGTTCTTGCTAAACCTAATTCTGCGTCTATGTGCATGCTATCTGGTAGCTCTGCAGTATCTGTATTATCTGGTGATGTAGATACTAATCCTGCGCGAGTGTTATTAATGTTGGGTTTGATCCAGGTGCGCAAGGTATTAAACATGGTGTCAAAATGGATAGGTTTAGCGATGTGATCATTCATTCCAGAGGTTTTAGCGTATTGAATGTCTTCTGCCATTACGTTGGCCGTCATGGCGATAATCGGAATATCCTTGTACTCTGGCATAGTGCGTATTTTTTGGGTTGCTGTGTAACCGTCCATTACCGGCATTTGGCAGTCCATCAAAATACAATCAAAGTGATCGGATCCTAGTAAGTCAATCGCTTCTTGTCCGTTTGTTGCAGAGGTAAATTGAATACCGCTACGTGAGAGTAATTCTTCGGCCAATTCGCGGTTGATTTCATTGTCCTCAACCAGCAACACATTGGCGCCTGCCAGCTCGTAAGAAAATACGATGTCATTACTGTCGTTGCTATTGCCAATAAGCGAAACAGATTGGGGGCCGCATAACTGTATAATCTGATCGAATAGGCTGGATGTCGTGACAGGTTTGGTTAAATAGGCTGCAATCGGTAGCTCTTCGCCCGCTTTGCGAGCTTCCTCTTGTCTATACGCCGTGACCATTATAATAGTGATAGGGGTGGTGTCTTGGGTCTGCTCAAGAATAGCTTTGCAGGTGTCTATACCATCCAGTTCCGGCATTCTCCAATCAATCAACATCAACGGATAAGGCTGAGATTTTGCTTTAAGTGACGCTATGTACTGAACCGCTTCGTGGCCACTGCTACAGGTATGGCAGACAAGGCCAAGCGCTTCTACACTGGCTTTTAAAACCTCTCTGGCCGTGTCATTGTCATCGACAATCATTACTTGGCTTAAATTAGTATGTCTGTTTAATGCATATTGAGAAGCGACATTTTCTGTGGATTGGAATCCCACGGTAAAGTGAAAGGTGCTGCCTTTATTGTCTTCACTTTCGACCCAGATATCGCCGCCCATCAATTGAATCAGTCGTTTTGATATGGCAAGACCAAGGCCTGTGCCACCAAAGCGTCGAGTGGTTGAAGTATCGGCTTGAGAAAAGGATTTGAATAGGTTGTTTTGTTTGTCTTTGCTGATGCCTATACCGGTATCTTGAACCGAGAAGTGGATCAAGTTTTCTTGCTGATCTTGTTTTGAACAGGTGGCGCGGATGATAATTTCACCCTGTTTAGTAAATTTAACCGCATTATTGCCGAGATTAAGCAGGATTTGGCGAAGTCTAGTTGGATCTCCGACGACTTGTTGAGGGACGTTTGCGTCAATGTCTATGATCAGTTCTAGGCCTTTCTCCTCTACTTTAAGTTCAAGTACGTGCGCTACCTTGTGGATAAGGCTAGGCAGGATAAATGGCACACTCTCAATGTCCATTTTGCGCGCTTCAATTTTTGAAAAGTCCAAAATGTCATTGATAATATTGAGAAGCGATTCGGCTGAATGACTGACTTTTTCGATATAACCGCGCTGTTTGTCATTTAAGGAGGTTTGAAGAGCCAAAGAAGACATGCCAATGATGGAATTCATAGGGGTGCGAATTTCATGACTCATATTGGCAAGGAATTCGCTTTTTGCCTGGTTGGCGTCTTCTGCTGCTTCTTTTGCTGTTTGCAACTCTTTGGTTTGCAAGGCAATGTCGTTTTCTAGTTTTTCTTTATATTGTGCGAGTGACTGTTGTGAGATGAACTTTTCCGTCACGTCACGCCAAGAGATAATAGTGGCGGGGCGATCATTAAATGAAATCGATAGAATGGTCATGTCGGCATGAATTAGCTCACCATCTGAACCTTGGAAAACCCATTCTGTTCTGGTGTTGCCATGCAAGGCTACTTGTCTTAAATGACTGTTTAAGCTGGACGAGGAAAGCGCGCCGTCCGCCTGTTTATAGGGGGATATATCGCCTATTTGTTTGCCTAACAAGGCGTCTTTTTCAGAGTATTTGAGTGTTTGAACTGCCGCGTTATTACACTCTACCATTTTGTGATCCATCAGAATCCAGACTGGATCGGGTGTAAATTCAAACATAGAGCGAAAACGTTCTTCGCTTTCGATAAAGCTGGAGAGCTGTCGAGTAACACGACGAGAAATAGCCCAGGCTAATAGTAATAATATAGTGATGGAAATGCCGCTGATCCAAAGAATGCGGGTTTTCACTTCCGTTAGTTGGTTTTCAATCTTTTGGTCTAGATTTTTTGAATTAAGTTGAACAAATTCACCAATTTGATCCATTAACCTTGGTAACGGAGAAAAGGTTTTTTCCAATAAACTGATGAGCTTAATTTGTTCTTCCCCAAGAGTAATATGCTCGGTCCGTTCTTGGAAAAGCCCTTTAGTTCCTAGCTTGATGACTTGTTCTGTATTATCAAAAAAGTAGCCCTCGCCAAAAAGCGTGCTGCCAAGGGCGTTTCTTTCCTGTTGTAACCTTTCTGCTGTTTCTGGATGTACCTTAGCGGATTCAGCGATGACGTAATCTAAGCGATCCAGCGATGACTTAATTTGATTGTCTTTGAGATCCGTGATGACACTTAATGAATTGGAAGCGATCATCACATTTAGTGAAACCTCTAAGGTATTAATGTCTTCCATGGCGGTATTTAGCGCAGACTCAAGGCGCGACAGGCGCAGTTTCAAATACGCTTTAGCAAGGTCATCTCTTTTCTCGTAAGGGGCGGTGTTGTATTGATAGATAAGGAAGTTTTCTTGTAAACGGTTGTTGCCTGTCATGCGATAGGTAAGGCGTTTTAATTGTTGTAGTTGATTTAGTGCTTTACTTTTTAAATTGAGTTCTATTTCATCCAAATCATGCTTTGCGTTGCGAATGTGCCAGTCAGTTATTTGCTTGGCTGTGGCTAGTATATTTGGCCCTTGTTCTGCTAATTCAGAACTGATTTGTTGTGTTTCTGCATCGTTAGACTCGGTTTCAAGCGTCGCAACCGCACGATAATATAAACTAAGATTGTATTGGTTACTGACGGTAGGGACTACACCCTCTAGCAACACTTGGCGAAGCTGGTCGCGGTAAGTAGGGACGATTGCTCTTAGCTCTGCGGAGGCATCTAAGAGTTTCGTTTGCTGACTTCTTAGACCCTGTCTTTGTGCTGTGAGCTCTTGCAAGGTGATGGTTAATATTACTGCGCCTATGATGGACGATATCAAAGCGACGAATGCTAATAACCACACTAGGGGAGATATGGATAAGTGATGTCGATCTAATGTCATCATGATAAGAATCTACTAAGTCTCTCGTTTTAGTGGTGGGTTACTGTATGTCAGCATAAGACAACTCTTTTAATACACCATTGTGGATAAGTTGTATCCAAATATGTCTCTTATTTGGGTTTAGCACAGCAAGTTCGTTTTGTTCTTGAGAATCATGATAACTCTTCGCGAGTTGTTTTAAGCTATCTTCAATCTCTTGGCTGGTAGGCACGTTTTTGAGTGGTAAAAGTGCTTGCCCAACAATGAGTGCATTAATGTAACCTTCAAGTTGCATGGTTGTTGGTGGTGTAGCGTCGCCAAATCGTGCCATATCTTCTTTTAATTGTTTGATAATAGGAGCTTGAGAATTAATAAGCGAAGGTGTGGTTTGCGTGATTAATACTTTCGCCTTGGTGTCGCTAATGTGCGTTTGTAAAGCCTCTAGCCCTGTAAATGAAAAAGCGGAAAACACCGGCGAGATACCAAAGTCTTCAAGTCGCTTGATGAAGTTCGCGCTGGTGTTGTAGGTGCTGACCATAATAATGGCTTTTGGTGTGGGGAAAACGCCTAATACATCGGCAACAGAATGGCTGACTTCATCACTATTTCGCTGATGCCTAATCTGAAGTATTGATGCTGAGTCTTTTAGACCTGCGTCCGTTAGTGCCTCTATTACGCTTGCTAATCCTGCGTCTCCGTAGCTGTCTTTTTGTGCAAAAATAGCCACTTCATCTGGTCTTATCCCCAAGTCATTCACTAAAATATTTACTAAATAGTAGGCTTCTTCTGTATAGCTTGCCCGAGTGTTAAAAATAAAGGGAGAAGATCTCTCTGTTCGCATAGATTGCGCACCAGTGAGGGGCGATATAAGTGGTATATCGTATTTGGATAAAACACTAAGAGACGCAAGGTTCGTCGGTGTACCAACGCTACCTAGCATGGCCTTTACCCCATAATCATTAATGAGAGTGGATACTTGGGAGGGGGTTCTACTAGGTTCATAACCGTCATCTAAGGGGACTAAAGATAGCTGGTAGTTGAGTTTTTTACTGTCATTGATGCGTTTAAAGCCTAACTCGATACCTCGTACGATTTGAGTGCCCATAAAAGTGTTTGGGCCAGTTAGGGGGCCTGTAAAGCCGAAGCGTAATTCCGCTGAATACGCTTTTCCACCTAATAAAAAAAGGCACAGAGCTAGACAAGCAATGACTTTCAATCTCATAAATAGATGCAATCCCGTCGATACTAAAGGCAAAAACCTCGATATATCAGTCTAAGACAAAAACACAGGAATGGAATGAAAGTTTGGTAAGTAAATGTCAAAGCTGGTTACCCAGCTTTACCTCGATGAGATGGTGTCAACGCCACTGAGCGAGTCGAGCCATTTGTAAATGACGCTCTTGCTCCGCTTGGTCAACGGTGATCGGTGTGAACTGAATAATATCCCCCGGCTTTTGCTGCGCTAAAATACTACCGCCAACACGTGTCACACAGCCCATTTTTGGGTAGCCGCCGATGGTTTGTCGGTCTTGCAGCAAGACAATTGGTTGGCCGTCTTTGGGTACTTGGATTGCGCCATAGGCGATACCTTCAGAAATAATGCCTTTTAAGTCGCTGTGAACTTCTTGCCCTTCCAAGCGGTAACCCATGCGGTCTGAGTTTGACGATACTGTGTAATCGCTAGAGAAAAAATTTGCCCGCTCCAAAGAGGAAAAAGACTGGTATTGATAACCTAAAATCACTGGGATTTCTCTGTTGCCATAATTGGGAATCGCTAAGCGTGGCACCGATCTTTGCTGATGATCAGAGTCAGCTTGATACGCTAACATATCGCCTTTTTTTAGCTTGTCACCTTTGCCCGTTAAACCGCCAATTTTTTCACGCATTACCGTGGCAACGCTACCTAGCGTTGGTTCACAAAGAAAACCGCCTTTCACCGCAAGATAAGCACGCAAGCCCCAAATAGGCTGGTGGAAGGCTAAGATATCGCCTTTTTTAATGGCGTAAGTTTGCCAAGGCGTGATGCTTCTATCGTTTAGTGTTGCTCCAAGGTCCGCGCCAGTAATGGCGATGCTAGTGTTGGCTTGTGCTTCCAGAGTGAGCATGCCAAAGGTAATTTCGACTTGTGGGCTATTGTCATGGTTATCGAGCAAAGCATTGCCCCAACGAAAGGCAACTTCGTCCATCGGCCCACCCGTGGTTAACCCAATAGACTGATGGCCGTGACGACCCAAATCTTGAACCAGTGCCAATAAACCGGGTTTAATTACTTTAAAAGCCATCGAGCTGACCTCCTTGTACCAAGAACTCATCTCGAGAAATCGGCTCGAATCGAACCGAGTCCCCCATGGCGATCAGTGCGAGATTTTCACTTCCCCAATCAATTAAATTGACTGGCGTTCGGCCAATAATTTGCCATCCGCCGGGTGTTACGCTGGGGTAAACCGCGGTTTGGTTTTCTGCTAACGCCACGCTGCCAATCGGGACTTTCAAACGAGGTGTGGTTTTTCTTGGTACATGAAGTTCATCGGGTGTATTGCCCAAAAAGGCGAAGCCCGGCGTAAAACCAATGGCGTAGGCGCGGTAGGTTGTTTCACTGTGGCGCTGAATTATTTCCTCAATGCTTAAATGACAGTGCTTGGCAACGTCTTCGATATCAGGCCCGACTTCTTTGCCGTAATACACAGGAATCACCACTTCGCGCTGATCTTTAACTGAAAAATCATTAGGATCAATGGCTTCTATGGTCTGACGAATGGTTTTGAAAATAGCAAAGCGATCAAAATGATCATCGTCAAATACCACTAAAAGCGTGGTGTAAGATGGGACTAAATCCACAATGCCCGCTAACTTCACCAGCTCTTGTGTTACTTGGGCGATGTAATTAGAAGTGGCTTCGCTAATCACCTGACTAAAGGTCAACAAGCAGGCCTGATTGCTGACCATGTCTATGTTTGGAAAATCTTCACAGCTCATGATTTATTTCGCGTTTGTCTTACTTTGGGGAGTAGTCAGCTTTAGTCGATCAACCAGTGCACGGATGCGTGTCACCGCATCCACCGCATGAGCGCCATCGCCATGTACACAAATGGTATCAGCATGGATCGCCAGCTGTTTGCCAGACGCCGTCGTCAAGGTGCCTGTTTCACATAATTGCTCGACTTGTTTTTCGATCAAATCAAAGCTGGCATGAACGGCGTTAGGTTCTTTGCGTGGCATGAGTCGACCTTCGTCTGTGTATAAACGATCAGAGAAGGCTTCAAACCAAATACTCAGGCCGTATTTCTTGGCCATCTGCTTAATTTCAGGGGCTTCTGGTACCGCCATCACCATTAATGGCATGGTGGCATCTAGTTCGCTTACCGCTTGCATCACTGTGTCTAACACAGCGAAATCCGCCATCATGGTGTTGTACAAAGCACCATGAGGTTTGACGTAATCCACTTGGGTGTTTTGGCTTTCGCAGATGCCTTTTAACGCGCCAATTTGGTATTGAATCAACGCCTTTAATTCAGCGGTGGCGATGTCCATATTACGACGACCAAAGCCGACCAAATCTGGATAAGCCGGATGCGCGCCAATGGTGACATTATGTTGTTTTGCCAAGGCAACGGTTTTTGCCATGGTCAATGGATCAGAAGCATGGAAGCCACAAGCGACATTCGCCAAGTCGACAAACGGCATTATTTGATCGTCTAAGCCCATTTTCCATGCGCCAAATGCTTCGCCCATATCGCAATTTAATTTCATCTTTGATTCCTCGTTCTCGTCTACGGCTAAGAGCTTAGTTTTGAGACATGGTTGTTGGTAAATAGGTCACAATTTCAGGAAATACACTGATTAACAGAATAGCCACGCCAATCAGTAAAAAGAACGGCAAAGCGGCTTTTGCTACATACAAAATGTTCTTCCCAGTCAGGGCCTGAATCACAAAAAGGTTGAAACCAACGGGTGGCGTGATTTGCGACATTTCCACCACTAAGACGATGAAAATACCAAACCATAGCAAATCAATATTGGCTGCTTGTACCATTGGCAGAATGACCGCTACAGTCAGCACCACTACAGAAATACCATCCAAGAAACAGCCTAAAATCACGAATAACACGGTGAGGTATAGGATCAATTCCATAGGTGACAAAGACATGCCCGAAATCCACAACGCCAAGGCTTTAGGTATACCTAAAAAGCCCATTGCCAATGTCAGAAAGTGCGCACCGATCAAGATGAAACCAATCATACAAGAACTTTTAACGGCGCCTAATAAGCTGTCCATAAAGCTATGACGACTTAACGAGCCTGTGAATGCAGCAAGTACCAAAGCGCCCGCCACGCCCAAAGCCGCGGCTTCTGTTGGCGTCGTAATACCACCGTAAATAGAGCCTAAAACAAAGCCAATTAAACCCATCACAGGCAATAGTTTGCGCAAGCCTTTAATGCGCGCAGACCAGCTAGTTTCATGGCCTGTTGTTTTAGGTAATTCGTCTTTGTGCAGGTGTCCCCAGATCATGGTGAAGCCCATAAATAAAGACACAAGTAATAACCCCGGCAAAGCGCCAGCGATAAACAAACGTGCGATAGAGACTTCTGCCGCGACGCCATAAACAATCAAAATAATCGATGGTGGAATTAACAGTCCCAATGTTCCAGATCCTGCTAAGGTACCGATGGCCATACGATCGCTGTAACCTTGTTTTCGAAGTTCTGGCAAGGTCATACGCCCAATCGTCGCTGCGGTGGCTGCAGAAGAGCCCGATACCGCAGCAAAAATGCCACAACTAAGAATATTTACATGCAGTAATTTACCCGGAACGCCACCCAACCAAGGCGACAGACCTTTGAATAAATCTTCTGATAAGCGCGTACGAAACAGCACTTCACCCATCCAAATAAACAGTGGTAAAGCGGTCAGTGACCATGCGGTACTTG
The DNA here is from genome assembly GCF_057180105.1 of Marinomonas sp. ATLA20. Classification (NCBI taxonomy): domain Bacteria; kingdom Pseudomonadati; phylum Pseudomonadota; class Gammaproteobacteria; order Oceanospirillales; family Oceanospirillaceae; genus Marinomonas; species Marinomonas sp. ATLA20. The sequence goes on from NZ_JBXUKU010000001.1 coordinate 506,281, forward strand.
CCCCCCAGCTTGAGGTCGCGAAAAGCAAATCCACTTGATAGTTTTCGGAAAGAATTAAGCCCAAACCGCCAATGGCAATGAGAGTAAAAGATACCCAAACACCCAGCGACAAAAGGGCAAGCATGGCAAATGCCAGCAGGATAGAAATCCACATCATATCCATTAGATTTCCTCCAAAGACACGGCGTCTTCTTGTTCACTGTAAGTGGGTTGTTTACCACCTAGTACGGAGACTAATGCATCCAAAATAGCTAGGTTGAGTGCGATAACGCCAATGGCAACAGGCAGTTGAGGTATCCAAAGTGGCACAGGAATGTAGCCGTATGACACTTCTTCATAAATATAGGATTCGTACACCATGTAACAGCAGGCATAGGACAAATAGCTCAATAACGCTAAGGACAGGATTAGAATCGTGCCTTCTTGAATCTTGCGAGGTACCGGAGAAAATCGTTGAATCAGCAAGGTAACTCGAATATGGCCGCCTTCACGGAAGGTATAAGCCAAGCCAAGAAAGGTTGATGCCGCAAGTGCATAGCCTGCGAAGTCTTCCGCAGAGGGGACAATAAAACCGAATAAACGACCGACGATTTGTGCTAATAAAAGCGAGGTAATAATAACGATACACAAACCGGACAGCAGGCCAGAGCAGAGGTAAAGTTTTTCTTTTAATTGGCTCATAGTGTTCACTTTTCTGAAGAGCAATTAGAGACCCCCTCCCAGCCTCCCCCTTAGCAGGGGGAGGAGTATTTACTATTCCCTCCCCTTATCTTCAAGGGGAGGGTTAGGGTGGGGTTGTTAGTCTTTCTTTTACCCCCACCTAGCCTCCCCTTAGCAGGGGAGCAATTACTATTCCCTTCCCTTATTTTCAAGGGTGGTGGGGATGTATATAAGTCATTAGTTTTGGTAGCGAGTCAGGATTTCACCAATCTCTTTTGGTGCTTCTGCTTTCCACTCTTCTGTCATTGTTTTACCGATGGCTTTTAATTCTTCAACTAACTGAGGAGACGGGTCTGATACCATCATGCCGTTTTCAACCAAGGTAGCTTTGTCCTTCGCTGCGCGTGCTGCAATTTGAGTCCAACCAGCCGCTTCCGCGTGCTTCGCAGCGTCTAGTACGACTTGTTGAGTGGCTTTATCCAAACGACGGAATGAGCGCTTGTTGACCACCACAATGTTTTTTGGAATCCATGCTTTTACATCTGTGTAGTGATTCACATAATCCCAAGCTTGGCTATCAACACCTGTTGACGGTGATGTAATCATGGCTTGAATGATACCAGTACTAAAAGCTTGAGGAATGTCTGGGGTTTGAATCGTCATTGGTGTGGTGTCCATCAAATCAGCAAGACGAGATTGCGTTGGGCTATAAGCGCGCATTTTCTGGCCTTTTAGGTCTGACAAAGTGTTCACTGCATCTTTGCTGTAAAGGCTCTGCGCTGGCCACGCAACAGTGTAAAGCAACATCATGCCGTCTTTATCAAGTTCTTTAGCAATGGATGGTTTTGCGGCTTCCCACAATTTTTTAGCATCTTCAAAAGACGTTGCTAAGAACGGAATATTGTCGTGTTTGTAAATGGGGTTTTCATTACCCAAAATACCCAAGAACATTTCGCCCATTTGAACCTGACCTGACTTCACAGAACGAGGAATCTCAGTATGTTTTACTAAAGAGCCACCAGAGTGAACAGTAATTTCAAGGTCGCTATTGTCTTTTATTTCTTTCGCAAAGGTATAAGCGATTTGCGTTTGTAGGTTGCCATCACCGTAAGGCGTTGGCATATGCCATTTTTCAGCAAAACTGGCTGTAGAGGTCAGACCGCCAAGAGCGATGCCGCTAACAATTAATGCATTGGATAACTTTGACATAGTAATCGTTCCTATTTTAAGTGTTGTTGTGTGTTTCTTATTATTAATAGCGCGATATTTTTATCTGCGCAGAGCTTCTCAGGTGTTCTTTGTAAGGCTAAAGAACAGCAAGGTCGGTATCTAAAATATCTGTCACCAGCATTTTTCCTGGTGAATGGGTAATGCAAATCGATGGTTTTGCGTTACGAATGGCAACCTGTGGGGTGACTCCACAAGCCCAAAAAACAGGTACTTCTCCGTCTTTTACGTTTACAGCATCGCCGTAATCTGGCTTGCTCAAATCGGTAATACCAATATCTTGTGGTGAACCAAAGTGTAATGGCGCGCCATGAGCTTTTGGGAAACGAGTGGTGATTTGAATCGCTCGAATCGCATCTTTTGGTGTATAAGGGCGCATAGTCACTACCGTGTTTCCAAAAAAACGTCCCGCTGGTACGGTGGCTATATTGGTTTCAAACATAGAAACGTTTACGTCTTCTTCTATGTTTCTTGGTGTAAGACCTGCTTGAGACAAAGCATTTTCAAAAGAAAAAGAGCAGCCCAATACAAAAGCCACCATATCGCCTTGCCATAACTCTTCAATATCGGATCGGCTTTCGACCTTTTCGCCATTGCGGTAAACATAGTATTCTGGAATGTCGTGGCGCATATCAATGTCGTGGCCAAGCTCTGGCATGGTAAAATCGCCGACTTCAGAAACACCGATCAAAGGGCAGGACACCGGGTTTTTTTGGCAATAAAGTAAAAACTCGCTCGCCCAATCTGCTGGCAAAATCACCACATTACCTTGCATCGCGCCTTGCGCTAAACCACTGGTTGGACCTGTATGGTTTTTACTACGAATCGCTTGGCGCAAATTATAGGTTTGTTGCAGTAGTGGTGACTGAGCTGGTTGCATGGAGGTTTTCCTTATTCTTGCCACAATCTGTTAACCAAGAGTAGATCTTGCCTACCTTAAAAGTCTAATCGTGTTTTTTTGGGTTATTTGATCAATTTTTTTTATCAAATATGTGGAAACGATTATTCTCTCTTTGACGAAGTGGATCAAGGGATGTAGTTTCAGGCAAAATAATGACCAATAGTGAGCTAAGTATGACTCAATCAAACGCATCGACTTTTGCTTGGCAGGATCGAGACCTTATTACCCAATGGAAGAGTGCTTTAAAGATTGTTGAGACAAAAGGTCAGTCTGTTTTTACTGAGCATTTTGATTATGTTGAGCCTCAGAAAGGACCGTTGAATGGGGCGATTATTTCAATCAAAGATCTATTTCAAGTACAAGGCTATAAGACTCAAGCTGGATCGGTGTTTATTACTCCTCAGCTTGCTGAGCAAGACGCCGTCGCTGTCGCCAAGTTAAGAACAGCGGGTGCAAGTTTCTTGGGCCACACTAATATGACCGAACTTGCCTATTCAGGATTGGGACTAAACCCTCACTATGGCACGCCGGACAATCCGATTAATGCAGGTCACATTACCGGAGGATCAACCAGTGGCGGCGCGGCCTCGGTCGCTTTGGGTGTAGCGGACGCGGCACTTGGTACAGACACTGGTGGCTCATTACGAATTCCAGCGGCGTTTTGTGGTTTAACGGGCTTTAAACCCTCACAGCAAAGTGTATCAAGGGAAGGTTGTTTGCCCTTATCAGACGCGCTTGATTCAATCGGTCCTATTGCTAATACAGTGGCGGAGTGTGAGTTGCTGTGGCAGGTACTGTCTGGAGCAGAGACTTCATCTGAGACTGCAAAAAGCACAGACCCTTCTCAGCTTTCTCAATTGAAAATAGTGGTGCCAAGTAACTTTGGTTTGAACGATTTGGATGCGCAGGTTGAACAAGGTTTTGCCGAGAAAGTAGCTCAGCTGGAAGCCGCTGGAGTGGTGGTGGAACGACGTTGTGTAGGTGCGCTTGAAACCTACAAAACCTTGCCTGTTTGGCAGTTTTCCGCTTTTGAAAGTCAGGCGTTTTATAGTCAGAATTATGATCTAGACAAAGCAAATATTGACCCACGAGTGGCCTCTCGTATCGCCCGTGCGAACACCATTACTTCAGAAGATTTTCAGCAAACTCAAGCGGTTCGTCAGGCGTTTATTAAGCGGATGTCAGAAGAAGAGCCAAATACGGTTTTCTTGCTGCCAACAGTGGCGGTTGTTGCGCCTAAGTTGTCGGACTTAGCAAAAGATTCTGACTATGATCGTTTGAACCTGTTGTGTTTGCGTAATACGTCGTTAGCCAATGTGTTAAATGGCTGTAGTATTTCTTTGCCATTTCGTTTTCAACAAGAACCCATGGGACTGATGTTGACGGCTGGCAATGGTTTAGATCAGCCGCTTCTTGAATTGGCGAAAGAGATAGAAGTCATTCTGCAAGGTTAGTCATTTGGTTTTAATTTGTGAAAAGCTTGGTCCTTAGTGTGCCAAGCTTTTTTTCGCACTATGGATTTAAAACTGTATTCAGGTGGAGCTTTGTTCTCTGTCGTACTCTTGTGCCGCGATAACCGCAATATTTGTTGCAACTTCCGCTATTGGGTTAAAAGGCTCATCAGAATAAGATGCGGTGAAGGTCAGGGCATTCGGTGTCCACACTGCTCTTATTTTTCGTAGCGTCCCAGCTTCTAATTCTTTTGCGATCATGATGTTAGGTAAAGTGGAAATGCCAACAGAATCAATGGCTAAGCTACGGCAAGCTGCTAATGAAGTGGAGGCAAAGAAATGTGCTGGCGGTCCATCAAGTTCGCGAAATTTATTGTTTATTTCCACGTACGGCTTGGTGGCCCGAGCGTAAGTGATAATGGGCCACTTGGCTAATTCTTCCAAATATAATAAGCGATCTGGCAAGTTTAAATTTGGACTAGCTACCCAAGAAAGAGAAAATGTACAGAGTTCTCGGTTAACAATATTTGGCTCTGAAATCGGCCCCATCAAAAGTCCTAAATCCAATGACCTGTCTTTTATACCATTGGCCAAGTTGCTGGTAATATCAACGGTCATTTCCACATCAAGATTGGGCATGTCCTTGTTGAGCCTTGAAAGGAAGTCAGGTAGCCAAGTATTAACTATGGTTTCTGAAACCCCCAAACGCAGCACACCAGAATACGCAGTAGAAAGCCCCGCTCGCTTTTTTAGCTGCTCGGTCTGGTAAAGAATTTTTTCCACATAAGGGAGTAATTCTTTGCCTTTTGAGGTCAACATAATCGGGCTGGAGCCGCCTTCTCGTTCGAACAGTTTGACGCCTAATTCTTCTTCTAGCCCTGATATCCGAGCTGAAATAGCTGGTTGAGTGGTGTGGAGGCGCTCGGCGGCTTTACGGAAGTTTCCTAAAGAGGCAACCCAAACAAAAGTTTCAAGACGTTTGTAGTTCACGTTATTGCTACCTCTAGTGTAATAAGCAGATAAAAAAGTAAGGATTGTCCAAAAGGGTATAAGGCTAACCAGATTTCAGCAATCTTTTCGTTAAGTCTTACTCGGAGTAATAGGAGTGGCACAAAGCTTGCGGTATGCTGTGAACAATTTTAGAGGATCATTTCAAACATGAATAAATTGATTACGTTATTGCTTAAAGGGCTGGTGGCGGTGTTACCGATTGGGTTAACCGTGTATCTGATCTATTGGTTATTGGCGACGGGCGAAGCGATTGCGCAGCCCTTGTTGTTACTTCTTATTCCTGATGTGCTGTATTTTCCCGGATTAGGTTTAATCGCCACTTTGGGCACTTTGGTGTTGATTGGTTTTTTAGTCAACCTTTATGGTGTTCGTTATTTGGTAAAGCTTAGTCATAACATTTTCGAGCGCATCCCGTTAGTGAAGTCCATTTACGGTGCGATTAAAGACATGATGATGGTCTTTAATTTGGCGGAAAAGAAAGAAATGAAAAGCGTTGTGTCGATTGAATGGAACGGCGCGCAAGTGATTGGTTTTGTGACGGGTGAGCAAACCGGACAGCAGTTGTTTGGCGAGCAAGACTTAGTCGGCGTTTATGTACCGTTAAGTTATCAGATTGGCGGTATGACGCTTTATATATCCCGCGACCGTTTGACTGAGTTGGATATTGGCGTAGAAGAAGCCATGCGTCTGGCCTTGACCGCAGGTGTGCAGAGTAAACCTAAGGCTGAATGATTTAAAGTTTGTATTTCACTAGAAATCATTGGGACGTGAGTCAAAATTCTTTATCATACACTTCTTTTTTTGTAACTCTTTGAAGTGATGTTGGTAAGTATGCAAGAAGCGGCGCAAGCGCAGAAAACAGTTATTGTTGTTGGAGCAGGCCCTGCAGGCCTGATGGCAGCAGAAGGGATCTGTGCCGCTGGCCATCAGGTTCATGTATACGATGCCAAGCCCAGTGCGTGCCGTAAGTTTTTATTAGCCGGTGTGGGCGGCATGAACATTACCCACTCCGAAGCCTATCCAGAGTTTATCCAGCGCTATTACAATAAAGCCGAATGGCTTAATACTTCAATTAGTCAGTTCAATGCTGATGCCTTATGTGAATGGATTCACGACTTAGGTATCGAAACCTTTGTTGGCACATCTGGCCGAGTTTTCCCCAAGGACATGAAAGCCGCCCCGTTATTGCGTAATTGGTTAAAGCGTTTACGTGATGCCGGTGTGCAGTTTCATATGCGCCACAAAATGATCAAGTTGTCAGCCAATGAAGTCGTGTTTGATCATGCTGGTGAAAGTGTGACGGCAAAGGCCGATGCGATTGTGTTGGCAATGGGCGGGGCAAGCTGGCCAAAGTTAGGTTCTGACGGTGCTTGGTCTTCTGTATTGACGGATAATGGTGTCGACGTTGCTCCTCTACAAAGCGCTAACTGCGGCTTTTACAGTGAGTGGAGTGAGCATTTAAAAACAAAATTTGCTGGTAGTCCTCTTAAAGATGTGGCGTTTTCATTTATCTTAGCTGACGGGCAAGTGGTGACGAAAAAGGGCGAGTGCATTGTTACTCAAGATGGTATGGAAGGCAGCCTGATTTATGCGTTTTCTAAATACCTGCGAGATGGCATTAATGACTCAGGCCTATCATCCTTGTTAATGGATTTTTTGCCCCTGCAAAGTGAAGAGCAAGTCATCAAAAAATTGCGTAATACCAAGCCCAAAGAATCTTTTAGTAAGTACCTTAAACGCACGCTGAGTATCACTGGTGTGAAGGCGGTGCTGCTGCATGAGTCGTTTCCTAAAGAAGCCTTCCAGACGCCAGAAACCTTAGCTCGATGTTTAAAAGCCGTGCCTGTCAGTTTTTACAAAACCAAGCCGATAGAAGAGGTAATTTCCAGTGCCGGTGGCGTATGTGAAAGTAGCGTTGATGGAAAGTTAATGCTGAACGCCATGCCTGGTGTTTTTTGTGCGGGTGAAATGTTGGATTGGGAAGCGCCAACAGGCGGCTACTTATTAACAGCGTGCTTTGCGACAGGACACTTGGTCGCTAAAGGCGTAGATGAATTCCTGTCCAGAGTAGAAGATATAAAACACCTAGGCTGAATACATAAAAAAACGCCCAATGTTGCCATTGGGCGTTTTAGTTTTAACGATTATTGAAACTTTCTAGCTAGGGAGTAAAAGACATCCATGTCCGAAAATGATTCGATTGTCTTTTAAAGCTTAATTATTTGAAGCTTGTTGGTTTGGCATACCGAAGCTGTATTGCACACCCACAGACGTCACGTTATCTAAATGGTTGTCTTCAATGTCTTTCACTAGGCGGAAGTCTGCGCGAAGATCCACATCACTGTTAATCGCATATTTCACGCCACCACCTGCGTTAACCAGTAGGTTGTTTGAGTCGCCATCTACGTCTGTCATACCAACCCCTGCTGCAACATAGGGCGTCAGATTAACTGTCGTAAACTCAGGAAGACTGTATAAGCCATCAACGCGGTATTGATCTAGATCGTTGTTACGTCCGCGTTTACTGGCATCTGAATGAAGGTAAGTGGCTTCTACTGCCAGTGGGCTATTTGTTTGGTAGCCGACACCGATTGAGTAAGATGTGTCGTTGCCTGCTTGTCTATCGCCATCTGTGTTGTAGTAGCCGATGCTTGGCGTGACAGTAAGGCCTGGCTTTGGTGTTTCAGCATATGCCATTGTAGCGAGAGATGAAGCAATTAGGACACCACTAAAAAGAGTGCGTTTTTTAAAAGATGTAGACATATTATTTCTCCTAATGAACATAATGTTTTGTTGTTCACTATCTAGATTACGCGGATTTTTATCGGTGAAAAGCCCACCTAAAATGCGTAAAAAATGGGACATGAACACCTGCTACCCAATCATGACGAAAGCTTTACTAAAGTGGTGATATTCAAGCGATTGAGCGATCAAAATACGCTCGAAATGGTGTAGGAAATGCGCTGCTTATTACAGTAAGTTTTCACTTAAAAATGGCAAAAATTAATTGTGACGCGACTAAGTACAATACGTTCACAAAGTGCTCATTATTCAAGAAGTGTCAGTGCAAAACAGGGAAGCAGAGCTGTTTACATCGGCCAAAAAAAACGCCCGATATAAAAATATCGGGCGTTTTTTCGCTTTAGGCGACTTCTCGGGAAAGGTTTTGTTCTGACCTAGGTACGTATTGGTTCCTAGTCGAACGCCTTTTATGCCTCGCTGTTAGAGATGATAGCAACAACACGACGGTTCGCTTCACGGTGTGCGGCTGTATCGTTTTCAACGAAGGGTCTTTCTTCACCGTAACCTATCGCCTCAACCCGAGTGTCTGAAATTTCAAAGGTTCTAATAAGCACATCGGCAATTGCGTTTGCGCGTTTTTCAGAAATCATTTGGTTGTAGCTTGCTGTACCTGAGTCATCGGTATGACCCTCAATGACAACGGTGCTTTCTGGATTGTCTTTAAGGAAGGTCGCGATTTTTTCTATTTCAGGATAAAACTTCTGCTCAACGTTGGTTTTATTAACGCCAAATTGGATGTTAATTTTGCCTGGTGGTTCAGCTAAAGTGTTCGTTTCCTCTGGCGTATCTTCCGTCATTGGTGAGGCCGCAACGGCATCGTCTTGTCCCAGTTTATCTGTTTGCTCAGGCGTGTCTTCGGTCATGGTCGGAGTGGCCATGTTGTCGTCTTGCGCTTGTCCAGAGGGTTCTGAGTAAACAACCTCTGGCTGCTCTGTTTCTTGTGGTTGTATCGCTTGTTGTGGCTCAACGTCTTGCGCTGGTTCGGGTTCTGTTTGAGTGTAGGTTTGCTCGACCGGAGTGTAGCCATCGTCGTTGGAGCTTGAGCTTTTAGATGGGCTGCCAAACGTCATTTGCACACCCAAAGAGGTGACATTATCGAGATGATGATCTTCCACATCATCGACTAAACGAAAGTCTGCACGCAATGAAACCGTATCATTGATTGCGTATTTCAAACCGCCACCAGCGTTAACTTGTGTATTGTTATTGCCACCATTACTAAAATCGGCCGTACCGACACCAGCGGCTAAGTAAGGCGTTAGGTTAAGTGAACTGATATTAGGCAAGTGGTATAAACCATCTAAGCGGTACTGATCTACATCGACGTCAGCGCCATTTTGTTTTGAGTCAGCGTTTAAGTAAACAAACTCGACCGCCCATGGGTTATTAAATTGATAACCCAAACCCAGAGAGTAGGCTTTATCGTCTTTGGTATCTCGATCACTATCCATGTTGTAGTAGCCAATACTTGGCGTTAGGGTGAATCCTTCCTGTTGCTGTGCAAGCGCTAATGTTGAAACTGAAGACGCTGCAATGATACTGCTGAGAAGCGTGCGTTTTGCAATGTTAAAAGACATTGTTTTTATCTCCTGATAAATAGCTTTGTTGGTTGTTCTTTTTCCAGAATAGCGCGTTTATCAGACGTTCAAAATTGACACAAAAATGACCTGAACCCCTTGTGTCATCTACTATTGCGAAATCATTACTTGGTGTTTACCGAACAAGCGTTTTCAACACGGATAAAGAGATTAATGAGCGCTTAAAAGCGTATAAAAGGAGATATTCATTACACGAGATTTTCAAATCGAGAATGAAGAAATGAGGTATCAGGCGTGTGTTGATACCTCATGTAAAGACAAGAACACGTTAATCGTGCATTAATGACTGATGAGCGCCACCACCGGCCATTACACCAGCTGCCGAGGCTAAGGTGGCATTGTGCATTGGGCTGGCGGCATCGCCAGCCGCAAAGACACCTTCTACTGACGTTTGTTTCATGGCATTGGTTTTGATCACAAGACCAAGAGGGCCTTCTTCAAACTCACAGCCTAACTGTTCTGCAAATGGGCTTGTCATATGAGTCTTGGGGGCAACAAAGAGTGCCGCAATACGAATTGTCCTGCCGTCAGCAAGGTAGACAGAGGAAATCTCCGGTGCTCGTCCTAATACTTCTAATATAGGAGTACTTTCAATGGTGACACCTCGTTTCAGTAAAAATTCTCGCTGTTCTTCGTCTGGTTCGTACAGGCCCTGAGTAAAATACGTGGTTGGGCCCCAGTCAGGGATCATACCTGCTTGATGAATGGACATTGGGCTGGTGGCAAGAACACCAAGTGGCTGGTTGCGAACTTCATAGCCGTGGCAATAAGGGCAGTGAATGACGGTTGCCCCCCAGCGTTCTGTTAGACCTGGGATGTCTGGAATCTCATCTTTTAATCCCGTCGCCAAAATGAGCTTCTTACTGGTCAGTATGCTTTTATCTGCGAGCGTAACACTGAACCCTTCAGCGAGCTTTTCGACGCTTGTCGCTTTGCCTTCCACAATACTGGCGGTTGGGTATTTTAGTAGCTGACGATAAGCCTCTTGCTGAATGGCAAATGGTGACACACCATCCAAACCGAAAAATCCATGAGATTCATCCGCGAAGCGATTTCTGGGTTCGCCAGCGTCGATGACAGTGACGGTTCTTTGCCCTCTTACGAGCTGCATGGCGGCGGAAAGCCCAGCAAAGCTTCCACCAATTACGATAACGTCGAGTTGCATTGTTTGTTCCTTGTTTCTGTGTAAGTAGATTGATATTAAGAAACATCATAAGTTACATGATAATGAAAAGTCAACTTACGATACTTTTAATGTTATTTGATAATCTGGGGTAGAATGTAGACATTGCTATTTGCTATGAGAGACCTGATGAGAAAAGACAGCCGTTTATCCCGTATGCTGCACGTACTGATTCACATGGATCAGTTAGATGCGCCAGCGACGTCAGAAAAGATCGCTACAATGCTTAATACCAACCCGGTTGTCGTGCGTCGCACCATGGCGGGTTTACGAGACAAAGGCTATGTCACCTCAGTGAAAGGTCATGGTGGCGGTTGGTCATTGGCCGTCGCCTTGTCTGATATCACCCTGCTAGACATTCATAATGCGCTTGGTGAAAGCTCTGTCTTCACCATAGGACTGTCGGACGAACATACCTCGTGCCCCATCGAAATAGCCGTTAACCAAGCGATTAGTGACGTATTGATTGAAGCCGAAGCGTTATTGTTAGAGCGTTTTCGGGATGTGACATTGGACAAGTTAGCGGTGGGCTTTGCAGATTATCCGCTGAACCAAAAAACCTCTAGCGGAGAGTAAAAACGTGGTTCGTTCTCAACGTTTGCTTGCTCTCATTGCTTTACTGCGGAGTCATCGATATCCGGTATCTGGCCAAACCTTAGCTGACAAGCTGGAGGTGAGTGTGCGAACCCTGTATCGAGATATTGCAACGCTGCAAGAGCAGGGGGCAAATATCCAAGGCGAAGCGGGCGTGGGTTACGTACTCAAGCCTGGCTTTCTGCTGCCGCCATTAATGTTCACCGAGGAAGAAATAGAAGCTTTGGTTCTTGGTGCTCGTTGGGTGGCGCAACGCACTGACAACCAACTAAGCAATGGCGCACAAAATGCCTTAAACAAAATTGCAGCGGTATTGCCTATGGAGTTAAAAGACATGCTCGACGATACGACTTTGTTGATCGGCCCGAGTAAAGAGACGACCACAGATACGGTGAATATGGCCGAAGTTCGCCAAGCGATTCGAGATGAAAAGATTCTTTCCATTGATTATCGAGATTTAAAAGGCAAACACTCTCAGCGCCGTATCTGGCCATTTGCTTTAGGCTATTTCGACGAAGTGCGTGTGTTGGTTGCTTGGTGTGAGTTGAGACAAGAGATTCGAAACTTTCGAACCGATAGAATCTTATCGAGTGAACTAATCAATACTCGTTATGCAACACCTCGTCATGTATTGCTAAAACAATGGCGAGCGACATTGAATCAACTCAGTAAAAGTGATGATTTATTGGATAAATAGTAACTAACCAAGGAAGGGAATAGGTTATGGACATAATCAATCTTGCAAACGAGTTCAAGCGATCTGGCTACTCAGCTGAGTTGAAGTATAAAAACACGGTAATAGCCATTCATAGTTGGACTGGGTCTTTTGAAATCTTGAAGAGCCGCTCTAGAAATATGTACTTTGTATCTAGGTTGATGATTTTTGAGTGGCTTAGTTTTTGCGGGATTATTATTCAAATCCTGATGCAGTTCTATCTGCCAGATTTTCACCTTTGGTTTATTGTTTTATTGCTATTGACTTCAATTTGGACATTTATACGTATCGTAAAAGGCCATTTTATCAATAAGAACTTAGAGCAGTTTTTGGCTGATCGAGGCATTTTGCTTTAAAGCTAGCTTTGACTACTGACAAGATCTGACACTCTGCTTGTTTATTCTCACTTTATCGGGTCAAAGCCTGATGAGAAGTACTAAACTTTTAACGTGAAATATAAACAGCGAATAGGATTATCAGTATGGATCTTTCAAATTTCACCATCTTATATGTGGATAATGTTCAGCGCAGTGTGGATTTTTACCGTCCTTTGTTTGACCGCGAACCTGTGGAGTTAACTGAAGGCTTCGCCTTGTTTGTCTCGGAAACGGGAGCCAAGTTTGGCTTATGGGCGCGAGAAGACGTATTGCCAAAAGCCAATGATGTTCCCGCCGGTAGTATGGAAGTGGCATTAACTCTTGATAACCTGATTACTTTGCAGATTAACTACATCAAATGGCGAGAGCTGGGTGTCGGCATCATTCAAGACCCAACTGAGTTGGATTTTGGTACGACCTTTACTGCGCTTGATCCCGATGGTCATCGTTTGCGTGTCTATACTCCTGAAAAAGCCAATAACGCCTCATAATAAGTGACGAGCTTATTACAAACAAACACCGTCATGACTTATGGCATGAGGTGTTTGTTTTTCTTGATCTAGATGAAATCAAATGCCATTTTCTGCTTTTATTATTAATCAAAGTGAAATGATGGGTTAACCGGATGTATATTGATCAAGCCATGTCACAAGCCTAAACTGATCGCATTAATTAAAGCCAATTTAGTGTTTTTCAAGTTGGCTAACGACTCCAGTTTTAGAGGTGAATGATTATGTTACCCACTTATTTTATTTCTCACGGCGGCGGCCCTTGGCCTTATATCGCTGACATGCGCGCCATGTTTTCCAACCTTGAAGCGTCTTTGGTTCGAATGACACAAGAATTGCCTGAAAAGCCAAAAGCGATTTTGATGATCTCTGGTCATTGGGAACGCAACACCTTTGGTGTGCAGTCTAACCCAGCGCCTGGAATGGAATACGACTATTACGGTTTTCCCGCGCATACTTATGAGGTGAAATACCAAGCCCCTGGCTCGCCAGGGGTGGCCAATCGCGTCGCTGAACTTATTAAAGGCGCAGGCTTTCCAGTGGATCTGGATGATAAAAAAGGTTTCGATCACGGTGCGTTCGCACCAATGGCCGTGATGTATCCAGAAGCAGACATGCCTATGGTCCAGCTGTCACTTAAATCGAACCTAAACCCAGAAGAACATATGGCGCTAGGCCGTGCCTTAGCTCCCTTGCGTGAAGAAGGCGTTTTAATTGTCGGCAGTGGTTTGAGCTTTCATAACCTTGGATTAAGGGGGCCGCAAGCCATTAAACCCTCTACTGAGTTTGATGCTTGGCTACAAGAAACCTTATTAGAATCCGAGCCAGCCGAGCGCAGTGCAAGCATAGTGGAGTGGGACAAAGCCCCATACGCTCGACTTTGCCATCCAAGAGAAGATCATTTGATTCCTCTTATGGTTGCCCTTGGTGCCGCTGAAAATGCGAAAGCAACTTGTGTTTACCACGATGAAGGGATATTTGGCGGTTGGACAGCGTCTAGCTTCCGCTTTGATTAAGGAAGGTGCGAGCAAGTCCTCTTGCCTCAGCATGTGGATAAAAGCCTGTTGTTCGAGGCGAGTGCCGAATGTGAATAGTGGTTCTATTTGCGAGGTGTTCAACAAAGAATACAGGCTTTTAGGCCATGCCCTGCGGGTCTTTCAGAGAAAACGTCACATGTCGTTGCGACTCTTTGAAAGGTACCTACATTCCTTCAGAGTCGCGCCTTATTTGACGGTTTCTCTGAAAGACTGAGGCTTAGTAGACTTATTCGTACCTTCCTTAAGCGTTCTTAGGTTTTTTTGTCGTATATTTTTTGGTGGCTCTAGATCGAAAACCAGATCTAGCGCCAACCTGTTTGATACGACCTTTCATTTCCAACATAGCAATTTTTATCTTCTTATTCGACGTTGCCAGTTTTTTTAATTGCTCGATTTCTTTTAATGCTTCAGCAAACTGCTTCTGCTTAAGTAAAATCTCAACAATTTCCTGCATGTGGTTGATGACTTCCGTGTGGTCCGTGGTGAAGTTAGACAAACTGATTTCAAACGCCTTTCTCGCATTGTTCAATGTCTCATCTGGTTGATCTGTCTGTTCGTCGTTGCGCGTCATTGTGGTCATGAAAGCCTTGGAAGGTAGATTATAATTGGCGTCTAAAATCGAGTCGTAATACTTGTCTCGGAAGATTAGACACATTCGCGGAAAAGGTATGAAGACAGCGCGGATCCAATACGATGATATCACCTGCGATACCGGTCAATGTGACAACCTTTTGTTCGATGTTGTGCAGTGAACTGCCTTCTTTTATGAATCGTTGGATTCGTTGATCAGGGGAGCCTTCTTGAACCAACTCTTGGAACCAAGGGTCTTCTTGAATAAGGGGATCTAACACCTGATCCATAGGCAATAGCGTGACGTCGTTCGGATTATCAAACAGTCCGCTATTAACTGATTCAAAGGCGTTTATTAATGCCTCGTTATTTGATGTCCCGAGTGTTTTAGCCAGACGTTCCGCACGTCGATGAGACCCTGAAATGACGGTTGTCGCCCCCATATCTGTCGTGACATTATCGAGCAACACAAAGACAAATAAACTCCAAGGCTCGGCGTCTCCCACCACACAGGGTTCATCGCAGTGCCAAGATTTATGAGGCACATTCCAAACCGACTCTGAGCCAGGAAAGCTCAATAAAGAATACCAAAGATCTAACGGGCGCCAAGTGTCAGCGCCAAATACTTGATCGATAACCAGTTGGATCGCACGCTCAATATCATCGAGTTTCCCCGAGGCTTTTAAGTCTCGCATAATCGATCCCACACCATTCAGCCGTTTTGCACGAGCGTCTCCGACAGGGTTATTGGCATTGGAAAACCATGTGTTAGGTTCGTCGATATGAATGCCAAACTTGCGGTCAACTTCCTGCCAAAGATGGGTTTGTACATCGGCAACCTTTTCAACATCGATGACATTGGAAAGCTTAAGGACACCCTTGTTTTGGAAGCCTTCAAGTTTAGACAGTTCAGCCGTTGTCATCGAATTATTGCCCTCTTTAGCGATTCAGTGTTTTTTCTATGACGAATAATAGCATTGTGTTTTCTTATGGAAGGCCTTTCGTATAGTCTGTGTGTTCATAACCTTGGGTTAAGAGATCCGTAAGTCATTAAACCGTCTACTGAGTTTTATGCTTGGACAACGTCTAGCTTCCTGTTTAATTAACGCCGCTTTGGTTTGCGTTTATTGGTTTTTTTAGTCGGGCTATTGAATCTAAAGCCAGATTTCGCGCCTTTTTGTTTGATATGGCTTTGTAGTTCTGACATCTCTATTTCTTTTAATGCCTCAGAAAATTATCAGCAATTGCCTTCATGTAATTGATGGCATCTGAGTGATCTTTTGAGAAATTAGATAAGCTTATTTCAAACGCGTTTCACGCATTGTCTAATGTCTCATCGGGTTGATCTGTCTGCTCGTCGTTGTGTGTCATTTTTTTCATGAGAGCCTTGGAAATAGATAAGTGAGTTAGCGCTGCATTTTACTTTATAAGTGCCAGACATATAAAACAAAAAAGTAAAAGCCCATATTGGCTTTTGCTTCGTATCGGCTAACGTCGCTTCGGTATTTTCTTCTTACTGTTTATCGTATTGAGCCGAATGCCTGATTTCCCAGCCTCGCGTTTTATATATTGATCAAGTCTTTTTAGCTCATATTTGAGCACTCTATTTTTTGCTGCTAATTTTCTTAATGATGCTAATTCCTCTAAAGCTGTTTTAAAGCGTTTATCTAACACGAGCGTTTCTGTCATGCCATTTAGAATATTAATAATACTCTTGGGGTTATTTGTGAAACTCTCGATACTAATTGAAATGGCATTTTTAAAGGACATGAATGCTTCTTCATATAGTCTTAAATTTCTGTAAGTACCACCAATATTGTTATAACTTGTAGCGATATCTGGGTGCTTCTCACCGAATAGCTTTCGTTGTAAATCTATTGCTTTTTCTGAGTTTTCTAGTGCTTTCTCATGTTGAGTTAGTTTGTCGTAACAACTACCAATATTATTGTAGCTAATTGCTACATCAGGATGTTGTTCACCGAACAGCTCTAGTCGTAAATAGAGTGCCTTTTTTCCGTGCTCTAGTGCTGCGCTGTATTGACCTAGACTTAGGAATATATTGCCGATGTTACTATAGCTTCTAGCGACATCTGTATTTTGTTCACCAAATAGCTCCAATTGTAACCCGAGGGCTTTTTTACTATTTTGTAACGCCTCGTGAAATTTCCCTAAATTGCTGTAGACAATTCCAATATTGTTATAGTTTATCGCCACATCTCGGTTTTTTTCATCTAAATACCTTCGTCTTATAGTAAGTGCTGATCCTGTATTAATCAGTCCTTGATTCGTTTTACCTAGGTGAATATAAATAGTCCCTAAATCGGTTAATAAATGAGCTTTTAACAGCTGGTTGTCTTTGTTTTCTTCTTTATGCGTATATTCAAATAAGTCTAATGCTTTTAGTAAAAGAGCTTCACTTTGTTGGTACTGTCCAAGGTGCCAGAGTGGATAAGCTTGTAACCATATAAGGGCAATGGCTTGCGACCACTTATGTTGATTAGCTAATTGCTGCCAGTTCTCCAAATGATCTATTTCTGCTTGGTAATCTGCCAGATCTAGGAACTCGTTTTTACGCTTTTCAAACCAGCTAATCATATGTTGGCAGATTTTTTGTCCCCATTCATTCATTGTTTCTAATGTGTGTAGCTCGCGTTGAATCTCTTTCAGTAAACGGTGAATGGCATAGCGGTTATTTTCCGTGGATGATAAAAGTCGAAGTTCTACGCCCAAGGCCAACGGTTCTATTAGTTCGGCCTCTTCTACTGCTAATAATGTTGCCATTAAAGATGTACTCATAGACGCTGTAGCGCTCCAACTAAGTATGCGTAAAATATCTTCTATAAGCGGTGATTGCTCTACCTCTCGCTCTGTCAGCGTTAAAGTTCCAAACAGCCCTTTTTGATGATCGGTAAAACTGGCGTGGTCTTTTGTGGTTAATGCTTTGTCTAAACTGGAATGTAATAGGGTTTTGTAGTTTGCAAAGGTAACGCTTGGAAGGCGTTTTAGGTAGGCCCCCGCTAGCTCAATCGCAAGAGGTAAATGACCTAAAGTTTCCACAATGTCTTGGCAAACTCGCTTGTCTTCGATTGATAATTCAAGGTGTTCGCGGTTCGCTTCTTTTAGCAACAATTCAACGGATTCTTCGTCGCTCAAAAGCGTTAAAGGCAGCACGGTAAAACCGCCGATTGTATTCATTCGGCTGGTTATTATTAGATGAGGTGCTGCGTTTATATTGGGCAAGTAGACTTGAATTTGTTCTTTGCTTTCGACGTTATCAAAAATGATTAAGCAATCTGAACTGTTTTGTAGTTTCTCTCGTGCTTTTGCTAGCAAGTCTGCCGTTTCCAAATGGGGTGAAAACCACTTGGCGTTATTCGCCATGGTGACTAACTGGGTAGAGATGTCCTGATCCGCAGCAATCCACATGACTCCATTGGGGTATTCATCTCTATATCGATACGCGTACTCGACGGCGAGCTGTGTTTTCCCTAAACCGCCCATGCCATTAAAAGAAGCCGCATGGCCAATGCAGGTTTGTTGTCCTGAAACAAGTTGTGTTCTCAGATCTTGTAGAACCTGCTCTCTACCGACGACACCTTCCCCTTTTGACCGAAAAGGCAGATTAAAAACCGGATTGTTGATATCAAAATCAGGTTTGGTGTTTGGTGCTGGCGAAATGGTTGTCGGTAAGGTATTTGTTCCGACAGGCTTTGACTGTTCGTTCTGATTCACTCGTTCAGCATGGCTGGCCAGCTGGTTCAATAACGCGGGTAAATCCTCGTGGTTTTCATAGTTGACAGGAATTAAAGGCAATCCAAGTTTTTCTATTCTTTCACGTTGATTTTCTTTAATTAGAACAAAATGCTTTGGAGTATTTTTATCAAAGATTTTGCTGACGGATTGTAGGGCACCAGCAAAAACCACATCGTCAAAGCTGAAACCAATAAAAATAAACCGGTTAGTGGTGAAATATGTTTTTAGTGTGGCTAGTGCTGCTGCGTATTTTTGCTGGTCTTTATTTTCACTGTATAAATGCGTGTAGCCGTCTGGAGTTAGTATAAGGTTATTTGCATTGCTAATACGACCATGCAAATGCCAAACAGTATGCTGAGTTAGTTTGGTTGAAAGTGAGTTTGCTTGTTCATGAGCAGCTTCAATATCCCAGTGATTTAGGTCTGCCAACATTGGGCAAGCCCAATCTAATACTTTGTCGTAGTTAGTCGTAATGATGAGCGGACAATTTAACCGCCAGATAGACTGCGCTAATGCCAGACTTGACGTTTCACATTGGTCTTTCGTAAATGAAAGTTGTTCTTTTAGAAAAGTATTCCATTCGTGATTTCCTAATGCTTCCTGAGCATAGGTAGCGGCTTGTAGATAAGCGTCATCTTTATTTCTGGCAAGGAATGCTTTGATAAGATCTGCTGTCGGTTTGTCACCGTTATCTCTTACTGTCACAGCACTCCTCTCTAATAACGCGCCCCAGCTAGGAAAAAGAGATTCTTGGGAGCCAGCCTTTTTGACAGACATGGAAACCCCTGCCCCAACGAACGGAATTAATTGACCACTTTTAAGTGCTTCTGTCAGTCCTTTGGGGAGTGTGAATTTCGTCATGAAAACCTTGAAAGTAGAGAAATGAGTCAAGGTTTGATTTTACTGGGAAATCACCATGCATTGCTACTTCATAAAAATGATACCTATCTCAAAATGGTACTTTTTTGAGACAGGTGGTTTTTTCTTTGCTACCTTTATCTCAATTATTCTTGCTTTTGAGATATACATGATTACTTCACCGCCTAAATACTTAATAGAAAATCCTATTACGAAGATTTATAACAATGGGGTGCTAGTGATTGGTTATACGAACTATCTCTCATCGATAGACGTTAAAGGGCGATATCTCCATTTTGATGAGCTCAAACATAGATTACCCAAGCAGTTGAACCCAACATTAGTTTGGTCATTGCTAAAAGAAGCCAGACAAAGACAATCGCAAGATGTTTATGACTCCTTTCTTGGGAAGCGCTTAGCACCTGCTACTTTATTCATGACTCCAACCATTCAAAAAGCCATCAGTGAGACGGATCGAAATACAACAACCGCCGCATTGGAGTGGATGTGTAACAAGATCGGTGAGCAAAAGCATCTAGACTATTTATTGAATGACCTAATTGAAGACGAAGCCATTAGCAGCAGTCAGCTAGAGGGTGCAGCCACCACAACCAAGGTTGCAAAAGACATGCTAAAACGGGATAGAAAGCCCAGAAGCATTGATGAAAAAATGATTCTTGGTAATTTCAGAATGATGAAGTTTGCGTGGGAGCATAGAAGCAAAAACCTCTCGGTTGAATTTATAGAAGAACTCCACCAGATCGGCGTGGAAGGTATAGAAGATAATAAATACAAACCTGGCGTGATTCGAACGTCTGATGATGTGGTGGTAGAGAACAATGACGGTGAAGTGGTTCATACGCCACCCAAAGCCGAATTCTTAAGTAGTCGACTTGATATGTTGGTGAGATGGGTCAATCAGTCACATCATGATGCGGAAAGTTCGGGTTATATCCATCCTTTAGTCAAGGCCATTACGCTGCATTTCCGAATCGGCTATGAACACCCTTTTCATGATGGCAATGGTCGTGTCGCTAGGGCGCTATTTTATTGGTATATGTTTAAAAATGAGTTTGCGGCGTTTCGTTATATTGCAATCAGCTTGTTATTGAAAGAAGCCCCTGTGCAATATGGTAAAAGCTATCTCTATACCGAAACGGACGACATGGATTTAACCTACTTTGTAGACTATCAATGTCGGATTATCACTCGAGCCATCAACAAATTTAAAGCCTCTTATAAGGAGTCTGTAGAGCAAACCGAAGTGTTTAATAGGTGGCTGTGGGATTCTGGTTTGTATCGTCAGTTGACGGATAAGCAGCAGACAGTTTTCCAAGTGGCAAAAAGTCAGAAAGCTGTTTCTTTTACTATTAACAATGTGAAAGACAATTTAGGTTGTTCCTACAACACCGCCGCGACCGTGTTGAACGGATTGGTTGAATTGCAGTTATTTAAAAAAGTGAAAGACGGCCGTGAATGGGTTTATCAAATGTTTGATCAAAAGGCATTAGTTAACTCATGGAAACCTGATGCGAAACAACCTAAAGATTAATTGACCTTTTGATACATTATAAAAAACGAAAGCCATCATTGGCTTTCGTTTTTTATGGAGTTACGAATCACAAAAAATCAAATGGCTTCGCCCACTTCTTCCTCTGGAATGATGTCTGTTTCTGCTAGGGCATCGTTTAACCATGCTTGCATATCTGGGTGCGCTAGCAGAGTTTTGTGATAGGCACTGGCCGCGTCGGATAATGCGATACCGTAAGTTGCAAAACGGAATATAACGGGAGCGAAAAATACGTCGACCAAGCTAAACTCACCAAATAAATAGTCGCCAGTTGGGGCGTGCTTAACACGTAAACTAGACCAAATAGCATCTAGATTTGCGACTTCTTTTTTTGCCGTGTCGCTTAGTTCAACACGACGCTTCGCACGGCAATTCATCGGCATTTCACCGCGAATACCAAACAAGCCAGAATGCATATCGGCGACAACAGAGCGCGCCACGGCGCGGTTGTTTTTATCCTCAGGCCAACCTTTTCCATCTAAATAGTTTTCGTTGAGGTATTCGCAAATGGCAAGAGAATCCCATACGCTCAAGTCGCCATCCACTAAAACAGGTACTTTACCCACAGGAGAGTGCTTAGCCAGTTCGCTATAGAATTCATCGCTGAACAAACGGAGCTTTATTTCTTCAAATGGGATGTCGAAGGCTTTTAATGCCAACCAACCCCGTAATGACCAAGATGAGTAATTTTTATTGCCGATGATCAGTTTCATTGTGGAACGCTCCTATTTGATGTCTCTTTTTCGATGTCTACTTTGTTTAAGAAAAGCATTGTTGCAGCTTGTTTTTGTAACGACTAACGAATAGTTTTGATGTTTCCTATTCCAAACTTTGATAGATGATTTATTTATGGATATTGATGCTCTTCGTAGCTTTATCGCTTTTGTTGATACGGGCAGTTTTACCCGCGCGGCCAAGCAGACTTTCCGTACTCAGAGTGCTATTAGTATGCAGATGAAAAAGCTGGAAGAAGAAACAGGTCATGCTCTGTTTATGAAGGAAGGTCGTAACCTTGGATTGACAGAACAAGGCCAACATTTGGTGAGTTATGCAAGACGTCTGGTGTCTTTGCATGATGAGGCTTTGGGGCACTTTTCAGCGCATCTGCAACATCCGCCGTTGACCATTGGCTGTCCTGATGATTATGCCGAGTCCATATTACCTTCCATCGTGGCCTTGGTTCGTTAGACCTTGCCGCATCAGAGCATACGAATCGTCTGTGATTGCAGTACACAATTGCGTCTTATGCTAGACCAAGGAAAAATAGATGTGGCCATTTTGACTCGCGCGCCAGATGCGGAAGAAGGTTATCTGCTAAAACACGATTCTGGCGTTTGGGTGAAAGGCGATAATAGCCAAGCAGATGACAAAATAAGCACTCAAATAGACTCTCTAATAGAGAATCAAACTCCCTTGTCTTTGGTCTTGTACGAGCCCGACTGTAAGTTCCATAGCACAGCCATTGATGGCTTAGAAAAACAGGGGCGAGCATATCGATTGATGTGCAGTAGTTCCAGTGCGACGGCAATTAAAAGCTTGCTGCGCAAAGGACAAGGTATCAGCGCTATGGCACGATCCAGTGTTTCCTATGGACTTACTATTATTGAAGACTCTAACTTACCTGCTTTGCCTTCTGTGGATATCGTACTGGCGGTTGCTCCGATTCCTCACCCTATGTTTGCTTCTCATTTGGCGGCGGATATCAGCCAGCGTTTTTACCAAAAAAATCATTAGCTGTTGGGTTGCTTAATATTTTTTCGAAAGGATAAAGTCAGCGACCTTTGGATAGTGAAAATTACAGTCATGACTTTGTAAGGCTGAGAGTTGAATGAAAAGTACTTTGCTATGCTCGCTCATTCGTAAAATGAGGAGATAAAAATGAGAGCCACTTTACTTATTATTGCAGTTAGTTTTGTGTCGTTAACCGGTTGCGAGATAAATCGAGTGGGCGGGAAATTTGCTGGCATAGATATTGAGGCGAAAAACGATGATGCTCACAGAGAGAGTGGCAAAGCAGGGGCATTCTGCCCTCCGGGACAAGCGAAAAAAGGCGCTTGTTAGCTGCTGGTGGTTTCTTTTTGGGCTCCGAGAATGATTATTATCCGTACGATTTTCTGTAAATGCTTCAATTTTTTACATAACTTTTCTTATTTATGACAGAGTAATTTCCTAAAGTTGTCTATGGTTAAGTAACTACCATGCAATCTACGGAGAGAACCCGCATGAACAGAAAAGATGACCGTATACAACATTTGGTTAGCTTGCTCGAAAATTTGGAAAAAGTGTCGCTTCAGGATATTGCGCAAATACCGCCTTCACAGCAGCACATATTGGCCGAAAAAATCGAAAGTTTGCAGGATGAGCTAAAAGCCTTGATGTCGGACGACGAGCCAATGACACACTGACGCTGCTATTTTTACTCTGTTGTTCCCCCCCCCCGCACTTTAAATACTTCAAAGGCAATCACCTTTCTATTTACCCACCAAAAAAAGACCGGCCTAAGCCGGTCAAACGTTCAGAGATAATGGCGAGATATTATTCCCAAGAACGAAGTAGGTCGTCATAAGAAACCGTAACACCTTTTGGTTTCTCATTAGCCAACTTCGGTTTTGGTGCGCCAGGTTGAGCCAACCAGTACGCTTCATCACGCGGCTTGTTCATTTTCGGTCCACAGATAGGCTGTACATTAGCGCGTTCTAGACGCTCCATGACTTTATCTTGTGCTGCCGCTAGGCCGTTAAGTGCTTCTTGTGGCGTTGCTTCTCCGCTTGCTGCTTGAGAAATGTACTGCCACCAAAGCTGAGCCAGCTTAGGATAATCTGGCACGTTGATCCCTGTTGGCGACCACTCTTTACGAGCTGGCCCTTTATAGAACTCAACCAAACCACCCAATTTAGGCGCTGCTGCGGCCATTTCAGGAGAGTTGATATCCGACTCACGAATAGGCGTTAGACCGACTAAGGTTTTCTTCAAAGAGACTGTTTTGGACGTTGTGAACTGAGCATACATCCAAGCCGCTAGGCGACGATCGTCTGGTGTCGAGTTCATGAAAGTCCAAGCACCAACGTCTTGATAACCTTTCTTCATGCCTTCTTCCCAGTATGGCCCAACCGGAGAAGGAGCCATGCGCCATTTTGGCGTACCATCTTCGTTTACAACAGGAAGACCTTTAGTAGTCATGTCAGCGGTAAATGCGGTGTACCAGAAAATTTGCTGAGCTACGCCACCTTGCGCTGGCACTGGGCCAGATTCAGAGAAGGTCATGCCTTGTGCTTCTGGTGGCGCGTACTTACGCAACCATTCGACGTATTTGGTTGTTGCGTAAACCGCAGCTGGGCCGTTTGTTGCACCACCACGAGAAACGCTGGAGCCTACAGGTGAACAGGCATCTTTAATACGGATTCCCCATTCATCGACAGGTAAACCATTAGGTGTACCCTTATCGCCAGCACCGGCCATAGAGAACCAAGCATCGGTGAAACGCCAGCCTAGAGAAGGGTCTTTTTTACCGTAATCCATATGGCCGTAAACGCGCTCGCCATCGATGTTTTTCACTTTGTCAGTGAAGAACTCTGCGATGTCTTCATAAGCAGACCAGTTAACTGGCACACCCAGTTCATAGCCGTAAATGGATTTGAATTTGGCTTTTAGGTCAGGACGAGCAAACCAGTCAGCACGGAACCAATAAAGGTTAGCAAACTGCTGTGTTGGTAATTGGTAAAGTTTGCCATCTGGCCCTGTAGTGAAATCCAAACCGATGAAATCCGCAAGATCTAAGGTTGGTAGCGTGAAGTCTTTACCGTCGCCTTGCATCATGTCAGAGATAGGTACCACTTTTCCGTAGCGGAAATGGGTACCGATCAAGTCGGAATCATTCACGTAAGCATCATAGATGTTACGACCAGATTGCATTTGTGTTTGCAGTTTTTCAACGACATCACCTTCTTGAATCAAGTCATGGTTGACTTTGATACCAGTGATTTCAGTGAAGGCTTTCGCCAACACTTGAGACTCGTATTTGTGCGTTGTTAACGTTTCAGACGCGACGTTGATTTCCATACCGCGGAATTTTTTTGCGGCTTCGGTGAACCAATGCATTTCGTCAAGCTGTTGTTGCTTGCTTAGTGTAGAAACGGTGAATTCGGTATCTACCCATTTTTCTGCAGCATCTGAGTATGCGTCAGCCCATAAGGTGGCTGAATGCATCATGACAGCAAAGGGTAAGGCGGCGAGTGCAATTTTTTTCTTATTGTAGTGCATGTTTTACCTCAACTAAGTTTGGTTTTTCTTTTAGGTTTTTAGGTTTGGCTTCCGTGCCAAAAATTTCATCCTTTATTACTGATAAGGACGCTGACTAGCCCCAGCGCATTAGGATAAGCATCCAAAATGCACATAGGACGGTGGCCACCGCGATGTTCACATCCGTTAACGCAACGAATGCAAGGTGGATAAAAGCACTGCTAAGCAGGCCAATGAATAAGCGATCACCGCGTGTGGTGGCTAGTGGTAAAAAGCCACGACGCTCTACGCAAGGTGAGATCAGTTGCCATGTGGTCATACCGACCAAGAGCACAGCAATGCCGATAAAAAACAGGGCAGTAGGTAATGTCCAAGACATCCAAGCCATAATAATTCTCCTTACACTCGACCAAGGGCAAAGCCCTTCGCCACATGGTTACGAACGAAGTAAATGACCAGCATTCCCGGAATAATTGTCAGTACACCTGCGGCCGCGAGCAGCCCCCAATCCATCCCTGAAGCAGACACCGTTCTTGTCATAATGGCGGCAATAGGTTTTGCTTCGACTGACGTTAATGTTCGCGCTAGCAATAGTTCTACCCAAGAGAACATGAAGCAGAAGAAGGCCGTCACACCGATACCTGAGCGAATCAAGGGAATGAAGATACGCACGAAGAATTTCGGAAACGAGTAGCCATCTATGTATGCTGTTTCATCAATCTCACGCGGCACGCCACTCATAAAACCTTCCAGTATCCAAACAGCTAATGGCACAGTGAAAATACAGTGTGCTAGCGCCACGGCGATATGGGTGTCGAACAACCCCACTGACGAATACAGTTGGAAGAAAGGCAGTAAGAAAACCGCAGGTGGTGCCATACGATTAGATAGCAACCAGAAAAACATGTGCTTATCGCCAATGAACTTATAGCGGCTAAAGGCATAAGCAGCAGGCAAGGCAACTAGTAAGCTGATGACCATGTTCATGGACACGTAAAAGATTGAGTTTACGTAACCCATGTACCAGGTTGGGTCGCCAAATATCTTGGCGTAGTTCGCCAAAGTGAAATCCGCTGGGACGAAAGATAACCCGCTAAGAATTTCCGTATTGGTTTTAAATGACATGTTGATTAGCCAATAGATTGGCAGTAATAACAGAACCAAATACAGCACCAAACCAAAGCGACCACGAAGGTGTGCGTTGCGGGTTTTGCGCTCAGCTCGGCTATACACCGGAGCTTGCTCTTTTGTACCTGTATTGTGGCGCGTCATTGATGTTTTTAATTGCGTCATGATCCGCTCCTACTTGTCTTTTTGCATGTTCATGATGGTGGTGTAGAACACCCAACACACGAGCAAGATGATTAAGAAGTACACCAGTGAGAACGCCGCCGCAGGGCCAAGATCAAACTGGCCGATGGCTTGCTGTACCAAGGACTGACTCAAGAAAGTCGTAGAGCTTCCTGGACCACCGCCTGTTAGTACAAAAGGCTCGGTGTAAATCATGAAAGAATCCATAAAGCGCAATAACACACCAATAATCAGTACGTTAGTAAGCTTAGGCAGCTGGATATAACGGAATACCGCCCAGCGAGACGCTTGGTCGATACGCGCCGCTTGATAATAGACTTCAGGAATCGCTCGTAGACCTGAATAGCACAACAAGGCAACCAATGGCGTCCAATGCCAAACGTCCATCAAAACTACGGTTAACCAAGCATCAGTAGGATCAGACGCGTAGTTGTAATCGACACCGATACTACTCATAAAGGCACCGAACAAACCTATGTCGGCACGGCCGAAGATTTGCCAAATTGTGCCTACTACGTTCCATGGAATCAGCAGGGGAATCGCCACCAAAATCAAAGCCAAAGAGGCGCCGCGACCTTTGGTTGGCATCATTAAGGCAACACAAATACCCAGTGGTACTTCAATGATAAGAATGGTGAATGAGTAGATAAATTGACGCAGCAGGGCTTCATGTAAGCGGCTGTCTAGCATCACTTGTTTGAACCACTCAGTGCCCACAAAGTAGCGAGTATAAGGATCAAAAATATCCTGCACCGAATAGTTCACCACCGTCATCAATGGAATGATGGCAGAGAAAGCAACGATGAGGAAAACGGGCATAACAAGGAACCATGCCTTGTTGTTCTCGACTTTAGTTTGCATGGTCGGTCTCCTTATTCTGCTGAGCTGTGTCTGCTTGACCGTCTACATCTACCAAATATTCGTCCACATAGACCTTGGTCCATTGTTCCGGAAAGCTCACATAGATTTGCCCTGAAGGGACCTTTTGGTCTTCGCTCAAGCGCGCCTTCATTACTTGCCCATGGAACATGAAAGACAGAATCTTGTAGGTACCAAGGTCTTCCACGTAATCCACGTTGACAGAAAAGGCGTCGTCATTTTTACCTTCCCATACATGGACAAACTCAGGGCGAATCCCTAAGGTGACCTTGCTGGCTCCCATGGCGCTTAAGCGCGTTAGCATGGCATCGCTAACGGATATTTCATGCTCTCCAAACATCAGCGCCGCTTTTTCTTCATCGTTAGTTTTCAGTTCTGCTTCAAAAAAGTTCATGCCTGGACTGCCGATAAAGTAGCCAACAAACGTGTGTGCTGGGGTTTCGAATAATTCCCGTGGTGTGCCGAACTGGACGATTTGCCCGTTGTACATCACAGCAATTTTATCGGCGAAGGTGGAGGCTTCTAATTGGTCGTGTGTCACATATACCATGGTGATGTTGAACTGTTCATGGATCTGCTTGAGCTTACGACGTAATTTCCATTTCAGCTGTGGATCGATAACGGTAAGAGGCTCATCAAACAAAATTGCTGATACATCGTCACGGACTAAGCCACGTCCCATGGAGACTTTTTGTTTTTGATCCGCTGACAAACCTTTGGCTTTGCGCTTTAGCTGGTCAGACAGTTCAAGAATCTCGGCAACTTCGTAGACTTTCGACTTCACCTTGTATTCTGGTACGCCAATATTGCGTAGAGGAAAGGCCAAGTTATCAAACACTGTCATGGTGTCGTACACCACTGGGAATTGGAAAACCTGCGCGATATTGCGTTCTTCGGGTTTTAATTCGTTAACGCGTTTGCCGTCAAATAAAACCTCCCCGTTAGAAGGTTTTAGCAGGCCCGAAATAATATTCAGTAGTGTGGATTTACCGCAGCCAGATGGGCCAAGTAGGGCAAAGGCACCGCCTTGTTCCCAAACATGAGACATTTCGCGGATGGCGTAGTCTTCTGGCTTGGTTGGATTATCGGTATAAGTATGCGCTAAGGCATTTAAGGTAATAGAAGCCATGATTATTGATCCCTCATTCGTGCTGGGGAATGCACCATCTTGCCTTGAGCATCAAAGGCGTACAGCTTGTGCGTCGGGAAATAGACTTTAATTTCTTGATCCACTTGGTAAGCGTGAACCCCAGATAAATGCAGTACTAAATCAAAATGCGGGTTGTGAACATGCAAAAAGGTTTCTGATCCACTGATCTCCGCCAAATCAACTCGGACAGGCAACTCTAAATCATCGTCAGAGTGCGGCACCAAACCTATGTGCGACGCACGCACACCAAACTGATATTCACCAGGAGTCAGGCGGCGCAAATCGCTGTTCAAACGGAAATGGACAGTGTCGTCGAAAGTGACTTCTTCTTCGCTGACGCGACCAGGAACCACGTTAATTGGTGGTTCAGAGAACATCTCTGCAGTGATAATGTCTTTTGGCTGGTGATAAACCTCAGCAGTTGGCCCCATTTGCAGCAAACGACCTTCGTTTAAAACAGCGGTGTTGCCACCCAGAGCCAAGGCTTCATTCGGTTCGGTTGTGGCGTAAATAGCGATGCAGTTACGGGCTTTGAACAAGGCGCGTAATTCTTGGCGTAGCTCTTCGCGTAATTTGTAATCGAGGTTAACCAGAGGTTCATCGAACAAGATAATTTGCGAGTCTTTCACCAAGGCTCTCGCCATGGCCGTACGCTGTTGCTGGCCACCGGAAAGTTGCAGTGGCAAACGATCAAGGAAAGGATCGATGCGAAGCATTTCTGCGGTTTCACGTACACGGCGGTCGACTTCTTTTTCATCCATCTTTGCCAAGCGAAGTGGCGACGCGATGTTTTCGTAAACCGTGAGGTTGGGGTAATTGATGAACTGTTGATACACCATGGAGATGTTGCGTTCGCGAACAGGCACACCTGTTACGTCCACTCCATTCATGAGGATTTTTCCTTTGGTAGGTCGATCAAGACCTGCCATGAGGCGCATTAGCGTCGTTTTACCGGACAGAGTGCGCCCAAGTAGAACGTTGAAAGAGCCGGGTTCGAGAGACAAATTTACATCATCGATCCACGTCTCGCCTTCAACAACGCGCGATACATTCTGCAGCGTCAGAGACATTGTAAGTACCTTTTTTGTTGTTATTGTTTTCTTGTGTGAACATCTTGTGTCTTTCGCAAGGCTCAAAAATGAACGCACAGTAATTTTGTCTGTATGTTGTAAGTACTTACAAAAGCCGTGCCAAAAATTTTTCTATACTTTTGGTCAGGTATAAATCATTGAAAAATATTGGTTTTATTGTGATTTTTGGTTGGGTTTGGTGGCTTTCACTTTCGAAAAAGGACTGTTCACGAGTGTTCAAAGTGTTTACAGTCTGCCAATCACAGTGAACATTTCATGCACACTCCGAGGGATCTCCTTGAGGTGTTGGAGTAGGAAATGCAAGACGAAGAAGAACAAAAACAACAACAAAGTGCCGCCGCATCTGCCTCCATAGACTCTGGATCGGAAACGAATTTGACGCAAACTCACAAGGAGCGAATTCAAGCGTCTTGGTATCGTTGCGAGCAATTTGGCTTGGATCACAGCAGTCGACCCGATTTCGCGACCTTGCCAAAAGGTTCGTTAACAGATCTGATAGATCAGCATCGTAGCTTGCTCGAAACCACAGAAAACGAAGTGTTGCCGTATTACGAAAATATTCTGAGCAATTCAGCTTGTATGATCGTTTTAGCGGACCGCCAAGGTCATGTATTGAACACTTGGGGGCAACCGCGTTTTGGCAGTGCTGCACAGCATGGTTTGGTAGGCGGGAACCAATGGACCGAAATGGGCGTTGGCACCAATGCGATTGGTACCGCTCTGATTACTGGCGAAGCGATTCAAGTGGGTCGAGATGAACACTTCTTACGTGCTAATCGTTTTATGGTTGGCTCGGCATCGCCTATCTACAACACCAAAAACGATTTGGTTGGTGTGTTGGACATCTCCTCAGATGCGTATCTGCCTCAAGATCATACTTTTGGCATGGTCAAACTTATGTCGTTGAGTGTGGAGAATCGCCTGATCTTTTCCGCCTTCCAGCAAGAGCATTTTATTCTCAGTTTTAATACCAATGTGGTCAGTTTGGACAGTCATTGGTCTGGTATTTTGGTGCTGGATGAAAACGGTACGATTGTCTCTGCTAACCGTCGTGCGGAAGTGGTTCTCGCGCAGGACTTGGCTTTGCTCAACATTAATCAAATATTTGATATCGAAATGCGTGAGATCAAACATCATCCTTTTAGTTTGCCGATGAAGTTGATTGCCATGGGGCGTTATCAGTTTTACGTTAAAGTGATTCCTCCCGTACAGCAAATCATGCGCATACCAGACTTTCGTCAGCGAGCAGATTATGTTGCACCATCACAGCCAGAAGCTATTGTTATGAATGAAAAAAATCCACCCGTTGAAAAGGTGAAGAAGCCGGAAATACTGTCGTCTAAAGCGATTCCAGATAACGTCATTCCATTGGCTGAATTACAACATGGCGACGATCGAGTCGAGCGTTTAGTGCGCCAAGCTCATAAGATTATGGAAAAAGATATTCCTATCTTGATTCATGGTGAAACGGGTGCTGGTAAAGAGATATTTGTACGCAGTTTGCATTATCACAGCTCCCGCGCCAAAGAGATGTTAGTGGCGGTAAATTGCGCGGCTATTCCTGCTGAATTGGTGGAGTCTGAACTTTTTGGTTATGAAAAAGGCGCTTTTACTGGTGCGCAAAATCGAGGCTCCATTGGTCTGATTCGTCGCGCCCATCACGGCACATTATTTCTCGATGAAATTGGTGAAATGCCCATGGCAGTGCAGTCGCGTTTATTGCGAGTTTTGCAAGAAAGAGTGGTCACGCCATTGGGTTCTACCGAAGCCTTTCCGGTTGACATTAAACTGATTTCCGCCACCAATCGCATCTTAAAAGAAGAAGTGAAAGAAGGGCGTTTTCGCCAAGATTTATACTATCGAATTTCAGGTTTGAACATAGAGCTACCCGCTTTGCGTGAGCGCACTGACAAAGCGGCATTGATCAAATACCTTCATGAGCGTTTACGCAAAGAAGAACCAGGCCCAGCTTTGTCGCAAGCTATGTTGGACTTACTGGTGACGCATCCATGGCCGGGAAACATGCGCCAACTCGCTCATGTATTAAAAGTCGGCATGGCAATGGCCGATGAGGAAGAGCTAGAAGAATGGCATTTACCTGATGATTTCTTTGATGACCTCGATGCCATGGGGCAAGTTGATGATTCAACATCATCAAAGGCGGCCAGTGAACAAGATGAACCGTTAGAAGACTTGATACCTAGGCTGTTAAATGAATTCAAAGGCAATGTCTCGCAAACTGCCAAAACCGCTGGAGTGAGCCGCAATACGGTTTATAAGTACGCAAAGTTAAAAGACGAAAATGATTCTATGTAGCAAATTGTAATTATTTGTCTTTGGTTGTCTTTTTTTAGAAATTTATAATGTCTTATATTTCAGTAAGTTAAGGTTGATTAGGTTTTATGTTATGTAGATGACTTATTTAGGTTACAAATGTTATGTATTTTTTCTTTAGTAACTTGTTATAAATGAGGCTATACAAACAAGAGATATTGGAAGTTACATGTCTACAAAATCAAGGATGTTAATAACCGTCATTATTAATTTCTCTTTGGTAGTTATTTTGACCAGCTCTCTATACTTCATAGAAAGTAAGTGGCATCAACAACGAGAATTAGAGTCCAAAGAGAAGATACAGCAGCTATATTTTTCCGAAATGGAAGGTTATTTTAAAGAAGTAGCGAATTTTATTGCTTTCATATCCGTTGGTTATACAGCTAATTGCTCACGCAGTTTTGTTTTACAAATGCGTAAAGAGCTTTTTAACATCCCCGGGTCAATAGAGTTTGGAGTCATTCAGAAAGACGACGATCATGGTGTTGTGGTATGTAACTCTTGGGGCGAAAACGAAAGAATCGAGGTAAGAAAACCATCTCCACATGAGGGGTTCTTGATAACAGGACCTCATACAATCAATTCGTTAGAAATGCCTATTTTTGTTATCAAAAAAACCACAGAAAATTTTGAATTCAATATTTTGATCAAGAAAAGCAGTGTCGATAGATTTTTAAATAATAGTTCAGACATTGTCATATCGATTAATGATAAAGAGCTAGGTGATAAATACCGTAACTCGGATATCATAGATAACCTTTCTTATGTTGTTCCTATAACGGATTCCGTCAAACGCTATAACTTATATTTTGTACCCACAACGCTATTGCTATTTTTAGTATGTATTTTCCTTGTGACACCAAGAATAGTAATACTTCTCGAGAGAAGGTGCATTCGAGGGAAGATAAAACATCATGTTTATTACAATGAATATCAACCTATTATTGATACGAATGATCAAAGCTTGTTCTCTATTGAGGTGTTTTTAAGAAGCAAAGACGGTGTTAATGTTAAAGACAGTATTGACCAAATTAAAAACTTAGACTTATGCGTTGAGTACACCTTATTTCAAATTAATCTGATCAAGTCGAGCTTCAATAAAGCGTTCATTTCTAACAATAGTTTCCAAGTGAATATTTCCAGCTTGCATCTGGAAAGTGATTTTTTTGTTAGAAAAATGCTTACTCTAGAGAATGAGATATGTTCTAGCCTGATTCTTGAAGTCACAGAAGATGAAAACTTAATGCTAGAAAAGAACGTTATTAAAGATCATATGCAAAAATTAAAGCAAAAAGGCTATAGATTCGCAATTGATGACTTTGGTGTGGAATACTCCAGCTTATCCTATGTCTCAGAATTTGACTTTGATATTGTAAAAACGGACAAAATCTTTATAGAAGATAAAGCAAAAAATACCGCTATCTTAAAGTCCATCATCACATTGACCAACGAGCTTGGCATTGTTTGTATTGCGGAAGGCATTGAAACAGAGAAAGACAGTCAAAAAATTAGCCAGCTAGGAATTCACCTTCATCAAGGCTGGTTTCATAGCCGACCGATGAAGGCAGAAGATATTCTTGCTTATTATTAGTTTCTTTTCAGATTATTTATCATCTCAATAAGGTCTTTTGCGCGAGTTTATTTTGACACCTTAGCCACGGCTTCAATTTCAATTAAAATCTCTGGGGAAGCCAAAGAGGCAACGCCAATCCCCGTTAATGCAGGGCGTGAGGTACCTAGTGTGCTGGCGATAATAGGGACGATGTCTTCCATATGGTCTGCAACCTCACCACGCATATAGACTCTTAGCTGCAGGATATTTTCGACTGAGGAATTTGCTTCTTCTAGCACCGTGATTAAGTGTTTTGCTGCATTGGCAGTTTGCGTTTTCATGTCGTGATTATGAGTTTGAAAATCGCTGTCCCAGTCGACTTGCCCTGAAATAAAAACCAATCCCGTATCGTTATCTACCGTGGCTTGTGACATACCTGTTGCTGCACCATCATATAAGGATAGTGGATTAATGCGTTTAATGGACATAATGACCTCTACATAGTGTTTAAAGTGACGCTAGGGTAGAGGTGAGTGGGGCGTTTGGCGATAAAGCTAAGCTTGTTGCTCATACAAGCGAAGATCTTTTTAATGAGCAAATTTCTTCTGGGTGCTATCCAGTAACCAGCTAATTAATGGGTCATGTTTTGCGTTTGGGTGATAGGCAGCTACGACTTGATAACCTGGCGGGTATTTCTCCAATGCAAGCTCAAATAGTCCATCGCACGGTAGTAACCTCGAAGGGATGAATCCCACCATGTTTGACTGCTTTAAGGTCTCTTTCGCCATATGAAAGGACGGGGCGGATACGGCGACATGACGTGGAAATCCTTGTTGTTCAAACCAAGTATCAGCAGAGCCTATAAAGCTGCCAACGCCGGGTGAAACAATGACGAAGTCGTGTGTGGTTAATTGTTCTAGTGATAGGCCATGAGTGCGTTCAATGGATTTATTCGCTGTTACGCATAGGTATTTTTCGGTAAATAACGGCGTTGAAATCAATCCTTCGGGAGCATAGGCGCTGGTGGTAAAAACAATATCTATTGAGCCTTGATGGATTTTTTTGGTTAGGTTGGCGTGTTCGATATTGGTAACGATCACTTTTACTTTAGGAGCGTACTGTCTAAGCTCTCTAATGAGCTCGGTGACGATCACTTCTTGGGTGTAGTCTGTTGCACAGATAACCAGTGTTCTTTCTGCTTCCTGTGGTGAAAACGCTTTTGCCAGAGGGATGCTATTTATGTAGGTTAATATTTTTTCGATGTGTTGCTCTATCTCTTTGGCGTAGGGTGTTGGAATCATTCCATGCCCTGTTCTAACAAAGAGTTGATCACCAAGAATGCTTCTTATTTTTTTAAGTTGAAGACTGACAGCCTGTTGAGAAACACTTAAATGTTCTGCCGCTGCTGAAATATTGCCGAACTGATAAAGAGCGCTTAATGTTCTAAGATGATTTATTTCAAGTTTATCTATCATGCGCGTCTCGTTGGCTATTAGTAGTACAGATAGGTGTATAGATGTTATTAATAGTTGCTAAATGATCGTTTTCAATACTTTTTTCTATGTAAAACACTCTGGAGTGAATGGCATGTTGCGTCAATGTTTCTTAGGGATTATCTGTGTTTTGTCATTAGCTTCTTGCAGTTCTCATTCTATTCAAGATGAACAAACTCGGCAGGCTAGTGTTAGTTTGCCTTTATTACATGGCTGGCATGATGACAAAGAGGTGCTCTACATAACAACCGACGTATCAGACCAAGCGGTGGCCAAAGCCAAAAATGCCAATTATGCGCCTCGGTTACGTGATGCTGTGCCGAATTACCCGAAACCACCCCAAGTGAAAACGGTGCTAGAGCGTGTGTATGCATTTCCGAATCAAGAGCAAGCTTGGAGCGTATTTGCGTCGGTTCCAGAGCCATTAGGTTATGAAAGCCAAGACACTCATTACTCGCCACTTTGGTTGATGTACGTCGTGGTATGGAAAGATCCAAGCAAGGCAACAGAATTGACATCTGAAGAAGCGATTTTTACGGCAGAAGATCAGGGGTTGGTTACCATCGAACGAACCGATGTCGTGCTTAATTGTCCGGTCATTCCGTTTTCTCTTGTTGAATAGCACTCAATTATAGAACGCCCTATTTAGGGCGTTCTTGTCTTTGAATATCCACTCCCAGTCGTTACTTAACACTCCCAATCCTGAGTCTCATCTATCTTATTAAATGAATGAAATTCAATTAATCTAAATTTAATTCATTTTTATTCATGATTATGATTGCGTATAAATGTACTCATAGAGTCATTAGACAGATCGCCAATAATCAAAAACTGGCAAGTGAGAACAAGGAAGAGATCCTTATTTCACTTCAGAAAATAGGATACGAGGTCACCATGAGCAACGATTTTATCTTTACTATTAAGCGTATTTGCTTCGATGAAAACTACCGCCCTGCAGACAATACACGCATCACAACGAACTTTGCGAACTTGGCTAGAGGACAGAGACGACAAGAAAATCTTCGTGACGCATTGAGGATGATTAACAACCGTTTTAATGCGCTGGCGCATTGGGAT
Source organism: Marinomonas sp. ATLA20 (assembly GCF_057180105.1). Lineage (NCBI taxonomy): Bacteria > Pseudomonadati > Pseudomonadota > Gammaproteobacteria > Oceanospirillales > Oceanospirillaceae > Marinomonas > Marinomonas sp. ATLA20. The sequence goes on from NZ_JBXUKU010000001.1 coordinate 542,223, forward strand.
AATGCAAAGGGAAATCGTTACTCTGTTGAACTTGAAATCATTTCGGTTGATGTTGATATCGAAGGAAAAGGCCAGTCCTTTCCAACCATTGAAATCTTGAAGACGAATATTTTTGATCATCATACTGAGCAGCGTATCGAAGGTATTGTAGGAAACAATTTCTCTTCTTATGTGCGTGATTATGACTTCAGCGTCTTGCTACCAAACCACAACAAAGACCAAGCGGAATTTAGTATTCCTGATAACTTCGGTGAGTTACATGGAAAGCTCTTTAAAAGTTTTGTGACATCGGACAGCTTTAAAGAAAACTTTACTAAGCCACCTGTTATTTGTCTGAGTGTTTCCGACAATAAAACGTACCAGCGTACAGGAAATCAGCACCCAGTTCTGGGGGTAGAATATCAACCAAATGGCACCTCTTTGACCGAGCAATACTTTCAGAAGATGGGCTTACAGGTTCGATACTTTATGCCTGCAAACAGCGCTGCGCCATTGGCTTTTTATTTTGTGGGTGATTTGCTGAACGACTACACCAACCTTGAGCTTATTGGCACCATCAGCACGATGGAAACCTTCCAGAAAATCTACCGACCAGAAATTTACAACGCTAACGCGGTTGCTGGAAAGAGCTATCAACCTAACTTAAAAAACCTCGACCACTCTTTAACGCAAATTATTTATGACCGTGAAGAGCGTAGCCAATTGGCGAGTGAGCAAGGAAAATTTGCTGAGCAGAATTTCATAAAGCCATATCAAAAGGTACTTGAGCAGTGGTCTGCTAATTACGCATAAACGCGACCCTTAATGGTTATTTTTCTAACATTATATTTAATAAACGGCATTCTTTATTATGAAAACAGATATTGAAAAAACAGTTGCTAACAACACACTGCTACCGACTTCAACCGCTGGCAGCTTACCGAAGCCCACATGGCTTGCAGAGCCAGAAACCCTTTGGTCCCCTTGGAAATTGGAAGGTGATCAATTAGTTGACGGCAAACAGGATGCACTGCGCATCTCGCTTCAAGAGCAACAGCAAGCGGGTATTGATATTGTCAGTGACGGTGAACAAACGCGCCAACACTTTGTTACCACTTTTATTGAGCACCTCAGCGGCGTTGATTTTGAGAATCGTCAGACAGTAAGAATTCGTGACCGCTATGACGCGAGCGTACCTACTGTCGTTGGTCCTGTTAGTCGTATCAAGCCAGTTTTTGTTGAGGATGCTAAGTTTTTGCGTCAGCAAACCAAGCAACCGATTAAATGGGCGCTGCCAGGCCCAATGACCATGATTGATACACTTTATGATGATCATTATAAAAGCCGCGAAAAGCTTGCTTGGGAGTTTGCCAAAATTCTCAACCAAGAAGCAAAAGAATTAGAAGCGGCTGGTGTGGACATCATCCAATTTGATGAGCCCGCGTTTAATGTGTTTTTTGATGATGTGAATGATTGGGGCATCGCAACCTTAGAAAGAGCTATCGAAGGTCTTAAATGCGAAACGGCGGTGCATATTTGTTATGGCTACGGCATTAAAGCCAATACGGATTGGAAAAAGACGCTTGGGTCTGAATGGCGACAATATGAAGAAGCCTTCCCTAAGTTACAACAATCCAGCATCGATATTATTTCGCTTGAGTGTCATAACTCCCATGTACCAATGGAATTGCTTGAGCTGATTCGCGGTAAGAAAGTCATGGTCGGCGCAATCGACGTGGCAAACCATGCCATTGAGACACCAGAAGAAGTGGCTAATACTCTGCGAAAAGCGCTGCAGTTTGTCGATGCCGACAAGCTTTATCCTTGTACTAACTGTGGCATGGCTCCGCTGCCTCGTGCCGTGGCAAGAGGCAAGCTAAATGCCTTAACAGCGGCTGCAGACATTATTCGAAAAGAGCTGGCTTTGTAGTATTGATTTGTCTTAATCTATAAAAAATCCCGCTTCGAGTTCATGCATCGAAACGGGATTTTTATGCGTTGCTAATAATAGAAATTAATAGAGGTTGGCGAACCTAAATATTTGATACAACTTTTAGCATATCCAGAAACGCATCCACGGATTCCACTGCAGCGGATTCGTGCATGGTGTGGTAACCAATAGTTGGGATTTGAATGGTCGTGCCATCTACCAAGCCATTTGATGCGGCGATAATGCGGCCAAGCTCTGTACTACCAAGGGAACTTGGCGGCAAGCCTTGCTCAGCACGTTTCGCGTTTTCATTTTCTACGTAACGGTTTTTATACAAGTAACTGATATTATTTTTTTCACACAATTCTTCGAGGAGTTTTGTGCTGTCTTTATTAAATGTGGCGTTGGCGTCTTTTTCCCTAAGTACCAGAAGCTGTTCGTTGGCGGCTTCTACGTTGGGGAAGGGGCTGGTATCAACCACAAACAAGCGGTTAGTTGAGCCACCAAAGCGACGGAACCACTCAAGCAAATAGCGCCAGCTTTTCCCCGCTTCTTCTTGTGCGGTAAAAAAGGCGGTGCCTTTAAAGCCATGATCAAAAAGATGCACCAAAGCCGCCGCTGAAATCACGTTATCAAGTTGGCCTTCTAAGCGATTTTCGACGATCTGTAACTGATCTTTAAAAGCGATTGGTGTTCCTGCAACAACGCCTTCTAAGCCTTCGGTTTCGAAAATTAAGTTATTGCGGAATTCACAAACGTAAGAGCTCTTAATCGTGCCTTTACCACGGTAAACGCCAGACCAAGGTTCGTAAGCGTAGATTTCTTCATGGTTGAAGCGCTCTGTGACTTTGGTCATTAATTCTTCAGAAACCGAGTTGTTCAATAAATCGGTGCGATTTGCTGACACAAAGGCCGCGTATTGGAATTCATTTGGGCCAGTACACACTAAACCGTGACGATCGATATGCGCCGAAAACATAGTGCTAAACGGGTCGCTACCTTGGGCAACTAGCAAGCCTTCATACCAAGTGACCTTTGCCCCTCGCTCTTCCAGTTCGCGTTGTAACACGCGGAAAAATGAATGCTCTGCGCCAACCACACTGGGCGCGCGAATAAGCAGTTTGAGCAGATCGATAAAGTCATCACTAGGCATGCAAATAGGTTCCAATAAAAGAGGTCATATAGCTTAGTTTATAAACGTTAATGTGTGATTTACATAACGTTTTTTTATTTATTTTGATGAAGTTATAGACTTTGGTGGGCAGCCATAAAAACGATTAAAAGCCGCGCTGAAATTGGATGGATGTTCGTAACCTACTGCATAGGCTGTTTGAGCTACCTGATGGCCCGATGTGAGCAATTCCCATGCCTTGTGCATTCTTGCTTCTAATAACAATTTATACGGGCTGGTATTGTAAATGGCATTAAACCCTTGTTTAAGTTTGCTTTCACTAATTCCAATTTTTTGACAGACAAAAGCAATACTCAAAGGTTGGCTCATATGTTGAATCATGAACAGCCGAGCTTGCGCGATTTTATGTTCATCCCCAAGGCTAATGCCTAGACTTTGGGGTTCGATCATAGTGTTTGTTTGAAGTCGCTCAAGCTGTTCGCTAAGTAAGTTGAGCACCAGAATATTTTTTTCTAAAGGTCGTTCAGTATGGGCAGATAACGCTAGATGTATCAGTCTGTTTATATAGTGTTGGGTATTTTTAGACGTTTTTATATGTTGATGTTGGCGAGGTAAAGGAATTTTGTCTGCTTGAAACTCGAATGGGATTTGGTAGCGTTTAAAGACACTGCCGTCCACTAATATTCTTAATTGGCTAGTGGTTTTATTCGCGGCGTATACACGTTTTCCATAGCTGTTACCAAAGGTGGTGATGGTGGTGTAATTAGGTTCAAAAATGAAATCTTCAGTATTGTTCTGCTTTGCCTGATAACGAGAATACCCTTCTAAACCATAGGTAAGGCTGAACGTTGAGGTGTCTTTTTCAATGATACTTTCTTCAATTAAATCTTGGTTTGGGGTGTAACTAGAGTAAGCAATAGCCAGCCCAGGTTCGATAATAAACCTGTCCACATAGCATTCACCCAGTTCGGCCGAAATGCTTTGTCTTTGCCAACCGGATTGTCGTTCGCTAACGCCCGTTAATGCGCTTTTACTCACTCGAAAGACCATGACTTTTCTGCTTTATATGCGATGCAAACGTATTGAATACGAATGTAGACGAAATGAATAAGTAATTAAATGATAATCAATACCAACAAAGTTTATCATCTTTTCCTACCACGTAAAGTACTCATTACGAGAAGGGAAGAGCCTGATGAAACGAAGAATATTACTTACCCCCTCGTTAATCGTCAGCATATTTACTCTGTCGCCTTTGTTAGCTTATGCGCAAAAAGCTACATGGCAAGATGATGCTACTTGGTTTGTAGTGGGAGCATTAAGAGCGTGTTGTCTGGAATTTTATTGAATATGAAAAGAGGAAATTATGAAAAATGATCAACCCAATTTATCGGAGTCAAATGAACTGATAGATCAGAGTTTAACCAAACTACCGCCCAAAAAATGGAAGATGATGTTGCTCGTTTGGGTGACTATTTACCCGTTGTTGAACATCTTCTTTCCTCTACTAAGTCCTTATATTAGCGACTTCTCTTTACCTATCAGGCTATTCATTATGACTGTTGTTATTGTGCCAATTATGAGCTTTATTCTGGGAGGGTTGCAAAAGAAGTTCTTTGCTTGGTTGCGCAAATAAAGAGACAGGGTTGGCTGTGTGCCTAACGTTTTTTTGTAATTAGTACAAAGCTTTTCAGAATGCTACAAAAAAACTATCGTGCTAATGGGAAACATCCGCTACTCTTTAATGCATATTTAATTGTGATTGTTAAGGGAAGCAGTAAATGTTATTTGGAAACAACAAACTATTATCTAAAATTAAAGAGTTAGAAACAGAGCTTGCTTCCTTTCAAGAAACGCAAGCTGACCTTCGACAAGAAATGTTGTATTTTTCCATGACTTCAGACGGAAAAATAGTTGATGCAAATACACTTTTTTTAAAATCCAGTGGTTTTGAGAAAACTGAATTAGTAGGTAAAAACATTAAAGACTTCATTCTTGGTAAGTCTTTAGAAAAAGATCATAGTCAAAAAATGTTGTCTGCAATTAATGGAAAAAAACATTGGCATGGCGCTTTGCAAATAGAAAGTAGAAATGGCAAAGAGGTTTGGTATCGAGCGACGATTCAGCCGAAAAAAGTCGCTGACGGTTCGATTATGCTGGAGTCTTATGCGACGGAACTAACGAGAACGATTTCACACTCGAAAGAAGTGGAAGACATGTTAGCGGCGTTGCACCGATCATCTGCAGTAATAGAATTTAGCCTAGACGGCATTATCTTAAATGCTAACGACAATTTCTTAAAGTGCATGGGATATTCTAAAAGCCAAATAGTTGGCCAGCACCACAGAATGTTTTGTGAACCGAAAGAAGCTGAGTCGCAGGAATATAAACAGTTTTGGCAGCGATTGCGTTCTGGTGAATTTGTTTCAGATCGATTCAAAAGAATTGATAGTCACGGATATGATGTTTGGTTAGAAGCATCTTATAACCCAATACATGACGAAAGTGGCGAACTGTATAAAGTGGTTAAATTTGCTACGGTTATTACCGAACAAATGAATCGTGAGTTTGCGATTTCAGAAACCTCTCAGGTAGCTTACAATATATCTCAAAAAAGCGATCAAGATGCCATCAATGGGAAAAAAGTCATCGAGTCTACTGTCCAAACGATGAATGAATTGTCCACGCAAATGAGCGAGGCAAGCAAGGGCATCTTCGAACTGAATACTCAATCAATGAAAGTGGCTAACTTGGTTGAAAGTATTCGAGGCATTGCCGATCAAACTAATTTACTTGCGCTTAATGCCGCAATAGAAGCTGCTAGAGCCGGAGAGCAGGGTCGGGGTTTTGCTGTTGTTGCTGATGAAGTAAGGCAGCTTGCTTCTAGAACCAGTTCAGCGACAGAAGAAATTATTAGTGTGGTAGGGGACAATAAAAAACTCACAGAACAGGCAGTTTCGCTAATTGAAGAAAGTATGGAAAAGGCTCAGAAAGCCCTCGATCTTTCAACCGAAGCGGGTCATGTGATGAATGACATTCAGGAAGGCGCAAAACAAGTTGTTGATGCGGTAAGTCAATTTAACAACAAATTATAACTCTTCTGGAAGTTCACAACCGCTATGTAAATTCCCCTAAGCGTTTTTCGCTTAGGGGAATTTTTCGTTAAGTAGAGTGCCTCAGTTACTAAAACAACGCCATCTGATCACCTTCTTTTGGCGGAACCGCAAAGTGACGGCAATCGAGATAACTCAGTCGGTTGTCATCCAATCCATACTTGCGTCGCGCCACGTGAAAGCGTTGGTTAATCAAATCCGCAAAAATACCTTCCCCTGTCATGCGCTTGCCAAACTGGCTGTTGTAGAGCTTGCCGCCGCGCATATCCATAATACGCTGCAAAACGTGTTCTGCTCTGTCTGGGTAATGCTGGTGGAGCCAATTCGAAAACAAAGGCGCAACCTCATGAGGCAAACGCAACATGATGTAATTGACGGATTGTGCGCCAACCTCAGCACAGGCAGCAACTATTTCTTCTAGTTCGTTATCATTAATAAAAGGAATCACTGGTGCGACAAGAACCGAAACCGGAATGCTTGCTTCTCGTAAGGTTTTAATCACCTGTAAACGTGTCTTTCCAGACGCCGTTCTGGGTTCCAAAATACGCTTTAAATCGTTATTGAGCGTCGTCACACTGATCGCCACATGAATAAGCTTTTTTTCTGCCATTTGAGTGAGCAAGTCTATGTCTCTGAGTATCAAGGTGCTTTTAGTGATCAGGGAAATGGGTTGATTGTGCGCCAAGGCGATTTCCAATAATTTCCGCGTGATCTTGAGCTGTTTTTCAATAGGCTGATAGGCATCGGTATTAATGCCTAATGCAATGGGTTCGCAGCGATACTTTGGGTGAGCCAGCTCTTCTGCAAATAAAAATGCCGCATTAGTTTTGGCAACCAGCTTGGTTTCAAAATCTAGCCCCGGTGACAAATCCAAATACGCATGGGTAGGGCGAGCAAAGCAATACACGCAGCCATGTTCACAGCCTTTATAAGGGTTTACTGACAGGCGAAAAGGAATATCAGGAGATGAATTGCGACTGATGATGCTTTTCGCTCGTTCGTAGCGAACTTCTGTCTTGGGCGACGAGGTTTCCAGCAAAGCAATCGCTTCGTCGTTTTCGTCCACCTCCACCAAGGTAATTGCAAAGCGCCCCGCCATATTATTGGCTGTGCCACGCCCCTTGATAGGGTTATTGAAAGGCGACTTTTCGCCTTTTTGATCGCTGTTATTGGTAAAAGAAGTAGACATAAAATCACCCAAAATACTGTATATATAAACAGTATTTTGGGTGTTGGATTTTAATAAAGCAAGTTTGTTATTTTATGTTTTTAAGTTTGCTCGCAGAGAGTGTTGAGATCTGCTTGTTGATAGGTACACTCAAATCAATTATCGATGGGTTCTAGGAGCGCTGCGTGTTGTTTCAAAACAATCATTTACCAAATAGTGTTGTGGCTTACGCGCAAGACTATGAACACGGTAAATTCGAGCCTTATCATTCTCATAACTGCGCGCAGCTGATTCACACGTTAAGCGGTGTGATACGTGTGGAGACTCGTTTGGGTAGTTGGGTGATTCCTCCAAACCGGGGGATGTGGATTCCTGCAGGAATTGAACACAGTCTTTATATGACCGGTTTGGTAAAAGTTAGAACGCTATTTATTGATCCTCTTGCGCGGGCCGATTTGCCTCATGATTGCTCTGTTATTGATGTGTCCATGTTGTTAAAGGCGCTCATTATTGAAGCGTTAGAGCTTCCTAAAGAAATTGTTTCGGGCGGTCGTGATGAGCGAATTATTGAATTGATCCTGGACGAATTACGTCGTTTATCAAGCGTGTCTTTCTATGTGCCATTGCCAAGCTCTGACGCTTTGATTTCTTTTTGCGACCATGTCTGCCAGCGCATTGCTCATGATTGGAGTAATGCGGATGGCGCTCATATTTTAGGCATCAGCGAGCGTTCCGTTGCTCGAAAGTTCCAGCAAGAAATGTCGCTAACATTCGCTGAATGGTTGCGGCGGAAGCGCTTATTATTGGCTTTGGAGTATCTTGCTAGCGGCAAAAGCGTCTTAGATACTGCGATTCTGATTGGTTACGATAGTCCCAGTGCTTTTAGTGCGATGTTTAAAAGTCGAGTCGGCGTATCACCGACTGACTATTTACTGCAATCACAATAGGCGTAATGAAAGTTACCGTCTTGCTAAGTTGCTTTGAACAAAGGATGACAAGCGTTGATTAAGGCTTGTAGCGAGGCTTTAGTCGAGTCTTCGTCAATGGCTACCCCAAAGCTTGGCGTAGTTTGAGCGGATTCAATTTGAACATAGCTGACCGCTTTGCTTTTCGTCTGTTGTCCTAAGGTGTGTTCATGAAAGTCACTGATGTTTATCTGCCAGTTAAAACACTTTCTTAACGCATCAAGCATGGCTGACAACAATCCTTTACCTTCGCCAATCAGTTGCCATGCTGTTTCCTGATAGCGTAATGTGGCGCGAATCTCCTGTAATCCATTTGAGCTATGGCTGCGGTAATCCATTAATGTCATTTGGCCTTTGTCATCTGGGCTCAGCCGGTAGGATTCTCTGAATAAACGCCATACATCAGCTAGGGGCATTTCATGACCTGTTTGATCCGTATGATTTTTGACTCTCTTGCTAAAGTCTATTTGTAGTTTTCGTGGCAAAAACAGTCCGTGATTTTCCTGTAATAACCAAGCGGCCCCACTTTTTCCTGATTGGCTATTTACTCGAATGACTTCTTCATAAGAACAGCCAATATCCTTTGGGTCTAATGGTAAATAAGGGATTTGCCAAACAGTTGATGAGGTTGTTTTTTGTGCGGCAAAGCCTTTTTTGATCGCATCTTGGTGTGAACCTGAAAACGCCGTAAAAGCCAAAGATCCAGCATAAGGATGCCGAGGATGAACGGGAAGTTCATTGCACTCTTCCACCAACTCCACGGTGCTGCGCATGTCTGAAAAATCCAAATTAGGATAAACGCCTTGGCTGTAAAGGTTCATCGCCAAGGTGACGAGATCTACATTGCCAGTTCGCTCCCCATTACCAAATAAACAGCCTTCGACTCTCTGCGCGCCAGCGAGTATCGCCATTTCTGCTGTGGCAACGCCAGTTCCTCTGTCATTGTGAGGGTGCACGCTGATGGTAATGTGTTCTAGAGAGGAAAAAGACCTGATGAAATATTCAATTTGATCCGCAAACACATTGGGCGTGTTTACTTCTACCGTAGTTGGAAGGTTCAAAATCATCGGATACTGTTGGCTTGGTTGCCATGTGTTCGCCACCGCTTCGCACACTTCTAAGGCAAAGTCTGCTTCGGTAAAACAAAAGGTTTCTGGCGAATATTGAAGAATCCACTGCGTCTCTGGGTTTTGTTCGCACAACTGTCTAATGTGTTTCACACCTTGCACCGCTAATTCAAGGGTTGCGGCTTTGTCTTGGCGAAAGACGACCTCTCGAAATACGGGGGCGGTGGCATTGTAAATATGCACTATGGCTCTTTTGGCGCCAACCAGAGACTGTATTGTACGTTCGATTAAGTCCGCTCGAGATTGCGTCATTACTTGAATCGTTACGTCGTCTGGGATGTGATCGCCTTCTATAAGTAGGCGAACAAAGTCAAAATCCGTTTGTGATGCGGCAGGAAAAGCGACTTCAATTTCTTTAAAACCACATTCAACAAGATGCTTAAAAAAGGCCATTTTCTTAACATGATCCATCGGATTTGCAAGGGCTTGGTTACCATCACGTAAGTCTGTTGAACACCAACGAGGCGGAGTCGTTAACTGTTTCGAGGGCCATGTGCGATCAGGAAAATCGATAATTTGAGCTGGGCGATATTTTATAGAAGGTTGGGTTAGCATGATGTTTTCTCTCTAGCATAAGACATTGAACCCTTATGCTAGAGAGAAGTATTTTGTCTGTCTGAGCTTCAATTGACAACTATCGTCGCCAAATGGACAAAACAGTCTACAATTTACAAAGAGACGTTACGTTTTTGTCGCATCAAAAAGACGAAGGCGATGCCGCCGACAAGGCCGGTGAGAATGCCGATTGGCATGTCTTCGGGTGGCATGATAATTCTGGAAGCAATGTCCGCTGCGACGAGGAACAGAGCGCCGAATAGCGCCGATAACGGCAGGACTTTGCGATAATCGCCGCCAACTAACAGGCGAACGATATGCGGCACCATCAAGCCGACAAAGCCGATGACACCAGAAAACGCCACCGCCGCGCCAGTCAGCAGCGCGCAGACAACAATCACGATCAGGCGGAAGCGTTCTACGGGAACGCCTAAGGTGCTGGCGCTTTCATCGCCAAGTGTCATGGCGTTTAGATAACGGGCGTTGTAAATCAAATAGCCGGAACCTAATAAAAGTGTGACCAGTGGAAACCAAAGTTGTCCCCATTGAGCCAGCCCTAAGCCGCCGAGCATCCAGAAAATAACGGTATGAGATGAACGGTGATCGCCCATAAAAATGAACAGATTTCCCAAGGCCGTCAGCACAAAGGCGACGGCGACACCGGCGAGAATCAAACGTCCCGCGCTGTGTGCCGAGGAAAAGTTCGCGACGGCCAAGACTAAAAACATTGCACCTAAGGCTCCAATAAAGGCAAACACGGGAACCGTAACCACGCCCAGAATCATGCCCGTATGGAGCAAGGCGATAATCGCGCCTAACGCCGCACCAGAAGACACACCCAATAAATGTGGATCAGCCAAAGGGTTGCGAGTCACGGATTGCAGTGCTGCACCAACAATCGCCAAGGCGCCCCCGACCATGGCGGCAAGCAGTGTGCGCGGCAAGCGAACGGCCCAGATGATGTTTTCGCGCCCCATCGACCAGTTAGGAAGCGTGTTGGTGATCGACAGTTTATGGCCGATCACGCTCCACACAGTGGACTGGCTAATGGACACGGAACCCACGCCAATCGCCACGCCCATTAATAACAGCAGCAGTATGCTCAGCATGATTAACAAAGCGGGCAGCGGAACGCGTCCCATGATGGTGAGCTTTTTCTGGCCTGCTTTCATGACGCGGTTCTAAACGCCTCAGCTAAGCGTTTAATCGCATTAATATTACGAGGACCTGGTGTGGCCTCGACGTATTCCAATACCACGAAATGGTTGTTTTTCACCGCTGGAATATTTTCGAAGGCAGGATTGCTGCGCAAGAAATTGATTTTTTGTTCTGCGGTCACGTCGCCGTAGTTAACAATGACAATCACCTCTGGAGATCGGTCAATGACGGCTTCCCAGCCAATTTGTGTCCAGCTTTTTTGTACATCATCGACGATGTTTTTACCGCCTGCAGCTTCGATCAATGCCGTTGGCATACCGAAGCGACCAGAAGTAAAGGGTTGTTCTTCACCGGAATCGTATACAAAGACTTTCGGTGCTGTTTTTAATGGCTTGAGATTAGCTTGGAAATTCGCAAGGTCTTGTTGATAACCTTTTACTAAGGCTTGGGCTTTTTCTTCTTTGTCAAAAATACGACCTAGGTTGAGTAAATCCACATAAAGGTCATCCATGGAAACTTTTGGTTTGTCCATGATGTGAATGCAGCTTTCGGTTAGCTCGTAAACCTTGATGCCAAGCGGTGCCAAGGTATCAGGTGTGACGCCACCGCCGACACGCATGCCGTAGTTCCAGCCAGCAAAATAAAAGTCGGCATCGGCGCCTAATAGAACTTCTTTGCTTGGGTATTTAGGCGAAAGTTCAGGTAATTCACCAATGCCATTTCGTAGCGTTGGGTCTAGGGTTTTCCAGCCAGAAACACCGGTAAAGCCGACCATGTGATCTTGTAGACCAAGGGCCAACATCATCTCGGTTAGATTCACATCGTTTGATACCGCGGCTTTGGGAGCTTGCTCAAAAGTGACCTCACGATCGCAGCTTTGTACCGTAACAGGATAGCCAGAAGCATTGGCCAAACCTGTCTGTAAAAGCCCAAGTAATGCGCCGCCAATAATTAGTGACGTGTGTTTGATGTGCGTATTGACGTTCGTTGTCATGAAAGTGTCCTGTTAATCATTCCGTTAATCATTGATGTAAAAAGAAAATCTTGGTCGTTGCGTGATGGGGTGTTCATCAATAATGGTGTCCACATCAAATACTTGTTTTATGCGTTGCTTGGTAAAGACATCATTGGGTGGTGCGCAGTCCTGCATTTCGCCGTTTTGCATCACCAGTACTCGGTCAGCGTAAGCGGAGGCGAGGGCTAAATCGTGTAATGACACAACAAGCGTGCAAGGCAGTTTTGCTAATAAGGCCAACACATCAAGCTGGTGACGAATGTCGAGGTGATTGGTTGGCTCATCGAGAATAAGTACATCAGGGCGCTGCGCCAACGCTCTGGCGATCATCACTCGTTGGCGTTCACCGCCAGATAAAGAGTCAAAAGAGCGGTCGGCTAAATGTGCCACATCGAGTAAGGCGAGTGCGCTATCGACGATTTGGGAATCTTCGTCGGAGCGCCCCCAAACAAGAGACTTTGGTGTCAGGCCGATTTCTACCATTTCAAAAACGCTTAGACCAAATTCACCGCCAGCGTCTTGTAACACGGTAGCGATGCGTTGGGCGCATTGACGAGGCGACAAGGACCATAAATCTTGGTCATCAAGTAAAACCGTGCCCTTGGTTGGTTTATTAGTACGATAAAGGCAGCGTAATAAGCTGGTTTTTCCGGAACCGTTCGGCCCAACAATCGCCAGAAACTCGCCAGGATGAATAGTGACGGTTATTGGTTTGAGCAAGGTTTTGTCACGATAAGGCGACCAAGCGACGTCGTTCAACTGCATGCCAGCGGGCTTGCAAGCAGAAAAAAACGCGTAAGAAGTATCGTCTTGTTGGCAGTTATTAGTTGGAGTATTAATGGTTTGGTTGGTCAAGGCGAATAGAGGTCCGTAATATTTATTTTGTTATAATATAACAAAATAAGACATGGACACAATCTGCCCTTTAAAAAACCTGACTATACGGAAGGACGATTGGCTCAACAAGGCCTGTTGGCTGGTGAATTTTCATCTTCACATGTGGGAATTGAATATTGTCTAGATTCTTGCTCAGAACTTGGCGCTTAGGTGTTTCCTAGCTAAACTTTTAAATGCTTTAGGGCGATGTTTTCTTTCTTTATTAAGAAGACTTGTTTGTACCTTCCCTAACTTAGGAATCAGGAGGCGATAAAAATGGCGTATCGTGCTTATCTAGTGTGCTTTTTATTGCATCCGTTTGTTTTGTTTGCTGGAAGTTATCAATGGGATTTGCCTAATTGGATGACGCCTCCGCTGGTGCCTGCTGATAATCCAATGAGCGTAGAAAAAGTTGAGCTAGGCCAGCGGCTTTTTTATGACGCCAATTTGTCTGGCCCAGGTTACATGTCTTGTTCAACTTGTCACATGCCTGAACATTCTTTTTCAGAGCCAAGATCCGTTTCTGTTGGTGTGACTGGGCAGTTTCATAATCGCAATGCCATGGCGATTGTGAATGTGGCCTATATGAAAACACTGACTTGGGCGAATCCTAAGGAAGTGCGTTTAGAAGACCAAGCTAAGGTGCCTCTTTTCGGCATTCATCCGATAGAAATGGGCACTAAAGGCCAAGAAGGCAAGGTTATCTTGTTTCTACAACGAGACCCTATTTATCCAGGCTTATTTAAAAAAGCCTTTCCCGATCAAGATGATCCAATTAGTTTCGATACAATTACCAAAGCGTTGGCGTCTTTTGAACGTACTTTAATTAGTTATCAATCCCCTTATGACGATTACAAATACAATCATAATGGCAGCGCCATTAGCGAGGATGCCAAGCGTGGTGAGGCGTTATTTTTGAGCGTTAGACTGGGGTGTTCTGGCTGTCATTCTGGCGTGAATTTCTCCGATGCTACGAAAGCGTCAGCTTTTCATAATACGGGGCTTTATAACCTAGACGGACAAGGCGCTTATCCAAAAGGTAAGCAGGGCTTGTATGAACATACTGGACAAAGTTCAGACAGGGGACGATTCAGAACCCCGACCTTGCGCAACATCGGCAAAACGGCTCCTTATATGCACGATGGCTCTATCGCGACGTTAGAAGAAGTACTAGATCACTATGGCGCTGGTGGACGTGCCGCATTAAAGGGAAACGCTTCTCCCTTGATATCCGAGAAAATCCATAAATTTGTCTTAACGGCCAATGAAAGACGTCAAATGATTGCCTTTTTAACGAGTCTTACAGACGGCGAATTCATAGAAAATCCGCGCTTTACGACCCCATTTAGATAGCATGAAAGAGACAAAAACCGTCGTAATCGATGATTAAGACGGTTTTTTAGGTTTTAAGAAGCGCTTTATTAAACCGTGAAGCGTTTCACTTGTCCGGCAAGTTCATCGGAGTTGTTTAAAGTCTGATGGACTGAATGGCTAATACGTTTGGATATTTCCATCACATCTTTCGACATGCTGGCAAGATTTGATAAGTTCTCGTTGATTTCGTCAGTGACCTTGCTTTGCTCTTCGGTGGCGCTGGCGGTTTGCGCGGTAAAGTCATAGATTCGCCCTGCGGATGTTTTCACTACGGCAATGGAATCCATGGTTTTACGCGAAAGGGAGACACTGGTGCCGACCATATCGACGCTTTGGGTAATCGAGTTGACCGCATTGCTCACGCCAGACTGTAAATCATTGATCATCTTTTGAATATCTTCTGTGGAATTTTGCGTTTTGCTGGCTAGATTTCGCACTTCGTCGGCAACTACGGCAAAGCCTCGGCCTTGCTCTCCTGCTCGTGCGGCCTCTATTGCCGCGTTTAACGCGAGCAAGTTGGTTTGCTCGGAAATGCCAATGATGACATCCAATACGGACGCGATTTTATCGGATCGCTCAGAAAGTTGATTGATGACGCTGGCAGCGCTTTGGATTTGTGCTGCAAGACCATCTAGTTGAGCAATAGCACTGTCTAATTGTTTTACGCCATCATCAGCAGAGCGATTTAACGCTTCCACTTCTGCCACTGTGTCGGCGGCATTTTGTGCGACTTCACGAGTGGCACCACCCATTTCTTCCACTGCAGTGACCACAAAGTCCAGTGATTGATTTTGACGCTCACTCAGATCCGCGGATTCTGATGCGGACTCACCCAAGTTAAACATTTCTTGGCGGATATGCTCACAGCCAATACGAACTTGGCCAATCAAGCTGCCAAGTCGTGCAACAAAGCTGTCTAGCTCTCGGCTCAATTCGCCTGTTTCATCTGGTTTCACACTATTTATACGACGAGTTAAATCACCATCGCCAGAACTTATTTCGCGTACACCTGACGTGACCAATTTGATGGCTTTTGAAATATTTCGCGGGGCAAACCAAGCAAGCGCGATGCTCAACAATAAAGCGAAAATAGCAAAGATGGCTACAATCACTTTAAAGGTGTTTGTGAATTCGTTGATGGCTTGGTTTTCAAGTTCGGAATGTTTGCTGATCAGCTCTTCAGAGTGATCGTAAAGTGATCGTAATTTGATGAAGTTCACTTGGTTTTCATCAATAAAAAGAATCATAGCCGCATCAGGGTTGTCTTTAACTAATTGGATAATTTTAAGGCTACTGGCCGACCAATTTTTATAAAGAGTATCGAAGTTCGCTAATAACTGGGAAATCTCATTGATATCCGTAGTCAATAGTCGGAATTTTTGCATGCGGTCAAACGCTTGTTTGGCATTTAATAGTGCTAAATCTTCTAGCTCTTTAGCGTTGCTTGAGCTTTTTTCGAATACTAATGTGGCCAAAGCTAGGCGTGATTGATATAAGTCTCTGTCGGCGTTTTGAATCAAAAATGACACTGGATTTTGAAATGTGCAAGCAATGTTTAGGTGGTTTTTTAAACAAATTGTAACTTTTTGCAAAGAACAATGTTGTGGTGAAAACGGCTCTGAGATTAGAGTTAGTATGGCCATACGAAAACTTGAGTGACAGCGATTAGATCCAGAGCGAATAAATTAACCAAAAAGGGAAATGAAACATGTCGGAGTATTTTGCAACGGTTGAGTGGAAGCGTGGTTCACAGGTTTTTTCAGACAAAAAATACAGCCGTGCCCATGAATGGCTGTTCGAAGGCGGTGTCGTTATTCCTGCTTCGTCGTCGCCACACATTGTGCCTTTGCCTATGTCGGTAGCAGAAAACGTTGACCCAGAAGAAGCCTTTGTTGCTTCTATTTCCAGCTGTCATATGTTGTTCTTTTTGGACTTCGCCTCACGCAAAAAACTCATAGTCGAACAATACACAGACCGCGCTGTTGGTACCTTGGCCGTCGGCCCCAACGGCAAACAAATGATGACCGAGGTCGTGCTTCGTCCAACGGTCACCTTTGTGGGTGAAAAGCCAAGCGCAGATGTATTAAAAGCGCTTCATCACCAATCCCACGAAGCCTGTTTTATCGCCAACTCAGTGTTGACCGAAGTTCGAGTCGATGAGGCGTTTTGTGTTTGATTTGTGACGTTAAACCTGAGTAATGGGAATAAACCAATCCAAGTCCTCAATCCCTTTAATCCAACGCTGAATATTTGGATACTCAGACAATTGATAAGCGCCGCCTTCTTCCGCCACGTGGGTGTAAGGGAATAGGCAAATATCGGCAAGAGTCATAGTGTTTCCGACTAAATAAGTGTGTGCGGCTAAGACCTCTTCCATTTGTTTTAACGCGGCGTGACCTTGCTGAATGCGGTCTGGCAGCATGTGTTTCTTTAGCTCCGTCATGGCGTTATGAGTTAACCAAAAACGTGGTGAAGCAATGTTGGGCTCGTGGCTGTATTGCTCCCAAAATAACCATTTATAGACCTTGGCTCTAAGGATCGCATCCGGCGGCAATAGCGAGGAATTATACTGTTCCGCAAGATAGAGAAGCACCGCGTTGCTTTCGCTCAAGCATTGTCCATCATCCAACTCCAATACTGGAATTTTCCCGTTTGGGTTCATCGCCAAGAAAGATTCTGTGTGCGTTTCTCCCTTCGTAATGTCATATTGTTTTAACGTCACTTTCAGGCCTAAGCAAGCGCATAATAAACGGATTTTATAGCCGTTCCCTGAGGGTAAAAAATCGTGCAGAATCATAGTTTCTTCCTTCTTAGTTAATGGCCTGATCTTGCGATAAACAAGAGACAGAAAAAAGCCAATTAAATTGAAGACAGGCATAACGCATTTTGATGAATGCGTTTACGTTAAAGTACGTAGATTAAAGAGAGGATGGCATTGGATACGGAACTATTAAAGACGCTTGTAGCGATTGTTGATCACGGCAGCTTTCAGCGAGCCGCCATGCAAACTTTTCGAACGCCATCAGCGATAAGTATGCAGATGAAACGACTGGAAGAACAAGTCGGCACCGAGCTGTTTTGCAAGCAAGGTCGAGAGCAAGTGCTTACTGAAGATGGCCAACAGCTGGTGCATTACGCACGGCGTATCTTGCAGCTGCAAGAAAGCGCATTACAATCCATCAAAGGTCCACAGCAGGGTGTCTTGCTTAATCTTGGTTGTCCGAATGATTATGTGGCGAATTTACTCGTTGTCGTCATGTCTGTCATGGAAGCTATGTTGCCGAATATTCGCTTTCGAATTCGCACGGGGACATCGGCTGAGCTAAGAGAGCTGATGGACAAAGGCGAAGTCGATTTGGCTTTAGTCACCCGAACACCGAATAGCGACGAAGGTTTGACCTTGTTCCAAGACAAAGGTGTTTGGGTCGCAAAAAAGGGTTTTGATTGGACAAGTTTGCATCCCTTGTCACTAGCGTTATACGAATCCAGCTGTAAATTCCATTCCAGCGCCGTTGATGGTTTGCAGAAGAAAGGCACGGATTATCAGCTGTATTGCGTCACAGCTAATCTCACTCTTATTGAAAGCCTGTTAATGGCCGAAAAAGCCATCTCCGCCATTGCTAGCATCAGCGTGAATAACTCACTGGAAATCATCGAAAGCGATTTATTGCCTGCCTTACCAGCGGTACAAATTGCCTTTTCCCGCTCTGCCTCTGCACCGGATTGGTTAACGGTTGCGTGGATAGAAGAAGTGATTGAGCGGGTGAGAAAATAAATCTAGAGACAGCTTGGGCTATGGCTTGAGTCTAGGCTGTTTAAGCCTCTGTCACCGTATAAAACCGTTCAACATTTCTCGTGACTTTGCCCCAATGGGACGCCTTCACTCGAGCTTGGTGTTTTTCAAACGCGGCTTGGTCGGTGAATTCTTCATAGACAGAAAAGCGTTGTGGGTTGTTTGAATCTCTGGTCACTGTGAAGGTAATACAACCTGCTTCTTGATGAGTCAGCGCGATATGGTTTGGTAACTCTGCCAATACCGCGTCTAGATCTTCTGTTGGTACTTCAATGTGGCCGCTAAGGGTAACTTTTGACATGCTCAGCGCTCTTTATGTATATAGGCTTTGATCAAGATCATACACCATATAAGTGACGGAAAAAGGCAGATGGTCGAAGTGTTTGGTGTCGCCTTTTACGAAGCCAAGTTGTTCGTACCAGTCTTGCAATTGAATGTGTTCGCCGATCACGCCAATGCTGATGAGTTCGAGCTTGTCGGCTTTAGCCTGTTCAATAATGTGTTCTACGAGTTGTGATCCGATACCTTTGCTTTGTTGTTCAGGTAAAACAGATAATCGGTTCAAGTAGGCTTTGCGAACGCCATTGCTCTTTACAGGAACTTCGTAAGCGACACAGGCTATAGGCTGCTGGTCTTCCGTTAAAACAAAGTAGCGCTCGCCGCGTTCAAAATCTTTTTCTACCCAACTACTTTCGCAAAAAGATGGATGTTTCGGGCCGTTGTCTTGGTTGATGCCAAAGCGGTCAGCAACAGGACGGTTGGCCTCACGAATTAGGTGAGCAAGGATGTCCGCTTGATCGGCAAACACTTCTTTTATCTGTCTCATGATTGTTTCCTTTACGCTTTTTAAGACACTTTTTATGTTCTTTCTTTAGGCTCTTTCTTTAGATTTTTTTCTAGGCTCTTTTTTTAGACTTTTTTCTAGGCTCCTTTTTAGGCTCTTTTCTAGGCAAGGCCCAATTAAATTTTACTGCGCTGACGGCCAGTAATATCAATATCACGCCGAGTATTTGCGTTAGGCTAATGTGGGTCGAAAAGGCAAAGTGATCGACAAACAGAGCCGTGATCGGATAAATAAATGACAATAAAGCGATCAAGCTGGTGGGCAGCTTTTGAAAGCTGTCGTACATGATGATGTACATAAATCCGGTTAGCACGGCACCGAGTATCAATAGATCCATCCATTGGCTGGTTTGTGTTGGTAAATTGTCGAAGTCCGCAAAGGGCAAAAGCATAAAGATACCAACGACCACCTGTACCAAGGCCACAAAGGTAGAAGGTACTTGGCTGACTTTTTTCGTCACCAAGGTAGTCACGGTATAAAGTAACGCCGCGCCCAAGGCGAGTGATAAGCCAAATAATGCAGAAGATCCATCGCTGCTTGCTTCACCCGAGAAGAGGGCATTGAGTTCATTTAAATCCAATTCTACGATTAAAAACAGCCCGATAAACGCCAAGGCGAGCCAAAACAGTAAGCTGGCCGATAACTTTTCTTTGGTAACTAACGCACCTGTTATGACTAAAAATAGTGGCTGCATGTGATAGGCCACTGTGGCGATAGAAAAGGGAATGTAATTGAACGAAGCAAATAGAAATATCCAGTTTCCTACTAACGTTATGCCGCCCAAAATAATCATCAGCAAGACACTGCGCTGAAAGTATTCTCGACGAATTAGTCCTGCATAGTAGGCGTAACCGCCTAGAACAACAGCGCCGATGACGCAGCGGAAAAATACTACGTTCCAAAAGGCTTGGCCTGAACTGATAACAAAATAGCCAATGGTGCCAGACAGTATCATGGCTAAAATGAGCTCGATGCTGCCGATTGTGTTGCTGGAACGATTCATTGCTGACTCCTAATGGTGTCCTCTATTTTTTAAGTGCTCCGGTGAGTACCTTTTTTAGAGGAAGTAATCTATGGTGAATAGAATAAATCCGAAAACCTGACTTTGGCAGATATAAAAAGAGATAAATACAACAATAGACTGTATGTATTGGAGGTGAAAATGCGAAATAACCTTAGAAAAGAAGAGTTCGTTTTAGATGGTATTGATACTAAGCTCATTGAGCTACTTTACGTGAACGCAAGGACACCTGTCACCGACTTAGCTCGTGCCGTGGGAATGAGTGCGCCAAGCGTTAATGAACGACTCAAGCGATTGGAAGAAAGTGGTGTGATTGCAGGCTATCGAGTGGAAGTGAACCCTAAGGTGCTGGGTTATAGCTTGATGGCGATTGTGCGTATGCGTCAGCTACCGGGCAAATTGAAAGCCTTAGAAGCCTTAATTAGCTCGATCCCCGAATTTGTTGAATGCGATAAAGTCACGGGGGAAGATTGCTACGTTGCTCGTCTGTATTTAAAAGACATTAGTGAGCTAGACCCGATTCTCGACCGAGTCTCTGAGCTAGCGGATACCAATACAGCTATTGTGAAATCTACCCCAGTGACTCGACGCTTGCTGGTTTAGGGTGTGTTGTTAAGGCGGTAAAAAGGGTAGAATTCTTAATTATTATCGCTATAACTGTTCGTGCAACTATCAATGAGAATTTATGACTTCTGACAATCCCTTATTACTCGACAATCAACTGTGTTTTGCCTTGTATTCGACTTCGCTAGCGATGACGCAGCTTTACAAAGAGCCACTTTCAGCCATCGGTCTTACCTATCCACAATACACAGTGATGTTGATTTTATGGGAACAAGATGGCGTCAGCTTGAAGCATATCGGTAACGCGCTGGGGCAAAAGTCTGGAGCCTTGACACCGGTGATAAAACGCATGGAAGCCGATGGTTTAGTGCAGCGTTTACGGGGTGTGGATGATGATCGAAGCTTGAGTATTGCCTTGACTGAAAAAGGCAAAAAATTACGCGAACAAGGCTTAGAAGTGAATCGCTGTGTGGCGGAAGCTTGCGGGATTAATCTCGAAGAAATTATCTCATTGCGTGAGCAGCTAATCGGCCTTAGAAGAAAACTTACAAAATAGGGGTTGCGCAATAATAGTTATTGCAATAACATAAATTCATCAGCTCAGGTAACTGAGCTTTTATTTAGAGATATTGTTATCGCGATAACTATATTTCTAAATAGCTTATTTTCAATAAACTCATACGAGGAGCAATATTATGGAAGCAGTATACAGTGCAACCGCTACATCGACTGGTGGCCGTGATGGTCGTTCAATCACATCTGACAAAAAATTGGATCTTGCTCTAAGTACGCCAAAAGAACTTGGCGGTGCTGGTGGCGAAGGGACTAACCCAGAGCAGCTATTTGCCGCAGGTTACTCAGCTTGTTTTATCGGCGCATTTAAATTGGTTGCTTCTAAGCAAAAAGTAAAAATTCCAAATGACGTAAGTGTAACGGCGACCATTGGTATTGGTGAAAACCCTAAAGGCGAAGGTTTCACTATTTGTGCAGATTTAGAAGTCGATGTACCTGGCGTAGAAAAAGAGGTTGTTGAGCAATTGGTTGAAGCTGCTCACAAAGTTTGCCCATATTCAAACGCAACACGTGGCAACATTGATGTGAACTTCACTATCAAATAACCATTTTTATTTGCCGTGTTAGTCTTAAGAATCCCTTTTGCATGAATTTGTAGAAGGGATTTTTTGTACGTTTAAATCGTTGCCTTAACCGACTACACTGGCGTTGATACGACACATTTTCTGATTCAAATAGAGGTGAAACAGCATGACACATCGAAAGCTCGAACAGCATGAGATAGAGCAAGCCCTTAACCAGCTAAATGCAGAAGCGTCAGAAGACTGGGCAATAGAAGAAGAAAAACTCAGTAAAACCTTTAAATTCAAAGATTTTCAGCGCGCTTTTGGTTTTATGACCATGTGTGCGATATACGCAGAAAAGAAAGATCATCATCCCGAATGGTTCAATGTTTACAACAAAGTCAGTATTCAACTGACGTCTCACGATGTATCTGGCATTTCCAATAAAGACTTTGATTTAGCTAAGAAAATGGAAGCCTTTGCATTGTCGATATAACCAATATTTCACGGCAACGCATAGGCTTTTCATATAACAGAATTAATTGGTCAAAATAGCGGCCAACAATTGGCTGGAAGTCGGAACTAGGCCCACTTTGATTTCGAAAGGTTTGAACACCTTGTTGATGATTTCTGCCGTGTAATTACCTTTGTCGTTTTCGATTTCTGACAAGGTTTTACGAGAGACGCCACACAGTTTTGTGTAGGCGTCTTGTCTAATGCCTAGAACGTTAACACGTAATTCACGCAACGCAGCACCTTGCGTCATTTCATCCAACAATAAACGCTTGATGATCTGATTAATTGCAATTAACTGCTCTTCTTTTGTCATGGGTTCTAAGCTTTTTGATGCACGCTGACGTGGTGCATCACTGGGTGAAGCGTTTGACTCCTCAACAACCGCACTCGCCGTCGTCGCTGTCTTTTTTAACGGCACGATGGGTTCATTAACGGCTTCTACGACTTCCGATGTTTCCACGACTTTATTTACAGCCTCGACTGGCGCCTTGGCTTTTGCTTCTTTTTTAGCTTTCGCCTGCTTCTTTACTTCCAATTTGTCTTGTTTTTTCTTCTTAAGCTCATTCTTTTTTGACTTTGTTTTATGCTTCTTCATTGGTTGAGCGCTGTCTAATTGTCCTTTCATCTTCATTTTTCGTCTCCGTAGGCTTTAGATAAAGCATAGTTGATAGAGTTAATAAAGTGAGAGTACAGAGCTAATATGACAGATAAGTAACAATAATAAATGAAGTGATTTTATTTTAAGGGGCTGGGTATTTTTTGAATTTATAACGTCCTTAATCCTGTTTTAGGACGCTTTACCAATGTTTTCCTTTCATAGTGACTTCTTTTAAAAGCACTTTGAAAGGAAATATCTCCATGAAACGATTTGCGTGTTTTGTTTTATTGGTCATCAGTTGGGCGGCGAATGCTTCTGCGTATTCGGTGGGTTTTGATCAGGTTCAGTTATACACAGACAGTAATAGACCGTTAAAAGCCAGTGTTTGGTATCCATCACAGACGACCTTTCCTACTGAAAGAATTGCGGAAAACGCGGCGTTTTTGGGAACTAATGTAGTACGAGTGGGAACGCCTTTGGCGGGTAAGTTTCCGCTGGTAGTGATTTCCCATGGTTATCGTGGCAATTGGCGTAATCAGAATTGGCTTGCAACGAAATTGGCACAAGATGGTTATGTCGTGGCGTCACTTGATCATCCTGGAACCACGTCGTTTGATCATTCTGCACAAGCGGCGGCTCAGTGGTGGCAGCGCGCAGGTGATTTATCGCGTTTGTTGGATTGGTTGTTGGACGAGTCTTACCTAGTGCCAACTATCGATGCGAACGATGTCACTGCTGTTGGTCACTCACTAGGCGGCTGGACCGTGATGCTGCTAGCAGGCGCGCAATTTGATCGTGATCAGCTGAAGCAAGAATGCAGCCTGAAAGCGAGTCCTCGTGTGTGTGGTTTAGCGCCTGAATTGGGCTTGGATAAACCGCAAGTCGGCGAACCGAATGGCAGCTTACAAGACACGCGAATCAAGCGAGTGGTTTCATTGGATTTAGGTTTAGCGCGTAGCTTTTCCCGCCAGAGCTTACAGAGTTTAACCACTCCAACTTTAATCCTTGCGGCCGATGTCGATATTGGTGATTTACCCCAAGCGGAAGAGTCTGGCTTTCTCGCCCAATATATCTCCAAAAATAAGCGTCAATACATTGTCTACCCAGACGCCGCGCACTTTAGCTTTATGCAGCTTTGTAAGCCCGGTGCCATTGATTTGATCGAAGAGGAAAATCCAGGCGATGGCATTGTTTGCCAAGACGGCAATGATAGGTCACGAGATGAACTTCATCAGGTGATGTATCAAGACATCATTCGATTTATCCAGGATTCTTAACTCTTCATGTTAGCGCGCCGAAAGGCGCTCGGTGTTTGTTGTGTCACGCGCGAAAACTCTCGATGGAAGTTAGACTTCGTTTGAAAGCCAGAATCCATATAAATCTGGGTAATGGCTTTGTCGGTGGATAGCAGCAGTGCTTTGGCGCGTTCAATACGGTATTCATTCACTACTTGTGAAATGTTGCGACCGTAAACTTGATTGATGGCAGCGGAGATTTGACGCGCTGGAATACAGGCTTTTCTAGCGAGTCTATCAAGCGTTAGGTCTGGGTCGAGAAACACTTCTTTGGTACTCAGCAACACATCTATTTTGTGAATGATGTCTTTCACCTCATCGTCGGTTAACGGATGCTGAGGTTTGTCTTTTGACTCTTCTATAAGGTCTGTTTGTTCATTGTTGCTTGGCGAGTCATGGATATTGGGCGCGATACTTAGGCTCATCATAATAACGGCAACCGACAGCATGGGCAGTAATATCGCATGGCCAATAGCGAGAATAATCAGTGCATGCTCGCCAGCAAAAAAAGAAAAATCGACGGCTAAAGCACCATCAATCATGGCAGACATTAATAGAATAGCGCCGGCGATTCGTTCGGCTTTTAAGGCGTTATCGATGTCGGATAAGCGCACTTGTTCAGGTAGGTTTGATGTTTTAAATGAGGCGCGAATCAATGCAATGCCATAGCCCACATAAAGCAGCGTTAACATTGGGTCTAAAGGTGGTCGCCAGAATGGATAGCTGAAAGACGCCAAGGTAACAAAAATAGGTGGTAAAAAATGCCAAACTTTAAACTTATGGCGCTTATGAGCGCTTGAAAAACAGTACCAAGCGGTAACGGGAATACAAGAGGCCAGGATAGGTTGGATCAGACGAAATAGTGAATAATCAAAACTCCAACGCAAACCAACGACGGTCGTTGTTAGCGCACACAAAGCAATAAAAACAAACGCTGATGGTGTGGTTTCTTCGCGACGAAAAAACAAGACGCCAGCCAAAATAGCTAACAGCAAGGCAACCACAAAAGGTAAGGGAATAGCGATCATTTTGGCTCCATCTTTTATCACTCAGATCTTTATTATGTCCTAGATCCTTATCAAGCACGTCCTTAAACCTGATTTAGGACGCGAATCTTTCTTTCGCAACGTACTTTTAAGCCTTCAATAACTCTTTGGGTTAATCAAAGGAGAAAAGTATGGACTGGTATTTTGATGCGTGGAAGCGTTATGCGCAATTTTCTGGACGAGCATCGCTAAAAGCATTTTGGATGTTCTTCTTGGTGAACTGTTTGATCTCGGTTGTGTTTGTTGTGTTGGAAATAGTCTTTCAATCGACATGGAAAATAGAGGCGCTTTATAGCTTGTTAGTTTTTTTACCCATGCTGTCTTTGACTGTACGTAGATTACATGACACCAACCGTTCCGCTTGGTGGTTGCTGGTGGTTTTGGTGCCTGCGATAGGCATGCTTGTTTTGCTGATGTTATTGGCCTTACCAAGTGAGCCTGACAGCGATTTTGGACATTATCCACAAAATAACGCCTTGCTATAAACAGGAGCCAAACATGAAAGATGTTAATAACTTACCCCACTTATCCACCATGTTATGCTCAATTTTGCTACTTTTGTCGGTTTCTGCTTGCAGTAGTGAAGCAAAAACCACGAATGAAAGTAACTTAGCATTTTCAGATGACGTAAAAGCCGTGGTCTACATAGAGTCGCCGAAAGTTGGGACTTTATTACAGCTGCGAGGCATCGCAGGAAAAGGCGTGTTGATTGCCAAAAAAGACAATCGGCAAGAAGAGCAAACAACTTGTGTTTCTTCATCGATTCGGTTCGCTGCGGGTGATTTTGGCGGTGGCAGCATTGGGATTCAGTCAGCAGAGCCCATTCGACTGCTTATTTACTCCGATAAGGTCGCAGAAAAATTGGTGAGAGGAGATGAAGTCGTCAGCGAGCATTATGTTATTACCGATCAAAACGATGCCCGACTTGGCGACATCAAAATCGAATCTGGTTTAACGCTCAGTTATGGCTTTGTTCTTAACCCCGGCGAATGGTCTTGGTCGTCAGTATTTGGCTTGGATCACCACGATGTGAATTGTAGTCTTAATAGCAATGCGTTAAATCGCCCAACTTGAGACGTTTTTCATACTGTCTAACAGTATCTTTTTTGCCTGTTCGAAGCCGTCAGGCAACGTATTGTTTTTGTGAGATACAAGGTAAATGGGATAAGTAAATTCTGCCGCGCCTTTTACCTTGTGCAACCGTCCTTCTTGCAAATATCGATCAACCACTCGTGTGCGGAAATAGCCGTTTCCGCCTTTCGCTAACATGTATTTGAGCGCCATAGGGCCAAGCGAAAATTGCATCGCTGCTCGGCGGTTAAAAGGGACACAACGATCAAACTGCAGGGTGAATTCTTCTCCCCATTCAATGAATAAATCTGGCGTTTTTCGCTGTTTGGAGACGACGTGAATGAGCTTTTCCTCAATGATCTGTTCGACGATTAAACCGGGTAAATAGCGTGGACTATGAACAATAATGGCATCTACTTCTTGTTTCTGAAGGGATTGATACAAACTGTCAGTTGTCGTCACTTGGCTGTTGATGACTAAATGAGGCATGTCGTCACTCATTGCCAGTAGCCAGTCGATGAGAATCGGGTTCCACAGGCTAATTTCGCCACCAATCCTCAAAGTCTGCTGAGCCTGATAATCTGAAATGCCGCAAAGCTGCTTTGCCTGCTCCCAAGCTTCCAGCATATTTTTCGCCGGGGACACGAAGGCTTCACCACTTTTGGTCAGCTTAGCGCCGGCTCTATTTCGTACAAATAATCGACAATTTAACGCTGATTCTAGTGCTTGTACACGGGCGGTCACTGTGGTTTGAGTAACATGAAGGCGTTCTGCTGCACGGGCAAAGGTGCCAGCATGAATAATTTCGAGAAAGGTTCTGGCTTGTTCAATATCCATTTCAATTTTAAATGCAATTATATTGCATTTAAACCTCATTTAAATTCGTTATACATGAGGCTATTTTAATCACTAAAATGGCGCCGTTACTAGGAAAACACTACAGATTGCTTTAGTTGTTTGAAATCGTTATTTACTTTTGTAAGGCCTCATTGAATAAATGTTCCTCTCATTTTGTCGTAATACTGCTCATTTCATTGGTATTGAAACCAATAAAACCTCCCACTTTGAACGCTTTTTATCAGGTATTACGGCTTGTCTCGCATTAGTTAGTGTTTACTATTTATCGAGTTTGTTTTTATCTCTACCGGATTCATTATTGGTGGTCGCTTCTATTGGGGCCAGTGCAGTTTTGTTGTTCGCCATTCCTCATGGTGCTTTGTCTCAACCGTGGCCCTTTGTTACTGGGCATCTAATATCAGCGCTTATTGGTATTGGTTTTTATCAGGTGTTCGGAGCGTCTTTTGTGACGGGGGCGGCCGCGGTTGGCGTGTCTATTATCGGTATGCATTACCTGCGTTGCTTGCACCCGCCAGGCGGGTCGACCGCACTATCGTGTGTTATCGGTGGTAGCAGCATACATGCGATGGGATTTGAATTTTTACTGTATCCGCTATTGATCAATCTATTAGCGATGCTGGTGTTCGCTTTCATCATCAACAATGGCTTTCATTGGCGACGTTATCCCGCTTCTTTAAATGTTTCGCTCCATCAAGAAATCCATGAACAGCACCTGATTGAAATGGAAGACCTTTATCACGTGCTAGAGCAGGAAGACATTTTTATCGACGTGAGTGCAGAAGAGCTTATGCATATCTTCAACACGGCCAGAGAGCACGCAAAAGAGCGCCATAAAAGACGTGTAGCGAAATTGTCGAGATAGGGCGCTATAGCTCTTATTGATTCATTTCGAGATTGATATCTAATGCAAAAGAGCTAACATGTTTTCGCATATTTATTATTATGTCAGACGTTTAAAAAGGAGTTTTTATGACAGTGTTAATACGCGAAGCCAAACGAGAAGATTCAAGTACCATTCTTAAATTTGTTAAAGAACTGGCCGCTTACGAAAAAGCAGAGCATGAAGTCTTGGCCACTGAGCAGATGATTGAAGACTCTATTTTTTCAGAGCACTCGTCTACCAAAGCGCTCATTTGTGAGAAAGGTGGCAATCCAATTGGCTTTGCCGTGTACTTTTTTAACTATTCCACATGGCTAGGAAAGCATGGTCTATATCTTGAAGACTTGTTTGTGTCACCGTCGGAACGAGGCAGTGGCGCAGGCAAAGCATTATTAAAGCATTTGGCAGGAATTGCCGTTGCGAATGACTGTGGAAGGTTTGAATGGAATGTTTTGGATTGGAATAAACCCGCCATCGACTTCTATGAATCACTAGGTGCAAAGCCTAAGAGTGAATGGCTGGGTTATCAGTTAACGGGTGAGCATCTGACGGCTCTGGCGGATTCTTAAGAGTAGGGTATGGATATTAGGTTTGAACCGATTGATATCGATACACACTTTTCTCAATGTGTGGCATTTAGACGGGATGCTTACTTATGCAGCTTCGGAACGGATGTTGGTTTTGAAGATTCAATCATTGGCTACGAAGCTCTGTTACGACAAAACACGTTAGAAAAAGGTTGGTATTACTTTCATATCTGGCACGAAAGTCAGCTTATCGGTCAGTTGGAGTTTCGATCTTTTTCTAGGTCTGTTGATACTGGTTATGTTCAATTAATCTATTTGATTCCCGAATATCGAAGTTTAGGCTTAGGAGACAAACTGCAAGAATTTATCTGTGTTCAATTGATAGAAGCTGGTTGTACAAAAGCAATGCTTTGCGTGAGTAGGATTAATGAACGTGCATTGCGTCATTATACACGCTCAGGTTGGACGTATTTATTCCCTAACCCTAAAGGTAAAAACATGGATTTTTATCAACTTGGTTTGTAGGGACTGGGATTAGAGACTCTAGTTACCCGATTAAAGCACTTAGCTGGGATTGTAAGCGCTCTTTATCGAATGATACATTCTATTTGGGCTGACACACTTCGATATTCCATAGTTTCATTAATTCAGTAATGGAAGCGTCGAGGTCCGAGGCATCCACTCCATCTCTAGCTAGTATCGATACACCAAGCAGGAAACTATTGAAGGAAATTCCCATAGACTTAGCGTTCGCTTTTTTGGACAGCTCTCCCATAGCGATTGCGCGTTCTACGCATCGCACAAAGCCTTGAAGCGTTCGTGAACGCGAGGCAGTAAGTGGTTCAACAACGTGAGTAAGCTCTGGCGTGGGTGCGCTCATTGTCCCCAAAGACACCATACATCCCTTGGGATGTCCTGATTCACATTGCATTTTTGTCGAGCGACGGAGCGCAAGCTCAACAGCGTCTCTGGGTGGAATCTCGTCGTCCCATAGGGAGTCTGTTACGCATGCATAAGTCTCTAAATAACACTGTACAGCTTCATTGAATAATTCCTCTTTAGAACCGAATGCTGCGTAAAAGCTGGGTGTAGAAATCCCTCCACCAATATTAGCCTTTAGTTGGCTTAGAGAAGTCATTTCGTAGCCATGTTCCCAGAAAAGATGCATAGCTTGCACAACTGCTTTCTGGCGATCAAATGTTCTAGGTCTGCCCATTTTTGCCATTTCTTTCTCCATTTCTTTTATGACTTATATACTACTTGATACATAAGTTATTGACAATATTAGGTGCTTTGTCATACATTTGTATCGATCGATCTATAAGTCGTCACGGAGACACATAAGTGCCAACGTGTAACCCACCAAATTTTTAAAGGACAGTTTTTTTGTGAATAATTCTCTCAATAAAGCAAATGCGGGAGATCCAGATCGCTTACCTATGTCGGCACTGCTTGCATTGGCCATGACCGGATTCATTTGTATCGTCACTGAGACATTGCCTGCGGGGCTGCTGTCTCAGATCAGTGCAGGTCTGGAAATAAGCCAAGCTATGGCAGGTCAAATGGTAACTGCATATGCGTTGGGGTCGTTGCTTGCGGCCATTCCATTGACAATTGCGACACGTGGCTGGAAGCGGCGTAACGTTCTGCTGCTGACCATCTTCGGTTTCTTCGTTTTCAACTCGGTTACCGCTTTATCAAGCAACTATGTTCTAACATTGGTTGCTCGTTTCTTCGCGGGTGTTGCAGCTGGACTTGCTTGGAGTCTATTAGCTGGTTATGCGCGCCGTATGGTCCAGCCCCATCAGCAAGGCCGTGCAATGGCTGTCGCCATGGTCGGTATCCCTCTTGCTTTGTCTTTGGGTGTACCTCTTGGCACATTTATGGGCGCTACTATCGGTTGGCAAACTGCATTTGGCGTTATGTCAGGTTTGGCACTTGTCTTGATCGTCTGGGTGATAGCGAAGGTTCCTGACTATCCGGGACAGTCTGCTCACGAGCGCTTACCGTTGAAGAAAGTCTTCATGAGTCCCGGAGTACGACCAGTACTCTGCGTGGTTATGACATGGATGTTAGCCCACAATATTCTCTATACCTATATTGCCCCGTTTGTTGAGCAAGCAGGGCTTGGAGAACGAATAGACTTGGTTCTACTTACCTTTGGTCTTGCGGCCCTTGTCGGTATTTGGTTTGCAGGCATGCTGGTGGACCGCTATTTACGTACTACCGTTCTAACAAGTCTTTTAGCATTCGCTTTAATTGCTTTGATATTTGGATTTGGTGCTCAATCTCCAGAAATTATCTATATCGGTGTCGCAGTATGGGGCATCACTTTTGGAGGCGCATCCACCTTATTGCAAACCGCATTGGCCGATGCTGCAGGTAATGGTGCTGATGTGGCGCTTTCTATGAATGTTGTTGCATGGAATTCAGCTATTGCCTGCGGAGGTATCCTTGGCGGGATACTGCTTGATTCAGTAGGTGTTAGCTCTTTCCCTTGGTCTCTGTTGGCCTTACTTTCAATCGCATTTTTAATAGCTTGGTCATATCATTCGCATGCCTTTAAATCTGGGGCGCGTATTGGTGGAAGGTCGGCCGTTTAACATTGATTGAAAAATGTCTGATTAAGTAGGCCTAACAATCTAAGGACGTTTGACTAAGTATCATTATTTTCGCGAGCTCTTTGTAGCATCCGAAGGTTTGTATTACTTCGTTTTGTAAAACCACACTCACACTTTGGAGTGTGGTTTTACTTAGCTATCAACGATAGTTAAAGCACTGCCCCAATAAACTGCTTCAATTCATCGGTTTGTGGGTTGGACAAGATGGTTTTTGGATCGCCTTGTTCCCAGACTTTGCCTTGGTGCATGAAGACGACTCGGCTGCCGACGTCGCGGGCGAAGTTCATTTCATGAGTAACTAGAACCAAGGTGATGCCTTCTTTGGCTAGTTGCTCTAGTACCTTTAATACTTCGCCGACCAATTCTGGGTCGAGGGCCGAGGTGATTTCATCACACAGCAATACCTTGGGTGACATGGCTAATGCACGGGCAATGGCAACACGTTGTTGCTGGCCGCCAGATAACTTTTCTGGGAAACTGTCGAATTTTTCTGCCAGTCCCACTTTTTCCAACATGGCGCGAGCCGTTGCTTCGGCCTCGGCTTTGCTTTTCTTCAACACAATCGTCGGCGCGAGCATGACGTTTTCGCCCACTGTCATATGCGGGAAAAGGTTGAAGTTTTGGAAGATCATTCCAACGCTAAGCGCAAGACGACGAACCTGAATGTCTTCTGTGGTGACTTCTTTACCGTCAACGGTAATGCCGCCTTCTTGGTATTGTTCTAAGCCATTGATACAGCGCAGTAGAGTACTTTTGCCAGAACCACTTTTGCCAATAATAGAAACCACTTCGCCAGCTTTGATGTCTAGATCAATGCCTTTCAGCACATGATTATCGCCATAGTATTTATGGACTTGATGTAGGTTAACGAGAGACATTGAATTTTTTCTCCAGATGCTTGCTGTACAAAGACAGTGGATAACAGAGCATGAAATAAATCAGCGCAACTAAGGTGAATATTTTGAACGGCTCAAAAGTAGCGTTATTTAACATGGTGCCGACTTTGGTCAGTTCGACAAAACCAATCACCGATGCCAACGCGGTACCTTTAATCACCTGTACTGAAAAGCCGACTGTCGGTGCGGTTGCCACGCGAATCGCTTGCGGTAAGATAATATGTCTTAGGGTTTGTAAGAAGCTCAAACCCAAACAGCGGCTGGCTTCCCATTGTCCTTTAGGGAGCGTGTCGATACAGCCACGCCAGATTTCAACCAAGAAGGCGCTGGTAAAAAACGTCAGTGACAAAATCGCTGCGCTCCACGCGGAGATTTCGTAACCCAGCATAGACAAGCCAAAGAAGCACAAGAACATTTGCATCAATAATGGCGTACCTTGAAAGAGTTCCACATAAATTTTTACGATGCGCTGCATTATTGGGTTACGTGTCAAACGCATGGCGGTTAATGCCAATGCGACCGTGGTACCGCCGATAAACGCGGCGAGTGATAATAAAATCGTCCATTGTGTCGCAAACAATAGATTGCGCAGAATGTCGTAGTTAGAAAATTCGATCATTGAGTATTCCTCATTTTGCTTTTCATCCCCTTTCTTTTAAAGAATGCCTTAATCGGCTGAACGATAAGCAAATAGGCGTTTTCCTAAAGCGTTGAAAGCAAATCTCAACAAAATAGACAATCCAAGGTACATCAAGGCGGTCACCAAGTAGCTTTCAAAAGCTCGGAAGTTACGTGATTGCACAAGGTTGGCTGCGTAGGTTAAGTCTTGCACCGAGATCTGAGAGATCACCGCAGACCCCAGCATGACGATAATGCATTGGCTGGTAAGTGCCGGATAAATTTTTTCAAATGCCGGAATAAAGATCACGCGCGTCAGTGTTTGGCGAAAGTTCAATCCCAACACTTTTGCTGCTTCTATTTGACCTTTTGAAATGCTGGCAAGACCTGCACGAATGATTTCTGTGTTGTATGCGCCAAGATTGATAGTCAGAGCAATCATGCTGGCTTCCCATGGCGACAACATCATGCCAATAGCAGGGAGACCAAAGAAGATAAAAAACAATTGAACAATAAAGGGCGTATTACGGATCAGTTCCACGTACACACTCACGACTCGTTGACTGGCTCGATTGCCATATTGGCGTACGGTCGCGCAGACCGTACCCAATACCACGCCCAAGATCGTTGTCAGTACAGTGAGTTCAACCGTGGTTTTTAAACCGCTGAGAAACACGTCGCTGTATTGCAATAGATCAGAGAAATACAACATATCGAAAGCCTTATACGCCGAAGCCTTTAGGTAGTGGTGCTTTTAACCATTTCATCGAAATGTCGTTGAGTTCACCCGATGCCAAGGCGCCTTTGATCAGTTCGTTCACTTTAGCTTGCAGAGCCGTTTCGCCTTTTGCCATACCAATGTAGCAAGGGGAGTCTTTCAGCATGAATTTACTTTCTGGTGCGCGTTGTGGCTGACGTTTAGCAATTTCAGCGGCAACCAAGTTACCCGTAGCGATTAAGTTCACTTGACCTGATAGGTAAGCGGTTAGCGTGGTGTTGTTGTCTTCAAAGCGACGTACGTTAACGGATTCAGGTGCGTTTTTCTCAAGCTCTAAATCTTCTACAGAACCACGAGTAACGCCTACTGTTTTGTCTGCTAGCTGGCTGATTTTTGTCACGGCAACGTCTTTAGAGCCAAATACGCCTAAAAAGAAAGGTGCGTAAGGTGTAGAAAAATCGATGGCTTTTTGTCGCTCTGGGTTTTTACCAAGGCTAGAAATGACTAAATCTACTTTTTTCGTTTGTAGGTAAGGAATGCGGTTAGCGCTGGTCACTGGAACAATCTCAATCTTCACGCCCATTTCTTTCGCGATGTAATTCGCCATGTCTACATCGATACCTTGTGGCTTCAAATCTGTACCAATGGAACCAAATGGAGGGAAGTCTTGAGGAACTGCAATACGAATAAGGTTACGATCTTTTATATCCTGTAATACATCAGCCGTTGCGTTTAGTGCGCTAAAGCCCGCTGCAACGATCAATGCTTTGCCTAGTAGTTTGGTCAATCTTTTCATGAGGGGGATCCTATTTGTGTTTTGTGAATGCCTGAAACACAATTTGCAACACCCATGCCAATCTGAAACAAAAGTTTCTTAACTATTGATGTATGTAACAAAACACTGCAAGTCGAGTATGAAATCCATTATCGCAAAGTGTAATAACGACAAGACTTGCAATTAAATGGTGATATTTTGCGCACTAACATGGGGCGATGATGATTTTTTGGTGCGTGATTGCTTTTTTTAGAGATCAAATCGTACAACAAGGTCTTTAAGCAATAATCTAAGTTGGCAGCTCAACGATAATCAATTACCGTAGAGCAAAATATCCCGAATCGAGGTTAACCCGTGGCGACAAAGCAGGATGTGCTATCCCTGATCGAGCAGACTTACCCAACACTGTCTCCCTCAGCGCGATCCATAGCGAACTATTTACAACAGAATCCCTTGGCGATTGTGAGTCAAACGTCGGCCGAGATTGCTGAAAACACCAACACGTCAAAAGCGACCGTGAGTCGTTTCTTTCGCCAGCTTGGTTATGATTCGCAACAAGGCGCGAAGCAAGCGCAACTAGCTCTGCGCGAAAGTGGTGTACCAATATTCACTCAAGGCTCGTCTTTGGATCAAACCGCGCAAGAGCTAAAAAACTTGTCGTTAACCTTCGAAGGTTTACGACCAGACACTCTGAACGAGATCAGCGAACGCCTAGCCAAAGCAAGTCGAGTCACCTTGATCGGTTTTCGTAATGCTTATCCGTTGGCGTTGCATTTTCGTCAGCAGTTGCAACAAGTGCGTCATTCCGTGCGCTTATTGCCACAGCCTGGACAAACTTTGGGGGAAGACCTACACGATATTCTGGATGATGAAGTTGTTGTCTTACTGGGTTTTAGACGCCGCACTCGCCAATTCAAGCAAATCGTAGAAGCCTTGAAAGGCCGAAATACCATCTTGATTACCGATCCCACAGGGCAGGTTTATAACCAACAGGTATCTCACGTGCTGGTTTGTCACCTTGGTAACGAAAGTCCATTCGACAGCTACGCAGCGCCGATGAGCCTGATTTCTATGTTGTGCAATCGCGTGTTTGGTGTTCTAGGTGATGCGGCTAGCCGCCAGACGCAGGCGATTTCGGCGTTGTATGAAGATTTGGATGAGTTAGAACCTTAACGGTTACGACTACTGTAGCTCGTGACGTCGTATGTTGTGGCGTTTGAGTTTTATTTCTAAGAGAGAATACCCCCACACTGTTTGCGATACATTTTAGGAAATAATAGATTTATTTTTCGTTTCAGTTGACAGAGTGGTGAAACGATTGTTTCATATGTTCTACACAGGCGGAGGACATATGAAACATTTCATCGTACAAAATCCCTTTCTTAACTTAAGTGAAACGACTTGGAACGATAGTTCATCAGCGGATCCTACTTTGCCATTGAGTGGTTTGCGTTTGGCGGTGAAAGACTTGTTTCATATGGCAGAACTGCCGACTTCGGCAGGCAATCCGACTTGGCTGGCGACTCATCCTATCCCGACAAAAACGTCTTCCAGTGTTGCTGATTTACTGAGTGACGGCGCTATTTTTTGTGGAAAAACCATCACGGACGAGTTGGCTTACAGCCTTAATGGCCAAAATATTCACTACGGAACACCCTCAAATCCGGTGACACCTAATCGTCTCCCAGGCGGGTCGTCATCGGGTTCGGCGGTGGCTGTGTCATCCGACTTTGCTGATATAGGTTTGGGCACAGACACTGGCGGCTCGATTCGCGTGCCAGCAAGCTATAACGGTTTGTTTGGATTACGTCCGACTCATGGGGTGATTCCATCCGATAATATGGTCGCCCTTGCACCGTCTTTCGATACGGTAGGTTGGCTTACCAGAGACTTAGATGCGTTAGCAAAAACCGCCGCTACATTGCTGAAAAGAAAACCTTCTAAAGAATTTAATAACGTCTTGATTGCTAAGAATTTAATTGATCAAGTCGCTCACGTGGAAGAGCTACATAGTCAGCTTCAAATATGGCGTGAACAAGGTCGTTTTCCAAAAGAGTCGGCTGTCGTAATCGATACCAAAGTGTGGAAAACCAGCGAGACATTTCGAACCTTACAAGGTGCAGAAATTTGGCATGAACATGGTAAGTGGATAACAGAAGTCGGTGCTTTGGAAAACGGGAAAGCGGTATTTGCGCCAGACATCCAGTCGAGATTTGACTGGAGCCAAACCATTTCGTCAGCCGATGTTGCTGCTGCGAAACAACAAAGACAGCGTTTTACGGATTGGCTAGAAAGCGAAATCGAAGGATCGGTGCTTATTATCCCGACCACACCAGGGTTAGCGCCTTTATTTGATGCGGCCGATGACGAACTCGCGGCGTATCGTAATCAGTTAATGGATATTACCGCCATTGCTGGACTGGCTGGTCTGCCGCAATTGCATTTGCCGGTTTGTACCTTGCATGGTGCGCCATGTGGCTTATCTTTAGTGAGTTCAAAAGGTACAGATTTGGCGCTGATTGAATTCGCAAAAACCTTAATGGAGTAGCGTTATGAAAAAGAACGACATAGCGTTTACGGCGCCGCACTTTAAAGCCACAGAAACAGGGAGAAAAATCCTTGAACAAGGTGGCACAGCAATAGAAGCCATGGTGGCGGCAGCCGCGACGATTGCCGTGGTGTATCCACATATGAATGGCTTAGGTGGCGATGGCTTTTGGTTGATCAGCGAGCCGGGTAAAACACCAATCGGAATTGATGCTTCAGGTAAAGCGGCGGAACTGGCGACACTGGATTTTTATAAAGGTCACGATAGCATTCCAGCACGTGGCGGCAAAGCGGCTGTGACCATGGCGGGCGCTGTTGCTGGTTGGCAAGAAGCGCTTGCTGTGAGCCAAACTTGGCAAGCCTCCTCCAACACACAAAACTTGCCGTTAACGACCTTGCTTAATGATGCGATTCAGTTAGCGAAAAACGGCAGCGCAGTGACAAAAACCTACGTCGATGCCAGTAAGAAAACCTTTGCCGACTTGGTAGACGTTCAGGGTTTTGCATCGTCGTTTTTAAAAAGTGGCAGCCTGTACGAACAGGGTGATAACTTGACCTTGCCAGTACTGGCACAAACGTTGGAACAGCTAGCTGAAAAAGGCTTAGACGATTTCTATCATGGCGACATTGCCGCGCGATTGGCGAAAGATTTAGCGAGTGCAGGTTCACCGATTCGCTTGGCGGATTTTCAGTCTTATCAAGCAAAACGCGTGACTCCTTTGCAGGTGAAAACCAGTGTGGGTTCGCTGTATAACTTGCCTGCGCCGACGCAAGGCATCGCGTCTTTATTGATTTTGGCCTTGTATGACAAGCTTTATACGCAAGGCAAAACCGCCACAGACATGGCGCATTTGTTAATCGAATGTACTAAACAGGCCTTTATCGCGCGTAATGAATTTGTTACCGACGAATCGCGTTTGGCAATGGATTTAGCGTCCTTGCTGGAAGAAAAACAGCTCGAAAAAATGTGTCACGAGATCGCTTTAGAGCGTGCGCAGCCTTGGCCTCATCAAGCCAAGCATGGCGACACTATTTGGATGGGCGCCTGTGACAGTGAAGGTCGCATGGTCAGTTATATTCAGAGCTTGTATTGGGAATTCGGTAGCGGTGTGGTGAGTCCTTCCACTGGCATTGTGTGGAACAATCGTGGTTCGTCGTTTTCGTTGGAAAAAGGTTCATTGCAAGAACTTGGACCAAATTTAAAACCTTTCCATACCTTGAATCCCGCGTTTGCTGAACTAAACGATGGCCGACGCATGAGTTACGGCACCATGGGCGGAGAAGGCCAGCCGCAGACTCAAGCTGCGTTATTTAGTCGTTATGTTTACCACAATATGCCGTTGGATAAAGCCATCAGCGAAGGTCGTTGGTTGCTCGGTCGAACATGGGGCGATGTCAGTCATAATTTGAAAATCGAGCGAGATTTTGCCGATGTCGTCGCCGAGGAATTGGTGCAACGTGGGCACGATTTAGTCATCGTTGAATCGTGCAATGAATTAATGGGTCACGCGGGTGCGGTGGTGCTTCATCAAGATGGGCACACCGACGCAGCAACAGATCCACGCAGTGATGGCTTGGCCATCGATAGCACTGATATTTAAAAGTAATGTTATTTAGAAACAGTCAGATTTAGTAACACTTTAGTTAGTAATTATCTCATTTAGGAGCGAACAGAAACATGTCATTCATAATGGAAAACTATTCCATGATTCTCGCCATGATGGCCACTGGTGTGGTTGGCGGTATTTTAGCCGGTTTGTTGGGTGTCGGCGGCGGTATCGTTATCGTGCCGGTGTTGTTTTTCTTGTATCAAGGCTTGGGTGTCAGTGCGGATACCGCCATGCTGGTGGCAACAGCGACGTCTCTAGCGACCATTATTCCGACCTCTATTAGTTCAATTCGCGCCCATAAAGCCAAAGGCAACGTGGATTTCGATCTGCTGAAGCGTTGGGGCTTTTTTATCTTTTTAGGCGTAATGATCGGTAGTTTTGTGGTGACTCGTGTTGATGGCGAATGGTTGACTCTGTTGTTCGGTATTATTGCGACTTTGTCGGCATTGAATATGTTGCTGGGCAAAAAAGACAGCATGTTCAAATCTTTACCGGGTTATGCTGGTCAAGGCGTGATGGCGACCTGTGTTGGTTTCTTCAGCTCTATGGTAGGTATTGGCGGCGGTACGTTAACGGTTCCTATGCTGACCTTCTGTAACTACCCTGCGCACCGTGCTGTCGGTACTGCGGCGGCAGTAGGCTTGATCATTTCCTTGCCAGCAGCCTTGACCATGTTGATCTTCGGACAAAGCCCAATTGACTCCCCTTACGGTACTGTCGGCTTGGTTAACTTGATTGGCGCAGCTTGTATCATTCCATTGACGGTTTTGTTTGCTCCTGTTGGCGCGGGATTAGCGCATCGCTTAGACGCAGCCAAATTGAAGAAAGTCTTCGCTGTCGTGTTGATTTTCACAGGCATCAAAATGCTTTATCAGGTTTTAGGTTAGGAGATCATTATGCAGCCGCTTTCATTACCTCCAAGATTATTAATGGGTCCAGGGCCAATTAACTGCTATCCACGCGTGTTGTCGGCGATGTCGACTCAGCTAGTGGGACAATACGATCCCACCATGACTAGTTACATGAACGAAGTCATGGAGCTATATCGTCGTGTTTTTAATACTCAGAATCAGCAAACCTTTTTAATCGATGGTACTTCTCGTGCCGGTATTGAAGCGGCTTTGGTGTCTTGCCTAGAGCCTGGCGATAAAGTGCTGATCCCTATTTTTGGTCGCTTTGGTCATTTGTTGGCTGAGATTGCCGAGCGTGCTGATGCCGAGGTTCACACTATCGAAGTGCCTTGGGGCGAAGTATTTGACCCACAGCAAATTGAAGACGCGATCAAGAAAGTACAGCCAAAATTATTGGCGATTGTACAAGGCGATACTTCGACAACCATGTTTCAGCCATTAGAAGAGCTAGGCGATATTTGTCGCGCTCACGATGTGTTGTTTTATACCGATGCTACGGCATCGATTGGTGGTAACCCGTTGGAAGTGGACGCGTGGAAAA
This sequence comes from Marinomonas sp. ATLA20, assembly GCF_057180105.1. Classification (NCBI taxonomy): domain Bacteria; kingdom Pseudomonadati; phylum Pseudomonadota; class Gammaproteobacteria; order Oceanospirillales; family Oceanospirillaceae; genus Marinomonas; species Marinomonas sp. ATLA20. The sequence goes on from NZ_JBXUKU010000001.1 coordinate 581,941, forward strand.
TCGACGCTGTGTCAGTGGGTTTGCAAAAATGTCTTGGCGGCCCATCAGGCAGTGCGCCAATTACATTAAGTGATCGCTTTGTGTCTTGTGTACGCAAACGCGCCCATGTGGAAGCGGGGATTCGTGATGCTCATCACCAAGGTTCGTCTGGCATGCGTATTCGTTCTAACTACTTTGATTTGCCTATGATCATGGATTATTGGGGCGATGAGCGTTTGAACCATCATACGGAAGCGGCCACCATGTTGTTTGGTTCTCGTGAATGCGCCATTCAGTTGCTTAGTGAAGGTCAGGACGCGGTGATTCAGCGTCATCAGTTGGCTAGCAACGCCATGTTGCAAGGAGTTCTTGCTATGGGATTGCAGCCATTTGGTGATTTGAAACACAAAATGAGCAACGTCGTTGGTGTATATATTCCGTCTAATGTTGATGGTGAACAAATACGTCATGATTTGCTGAACATTTTTAATATCGAAATCGGTACTAGCTTTGGTCCATTAAAAGGCAAGGTGTGGCGTATTGGCACCATGGGTTACAACGCTCGCCAAGACGCTGTTTTGCATACTTTACAGTCCCTAGAAACCGTACTTCGTCGCGCTGGCTTTGCATTACCTGCTGGCGCTGCAGTAGATGCAGCCATGTCGGTTTACGCAGGAGAAAAATAATGACAGATTACGGCAAACTCGCTCAGTTGGTCATGGACCGCTGTGACGAACTTGGCAAAATCAGTCAAAGCGACGATTGTCTAGATCGTCGTTATCTCACCAAAGAACACAAACAAGCCAATGGATTGGTGGGTGGCTGGATGCAAGAAGCAGGCATGCAAACCTGGCAAGATGAAGCCGGTAACCTTTGGGGGCGCTGGGAAGCAGCCGACCCAGAAGCGCCTCGCTTTATCATGGGCAGCCATTTGGATACGGTGCCGAATGGTGGTCAATATGACGGCATGTTAGGTGTGATTACGCCTGTTACTTTGATAGCAGCCATGAACCAAGCAGGTATTCGTCTGCCTTTTCACCTGGATGTAGTGGGATTTGGTGACGAGGAGGGCACGCGTTTCAGCTCTACCTTACTGGGGAGTCGAGCTTTAACGGGTCAATGGCCTGCAAGCTGGGCCGATGTGAAAGACAGCGATGGCATTAGTTTATCGCAAGCACTGAAAGACTTTGGCTCAGACTTTGCGAGTATTCCCAATGCGGCCATCTCAACCGATAACTTACTTGGTTACCTTGAACTGCATATTGAACAAGGACCAGTGCTGGAAGACTTGGATTTACCTGTTGGCGTGGTAAGCGCCATCGCAGGTGCGAAACGCTTTGAATTTAATGTCACTGGCATGGCCGGACACGCGGGAACTGTGCCAATGCCCCTTCGTCAAGATGCGCTTTGTGCCAGTAGTGAGATGATTCTTGCAGTGGAGCGAGTGGCGCAACATCATGGCATAGTTGCTACCGTTGGGCGTATTCAGAATCGCCCAAATGGCGTCAATGTTATCTCAGGCAACACAGGCTTTTCCCTCGATATTCGCAGCGAGTTTGATGACAAACGTGACGTCGCGCTCGATGAAATCTTGCAGGAATTAGACGCCATTGCGGCCCGTCGTAATGTAGGTATTGAGCGCAAAGCGACCCATGCTGCTGACGCGGTGCATTGCGACGCCAAGCTACAAGGCGTATTGCGCGATGCGATTGAAGTGCAAAACATCCCCGTTCACACCTTGTTCTCTGGCGCAGGACACGACGCCATGGCGATTGCGGATATTTGCCCTGTGGCTATGTTATTCATGCGTTGCGACAAAGGCATTAGTCATCACCCAGCGGAAGCGATTGATACACCAGATGTGGCGGTGACCTTGGCTGTGTTGAATCACACATTGCAGAATTTGGTGTAACGCCTCGCTCCTGTTGTACTGAACCCAGTATCACGCTTCGCTCCCCGAGCAAGCTCGAAGAATCGCTCTAGCGTGATTCTGGATGCAGTTTGTGATGGGCGGTTGAAGAATCGCTTTCACGTTATGCTGGGAAGCTAGCCTTTTTCGGTTAAAAGCTTCCATGCGTTTAATTGGCGCAGACGTGTCGAGGAACGAGACAATACGCAAGCCAATTGAATTGCATGGACGTTGGTGATGACGGAAAACGAGCAGACTAGAACTTATAAATTTTGTAAGTAGAGAGAATTTTGATGATTTTTACGCGTATTTTTAACGATGATCAGGGTAAAAGCCACTTCGGTGATTTGAATGTTGATGTTCGTGATGGTGGCCCCATCGGTTTCTTGTCGGAGCGTTTTCCAGTGGGGGAAATGATGTTTCGTGAAACCCCAAGCGACTATGATTTTAAATGGCATCCAGCGCCGCAGCGTCAGCTTTTGTTCATTATAAAAGGCCGTTGTGAGTTTAAAGTGTCGTCTGGTGAAACCCGCCAATTTGGTGCAGGTGATGTGGTTTTGTTAGAAGACACAGAAGGCGAAGGCCACTGCAGCAAAGCCTTATTCAACGAAGTCAGACACTCGATTTTCGTTACCTTGCCGGAAGATGTGGTGTTTTAGCACTATACGTTTCAAATAGAACTGAGCATAAATCTAAGAAGCTTGAATCACATGGTTCAGGCTTTTTTATTGTCTTTCATCTGGTCTTTTACACCATGTTTAATGTTTATGAGGATGATAATTGTTATTATAAGCCTTTGCTAAAAATAACAATCTAAGGAAGCTCCTCAAAATGCAGGTAAACCGAGTAAAACGTTGGGTGTTGTTGCTGGCGATGTGTGTTTTGGTTGCTGTGCCTGTGACTCCGGTCATGGCGTCAGAAACAAAGACGATCACTCATGCGATGGGGAGTTCTGAAGTTCCCAAAAAAGTCTTACGTGTGGTGACTTTGTTTCAAGGAGCAACCGATTCTGTAGTGGCGTTGGGTGTGACGCCAGTTGGTGTGGTGGATTCTTGGGCACAGCAGCCAACCTATGAATATTTGCGAGATGATTTGCAAGACGTTGCTCATGTGGGATTGGAAACTCAGCCAAATCTAGAAGCCATTGTAGCGCTGAAACCAGATTTAATAATTGGTACCAAGTCTCGTCATGAAAAGATCTATCGTCAATTGTCACAGATCGCGCCCACGGTAATGGCAGAAAATGTGTATGACTTTAAAACCACGTTGGATTTAACCGCTGAGGCGTTGAACAAACAAGAGAAAGGCAGGCAGGTTTGGGACGATTTTCAACAGCGTATTAGTGTTTTCCGTAAGGCCATCAAGCAGCGCGAGGCAAACTGGCCTTTGACCGCCGCGGTTTTAAATATTCGCGCGGATCATTTGCGCTTGTATTTGAAGCAAAGTTTTTCGGGTGTGGTGTTGAACGAGATAGGCTTTCAATTCCCTTTGCCAAATGAAAAAGGTTGGGGAGTTAAGCTGAAAACGAAGGAAGCCTTGCCAAGTGTGAACGCAGACGTGTTCTTTATTATCCTGCAGTCTAATGATGCAGCCGTTAAGCAAAATTACGATGCGTGGCGTGCCCACCCATTATGGAAGATGCTCACCGCCCCTAAAAACCAGCAAGTGTATGAAGTAGATAATGTGGCTTGGTTGTTGTCAGGCGGGATTTTAGGGGCTGAGAAAATCTTGGATCAGCTATACCAAATCTATAACTTACCTCAGGCAGGCCACTAGAGCGTTTATGGTCTTACTCAGTAGCCGCACTTTTAAATGGAGCCTCCTTGCTCTGTCTATTTTATGCCTGGTGGTCTCTTTAATGGGGAGCATAGCCTATGGCCAGTATGTTGTTTCAATGAAATCAGTTTGGACGGCGTTTTGGGCATACGATCCTCAATCTATTGATCACGTTATTATCCGCACTACGCGTTTATCGCGCGCTCTTGTTGCTTGTTTAGTTGGCTCGGCGTTGGCGGTGGCTGGCGTTTTAATGCAAGCCTTAACGCGTAACCCGTTGGCTTCGCCGTCTATTTTTGGTGTTAACGCGGGCGCCGTGTTTGCGATTGTTTTGTTTTCCACCTTCTTTTCGGTCACTTCCCTGAATACGTTTTTATGGCTGGCTTTTTTGGGCGCGAGCGTGGCTGGTGCGTTAGTTTATGGGTTGGGTAGTTTAGGAAAAGATGGATTGTCTCCGGTTCGTATTGTCTTGTCTGGGGCAGCAATTTCCGCGCTCTTCATGGCGTTCACCCAAGGCATATTGGTGATAGGTCAAGAAGGCTTAGACAGTGTGTTGTTTTGGGTGGCGGGCTCCGTATCGGGTCGTGATTTGTCTATGGTAATGCCATTAGCGCCCGCTTTTGTTGTCGGTATTGTGTTGGCAATTCTGGCTGCGCCACAGATCAATATTCTGTTGTCTGGCGATGACATTGCTAAGGGATTAGGGCAGAACACGGTGTTGATTAAGGTGGTGCTGAGTTTGCTGATTATTGGCTTGGCAGGCGGTTCTGTCGCCCTCGGTGGCAGTATTGGTTTTATCGGTTTGATGGTGCCACATATGGTGCGTTCCGTGGTGGGTTATGATCATAAATGGTTGATCCCATTAAGTGCTTTATGGGGGGCAATTTTGCTACTGTGTGCTGATGTAATTAGTCGTTTTGTGATCATGCCAGAAGAGGTGCCTATAGGTGTGACAACGGCTATTTTGGGGGCGCCCTTCTTTATTTATTTAGCGAGAAAAGGGGGCAAACGTGAGTAAGTTTTTCAGCGTTCGCCATCGATTCTTTTCTTTCTCGACCCCTGCGCGTTCCTTGTGGTCGATGTTTATTCTCTTTGTTGTTTTTTTAGCGATTATTTTGCTTTCCCTGTGTTTGGGTGAAGAGTTTGTTACTTTGCCTCAGGTATTTAAGGCGCTGCTTGAAGAGGCTAATCAAGCTGCGCAGTTTGTCGTGGAAACCTTGCGTCTACCAAGGGTGCTGATGGCGGCCATGGTGGGCGCGGCCTTGGCATCGTCTGGGTTGGTGCTGCAATCCATGATACGTAACCCGCTGGCGTCCCCTGACATCATTGGCATTACTGGCGGCGCTTCTGCGGCCGCGGTGTGTTTCCTATCGTTTTTTGCGACGGCAATTGGAATGATCTGGTTGCCTGTGTTTGCTATTGCAGGCGCTTTGTTAGCGGCTTTGTTGATCTACGCGCTTGCTTGGAACAGTGGCGTGACGCCGATGCGGTTGGTATTGGTCGGCATTGGTATTTCCTCGGCGATGGGCGCAGTGACGACCTTTGTTATTGCGGCAAGTCCACTTTCGACCAGCATTACGGCGTATATCTGGCTGACAGGCAGTGTGTATGGTGCAAGCTGGGTTGAGGTGAAGGCTTTGTTACCTTGGTTGTTGGTTTCATGGCCGTTGGCGTTTTATTTGGCGCGTCGTGTGAATACTCAAGAATTGGGCGATCAATTGGCTACGGGCTTGGGTATCTCCGTTCAGCGTTTGCGTTTGGCCTTGTTGTTTTTGAGTGTGATTATGGCGGCGCCAGCCATTGCTTATGCGGGGGCGGTGGGTTTTGTGGGTTTGATTGCGCCGCATATTGCTCGTCGTCTTGTGGCACGCAGCTTTGCGCTTTTGCTGCCAACTTCTGCATTGGTGGGCGCTTGCTTAGTGATGCTGGCAGACTTATGTGGTCGTTTATTGTTTCAGCCTTTGGATATTCCTGCTGGTGTTTTTGTGTCTGCTATTGGTGCACCATTTTTCATTTATTTACTCTATCGACAGCGGTTCTAAGTCGGTTGGTCATGTTGGGATTTTTTAACCATGAGTTTGTCTGAAAATCATGTATTAGGCGATAAGGTATTAACTCAGAGTCCATTAGAAAGTGTGACGCTTTCTTTAGGTTATGAGAAAAAAACCATTATTAAGTCTTTGGATTTAGCTATTCAGTCTAACCAAATTACAGTGCTGGTGGGCGGTAATGGCTGTGGTAAATCTACCTTGCTGAAGTCGTTTGCGCGGTTATTAAAGCCATCTTCAGGGCAGATCCTCTTGAATGGTGCAGATATTCATTCATTGTCCGGAAAAGACGTGGCTCGCAAGCTGGCTATCCTTCCACAAGGGCCTGTTGCGCCAGAAGGTTTAACGGTGGAACAGTTGGTGCGTCAAGGTCGCTATCCTCATCAAAATTGGTTGCAAAGCTGGACGGAAGAAGATGAGTGTTTAGTACGTAAAGCTTTGCAAGACACCAATATGACTGAGTTTGCTGATCGTTCCATAGATGCTTTGTCTGGTGGGCAGCGGCAGCGAGCTTGGATTGCTATGGCGCTGGCACAGAATACCGATATTTTGTTATTGGACGAGCCGACAACCTATTTGGATTTAACCCATCAGATAGAGATTCTCGATCTGCTGTTTGAGCTTAATTTGACCCAGAATACGACTATTCTAATGGTGTTACATGATTTGAATCTGGCTGCTCGTTATGCCCACAAAATGATCGCCATTAAAGATGGCTCTGTATTTTGCCAAGGCGCACCAGAGGCGATTTTAGATCATGACATGGTGAAAGCGGTATTTGATATGGAATGTCATATTAGCGCAGATCCACTGTTTGGTACGCCAATGTGTATTCCTTATGGAAAAGGTCGCAAGGTCGACGCTCAGGCCGTTAAGAATGTTTAAACAAGACAATAAGCATGTACTCCTTTCTGCTGAGTGGGAAGTATTGGCGGGATTTGGGCTTAAGGCTTATCAGCAAGATGAGCCGCTTGCGATTGATTCAAGCAAGTTATTAGATGACGACTTGTGTCTAGATACATTACGCAAAATCATGCCAGAACTCGGCGCTCCAAATCTGAAAATAACGGCGTCTTTAGTAATCAAACGAGTGGCATTTCTCACGCTTGCTCCTGTTTTATACGCCATGTCTGGGTTCGATAAAGGCCTTGATGGCTCCATAGAAAACAGCGTTTTCGAATATCCGTTAGACAATAAAATTTGGCAATCTAAAATGCCATTAAAGGATACATCGGTGTCTGTTTTCGAAAGCCCAAATAGCGAAGATCGAGACGCTTGGCGAGGTGAGATCTTGAGTAGGGTCTTTTCGGGGCATTTAACCTTGTTGGTCGAGCAATTTTACCGCTTAACCAGAGTATCGCGACGCGTTCTCTGGGAAAATATCGCAGTGCGGGTTTTTAGTATTTACGAACAACGTATTCTTACCAATATTGCTGAAGAGAAAAGGGCGATAGCGGAAGCGGATTATGCGTATTTGCTTGATGAAACTACGACGAAGCTGTTTGGCTTAAAAGAGAATCCGTTGACGGTTTTTTATCGAGATAAGCAGTTAACGGCACTATCGGAAAACCCTGTTCGAGTTCGACGGACCTGTTGTTTTTACTACCAAGCGACTGAGCCGCCAGTGTATTGCGGCTCCTGTCCTTTGCCATTGAGAAAGAAAACAACCTCGCCTTAATCCTCCCCTTGAAGGTAAGAGGAGGAGGTTGTTCTCGTCGTTTTTGGAAGGTTAAAAGTCTAAGCCATAAGCCAATGTCACAGTGCGGCCTCTTCCTTTGAAGTAGAAGCTGTCATTTGCGTAGGCGGCTTGTGAATAGTAAGTGAAATAATCTTCGTTCAAGAGGTTAGCCACTGAGACATTCATCTTGCCTACTGGCAGTTTATAACCAATAGATGCATCGACTAGAGTATATCCGTCAAAGTCTAAATTCTCATTATCAAAGCTTCGGCTGAAGGCGTGGCTTACTTGTAGTAAAGAAGACAACTTTTCATTCCAATTTGCGTTCCATGAAGTAACTAAACGATTTGGTGATATATCAGCTCCTGTTAGCTTAGTCTCTACCTTTCCATCACCATCTGTGTCTGATTTACCTTGAATGAAAGAATAGCTAGCTTGCAACTTGTGCTTTTTGTTTAGTTGGAATCCTAAAGACGCCTCTGCGCCTTGAATTTCTTTCTTTTCACGTTTGACAATATAAAGCCCATTTTCTTCAACGATACGGCTACCTAGGTCTGAGTCAGATTCGTAGTAGCTTAACTCGAAATCGTATGGATGGTGGTTTACACGAAATCCCACTTCATAGTTATCGGTCACAATTGGGGATAGATCTATCAGCGAATCAACGTCTTGACCTGTAATATCAACCCCGCGAAGTACGCGTCCAACGTCAGGCATGCCAAAGCCTTGTGAGTAGTTGGTGAAAACACTTACGGCCGGTGTTATTTTGAAAACAGCACCTGCGTTGTAGACAGTTTCGTGGAAACTTGGGCTCCCTCCATTGACTGTTACACCGTTGTTAGCGGCCACTGTCTGATAGGTGCCTACGTCTAATTTAGCGTGTTCATCACGAACACCTGCCTGCAACACCAAGCGCTCGGTTGGCTTATATTCAAACTGAATGAAAGGTGCATAGTTGGTATATTCTGTTTCTGGCACATAAGTGCGGTTGGTTAATATCAATGTCTGACTGGTTTTGTCCTGTAGTAAATCTAACCCTGTCGTGATGCTTAAAGTATTATCTAATAGGTCATTTTTGGTCAGGCTAAACTTCGCACCGATTTTTTCAGATTGGTTTTGGCTTTGGTCGTAAAGGGTGCCGCTTGGAGCAATGCTGGTGTCCTGAAAACTGTTGGAGTTTGATGCTCCGTAACGACCTTCAAAATCTTGATGAAAAGCTTGGGCTTTAAACTCCATGCCATCAAGGTCGCTGTCAGTGTAGAAAAGACTGGTTGTTTGCACGTCGTTATAAGGAGCCACGCCGTTTGGTGGTGTGCCTTTGACAGAGCTGGTGGCAACACCATTGTCTCTGTCACCATCCACTCCGGTAAAGTTCATGCGTCCTTTCATTTGGTACTTATTAACTTCTAGTTCGAGTCTCTGATCGTCGCCTAACCAGTAGCCTAATTTGACAAAAGCGTCATAGCTTTTTGAATCCATTATGTCGCCACGAACGGTTGCCGCCCCAACATAGTTACCATCGGCATCGAGGTACATGCCTTGCACTTCGTTGGTTAGACCGACAAGGTAATCGAAATCGCCTTGTGAGCCTTCTGCTTGATAGCCAATTTTATAAGATAAGGTGTCGCTGCTTATTTTTTCAGTCGGTGTGGTCATTTGTACATCGACATGTTGTTTTATCTTGTTGGAACGCGTTGATTTGGTGATGAAGTTAATGATGCCGCCAGTTGCTCCTAAGCCATGAACCGCGGTTGCGCCATGGATAACTTCGATGCGTTCCACCATAGAAAGGTCAATAGTGTGGGCAGATCGACTGCCTTCTCGAATGGGGTTGGACTGTGGCACGCCATCTATCATGTATAAAACAGAACGGCCGCGGAATGTCTGGCTGCTGTTATTCAGTTTTTGTGTATTTGGAGAATAAGCTGGTAGAAGGTTAGACAGGGCTTGAGAACTATCGGTTGAAATAGAAAGTTGCTCCTCGATTTGCTCACGATTGATAACGGTAATGACCTGAGGGCTGTCTTCTTTTTTCGTATTAGAGCGGCTGGTTTGGATAACCATAGCATTAAGATTAATTGCTTGGTTGTCTGTTGTCTGGTACTGGCCACGTTCTACCAAGCTATAGGTACCATCTTGATTAGGAACCATCTCTAAATCAGTAGTAGATAACAATTGCTCAATGAGTTCTATCGGACTGGTATTGCCAGAAATGCCTTTACTTTGAAGGTCTCGCGTTAATGTTGAGTTAAATGAGAGTGCTATATTGTGACGAGCAGCAAACGTAGTGAGGGCGTTTCCAAGATTGCCAGCTTCAATTTTTAGTGGTTGCTGAACGCTCTGGCTTGGTGCTTCTTGTGCCAAAGTAAGTGGGCTAATACCAGACGCGATTATCAAACCACTGCAGGTTAATGTTGTGCTGATTACCTTCTGAAATTGTGTTTTTAAATGTGTTTTTTTACGGGTAGACATGGCCACCTCCTTTTTCAAATTAGGATGCTTATTAGTTGTTTAACTACTAAGCCACCTGAAAAGAAAAAAAGTGTCAGCCGAAATAGGAATTATTTCGTTTTTTTTGATTAGGTGGTTTTTGACTTCCTTAAACGGCTTCTAAAGTGACCCAATAATTCCCCAGATGACTGTTTATTTGAATAGGGTAAGTGTGCGATAGCATGCTGAAAATGGTATTGATGTTTTTAAGAGGAAAAGCACCTGATATATCGATGTTTTCAATATCGGGAGAAACTCGTAGTAAGCCTCTATGATAGCGAGAGACTTCTCTGATGAACTGGTTTAACGGCATATTGTGAACAGCTAGCATGTTGTCTAGCCATGAAGTGGTTTCTGATGCGAGTGTTTTACGAGATAAAATCCCATGACTGGATAGCTCGATTTGATAACCAGTGCTAATGGTATTGTCTTGCGTGTTTTTTACCAGTCTAGGTGACGCTTCAACCTGACCCTCAATCACCCCTAACCTGGTTAGACCGCTATATTGGCGTACGGTGAAATTCGCATCCAAGGGCGATAAAATTGCATCCTGTGTCTTGATTGTAAAAGAGGGCAGCTGTTGAGAATGTGTCGATACAGTATGAACTTGGATTTCACCTTCTCGCAGTGATAATAAGCGTGCCTTGTCATTAAAAGAAATATCAAATGCCGTTGCCGTATTGAGCTTCACCATAGTACCGTCTGGTAAGGTGACTTGCTTTTGCTGTCCTTTCGCAGTGCGATAATCGGCGTTCCATTGCTGACTGTCGACTGTTTTATAGCCTCCCCAAATTAACGGTCCAGAAGCCAATAATAATGCCAGCTTGCCAATAGTTAAACGACGTGTTGCATCGTCAGGTCGATTCAATACTGCGTAAGCAATGTCTTTAGGTAAAGTGTCCACTTGATTGATAAAGTGTTGGGCTCGTTGCCATGCGAACTGATTGTCTTTGTCTGCTTCTAACCAACCTTGTAGCTGTTTTTGTTCGCTGTCAGTGAGTGGCTTTTCTTGTTGTCTGATTAGCCAATCAGCGGCTTCGTGCATGCTCTTTTTTGATATCTTATTCAAAAAAGTCGTCCCCCATCAAAACAAAGCACTTAACATAAGCTTGTTTCATATATCGCTTCACTGTGGCGAGAGAAAGCTGCATATCATCGGCTATTTGTTGATATTTTTTACCCTCTATTTGCGATAGCAAAAATACCTGTTTTACTTGGCTTGGAAGGCCATTTAGCAAAGCATCTACTTCCTCCAAGGTTTGTAAAATAATGAACTCATTTTCAGGAGAAATTACGAAAGATTCTGGCTGCTTTGCTAATAGCTCTAGGTACGCCTGTTCTAACGATTTTCGTCTGTAAAAATGACACACAAGACCTTTGGCAATCGTTGCTAAATATGCCTTGGGTTCCTTGATGGTTGCCGCATTTTGCTTCGCGTGAATACGCAAGAAAGTATCTTGAGTTAAATCAGCGGCATCGAATTGGCTGTCTAAACGTTTACGAATCCATGTGAATAGCCAGCTGTGGTGGTTGACATATAAAGAGTGCATTACGTCATGTTGCACACTGTGGTTCGCATTGTGCGGCATGAAACCAAGCCTTAAATAGTGGAATGATAATTAATATCATTAAAAGGCTTTGTGGCTACCATGTCAAGAAGCGTGTTGGCGTGGATGCTATTTTGCATCGAATAGAGAGGAAAAAGCGCCGTTGTAAAGTGAATACAGGCGCTCTCCATTTCTTTGTTGGTCATTGTATTAAAAGGTTTTTAACGCCAAATCATTCTGGAGGATGATTTTCGATCCAATGATCCGCGATGTCTCCACGGCGTGCGATCCAGACGTCGTCGTGGGATTGTACGTAGTCTAAGAATTTCTTCAGTGCCATAAAACGACTTGGTTTACCGAGTGTTCGGCAGTGCATGCCGATGGACATCATTTTGGGTGCGGTCGCGCCTTCTTCATACAAACAATCAAAGTTGTCTTTCAAGTATTGGAAAAACTCCTCCGCGTGATTAAAGCCATAAGGCGAGGAAAACTTCATGTCGTTGCAGTCTAGTGTATACGGCACGATTAGGTGCGGTTTGCTGCCACCATTTGGAGTGTCGACCTTTACCCAGTAAGGTAGGTCGTCGCCGTAGTTGTCGGAATCGTATTTGAGTTGCGCTTGCTCGGCCACTAAGGCGCGAGTATTTGGCGAGTCGCGCCCTGTGTACCAGCCAGCAGGTTTAACGCCGGTAACTTCTTCGATTAAGGCGAGGGCTTGTTGCATGTGCTCGCGTTCTTGCTCGATGGGCATGTCTTGGTAGTGAATCCATTTTAAGCCATGGCAGACGATTTCGTGTTTGCCTTCCACAAAAGCTTTTGCTACTTCCGGATTGCGCTGTAAGGCGGTGGCGATGGCAAAAACAGTGAGTGGTAATCCACGTTTTTCGAACTCGTTAAGAATACGCCAAACGCCAGTGCGTGAACCGTATTCGTAAAGGGATTCCATGCTCATGTGACGGTCTTTGAAAGGCTGTGCACCGAAAATTTCCGACAAAAAAGTCTCGGCATGTTCATCACCATGCAATACGCAGTTTTCACCGCCTTCTTCAAAGTTTAAAACAAACTGGACAGCAACTCGTGCATTGTTGGGCCATTTTACGTTTGGCAGCCCTTGGCGGCCATAACCCGCGTAATCGCGTTCTAAATAGTGTTTCATTATCTGTGTTCCATTATTTTTTTATGTCGTTTAGTAGCGGTTATAAACTCCAGTGGGCATAGCTCCCAGTAAAAGCTTTGCTAACACGCTGTCCGTATTGACCTTTTTTAGAGGTTTGTAGCCCTAACTGATGCAATGATTCTGCCAGTTTTACCGCGGCGACAACGCCATCAATGATAGGAACAGGCAATTCCGCAGACAGCTTTTCAACTAAGTTAGACATGCCAGCACAACCTAGCACAATGGCATCGGCGCCATCTTGTTCGATAGCCGCTAAACATTCCGTTTTCAGAAGTTGATAGGCTTCAGGATCGATATTTTCTAATGCCAAAACAGGGATGTCGGTGGCTCTTACTCCGCTACAATGATGCTTATGACCATACTTTTGTAGTAAATGCTCACTCGCTGGTAAAGTGCGAGATAGCGTGGTCACAACACCAAAACGATGGGCAATCAGGCTGGCCATGTGAAAGCCCGCTTCAGCAATGCCGATGACAGGTGCGTCAGCTAATTCGCGCGCTGCATCTAGAGCTGGATCGCCAAAGCAGGCGATAATATGAGCGTCGACACCTTGTTGTTTACCTTGTTCGATAAGATCGAGAAGAGCCGCGCTGGCGATGACTTCATCAAAAGCACATTCGATGCTTTTGGGACCATGTTCTGGTGTGCAGGCAATAATCTGGGTGTTATCTAGCGCAACCGTTTGTGCACTTAAGGCCATAGCGTGAGTCATGTCGGCGCTGGTGTTTGGGTTAATTAGTTGGATTCGCATGGTGCTCCTAGCGGCCAAAAAGTTGTTGGAAATCGATGCTCTCTTCAGGTTTGCTTTCGAGAATGAGTGAGGATTTGATGTGTTTTAGATGGTGGCTCATCCAGTTTTGCGCCTTGTCTGTGTTTCCTTGATCAAGAAGATCCAGTAGCTCCGAGTGTTCTCCGCAGTCGCAACCAACACTGCCGCGTGTGCCGTAAGCAGCCAGTATTAAAGAAGATCGATAACAAAGCTGTTCGATAAAGCTGGCGAGCACTTTGTTGCCTGATAATGTGGCCAATTCATAATGAAAGCGAGCGGTTAACTGAATAGAGTCAGCAAGTTGATTACTTTCTTCTGCGTGTTTTTCTTCTATCGCCATAGTGCGAAAGCGTTGAGACTGCGCCGAATTCCAGTGCGATAGTAAAGCCGGGATGAGTTGTGGCTCGATTAATATTCGACTGTCTAGTACTTCTAATGCCTCTGCTTTGCTTGGGTGATTTACTTGTGCGCCTTTGTTTTTCTCGATCAGCACAAAATGTTCTAAGGCGAGCCGCTGTAATACTTTGCGAATGCCGGTTCTGCTTACGCCAAAGGCCTCTGATAGACGGTCTTCTGGTAAGCGCGCACCTGGTGGCAGTTGGTGTTCGACAATCGCTTTTAACATTTGTCGGTAGATGTTCTCGTCATTGGACATGTTGCTCTCTATTAACTGTATACAATCTATTGGTAAATATTGTTGATGAAATAATATAGCACGACAACTCGTCAGGTACATCTCAAATAAAAGTCCAATCATGTTGCACAGAAATAGTGTGTTTATTTTGTTTTTGACTCGGATTAGTGCGTTATAAGACGTTTTTATGTCTGTAAATTGTGGTTTTTCCTAAATTCTTGGGTTTCTGTTTTTGGCACGTAAATTGTATTTGTCATTGTATACAATTAAAAAGGAACAAGGCCATGAAACAAGAATTTGAGCAAAGCCCTAGATTAGCGAATAGCGATCTACTGCCGGAGAAAGATCAAAAGTGGGGATGGTATAGCATTTTCGCTTTTTGGATGTCCGATGTGCACAGTGTGGGTGGTTATGTGTTTGCCGCCAGTTTGTTTGCGTTAGGGTTAAATGGTATTCAGGTATTTATCAGTCTGTTATTGGGGATTTCCATTGTATTGGTGTTTGCCAATCTGATGGGTAAGCCGGGACAAAAAGCAGGTGTGCCATTTCCTGTTGTTGCTCGTATGTCTTTCGGGGTGTTCGGTGCGAATATTCCGGCCATTATTCGAGGCTTGATCGCGGTTGTCTGGTACGGTATTCAAACCTTTCTGGCATCCAGTTCCTTTATTATCTTGTTGCTGTACTTCTTTCCTGAAATGGCATCGCTTGCGGACGAATCTTTCATCGGTCTGTCTTACCTAGGCTGGATTGGCTTCTCTGCTATGTGGGTCGTGCAAGGCATTGTGTTTATGTTTGGTATGGACATGATTCGTAAAGTGATCGATTGGTCTGGCCCTGCTATTTACATCGCTATGTTTGCGTTATGTATTTATATGATAAATCTAGCGGGTTGGGAAAACATCAGTTTCAATCTAAGCTCAAATAACCTGACGGGCCTAGATGTGTATGCGCAGATGTTTATTGCGATTGCCTTGGTCGCGGGTTATTTCGCAGGGCCAACACTTAACTTTAGTGACTTCTCTCGTTATTGCGGCAGTTATAAAAAATTAAAATTGGGTAACCTGTTGGGTTTACCGTTTAACTTTGTGTTGTTCTCTTTGTTCAGTGTGGTGATTGTTTCGGCTTCGATTCCTGTGTTTGGTCAGATGATCACCGATCCAGTGGAAACCGTGAAACGTCTTGATTCTGGTTTTATCACGGTACTGGGTGCATTGACGTTTATCTTTGCGACAGTGGGTATCAATATCGTGGCGAACTTTGTTGCGCCAGCGTTTGATTTTTCGAATGTTTCTCCACAGAAAATCAGCTTTAAAGCGGGTGGTTTTATTGCCGCATTTGGTTCTGTTTTGCTAACGCCTTGGAACCTGTTCAATAACCCAGAAGTGATTCATTACACAGTGGATGTATTGGGCGCGATGATTGGGCCTTTGTACGGCATTATTATTGTGGATTACTTCTTTATCAAAAAAGGCAACATCGATATAGCTGCCTTGTATACAGAGTCACCAAAAGGCGCTTATTGGTATGAAAATGGGGTGAATAAGAAGAGTGTTTATGCCTTGGTTATTGCGGGCGCGGTTTCTATCTTAGCGACCTTCGTATTTAGCGCCTTAGCAAACTACGCTATCTTTATTGGTGGTATCGTGGCGGCCTTGTCTTATCGTTACATGATGGAGCCAGAGCGTCTTGCTTTGCAAAGTATGAACCTTGCTAAATCGTAATTCGCTTTAAGTCGTAAACTAGTCCAAAACAAAGCCCCCGCATTTTTCAATGCGGGGGCTTTTTCGTGCGCATAAATAATGCGCTTAAGTTATCAGTTATGACATCTAGGAAACATTAAACCGTAGCTGCAAGGTCTGCTTCAGCAGCAGCTAGCATGTCGAATTCTTCTTCTGGTGTTTTCGCCACTAGGCGGTTTTTGCTGTACAAGAAGTAGTAAGCGGCGCCGATGGCGAACAATACCAGCGTGTAGAAAAACGCGCGTGGATCGTAAGCGTAAACACCCGTCAAAGCCAATAGAGACAACACAAAAGCGATAGATGAGGTAACGATACCGCCAGGTGTTTTATATGGGCGTTCCATGTTTGGTTGCTTGATGCGCAATAAGATATGGCTTAACGCCATCAAGGCATATGACACAGTCGCGCCAACAACGGCCATGGCTAACATCAGGTCGCCTTCGCCAGTTAAAGAAGCAAGAAAGCCCAAAATACCAGGTACGATCAAAGCGCGAGAAGGCACTTTGCGTTTATCGGTAACAGACAAGCTCTTAGGAAGGTAACCGGCGCGAGACAAAGCGAATACCAAACGGCTGTAACCGTAGATGATGGAGAAGAAAGAGGCGATCAAGCCAGCAAGCCCCAATACGTTAACCGCGGTTGCCAAGGTTCCGTGACCTGCAAAGTTCAAGGCATCCACTAAAGGCACGGCACTCTTACTCATGGCGTCTGCACCTGCTGCGCCCGCCAATAAAAACACCACTAAAAGTGCAGTGAAAAGTAAGAAAATCATCGCGCCGATAATGCCCTTAGGCACATCTTTCGCTGGGTCTTTGGCTTCTTCTGCTGCAAGAGGAACGCCTTCAACAGCCAAGAATAACCACATGCCAAATGGCAATGCAGCCCAAACGCCATACCAACCCATTGGCATAAACTCAGACGCGCCAGCGGCATCGGTTACGGCAACATCGAATAAACGGCTTGTATCAAAATCACCAATCAAGGCCACCGCCGTTGCTAAGATGGCGATAACCGCCAAGCCACTGATGACCATCATGACTTTTAGTGCTTCACCAACCCCAGCCAAGTGGATGGCAATAAAAACAAGATAAAACGCCGCATAAACCCAAGGCCCATTAAATCCTAGGAGGGCTTCCACCGCAGAGCCGATGAAAATGACAATGGCCGCAGGGGCCAAAGCGTACTCGATTAAAACCGCTAATCCTGTTAAATAGCCGCCTGTTGGTCCCATAGCTTGGCGAGCAAAGCTATAACCGCCGCCAGCCGCTGGAATCGCTGCGGACATTTCTGCTAAGGATAATACCAGCGTCAGATACATCACGGCCATTAACCCTGCTGCAATGGCAAAGCCACCCCAGCCCGCTTCGGCGATACCAAAGTTCCAGCCTGCGAAATCGCCTGAAATTACGTAAGACACCCCTAAACCCGCTAGCAAAATCCAGCCAGCGGAGCCCCTTTTTAACTGGCGTTTTGCCAGGTATTCTTTATCTAATTGATCACTCATTGTCGTTCCTTTTATGCTCTAGTTAAGTGGTATAACCGTCATTTTTGCCCGATGGGCTTATGTATTTCTTGTCCTTAAGAGATGAGGAAGTTCTTTGACTCCTTGCTGGTATCCATAATTAAATCATCGTCTGATCTGTCTTTGAGTTTGACGCCAGACAGCTTCAGGGCTCGTGCTTCGTTTAATAAATAAAAGGCTTTGCGCGCCGCTTCTTGGTAAACCAAGCCAGCAGGTCGAACATTAGATATGCAGTTACGGTAGGCGTCGGTAAAGCCGACTTTGCCACCCCAAGTTAGGTACAAACCTAAGCTATCAGGCGAGCTCAGCCCCGGGCGTTCGCCTATTAACACCAAAACGCACTTGGCGTTTAGTCTTTCGCAAATATCATCGCCAATGGCCACTCGGCCTTGTTTTACAAAACAGATAGGCGCTAGCTTCCAATCGTTTATATGGCTAGCAAGCGCTTGCAGAAAAGGCAGCGTGTTTTGCTCTATTGCCAGTGATGACAAACCATCCACCACCACAATGGCAAGGTCATAATTTTGCGTTGTGGAAGCTCGATGCTTGTCTAGTTTATTGGCAGATTCTTCGTCTAGCCTGCGGCCATAATCTGGACGCTGTAGATAGGTTGCGCGATCCGTCGCGCGACTGTGCAGCATTAGGGGGGCACAGTTTTTCGTCCAATCTTTCGCCCAGTCTTGCTCCATGAGTGCTTTTGATAAGGCCTCGCTATCAAGTTGAGTGTGAACGGCATCAATGGCCTGAGCGTGGGCAAGTTGAAACGCTAATAAATGCTTGGTTGGTACGCTGATACCGGAGCGGCCCAATCCAACCCGCGCATCGGTAAAAGCATTAAGCTTGCTCCACGCGTTTTCGGTGACAGGCTCTTCTTTTCCAGTAATAACAGAAGCATACGGATGAGGCGGAAAAGACTTATTAGATTTAGGGGTATCTTGGCTCATGAGCGACCTCCAATCATACGATTGAGTGACTTATGAAACGCATCTGGTAGTTGGTGGTTGAGGGTGAACTGTTCGTTGTTTTTAAAGATTTCCATCTTGGCTAACCAAAGATCAAATTCTGGTGAAGGCTTCAATCCTAATACCTTTCGAGCATATAGTGCATCATGGAACGAGGTGGTCTGGTAGTTCAACATGATGTCGTCGGAACCTGGGATGCCCATAACAAAAGTGCAACCAGCGACACCTAAAAGTGTCAGTAAATTATCCATGTCGTTTTGGTCGGCTTCGGCGTGGTTGGTGTAACACACGTCGCAACCCATGGGTAAGCCAAGCAACTTGCCGCAGAAATGGTCTTCCAAACCCGCACGGGTAATTTCTTTGCCATCGTACAAATATTCAGGGCCGATAAAACCGACCACGGTGTTAACCAGCAATGGGTTGAATTTACGCGCTACTGCGTATGCGCGAGCTTCGCAGGTTTGCTGATCCAAGCCGTGATTGGCGTTGGCTGATAAAGCGCTGCCTTGGCCTGTTTCAAAGTACATGACGTTATTGCCAACCGTGCCGCGATTCAGCGACAAGGCGGCATCTTGGGCCTCAGCCAGATTCGCTAAGTTAAAACCAAAACTGTCGTTGGTGGCTTGGGTTCCGCCTATCGATTGGAAAACCAAATCTACTGGCGCACCTTGCTCGATGCATTCAATGGTGTTGGTAACGTGAGTTAAAACGCAAGATTGAGTCGGGATTTCATAATGCTGGATGACTTCGTCCATCATCTTGATCAAGCGCGTGGCTTGCTGCACGTTGTCGGTAGCAGGGTTAATACCAATCACAGCGTCGCCATTGGCGTAGAGCAAACCGTCTAACATGCTGGCGGCGATGCCAGTTAAATCGTCCGTTGGATGGTTCGGTTGTAACCGCGTCGATAAATGTCCTGGTAAGCCAATAGTGTTACGAAACGCGGTTTTTACATGGCATTTTTTTGCGACCAGAATCAAATCCTGATTGCGCATAATTTTACTGACCGCCGCGGCCATTTCTGGCGTCACACCGGGGCGGATCTGAATCAGCATTTCGCTGGAGGCAAGGTCGCTTAACAACCAATCACGAAAGCCACCCACGGTCAGATGAGAAATAGCAGAAAAAGCGCTTTTGTCATGATCGTCTAATATTAGTCGGGTAATTTCATCTTCTTCATAGGGAACGAGGGCTTGTTCTAGGAAAAGGCTCAGTGGAACATCGGCAAGCGTCATTTGTGCGATGGCGCGTTCTTCGGCGCTTTCAGCTGCAACACCGGCTAAGCGATCACCTGATCGTGCCGGCGTGGCCTTCGCCATTAAGTCCGCAAGATCGACAAAGCCGAAGGTGCGTTCGCCTACTGTGTTCTTAAACTGAAAAGTCGAATTTGGCTTGCTCATAATTATCTCACGCGCTTTACTGACATGGTGTTGGTTCAAAAAAGCAAACAATAAAAGGGTGTAAATTTTGCATAGCTTGAACATATATAACGTTAGTTAACATTACGGAAATCCATAAACCGACGTTATCGAATAATGGCAAAATTATTAATGTCTATATATTTCAATGGGTTAGATTTTTATTAAATAAGCATTTAATAAAAATCGATATATAGCGGGATGAAGATATGTCGTTAAACCTCAAAAACGCACCAAAAGAGGGCTTTTCCCCTCGCATATCGAAAGTTAGATTGTCGGAAGCTCACGATGCCGATTTGCATGCGAGTAATTTGACTAACTGGCAGCAAGAGTATGATCAAACCAGCCGTGGAAGTTTTTACGGCCGTATTGTCGAGTTGCCTTTTGATGGCTTGCAGGTGTTTTGTGAGCACACCAGTCAGTCATTGCAGCAAAAATGCGTCGTTTGGCCGGACTCTGTTTGGCTGGGGATTCCTCTTGCCGATCAAGAAGAGAGTCGCATCAACGGCTTAACCATTAATCCCAATAATATTATGTGCCGTCCAGGAGATTGTGACTTTCAGCTCTCCACACCCCAAGATTACGATTTATATGGTCTAGTGGTAGATCAGTCCAAGCTAATGAAGATGGCGTTGATCCATGGTGTCGATCTAAATTGGACAGAACTCACCGAACATGGTCGCCTTGGCGTGCCAGATAAAACCTTAGAAGAAGTGCGCTTCTTACTCGCGCGATTACTCAGTGCAGAAAGCAGAACACCGCCGCGCTTGCAGCAAGACATTGTGATGATGGCGTTGCTCGAAGTGCTCAAAGTAGAAACGCCACAACCCGCTAAAACACAAAGCTATTATCACCGTAAAAAAGTCGTCGATTGCGCCCGCCAGTTTTTAGATCATCACCTTGATGAACCCGTTACCGTGACGCAATTGTGTGAAATAACCAACGTTAGCCGTCGAACCTTGCAATACAGCTTTGAAAGTATCCTCGGCGTCAGCCCGATTCAATACCTACGCATTAGCCGACTAAACGGCGTGCGCCGTTCGCTGGTTCAAGCCCAACACGGTCAAGCCGTCAGCGACATCGCCGCCCAATGGGGATTTTGGCACTTAAGCCAATTTGCCAAAGACTACAAACAACTCTTTGGGGAAACGCCTTCAAAAACACTTACGGGGTTGAGTGGTTGAGTGCAAAGTAAAAAACTAGGACTAATAAGACACCCACACAAGCTTGGTGATATCAGTGTATAAAATGCATCAGGTCATAAGGTCTGAGTGAATTGCTTGCCTCACGGGTGAAATCACGCTACAAAAGAGCAAACAAAGAACCAACATAGCGGCGATCAAAGACCATCTGAAGCGGCGTCGCCGAAATAAGCTTTGATATTTGGCGAGTTATATAACAGGGAAGTCCTACCATGAAAAAAGCAAATCAAGCTATATTTTCATCTGACCCTAATACTCTACAAGAGAAGAAATTGACCCTTCAGTAATACCAACCTTTAAAGTCGGTAACAATCTATTTAACGATGTTGAAATCATCCTAGCAATTCATGGAAAACCTCTAATATGGCTAGAACCTCCCGAAAAAGTAGATGAACCTTTTTTAGTTAGCGCTGTATTTTACGATAATGCGGGGCAATACATTGCCAGCATTAACAGAAATCAGTTCACAAGCGTTTTAGGCACACATGACGTATGGGGAGAAGGGACACGAATTGAAATTCGCCCTCAAAAAGGAATGATCGGGTTAACTCTCAACATTGAGGGAGATAAGCCAGTTCATGTTGAGCGAATTAACATGAACTATTTAGGAAACCAAGTAACAGTTAATAAAGCTGGTCAACTCACATTTGGAACGTTCCATTTAGATAACGTTCAAGTGATGGGCGCCAATACCGCTGTAAACATTGGAAGTATACCGTCAATTCCATTCAGAGATTTCAGCGGCCAATGGAAAAAAGCGACTGTTGCTCACCAAATTTCTAAGCACGAATTGCAAATAATAAATGTTAATGGCATCAAATGTGGGTGGGTTCTAGGTAACTGTCTTATAAACTCGAGTTACGAAGTGGTTGCGAGCCATCAAGATGGTACCGTAACCTCTTTGACAGGCGAATATATTGGTGTTCTTACAAGCAACCATAAGGGGCAGTGCACACTAGTTAACCCTTCTGATGAACATGACAATTATGAGCCTATTTGGGTTTCATCGCAGGAGAAAGCGACAAAGAACATAAGGGCTAACCATTGCGTGGATATGACCTATCGCCTTTTCAATATTGAGAGAACAAAGCGAAACCCGAGTATAACTAACCCTACTGCTGAAACTCCACCTCCCCAGCAGGAAGTGCAATCCCCCAAATATCTGGAAACAAATGACCTGATTTGCAATGGAGATAGAGTGAATATAGATTTCTTAGGAAAAATTAATAGTATTCCTTTTGATGGCGGTTCGGCCAAGAACCATCAACTCGTTATAGGTGAAGGAAAAATGTTGCCAGGTTTTGAAGATGGGTTAATCGGTAAAAAAGTTGGAGATGTATTTGATATCGAGGTCAGTTTCCCCGGCGACTACCCTGCTCTGAACCTACAAGGCAAAAAAGCTGTCTTTACAATCTTGATTAATCAAATAGAAAGATACGTGCAATAATCATTTTTATGGCTTCTCAACGGAACTGACGAATGATGTCATTAAATAAATACAAAAAAATGAAGTTATAGAATTATATAAAGTCGGTGTAGGAATGAGCAAACAATTACAAACAATTAGAACAATTAGAACAATTAGGGTCAGATGAAAATTAACTAGCATTCCTATAAATTACTCGCTGCGCTTCTCATTTTCCGCAGAGCGCGGCTTTATGCCCCAAACATTGGATTCACATCCATACTCTTATGTAAGATCCTGATAATTTTAATATTCTGACTACCAATTTGTTGATAAAAAATAACATGGCTTCCTTGCGGGAACTTTCGGTAGCCATCTCTGATTTCATCACACGCTTTGCCAATGTCAGGGTTTTCAGCTAATAGCCAAAATGACTCATCGAATTGTTTTAGATAAATATTTCGTTGCTCTCGCCCCCACCGACGGGAGGTAAATACGGCAATATCTTTTAAATCGGATTTTGCCTTGATGGTAAGTTGGAATGGTTTCATTTTTTCTCTTCGTTATCGAGTTCATTGATCAATGAATCGAGGTCATAATCTGCCAAACCACTTTCTTCACCTTCAACGAGCAGCTGTCGTAAGGTGTTCATTTTCGTTTCTTGTGTTTCAAGTAAACGTAAAGCGGAACGAATCACTTCACTTGCTGAACCATAGCGTCCACTTTGGACCTGACTACTGATAAAGCTATCAAAATGTTCACCAAGCGTAATGCTAGTATTTTTCGCCATTGCGATCTCCTTAATACCTAATAATACCTAATTATGGTACTTAGTTGGTTTTATCGCAAGTGTAGGGTGACAAACAACTTAAGCCGGTTCTTTATGGGTGGCCGTTTATGGCGTTTCTCTGATCACCTCCCTTCATTCCCCCTGTCTTTCCATCGCCCCGAAAATTATTTTTAAAAAATTATCATTTATCTGAAACCTTTTTTAAAAAGATGAGTATCTCTGTATGAGCCACCCAACTGGGTGACACCCAGTTTACTAATACAACTCATATAGGATGATTATGATGAAAAAGACGATTATTGCCGCTACGACTGCTTTCGCTGTTTCTGCTTGTTCAACTGGCTTTTATGGAACATCAGACCAAGATAGCCATATAGCTGGATACGCGCTTGCCAATAATGGAACGACCTTGATCACAATGGGGTCTATCGCGTCTCCTGCTAAAATGGACACTTTTAAGCTAAGTAGTAAGCTTGATGCCGTGGCTTATCGCCCAGTTACTGGCGAGTTGTTGGGCTATTCCAATGGCACTGTCTATTCTGTTGATACTAAGACAGGTAAGTTAACCGATCTTGGTGCTAGCTTTACAAAAGGTGCCATGATTTCAAAGGGTGCTTCAGCAACCGCGATGGATTTTAATAATAAAATCGATGCTGTACGTATGGTGGGGTCTGACGGTACCAACTTGGTGTATTTCCCAGTTGGTTTTGGTAAAGAAGATAAGCGTGCCAATTCAGTATTAAAATTCACCTCAACATTCTATGCAAAAGGCGACAGCAACGAAGGCATGACGCCTGAAATTTTTGCCAATGCTTACACGAACGCCATTGCCGGTGCAAAAGCGTCGAGCACTTTCCAGTTTGCGTTAGACAGTAAAACAGATTCCTTGGTCAGCCTTGCTAATAATGCTGGCGAATTAAAAACCGTCGCTAAGATCACCATCAATGGCAAGGCCGTAGACGTATCATCAATGGGTGGCTTCGATATTGTTTCTGCTAAAGAAGGTTCTGACGCCGCTTACGCTGTATTGCAGCTTGAAGGTGCATCAAAAGCCGGTCTTTACTCTATGAACCTCATGACAGGCGCGGCAACATTAATGGCTGATCTGCCAATGGGTGGCTTTAGCGGCTTTGCTGTCTCTGGCGCAAAATAATGACAAAGGGTGTTTTTACACCCGCAGTCGTTCAATAATAGCTAGGGGCTGCTGAAATATCTCCGTATTCTTCATCAGCCCCTAATTAGCTCATCATTCCCTCATTAGTCGCTGTGCCGATGCAAATTGTCTATTAGAGTAATGTGAAGCGTGGTAAAAATAGAGCATCGCTTCAGCTTTAGATAATTATCATTGGGAGATAACATGAGTGTTCAAATTCGCCCTGCCATCATTGATGATTTACCTGCACTCACAGACCTTTATAATCACTACATTGTGAATACGTCGACGACCTTTGACATAGAGCCTTACACGTTAGAAGGTCGAGCTGTTTGGTTTTCGCAGTTTGCGCCCACAGGTCGGCACCGCTTATTGGTGGCGGAACAAGACGGTGACATTCTTGGTTATGCTTGTAGCGGTCAATTCAAACCAAAACGCGCTTATGAAACGTCGGTGGAAGTCAGTATTTATCTAAAGCCAAACACCAAAGGTCGAGGTCTAGGAACCGCTCTGTATCTTGAGCTGTTTGAGCAACTGGAAACAGAAGACGTGCACCGCGCCTACGCGGGCATCACCTTACCCAACGAAGCCTCACAAAT
The DNA here is from genome assembly GCF_057180105.1 of Marinomonas sp. ATLA20. Taxonomy (NCBI): domain Bacteria; kingdom Pseudomonadati; phylum Pseudomonadota; class Gammaproteobacteria; order Oceanospirillales; family Oceanospirillaceae; genus Marinomonas; species Marinomonas sp. ATLA20. The sequence goes on from NZ_JBXUKU010000001.1 coordinate 606,738, forward strand.
TATCCATGAAAAATTCGGCTTTGAATCTGTGGGTGTTTACCTCGAAGTAGGCCGAAAATTTGGTCAATACTGGGATGTGGAATGGTTCGAGAAAGAGATCGGTGGGCGTGATTAGAAAGCAAAGCCCAACTTGGTAGAAGCTGGGCTTTGTTTAAAGTGACTTTTCCATATCGTTTTTCTACACTGCTTTACACGATTGCCTTTCAATAAGACGACAGCCGAGTTCTACTCTTCGCGCTGGTGCATTTTTGCTGGTGCGACGAGTGAGAAGTTCGAGCTCTTCCAAGGCGCAGCGGGCAATGTGATGCAGCGGCGTATGAACGGTTGATAGAGCAGGTTTCATCATCTGGCCCGCAAATACGTCATCAAAGCCGAGAATAGACACATCCTTTGGCACTTGTATGCCTTTCTTCTGCAAGGCATTCAAGACACCGATAGCGACGTTGTCGGCAAGACAAAAGAAGGCTGTCACTTTATTTAGGTCTGGGTTCTGTTCCAACCATTTAGTCATACCTTTTTCAGCAATGTCTGGTTGGAAGCTGTCCAGTTGAATTTCAGTGGTTGCAAGGCCCAGTTCGAGGTGTTCGTTAATGGCTTCTTTAAAACCATCAAGTCGTTGTCGGATGGTATAGCGCCCAGGCCAAGAGACAATGCCTATGTCTCTGTGGCCCAGTTCAATCAGATGCTCAACACCTAGACGAGCGCCGTTTCTGTCGCCAATACCGACTGAGCCAATGTGCATGCCGGGTTCTTGCCCTGCGAGCAAAATACAGGGCAAAGCCGTATTGATGACTTCATTTAGAAGCTTTTGGTTTTCGTCGAAGTACACCAAAATGCCATCGCATTTCGTCTTTGTCAGGCGTTCCGATATTTTGCTGTAATCGTCTTTTATTTCGTCGATCAAAATGGGTTCGATTTCGATCCCTTTTTGCTCGCATTCCTTGCGTAGTGTTTCGAGTATTGTCCATGAGACGAAATTGACGTCGGTTTGCCTAAGGCGATCAGAATCTACAAACAGGGCGATTTTACGCAATGTTGGTGTCTGCGCGCGCTTAATACGAGAGTCCAAATAGCCAATGTCTTTGGCTATTTTTAACACCCGTTGGCGAACGTCATCAGATATTTTAGCGGTGCCATTCAGTACGTGACTGACCGTACTGATGGCGACACCGCTTTGTTCTGAAATTTTCTTTAAACTCATAGCTTATTTGACTCCACTGCCAGCTACGCCCTCAGTAATGTATTTTTGTAAAACGAGAAAGACGATGGTCACTGGTAATAGTGCAATAACGGTCATCGCGAGAATATAGTGCCATTCTACCGAAAATTGTCCTTGGAAAGCATTTAAACCAATTTGTAGCGTGTAATTCTCTGGACTTGATAGCACGATCAATGGCCAGAGGAAATCATTCCATCGCCATATAACAGAGAATATCGCTAATACCGCCAAAGCTGGCGCGCAAAGAGGTAATACAATGCGCCAATAAATCCGAAACTCTGACGCGGCATCAACTCGGGCGGCTTCGATCAAATCGTCTGGAATGGTCAGCATGTATTGCCTTAGCATAAAGACGCCGGTTGGTGTGGCGACCGTGGCGAAAATTACCCCCCATAAATTGTCCGCGAGATTTAAGCCGACAATGACGATAAAGGCAGGCACCATTATGACAGACAGCGGCAACATTAAGGTGGATAAAATCAACATGAAGATCGCATTTTTGCCGCGAAATTTATACTTTGACAAAGCAAACGCTGCCATAGAGTTCAGCAGTAGTGTCAATATTGTCGCCACTACAGTGACGAACACCGTATTTTTGATGTAAGTGAAAAAATCAAAACGCTCTAGAGGGTCCGTATAGTTCTGCCATTGAAAATGCACGTCTTTTAGTTGGGTGATTTCTGAAATAGGCACTTGGAAGGTTTTTTCCGGATTATCCATATCCACGACGGTGGCTTTGATGCCAATGCGGCGCACTAGGGCGACTTGTTTGGTTTCGCCATTGGGTTGAGCCCATTCCCAAACAGAAAGGTCTTTGTCGTAGCCTTCTACCTGAGTGTTCACTGTCGATTGTGGGATGAGGCTGGGTGGAAAGCTGTTTACTTCCGCCTCGGTTTTAAGTGAGGACAACATAGCCCAAGCAATTGGAATGGCGATCACCGCAGTGCCTAGTGTTAGCCAAAGCCAAGACAAAATATCGGTAATGTCCATTTTTCCGTGATGACGAGTACGGGTTAAAAATTTAAGCATAATTAGTACTCCGCTTTTTTCGCTAGCCAGACTTGTATTAACGTCAGAGCGAGCAGGGCTAAGCCCATTAATACTGATGCCGCCGATGCAAGACCATAAAGTCTAACTTCTGAGCTGAAGGCGGTTTGATAGATAAATTGCACAATAAAGGTGTTTGCGGTTCCAGGGCCACCGCCATCGGTCAGTACCCAGGCTTCATCGAAGACTTGCACTGAGCGAATCAATAAGAGTACGGCCACCACCAATAAATTCGGTGTTAGCAAGGGCAGGGTGATACGCCAGAACTGCCGCCACTCGCTGGTGCCATCGACTTTTGCGGCTTCGTAAATGTCTCTTGGAATGGCTTGCAGACCCGCCAAAATGATCAGAGTAAAGAAGCCCATGTGGAACCAGATGGATACATAAACTACCCAAAATCGTGACCACCAGACTTCCAGTAGAAAAATAGTACGTTCGCCACCAAGGTCTATTACGAAGGAGTTTAGTAAACCATCACGAGCAAGAAACCATTTCCAGATTAGACCGACCACGACAGGAGACAGCAGTACCGGATAAAAGAAAATGGAGCGAAAAAGCGCCTTGCCTTTGGTTAAGCGGTTTAAGACAACGGCGGTGATAAGCGCCATGATCAAGGTGCCTGTGGCGTTGAGTAAAGTATACCACCAGGTGTTATGAACGGCTGTCCAGAATAGATCGAACTCACAGCTAGCAGGGTCCATGTAGCTGCCGCAGTTGAGTAGGCGTGAGAAGTTTTCGAAGCCAATAAATGGACGATCCCAAATCAGCATATTGGTGCCGCCAGTAAAAGCGTAAGCAATGGCTAAGCCAACGGGTAAGAAAACGAACAAGGAAAATAGCACCATGTTTGGAGCGACAAACAGGTAGCCCATGCGTTGTACGCCAATCTTTTTCTGTAAATAGACGGTCGGCAATTCAACAAAACGCATGAATCTATCGAGAATCGAGAAAAGGAAAGCGGACAGATTTTTCATGCTTCTATCCTCTTAAATGCTTGGTCTGTTTTATCGCAGAAGACGTGCATGAATTGCGACGTGAAGCGAAGGAAAATGGTGTCGCCAATTTCAGCTTCAAAGTGATGAGGAAGGTGTGCCACTAACTCTTCACTTTCTCCCTGCATGGATCCATAAATAAAGGTTTCATGCCCCATGCACTCAAGCTGAGTGATTTCTAATGGAATACCAGATTCGGCAATTTCGATGTGCGATGGACGAACGCCAAGGGTGACACTATCGCCTACTTTTGCACTTTCTGAAATGACGGGAATACTGAAATGATCGATGGTGGCTGACGTTACTTCAATTCCGCTTTCATCAACCTTGGTGATTTTGGCCTTAAACATGTTCATTTTGGGTGAGCCAATAAACTCAGCAACGAAACGGTTAGCAGGGCGTTCGAAAAGGTCGAGAGGCTTGCCGACTTGTTCAATTCTACCGGCGTTAACCACGACGATTTTTTCAGCCATGGTCATGGCTTCCACTTGATCGTGGGTCACATAAATCATGGTGGTATTTAGCTTTTTATGGAGCTTAGTAATTTCGCCGCGGGTTTGCACTCGCAGTTTGGCGTCTAGGTTAGACAGAGGTTCGTCAAATAGAAAAACTTTTGGGTTACGTACGATGGCTCGACCAATGGCGACCCGTTGCCTTTGTCCGCCAGACAGCGCTCTGGGCTTTCTGTCCATATAAGGTAGAAGGTCGAGTAGCTTGGCCGCTTTTTGGATACGTTCTTCGATGATGGCACGATCCATATTGAGGTTTTCGAGACCAAACGACAGGTTTTTCTTCACTGTCATATGTGGGTAAAGCGCATAGGATTGGAACACCATGGCGATTTCTCGCTCGGCGGGGGAAAGTTGGTTCACAATTTTGCCGTCAAACAAAATCTCCCCTGATGTGATGTCCTCTAATCCAGAAATTAAACGTAATAAAGTAGACTTGCCGCAACCTGACGGTCCTACCAAAGCGACAAACTCTCCATCCTCGATGTCGATATTAACGTGATGCATGACATCAATGGACTCATAGCGTTTATGAAGGTTTTTGAGCTGAATGGCAGCCATTTTGGTGCTCCTGTTTTTTATATTTGTTATTAGAGTCTTTTTACGACTGCTTTACCTTGTCTTGGTTTCGCTCGCGTGTCGTGAAAAAGGCCTCTATAAGAGTATTTATTAATGCGAGTGTTAGCGTTTTTTGTTGGTTACACTCCGATATTCAGATAAAAAAAGTGACGCTAGTGCTTGGCCGTAAGGCGTTGGCGTATTGCCAATTTGCTTATAAAAATCTAATGAGTGTCCCATGGCAGTGCCATCGGATACTTCTTCCAAAATACCTTTGTCATTGATTCTAGTGACCACTGCATTCAGACATAAATTAATCATGTCTTGGTATTCTGTGATTTCTAGCAAGCCTTCGCGACAGCCAGCCAGTAAACCATAACCAATGGCAGCGGTGGCCGATGCTTCAATAGGTGAACTAGGGTCATCAAGTAAAGTATGAAACATGCCGTCTTCACGTTGGCACTCTTTTAGTGCTTTGACTTGCGTTAAATACACATTTTTTAATTGTCGAGCGGTGACGCTTTGCGGCTTAAGAATGCGAAACAGCTCCGGAATAGAAAGCGTTAACCAAGCATTGCCACGGGCCCAAAGTGCATTGGCAAAGTTATGTCGACCAAGGAATGTCCAGCCGTGATAAAACAGTCCGCTGTGCGTGTCGCCAAGAAAACGGATATGACATAAATATTGATATTGCGCTTCTTCGGACCACTCTGGTCGTTGGCAAAGTTTGCCCGCTACGCCCATAAATAAAGCGGCCATGAATAAGGTGTCATCCCAGAGTTCACCGTCGTTGTCACGTTCTTTGACGAGATGCTGATAACCTTCTTCATCGGTTTTGGGCATTTGAGTGTGAATCCAGTCGGCCCATTCTTCGACAATGTTTTTCCAGTCTTCACGTTGAAAGTGTTCGGCTAAGAGGGCCAGCGTTAGCATAGGCGCAGTTGAATTGACTTGGCGGCGAGGTAAACCGCGTTGGATCTGCCAATCGTACCAACGGCCAATGCGTTCTAATGCGGCTTGGTCGTTGCGTTCTTTGGCATCACGAAAATCACCGTATAATCCGACGCCTACTTCCCAGTCCCATTCATCGAATAGGATGTCGTCGCTGGATTTTGCTTCGACATCGCCTATGCCTTTCAGTGAACGGAAGCCTTGTGATAAAGCGTTTAATGCTTGATTTAAATTGTCTGTGTTGATGTTTGTTTGCATGTTTGTGTTCTCCAAATACTTAGCCTCTATCATTTAATAAACAGAGCCTTGATAAACTGTGGCTGGATAAATAGCCGTAATAAATTGAAAAAGGTGCTATGACGATAAATCCTGCCAAGGAATAAGCTCAGTGTCGCAAAAGGCTAAGTGTGGAATAGGTGACAAGGGAGCAAACGGGATAGGTTTACTTTGTAGGTGAATGCCTGATTGGTAATTCAAGGCCAATGTGCCATTGTCATAATTTAGGTTTATTTGATTATCTTCCTCTCGGAATTCAGGGGCGTGTGCTAAGCAATGTTCACGGAAGCTTGCCAAGTCTTGATGATCTTCTACTTCGCCACTTATCACTAGCCATGCACAATGGTCGCTGTAAGCGCGCCATTCATAACCGGCATAAAGTCCATGTTTCAATGGTTGTAAGGCTTGAGAAGAATAAATGCCGACGAACCCTGAACCAGAGCGAGCAAATAACCAATGGGATTCTTCGATAAATTCATCACAAATTGGTGCTGGCACAAAGGCATGGGTAAAGTTAATGACATCAGCGAAGGCTCTTTGGTCAAAAATCATAAAGCCAATGTTTTTGTATTGCGCGACTTTTGGATGCACGCCGTTACCGGCCCAATAAGAAGGTCGACTTCCGCCCCAGACTTTTAGGTCACCTGGGTGGTTGATCCAGAAACGAGCTAAAGGGTGAGCATTGGTTTGTACATCTAGAAAGTGTTGCTGGTGGCCTTTTTGTCCTGTTTTGTAGTCGGATACCGTGGACAGTTGAAGCGACGGAGACTTCCATAAGGTGATCTTCGCGTTGTGATCTAATCCTTGCGTGTATCTTGAGTAGATGGATTCTCCTGCTGGCACACTCAATAAGCGCTGGCAAAGCTGAGGTGGTTGGTAATCACTTACTGCTAACAACGCTGTTACTCGGTCGTAGCCTGGGTACCATTGTCCACCAAAGGCAATGGCCGCGATGGAGCCAAGCTCCGTTGCAGGTCCCGCCAATAATTCTTTTTCATAAATTCGACCTTGAGAGCCGGCGCATACGCTGCCAGTGGTATGAAGGGCAACCATGATAAAAATCTGATCGATCAGCTGTTTAGCTCGAGAAACCAATATGTCATCTTCAGCATTAGTCATTAGAGTAAATAAGCCAAGAAAATCAATCGGGTAGTAAGCCGCTGAGTTCCATTCCGCTAGTCCGTGATCATCCATTGAGTCAAACCAGCGGATTAAACGAGCATGGGCTTGAGCCTTATGTTGCTTGCCTGTTTTGCCACTATTCGGGAAGATCTCATCTTCGAATAAACTGCCGGCAAGGTATTGTGCGACGTGGAAGCATAAAACATGGTTTTCGCTCCAGAACCACATAACGTCATTGCCCGGTTCATCTAGCCAGTAGCGGAAGTTTAGTACCTCGTGTTTGACTTGATCCCAAAGCGCCGGTTTAAGTTGAGAGTAAGCATAACTTTTGTACATCCAAAGAAGTGGCAATATCCAGAAATCCGCGCAATCGTGGCGCTCTTTAATAGGCAGTAGGGCTCGTTCAATCAGGCGGCTGGCTAATTCTGGCTGCTGTTTTAAGGCCAGAGCAGCTAATGCTCTGGCGGGTTCTTCTTTTCCATGGCTGAGCATGGTTTGTAAGGCGAGTGCTTTGCGTGATGTCAAATCTGCTGCGGTGACATCGATTGCTGGTGGTAAAATGGTCGTGCCAAGGCTGCGGCTAAAAGTAAGTGGGCCTGTTTTGACCAAAAAGCGCAGCGAAATACAGCCTGCGTTTAAACCCTGAGTATTAAATAGAGTGGCAGATGAAAATGTTTGGTCAACAACGAAGCTGACTTCTTCCTGCATCTTCATACCATCAAGTAGTACATTCATGGTGACGGTTTCGCTAGGATAACTGCCAGTATCAAGCTGTACTTTGGTCGCTTTTGTTGGTTTGTAATCGGCTTCGATCAATAGGTCTTCATTGCAATAAAACACTTGATTGGTACGTAAACCGTCGAGCGTTTTTTCGATTTCTTTTACTTCGTCTTCATCAACTTCTAGTGATAGCCCCGTTTTGATTTTGTCGCCTTTTTTAAGCGTCAAGACAAAATAGCAGCTGGCATCACGTTCATGGAGCTCTTCTAAGAAAACAATCAGCTCACAGCTACCCGCTGGAAGGTTTAAAGTGAGCGATTGGTTTGTTGGGCTGTTGCGTTGATAATGGTCAAGCTGGACCACTTTTTGGCCATCTTGCCAAATGTGAACGCCGCCACAAGTTTCTAAAGCAAACTCAACTTCTTGGGCTTGTTCTGAGAATAAGGAGCAAGTCAGCCAGCGCTCTATTAATGTTGGGCGGAAGCGAAAAGTGGAGAAGTCCACACGGTTGTCCTCACCGCCAAAATAGATTTCAGGGAAAGAAAGGTCGTTAGGAAGGGATACGGTCCGCTGAGCAATATGCTCCCTCAAACTTTCTCTGCAGGGTAAATCCCCTGTCTCTACCCAGCCATTGATAAAGCGATAGTCTACGGCGTCCGGCATGATTCTGGCTTCGCCCGGAAAATAGGTTTCTTTGGCAGGTGACATAGCCCAGCGGTTAATTGCGCTGTTAGTAGCAAGGTCCCAATAGATTTTATTTTTGTTCATTTTGGGTCTCTTTATTTTTATGAAAAAATTTTCGTTGTTTATTTGTTGAAAGAGTTTTTCAAATTTTATTTGGCAATTTTTTTCAGTATATGTCTATAATCTAACCGCTATCAATAGTAAATTTCGAATTAATTTAATGAAAATATTTTCATAACCTTAACTAAATAAAAACAAAATGAGGTGAAGTAAATGGCTCGTTTGAATGTTGTTCTAAGTACTCTTGCTGCCGCATCGTTATTGGCTGGGCAGGCGCAAGCCGCCACACAAAACTTAACTTTTTGGTTTACTGATGATGATCCCAATTATGTGAAAAAAATGGGTGAGTTGGTGGATGAGTTTGAAAACACTCATCCTGATATATCAGTAGACTTTGTCACCACAAGCTATGCTCAATCCAAAGAGCAGCTGCCTTTGCAATTGTCTGTGGGTGAAGGCCCTGATCTGGCGAAAATTGCTGACAACTCTCTCATAAGATTCACTTTAGATTTACGCCCTTATATGAAAGACCCAGAGGGTTTTATTAAACTTCATGGCAATACACTAAGCTTATTGCGTGATGAAAAAAGTGCTCCAGATAAGATTGGCGGCTATGTTGCTTCACAAACTCTTAACCAGCCTTTTGTTAACGTCACTTTGTTTGAACAAGCAGACGTGCCATTACCTAAGAAAGGTGCGACGCTTGCTGACGTGGTTGCGGCTTCGGTAAAAGTTGCCGATAAAACCGGTGTCGATATTCCTTTCACAATGGACCGTTCTGGACACCGCTTTAGTGGGCCAGCGTATTCTTATGGTGCCAACTTTGTTAATAGTGATGGGACATTTAACTTTCCCGATGCGCCTACTAAAGCCTATATAAAAGACCTTTATCATTGGACACAAACAGGCGCTTTTCCTAAAGAAATGTGGGGAGCTGCAGGGGGAACTCGCTATAAAAATATGGGTGATGAGTTTATTAATGCCAACGTAGTGACTTACTTTGCGGGTAACTGGATGGTAAACCCATTTAAAGAAAAAATAGGCGATGCCTTTGAATGGACTGCTTTGGATGCGCCTTGTGGCGATGGTGGCTGTATTCCTATGCCCGGAGCAACTTATGTCGCAGCATTTCAACATACCAAACATCCTGAAGCGGTCGCTGAATTGATTGAATATTTGGGTTCCGAACCTGTTCAAAGAGAGCTTGCAGAAGAGTTCATTATTATTCCAGGTGCGAATGTTAAAAACATCAATTACCAACTTGATGATGAAAACGCTAAAGCGGCGATGACTGTGTTTGCTAATAACGCAAGTAATGTCACTGAGAGCATTCGTCGCCTCCAAAAGGCGAAAGGCGCTAATATCGTTTACGACTCCGCTGTACAGCGAATGAGTCAGTTAATCGTTGGTGAACTGACGTTAGAAGAGACTTATGAACGCATGGCATCGGATGTGGCAAGAGGTAACGCGGAGTTAAGCAAGCAATAGCTAGGATGAAGCAATTTTCTAGGGCGAAAGTTTTAGCAGCGGTAAAACGCTGCTTTTTTTTGTCTATAATCTGACTATAAAAAGGCGCCCCGCCTTAACCTATGTTAATTCCTTATCTGCTTGGCTCCTGTAATCTTGGTTGTATTCCATGTTTGTTCATTATTAAAGGGCGCAAATTATGTTGTTATCACCAAGTCTACAAAACTATGTATCCGACCTTGGGTTGGCGGTTCCGGAGCAGCTGAACATTGAATTTGTTATGGCGTTGCAAGAACGGCATGTGGCGCGTTATAGCTTTAATAGTTTGGCGGTGGTGCTAGGGGAAGATATTTCTCTGGATGTAGAGGCAATCAGCGAGAAAATCGTCACGCGTGGTATGGGTGGTTATTGCTTTGAGCATAACAAGTTGACGTATGAGTTGTTGAAAGCGTTGGGTTATGACGTGCAGCTTAAGTTGGCGCGAGTACTGAATAATAACCTTGAGCGCGAAGCAGGCAGAACCCACAGAGTAACCTTGTTAACACTAGAAGGCGTGAGTTATTTAGTGGACACAGGTTTTGGTGGCAATGGGCCAATAGCGCCATTACGACTCGATATTAATACTGATCAAGTAGCAGGTTTGGATCGTTATCGCCTGTTGGCAAAAGGTAAGGGCGAATACGATCTTCAAGTAATAAAAGACGCGGACTATTTCACCCTTTATCGCTTTGACAATGCGGCTTACAGCGATGCAGATTGTGAGTTAGGACATTTTTATTCTCATAAAAATCCACATGCGGTGTTTTTAAAGAACTTGATGGTGACACTGAAAAAGAACGATCAGACCCTTGCGTTGGTGAATTCTGAACTTATCACGCGAGACCGACTAGGCGAGTGTAAGCAGCAGATTGAAAGCCCAAAAGTGCTTGGTAATATTCTACTAACTGAGTTTGGTCTTGCTCTTGAACCCGCGGTGGTCGAGCATTTATTTATTCGTTTTTTAGAGCCCATGTTGTCGGCGAATAGCGTCGGAGCAAAACCATGACTGCGCTTTTTACTTTATTGTTGTGGGCTTGGTTGATGGCGTCTTCTTTTATCGTATCGGGTCATATGGTGGAATACGCTAGTCCTATTGCGACCTCGGCGTTTCGCTTTTTATTGGCGATGTTCATTATGTTGCCGGCCTTATTGTTCAGTTGGCATCGTGGCAAGCTGAATAAAATCGAGCAGTTTAAGGCGTTGTTTGCTGTTCGACAGCGGCTTTTTCATTATGTGGTGATCAGTGGCGCGTTAGTCGGCTTTTTTATCGGTTTGTTTGTCGCTTTGAAGTCTACAACGCCGCTTAATACTTCTGTTTTGTATACACTGGTTCCCTTAATTGGTGTGATGATTGCGAGAGTTTGGCTAAAAGAACTCGCGCCTTTGTGGCGAGTGATTGGCTTTGTGCTTGGCTCTATCGGCGCGATGATAGTGTTATTTTCTACACAAGGTTCTTCCGCGCAAGACTTTCCTATTCAAGGTAACGATGGCTTCGGGTGGCATTCAGGCGATTATATTTTTGTTGGGGCGTGTTTTTTATTGGCGCTGCATGTGGTGTCGGTACAAAAATGGGGGCGTTCGTTAGGCGCGCTGTCTGGCGCGTTTATGATTATGTTATTTGGATCGCTCTGGCTGCTGCCTATTGCGTTGATCTGGGGTGAACTGGATCAGGTGCAATGGTCGTCACAAGGTTTTTGGGTGAATGTATTGTATTTGACGGTGTTTACGACCTTATTTACCTTTATATTGCAGCAGCGTTTGGTAATGACGGTTGGAGCGAGTCGACTGCTGGCGATGTCTTATTCGATACCTGTTTGGGTTGCCTTGTTTACTGCGTTGACTCAATCACGTTTATTAAGTTTGGTAGATTGGCCTTTTGCTTCAGGCATTCTCATTTTAGGTATTGCACTGTTTCTTATTGATGGCAATTTAAGCAAGGTGAAAATAGTCCATGGATCGAATTCAACTGCAAAATAGCTTTCAAGCCTATTTTAACGAATTGGGTTATGACATTGATTGGCAAAGACTGACAGTGCCAATGGACGTTCATGTCATTCGCAAAGGCGATTATTTATTTCAGCAAGGGGATTTTGCGAATCGTCTGTTTTTTTTGCATTCTGGATTAGTGCGTTATGTGAGTGTCTCCGATGAAGGCAAAGAATTCACGCAAACCTTTGCGAAAAGCCCCAGAATCATTGGCTCAACTAAGGCGATGGTGACCGAAGCACGTGTTTTGTTCGGTATTCAGGCTTTGGAAGATAGCATGATCTCTTCCTATCCTTGGCGAGCTTTTTATGAGCAAATGCGTCAGGATGTCGGCTTTTTAGAGTGTTACGCTAAATTTCTAGAGCGTATTTTTATTACCAAAGAAGAGCGTGAAAATGCCTTTGTAAAACATTCTGCTGAGCGTCGCTATCTCGATTTTTGTGCCGACTACCCTGAACTGAAAAATGTGATTCCACAGCAACAAATTGCGTCTTATATCGGCATTACTCCTGTGGCGTTAAGCCGAATCCGGCAGACGCTTAAATGGCAGAAAGACTGATTATTGTTGCCATTTTCCCTTTCGACTATTTCTTTAAATCATCAAATTTTCTTCTTATCTGATTTTTGGGTTTTACTATTTGGTTAAATATAGGGGAAGAAACCTTCTAGGTTGTCCTGTCCTTTATTTATTCCTTGATAAGAAATCAATATGAATATCAATGCCTTAAGAAGCATAAAATAAAATTATGGTTGTTTTTTCGATTTGGGCATATTCCATGCAATTCTCCTTGTAACTGATTAGCACAGTGGCGTTTTTCTACTCTGTCGGTTTCATAACAAAAATAAGGAGAAACAATATAATGTTAACGAATAAAACGATCGTAATCACCGGTGTGTCTTCTGGTATCGGTGCTGACGTTGCAAGGCTGGCTCGTTTCCATGGTGCACGGGTTATAGGGGTTGATCGCAATGAACCTAGTATGACGTTGGATGGTTTTGTCCAAATTGATTTGGGTAATCCTACCGCGATTGATACGGCTTTGGATTTATTGCCAGAAAAAATCGATGCTCTATGTAATATTGCAGGTGTTCCTGGTACGGCTGAGGCTGATTTGGTTGGTCGAGTTAATTACTTGGGGTTACGCCATTTAAGTGAAGCTTTGATTCCTAGATTCAATCAAGGGGCCAGCATTGTGAATGTGGCTTCTGTTCTAGGTATTGAATGGCCAGAACGTCTTGAACAGCATAAAACCTTGGCTGATACCTCTTATTTTGAAGAAGGCGCTGCTTGGCTGAAAAAGAATCCAGTGCCACAAGAAACCTGCTATCAATATTTTAAAGAAGCCTTGATTGTTTGGTCTACGCAGCAAGCTTTTACTTGGTTTCGTGATCATGGCATACGTATGAACTGTGTGGCGCCTGGTCCTGTCTTTACGCCCATTTTAGGCGATTTTGTGTCTATGTTGGGTGAGGAGCGAGTCCAAAAAGACGCCGAACGCATGTTGCGTCCTGCTTACTCAGATGAAGTGGCAGAAGTGATTGCTTTTCTTTGCTCCGATGCATCCCGCTGGGTGTGTGGCGCTAATATTCCTGTCGATGGCGGGCTGGCTTCTACTTATTTGTAACGACGCGCAATACGACAGACTAAAAAAAATAGAGTAACCCCATGATCACGCTTCCTCATGGCGTTACTCTATTTTAAATGGCCATTTGTCTGCCTTACTTATTCTTTTTGAGGCGATAAGCCAGTTGTGGCCTGCTTAGGCCAACTCGTCTGGCGGCTTCAGATAAATTGCCTTGGGCATTATCGACGGCTTCTTGTAATAAATTTTGTTCAAGCTTTTCTATATCTAGATGATCTTCCCCACCAACAAATTGCGTGATCTGCTCCAAGAGCGATTCAGTGGATGTTTTTTTGCTATCAGCATGGCTTAACGTGCCTTGATGATTCACTGAGTAAATAATCTCTTCGGGAATAAATTCATTTCTAAATAAATGTGGGAGATCAATGGGCTCACCTTCTTCGGAAGCGATCACGCCGCGCTCCATCAAATTTTGTAGCTCACGAATGTTACCCGGAAAGCGATAATTTAATAGCGCCTGTCGTGCGGATTGCGCCATGCCCGAAGGGGCTTTTTGATGCAGTTGGCAAAACTGATGATAGAAGTGGTTAACGAGCAGGGGAATATCGGCTTTTCTATCTCTTAGTGGTGGTAGATGGATAGGGAATACGTTTAAACGAAAGAATAGATCTTCGCGGAATTCGCCTTTTTCAACGGCCTTACGTAGGTCGACATTGGTTGCTGCGACGACTCTAACATTGATTTTAATCGCTGAGATGCCTCCGACTCGCTCTACCTCTTTTTCTTGTAAGACGCGCAATAATTTACTTTGTCCAGCAAGGCTAAGAGTTCCAATTTCATCCAAGAATAGCGTGCCACCGTTTGCTCGCTCGAAGCGTCCAGGGCGGCTACTCGTTGCACCAGTATAGGCGCCTTTTTCGACACCAAATAGTTCTGTTTCCATTAGGCTTTCAGGAATGGCTGCGCAGTTAAATGCCACAAACGGGCCCGTTTGATGACTAAACTTATGCAGCATGCTGGCAAAAAGCTCTTTACCGACGCCTGATTCTCCAGTGAATAATACCGTTGCATTGGTTGGCGCCACTTTTTGTAACGAATGATTTGCGGCGGTAAACGCAGCGGAAACACCAATCATCTTGGGTTGGTCGTCTGATGTTTCTGGTTCCATTTTATCGAGCTGCGGGTCTGGTTTTATACGCATGTCGGCAGCGTTGGTAGTGACATTCAGGAATCGAATGTCGTCTTCGATGTCGTCCCAAAGCTCAGCGGATTTACCGACGACTCGGCAGATGGAGTGTCCCATAGACTGGCATTCTACCTCTCGGAAAATCACCAAAGAGCCGACCAAACCAGAGACATAGCCGATGGCGTAGCCTAATTCCATCCAGCAGGCGGGGTAGCTACCAATGCCATAGGCGGCAATGTGCTCTTCGTCTTCACTGCTGTGATGCCAAAAAAACTCACCATCATATACGCCTTTTTCAGTATCAAACTCAAAGAAAATGGTTTCCACTTTGACAACACCTTCTAAACCATGAAGGTGAGTGCCGGCTTCAAAAATGGAGGCAGGATCGGAATCTGGCCAGCGTTTTTGAATGAGTTCTGCGTCACGAAGACCGGACAAATAACCGGTTCGAGTGAGAATGTCGCGAGACTTGTCGAGGCCAAGAGAATCAATCATCTCACGACGTAATAGTCCAAATGAGGAGCTGTGGATTAGCAGCATGCGTTGATCATCTAACCAAATACGGCCATCACCTGGCGAGAAAAATAGGCACTCGGTCAGCTCTTCTACGGTGGGGGCATTTTGGCCATCTAGTTCACTGGAGCAGCCTTTGAGTAAGATCTTTTTGCTGTTTTTAGCCAAATCTGCCAAAGAAATACGATGCGAGTCTGTCATTATTATTTTTCCTCTCCATCTAATTGATGAAATGATCAACTGCTTTTTTCCTAGTGTTGATTGAGTTTAATGATATCGTCAAGTGCGCTGTTTAATATTTAAGCTATGCTAGATCGTACTTTCTAGTTTTATATTGATTGAAATGCATTAGTTATCAATGGTTTGACACTTCTATTGAGAGTGAAAGAAAAATAATAATATTTCGGCATAGGTATTGCTTTAGGTATAAACCAATGAATAAAAATAAATAGGAGAGCAGATATGACGGTATCCGTACTGGAATCAAAAAAATGGTCTGGGATGTTTTTTACGGGTGATTGGGTTACGGCTTCAAATAAGCAAGAGGTCATGGAGCCAGCAACAGGTAAGGTTTTAAGTGAAGTTGGTATTGCCACGGCTGACGACGTCTATGCCGCTTGCCAGAGAGCACATGAAGCGCAAAAAGAATGGGTAAAAGTCCCACCAAGAGACAAGGCTGCCTTGTTTCATAAAGCCGCGTCTTTCATTCGAGAGAATGCTGAGGAGTTTGCTTTGTATATCGCGCGTGAAACGGGCGGCATTATTCCTAAAGGTCAGCACGAAGTAAAAGAAGCCATTTTAATCCTGCAATTGGCGGCCAATATGACCTTGGAGCCCAATGGTCTGACGTTACCTTCTGTTCCGGAGCGCATGTCTTATGCAACTCGCAAGGCTATTGGTGTGGTGGGGGTTATTTCGCCGTTTAATTTTCCGATGATTCTTTCCATTCGATCGATTGCGCCAGCCTTAGCAACGGGTAATGCCGTTGTGACTAAGCCTGACCCTCAAACGCCAGTAACGGGTGGTTTTATTCTTGCTCTTGCTTTGGAAGCAGCGGGCTTACCAAAGGGAGTGTTTCAAGTATTTCCTGGTGCTGTTGACGCGGGGGAAGCACTTTGTGCCGCGCCAGAAATAGGCATGGTGGCGTTTACGGGCTCTACTGCAGCGGGTCGAAAAGTGGGTGAAGCCTGTGGCCGTAACTTGAAAAAAGTGTCTCTTGAGTTAGGTGGTAAAAGTTCGCTGATTATTTTGGAAGATGCCGACCTTGATGTGGCTGCGAGCAATATTGCTTGGGGCGCGTATTTCCACCAAGGGCAAATTTGCATGGCGTCTGGTCGTATTCTCGTACAAGAGAGTATTGCAGAAGCGTTAACTGCAAAAATCGTCGAAAAAGCACAACATTTACCGGTTGGCGATCCTGTGTCTGGGAAAGTGGCTTTGGGCCCGCTGATTAATCAGCGCCAACTTGAAAAAGTACATGCCATTGTGCAAGACACCATTGCTGCGGGCGCTAAATTAGAAGCGGGCGGAACGCATGACGGGCCTTTTTACTCGCCAACGGTGTTGAGTAATGTGAAACCGGGAATGCGCTCTTTTGAAGAGGAAATTTTTGGCCCAGTAGTCAATATCGTCACCTTTAAAGGCGATGATGAAGCGATTGCGATGGCCAATAATACTCAATATGGTTTAGCGGGCGCGGTTATTTCGAATGATCTTTCCCGTGCGCAGCGCATTGGTGCTCAGCTACATGTTGGTTTGCTGCATATCAATGATCAAACCGTTAATGATGAATGCATCAACCCATTTGGTGGTTGTGGTGCATCAGGTAATGGAAATTCGGTTTGTGGTCCTGCGGATTGGGATCTTTATACACATTGGCAATGGGTAACGGTTAAGCAATCTGCTACACCATATCCTTTCTAACCTATAAGTAGGTACTGAAAAAGCCTTATGCGGTTTATCCAGTTATTGGAAAGTAGCATGGGGCTTTTTATTATTTACGCTTTTATGGCTTGAGGTTATTGTATTTTAGCTTGTCTATAATCGTTAATTTCAACTCTTCAATAAATGTTTGAGTGATTGTGGATTGTCGCTCTCTGTGTAGAGTTATGCCAATAGTACATTCAGGGTTAGGAAGTGTGATGGGGATTTGCTTCAGGCGTGGATTGAGCTGATTGATATTCCAATCATCATAAAATAGCAGCGCGATGGCGTCGCTATGAATAACGAGTTCTTCTGACGAGGCAAAGGTCAACATTTCAAGCGCCTGAATCGGCGGCTTGTTATCGATACTATGAAACAAACTCTCGAAATAATCCCGAATAGGTGTGCCGTGGCGGGCTACTATCCAGCGTTCATTGATCAAATCGCCAAGGTTTTTAGCATAGCTGTGAACGGGATGATCAGCGCGAGCAATTAAGGCGTATTGAGCTCGTAGTAATGGCAGCTCGATGAGCTCTGGATGAATTGGCCCTTTTCTCATCAGTCCTAGAAAACAGTCTATTTCACCTTGTCGTAGAGCATTTGACAGCATGTGATATGGACCTTGCATAGCTTGCAGTCGAATGCCTGAGTGTTGTTTGAAAATAGAGGCAAACGCAATGGGAACAATATCTTGGCAGGAAAATGACAGCATGCCAACGGATAGTCTGCCCGCTAATTCATTGGGTAAAGATTGAAGTTGATGCTGAAGAGACTGAACAACAGGTGAAACTCTGAGATAGAGGGAAGCAAGCTGTTTGGCGGCAGTTTGTGGAATCAGACCTCGGCGTGCCCTTGAAAAAAGAGGCTGCTGCACCATGTTTTCGACTTCTTTTAAGGTTTTGCTGACCGCCGGCTGTGTCATCTCAAGTATTTGTGCTGCGACTGAGGCGCTGCCGACTCTCACCACGGCCTCTATGATCATCAAATGGCGCCATTCAACATAGGTTTTTAGCTTTAGTAAGGTAGTGGTGTTTTGCTGTAGTTGGCGCTCTGTATCAGCGATGGCTTGTAAAATGCTGTTGCAAGACGAGATTACTAGCTCCCCTGCTGAAGTGGGCTCCGCTCCGCTCCAACCACGCGTGAAAATACTCACCTCTAAGGCATGCTCTGCTTGTGATAATGCTCGCGAGACACTGGATTGACTCAGGCTTAATGAGGTACTGGCGTCCTTCTCGGTACCTTTTTTCATGATTTCTCTAATCACACGACATTGTTTTATGGTCAAAGGAAAGTGTGCCGTGGTGGTGTTCATCTTGTGTTTCCTGTTAGTAGATGCCTTCCATTATAGGTTTATAATCTATGATATAACCAAATTTAAATCTATGTTTTTAAATGTGCATATGGCAAAGCGGCCTTTTATGTGTACCTTTAAATGATCAAGTTTTACTTAGTGAATGTGCTCGATGAGTGCAGGCGGTATACGAATGAATAATAACAATAAGCCTTACAGCAATATTCCTGGCACGACCGTGTTTGACGGCGATATGGCCAGAATAGGTTTTCACCTCAATCAGTTTTGTATGTCTTTGATGAAAGAATCGAACCGAGTTGCGTTCAAACAAAATGAACGGGCTTATCTTGATCAATGGTCCATGACTGAGGACCAAAAAAAAGCCGTGTTGGCTCGCGACTTTCGTCAACTTATTGCCCTTGGTGGCAATATTTATTACCTCGTCAAAATCAGTTCAAATGATGGGCTTAGCGTCGCGGCAGCGGTGTCTAGCATGACTAATTTATCTCCTGAAGATTACATGGAAATGATGCGCAATGGTGGTCGATCGCCAGAGGGCAATCGATTCACGAATGAAAAAGAGTCTGACAAAAATCCGTCCAAGGAGAAGCAATAATGGCAAAGATTACGGCAGGATTGGGAACCTCTCATGTTCCATTGCTTGGACACATTATTGATAAAGGCGACAGCGGTGACGTTAAATGGGCGTCGATATTTGATGGTTTTCAGTTTACTAAAAAATGGATTCGCGAGCAGAAACCCGATGTGGTGATTTTGGTGTACAACGACCATGCGACCGCATTTGATATGAAGTTTATCCCAACCTTTGCTATTGGCTGTGGGGAAGAATATAGCCCAGCTGATGAAGGTTATGGCGCACGCCCGGTTCCTACGGTAAAAGGTGCACCTAAAATGGCGTGGCACATTGCCGAATCGCTTATAAAACAAGGCTTTGACATGACGATTGTCAATGAAATGGATGTAGATCATGGTCTCACCGTTCCTCTATCCATGGTGTTTGGTCAAGTTGATGAATGGCCGTGCCAAGTCATTCCTTTGGCAGTGAATACTGTTGTTTACCCTGCACCAACTGGAGAGCGCTGTCTTGCTTTGGGTAAAGCGATCCGAGCTGCCATTGATCAATATCCAGAGGACGTAAATGTTCAGGTTTGGGGGACAGGCGGTATGAGCCACCAATTACTGGGTGAGCGAGCCGGCTTGATCAACCAAGAATGGGATCTCGCTTTTATGGATGATTTAAAAAGCGATTACGCGAAGTTAGCTGCAATTTCCCAAGTTGAATACATTCGAGAATCCGGTACAGAAGGGGCTGAAATGGTGATGTGGTTAATCATGCGTGGGGCATTAAACCACGATGTGACAGAGATTCATCGTCATTACCATGTGCCGGTTTCTAATACGGCGCTGGGTCATCTGATATACAAAAATGTTGATGAAAAGGGAGCCTAAATCACAATGAATGTGCGCATAACTAGACCCAAATTAGTTTGTTTAGCTGGTTTGCTATGTGATCAACGAATGTGGCAAAACGTCGCAGCTCAATTAGAGAAAGATGCAGACGTTGAAATTATTAGTTTTGCTGGGTTTGATGATCTGACCGATATGGCTCGGTTTGTGTTATCCAGTGTTGAAGGCGATTTTGCTTTGGCAGGTCACTCTATGGGAGGGCGTGTCGCGCTGGAAATATATCGCCTTGCGCCACAGAGAGTAACGCGTCTCGCGCTTTTAAATACAGGTGTTCATCCCAAGTCAGAGAAAGAAATTCCGGGCCGAATGCGGTTGATCAATGCGGCAAAGCTGCATGGAATGGCCATTTTAGCGGACGAATGGCTGGTGCCCATGATGTCACCAAAAGGCTTAGAAAACAGGTCTCTAATGGCAGCGCTTGAGCAAATGGTTATGGGGTATTCGGTTGAGGATTTTGAAAAGCAGATACAGGCTTTGATCAATCGTCCTGATGCAGAAGGCCAGCTCGCCAACATATCAGTGCCGACATTATTACTATCTGGAACGCAAGACACATGGAGTCCTGTTACCCAGCATCAGGTAATCCAACAAAAAATTACGGGAAGTGAGCTGGTGGTGATCGATGATGCTGGTCATATGGCACCAGTAGAGCAGCCAGAAAACGTTGCAGCCGCACTGCACTCATGGTTACAGAAGTAGGTGAATGATGAGTACTCAAACGATAGAAAATATGTTGATAGAGTGGCAGTGTCAGTCTTTGGTAACACGCTCTATTAACTTACTTGATCAATGTCGATGGCAAGAGCTGGCGAATTGTTATGCCGAAGATGGCGTGCTTTATCGCCCTAGCGCACCAAGGGTAAAGATCGAGGGGCGAGAGGCTATTTTAGCGTCTTTTACCGCTCGTCCAGCAAAAGAAACTTGTCATGCGTTGACGAACCTGGAATCCAAGATTATCGACGATAGGCACGTTATTGTGACATCGAGAGTGATGTTGTTTGCAGCAAACAAAAAAGCAGATGGTATAGAAAATTTACTTGAGGCTAATGCTGATGTTTTTATTGGCCGTTTTGTGGATGAGCTTAGAAAAATGGGTGATGAGTGGGTGATTTCGAAAAGACAGGGCTCGATTGAACTACACTACAAGGGAGGTGATCTAGCTTAGGCTAGTCAGGATAGTTAAAACGATTTGCTAGATGAAAAAGAGGGTTAGAAGGCTAAAGTAATCGTTAAAGATTAATCAGTTAAAGTTGAGTTTCTTTTCAAGTAGGGCTCCCCGTTTACTCGGTCGGTGCCATTACAAAAATAATAAAGCCTTTAAGAAGGCACAAAGCAACATTGGGAGAATACTTATGTCATTGAATAAAATCATTCTTGCTGCGTCAGCAGCTATCGCGATATCTGGTCAAGCATTTGCACAAGAGTTGAAATTTGCCAGTTTTACGCCACCGTTCCACACTATTAATGCGTCAGTGATTGAAAAACTAAATACGGATTTATCTGCGGCTACTAATGGTTCTCTTACTGTTCGCGGTTACCACGGTGGAGAGCTAGGTGCGGGTCCTGCTGAGCAATACGTGCGTGTTTTGCAAGGCGCTGCGGACATGTCTTGGGGCTTGCCTGGTTATACATCCTCGCAGTTTGGTAAAACCATGATTGCGGAATTACCAGGCGCGATCCCTGAAGATATGCCTGGCTATGAAGCGCTTTGGCGCGCTTATGATAAACATTTAAGCCGTGAGTTTCCTGGAACTAAGCCCGTAGCATTATGGACCTCTGAACCGAATATTTTCATCATGCGCAATAAGGTGATTCGTACGCCAGCAGATCTTGCTGGCCTCAAAATTCGTGTTGCAGGTACGACTGCTGCCGAAGTGGCAAAAGCATTAGGCGCAACGCCTGTGCAAATGCCAGCAAGTCAAATTTATAACGCTATGCAAACTGGTTTGATTGATGGGGTTATAACGGGTGCGTCTACCTTGAAAGATTTCAAATTAGATGAAGTTGCTGATGCGATGACATTGGGAGCGCCATTAGGTCGATTAACTTTCTATTCTGTACTGAGTAGCCGAGTTTACGATGGATTAAGTGCAGACCAAAAAGCAGCGGTGGATGCAGCGAGTGGCCTTAGTCTATCAAAAAGTGCTGAAGACGCTTGGATGCAAACTGCCATAGCAGCACTTGAAGCCGCAAGAGCAGATAGCGCGAATACTGTGGTAGAACTGACAGATGCTGAAAAAGAAGCCTTTGCAAAGGCTGTGTCTGGCGTTATCCAGTCTTATGTTAAAAGTGTCGATGGCGCAGCGACACTGTCTGCATTGAAAGGCAAATAACATTATGTTGAACGCAATACGCACATTGGCGGATAGGCTAATTGGCTTATCCGCCGCCTTGGGGGCTTTGGGGTTGATCGTGGAAGTGGTCATTCTTTTGGCGGATGTTATTGGACGAGCCTTTGGTTCGCCAATTTATGGTTCACAAGACATGATTACAATGACGATGGTCATCGTGGTTTTCGGGGCTATGGCTCTGTGTGACCGCCAAGGAGGCCACATTGCAGTGGATCTTTTCGAACGTAGTTATCCGGCATGGATGAATCGACTGATCGATATTTTTTCCGCCTTGCTTGGTGCCGTCATCTTTGTGGGTATTGCTTATGCCGTTAACGAAAGCGCTAAAATTTCAACCATGTTGAATTTGTCGACTAATTTGTTGCGTTTGCCAAAAGACATATTCCAACACTGTCTGTCTATCTTAGCTTTAATAACCGCTGCAGGAATGTCGTTGCGTGCTGTTGAATTAATTCTATCGGGGCGTGACATTCGCAAAGGGGATGCCGCATGAGCGCTTCAATGATTGGTTTTATTGGCATTTTTGTCATGTTTGTTTTGCTGGCATTACGCGTGCCTGTGGCGTTTACCATGTTTTCGGTGGGCTTTGTTGGTATTACGGTGCTGGATAGCAGTCGATCTGCGTTTAGTTTGCTGGCTTCTGAAACCTTTACTTTGGCTTCGTCTCCTGAATTGGTGGTTATTCCGCTGTTTATATTGATGGGGAACGTGGCGTCAGTCACGGGAATGAGCCAAAAACTCTATGATGCGGCGTATGCCATTATCGGGCAGCAACGTGGCGGACTGGCTTCTGCAACAGTAATTGGTTGTGGTGGTTTTGCTGCTCTGTCTGGGTCGTCTGTAGCCTCAGCTTTGACGATGGGTAAGGTAGCTTTGGGTCAAATGGACCGTTTTAAATACAACAAAAGGCTGTCGACAGGTGTCGTTGCCGCTGGTGGTACGCTTGGTATATTAATTCCTCCTTCGACTGGCTTTGTTATCTATGCCATTTTGACTGAGCAAAGTATTGGTCGTTTGTTCTTGGCGGGGGTTTTGCCCGGCATCATGCTGTTGATGTTGTTCATTTTAGTGATCACCGTCATTTGTTGGTTCCGTCCTGAATATGGTCCAGCTGGGCCGGCAACCAGCTTGCGTAAAAAAGTGAAAGCTTTAATAGGGGCAGGCCCGATTGTCTCGGTGATATTGCTGACGATAGGCGGAATTTACGGCGGGTTGTTCTCTCCGGTTGAAGCGGCTGCCGTTGGTGCAGGTGTGGTGATTTTGGTTGGGTTTGTAACTCGTGCATTGTCACTAAAAACGCTTTGGCATGCGTCTCGGGATGCGGTTGTCACAACGGCTACTGTGATGCTTATCTTGATTGCGGCTCATTTGATTAACCCATTTATGGCGTTAAGTCATATTCCTTCAGCGGTAGGCGAATTACTGTCAGGGCTAGGCTTGGGCGTTATTGGAACGCTGATACTGATTCTTGCTGTCTATCTTGTATTGGGGTGCTTTCTTGAAGGCTTCGCCATGTTGGTTCTAACCTTACCAATATTCTTTCCGATTATTGTTTCACTAGGAATAGACCCAATCTGGTTTGGTGTACTGACTGTGCTGACTCTTGAAATGGGGTTGATTTCGCCTCCAGTGGGAATCAACGTCTTTATCGTTAAGTCTGTCGCGCCGAAAGTAGAGTTAGGTGATATTTTTCGCGGTGTCTTACCCTTCTGGCTGATGATGATCTTGGCTGTAGCCTTATTGATTATCTTCCCTCAGATTGTACTTTATCTTCCTAACACTATGTTTGGGTGACCTTAGCGCTGTAGTAAAAATACGAGATATAAAGTTAACAGCCCCATGTTATTTTCCAATTAATGGATAAATAACATGGGGCTTTTTATCAAGCGTTTGCTTGTTCTGCTTTGATTTTTTCTAGGACTTCTTCGATGGCGCTTTTAAACACTTCTGCTGGTTGCCCGCCGGAAATCGCGTAGGCGTTGTTGATGATGACCGTTGGTACAGAGGTAATGCCATTCTGTTGCCAGGTTTGCTCTTGTTCTCTGACTTCATCAGCAAAGTGGTTCTTATCCAAAATGCCTTTTGCTGTCGTTGGGTCTAGACCCACGCTAGCGGCAAGGTTGGCGAGCACTTTGTGGTCACTCACATCTTGGTTATGGGTAAAGTGTGCTTTAAACAGAGCGTTTTTAAGTTCCGCCTGTTTGCCTTCTAGGTGGGCCCAATGCAGCAAGCGGTGAGCATCAAATGAGTTACGCATGCGGCTTTCTGAATTGAAGTTGAAATCAAAATCGACCTCCTTACCTCGGGCTTGGATCATTTCTCTGTTTTGGTCTGATTGTTCTTTATTGATACCGTATTTTTCTGTGATGTGCTCGCTTAGATCTTGACCTTCTGCAGGCATGTTCGGATTCAGTTCAAATGGCTGGAAGGTCAGTGTGGTATCGATTTTGTCGCTAAGTTGATCCAGTGCTTTATTGAGATTACCAAGACCGACAACGCACCAAGGGCACATTACATCGGAAACAAATTGAATATCTAATGGCTCTTTCATAGTGGTTCCCATCGCTTGTAGATAAAAGATTAAGGTTAAAAATTGTACATAGGAAAATAAATGGGGGCGTGTGTAAGAATTAAAAGAGAGAAAGCCTTCCCGTGGTGACCATTGCAGATAATTTACACAAACCTGAATAAATTAACCTTAGGGTCGCTCTGAATCGCCTGCAAAAGTTTATTGATGATCCTATGCTTGTGTGATGTTATACATTTAATATTTTTTAACTGACTTGATGACATTCACTAGGTTAACAGGATTAAGATTAATGACTCAGAACACTTATAATAATCAGTATGTGTATGTTTCAAATGCAAAAAGCGGCACCATTACTCGATACCTATTAGACGATAAACAGGGGAAGTTGCTCCTTCTAGGCAGTACGAAAGCGGGTGATAATGTGATGCCGTTGTCTGTCAGTCCAGACAAGTCTCATTTATACGCTTCAATTCGTTCTGAGCCGTTTCGTGTTATTTCTTATCGTATTGATCCTATATCTGGTGATTTAAAACAAGTTGGTGACGCGAATTTACCAACCAGTATGGCGAACATCTCGACAGATAAGACCGGGCGTTTTCTCTTTGCCGCATCTTATGGCGGCCATGTGGTTAGTGTTAGTCCTATCGATGATTCAGGTGTGGTAGTCCGTGAAGCGCAGCAAGTGCTAGATACTGGCCGCAATGCTCACGCTATTCACGCCAGCCCAGACAATCGTTTTGTATTCTCTTCTAGCTTAGGAGATGACGAAATGATGCAGTATTTATTTGATGAGCAAAGTGGGCAATTAACACCAAACTCGCCTGCTTCCGTTAAAACTGAAAAATACGCAGGTCCAAGGCATTTTGTATTTTCTAATGATGGTCAATATGTCTATGTTCTAGGGGAGCTGTCAGGCACGGTAACGACTTATGAGTATGATTCTAATACTGGTTTG
Source organism: Marinomonas sp. ATLA20 (assembly GCF_057180105.1). Lineage (NCBI taxonomy): Bacteria > Pseudomonadati > Pseudomonadota > Gammaproteobacteria > Oceanospirillales > Oceanospirillaceae > Marinomonas > Marinomonas sp. ATLA20. Next base: position 632,188 of record NZ_JBXUKU010000001.1, read on the forward strand.
CTGACGCTAAAAGGCGTAAGTGAGGGTGTCCCTGCGAAAGAATTAGCGTTGGAAAACGGTGTGCCACCTTCCATCAAAGCCAGTAATGATCTTCCTAAAATTTGGACTGCGGATATGCATTTGTCAGCGGATGGTCGTTTTTTGTATGTGTCTGAAAGAACCAAAAGCATCATTACGACTTTGTCGATTGATCAAAATACGGGTCTGCCAAGTTACCAACACATGACTCCAGTCGAGCAACAACCGCGTGGTTTTGCGCTCAGTAAAGATGGTCACTTTATGGTGGTGTCGGGTGAAAATGACGCTAATGTCGGTTTATATCGAGTGGATGTGGAGACGGGGGAATTCACTAAAATTGATGGGGCTCCAACCGGTGATGGTGCTAATTGGGTTGAGATCGTTGAGTTTTAATACGTGTTGGATAAGTAAAAGCATCCTGCCAACTCTCTAGTTTATGCCGAGTAGAAGGATGCTTTTTTATTAGTGATGGCGGTTAAACAATTCCGGCATCTACGACAAAGTTTTGGCCTGCGCAGGCGCGGCTATCTTGGGAGGCAAGGAACAGCGCCATGGCGACAATGTCGTCTGGTTCAATGCGGAATTTAAGAGATTGCACATCAATAAATTCTTGATCCAGTTCAGGGGTTAACCAAAGGGCTTTTTGACGTTCTGTAACCACCGCTCCTGGAACAATAGAGTTAACACGAATACCGCGCGGGCCAAGCTCTCTTGCCATTGTGCGTGTCATGGTATGAATCGCCCCTTTTGATGTGGTGTAACCCACCATTCCAGCACGGCCACGCATCCAACTGATAGATCCCATGTTGATAATGCTCGCGCCTTCTTTCATCCATTTAGCGGCGGCTTGCATGCCAAAGAAATGCGGACGCATGTTGATGTTTAGGCAGTTGTCCCAATATTCTGGCGTGACGTCTTCGATTTTATGGCGGTCATCTTTGCCCGCGTTATTGATCAATACGTCTAAACGGCCAAGCTCTTGTGCTGCGTCATCAATGGCCGATTGCAAGGCAGCAATGTCACGCACGTCGACTTTTCTAAACCAAGGTTCAACGTTGAATTCGTCGCTCAATTTTTGGTTTAACGCGGTAGAGCTAGCGTCATCAATATCGATGTACGCCACACGTGCGCCTTGTTTCATAAAGTGATGAACAAGGAATTCGCCAATCCCTGAACCACCGCCAGTGATAAACACGACTTTGTCTTTTAAGGAAGGGTATTGGTTGGTTAATGTCGGCATGTATTATTCTCCGATCGACAAACAATGGGTGTGCTCATGGCGACATGAACACACCCTACAAGTTTTAATTTATCTGTTATTTATCTGCTATTTATCTAAACCGGCAACACAAACATATTTAGTGTTTATGTAGTCTTCAATGCCGTATTTAGAGCCTTCACGGCCAAGACCGGATTCTTTATAGCCACCAAATGGCGCAACTTCTGTAGCGATGACGCCAGCATTCACTCCGACTAAGCCTGTTTCTAGTGCTTCTGCTACGCGGAAAATACGACCAATATCGCGAGAGTAGAAATAAGACGCTAGGCCGTATTCGGTGTCATTTGCCATGGCGATGACATCGTCTTCTGTTTCAAACTTGAAGACGGGTGCCAAAGGACCAAAGGTTTCTTCTTTGGCAAACAGCATGTCTTGTGTTGCGTTGGCGATAACGGTTGGGTGATAGAAGTTGTCACCCAATTCATGGCGTTTACCACCAGTAACGACTGTGCCGCCTTTGCTAATGGCATCTTGTACATGTTCGTCGACTTTATCGACGGCAGCACGGTTAATCAGCGGGCCTTGTTCAACACCGCTTTCAGTACCGTGGCCGATTTTCATGGCGGCTACTTGCTTGGCAAATTTTTCAACGAAGGCGTCGTATACACCTGCTTGAACATAAATGCGGTTGGCACAAACACATGTTTGGCCCGCATTACGGTATTTGGACATCATGGCACCTGCCACCGCGTCATCGATGTTTGCATCATCAAAGACCACGAAAGGCGCATTACCACCAAGCTCAAGAGAGACTTTCTTCATGGTGTCGGCACAGTCTTTCATCAGCAATTTGCCGATTGGTGTAGAGCCTGTAAATGTTAGCTTACGCACAACAGAAGAGTCGGTTAGGGTTTTGGCAATTTGGCTCGCTTTACCCACAACGATATTAATCACGCCTGCTGGAATGCCAGCTTCAATCGCTAGCACGCCCATGGCCAATGCACTTAATGGGGTTTCGGAGGCGGGCTTGATGATCATGGTACAACCTGCCGCAAGTGCTGGACCTGCTTTACGAGTGATCATGGCGGCAGGGAAGTTCCAAGGTGTAATAGCTGCACACACGCCAACAGGTTCTTTCATTACCAAGATACGACGGTCTGGTGCGTAAGTTGGAATCATGTCGCCATAAATGCGTTTGCCTTCTTCTGCAAACCATTCAATGAAAGAGGCGGCGTAGCCAATTTCGCCACGAGATTCTGCTAAAGGCTTGCCTTGCTCTGCAGTCATCAGTTGCGCTAGGTCTTCTTGGTTTTCCATTAGTAGGTCATGCCAGCGGCGGAGTAATGCAGCACGCTCTTTGGCGGTTTTCTTTTTCCAGGTTTTTTGCGCCGCTTCGGCGGCAGCAATCGCTTGCTGTGTTTCAGCTGGACCTACGCTTGCAATGGTTGTTACTAATTCACCGGTCGCTGGGTTGAATACATCGAGCGTGTTGCCTTCTGAAGATTCGACCCACTCTCCATTGATTAAACATTTTGTTTGCAGGAGTGCTTTGTTCTTTAGTTCAAGCATTGCGGTACCTCTCTTTAATGAATGTGTCTTATTTTTAGATTGCTACGGATTGTGTCTATTTCAAGTCGCTGCTTTTCGCTGCTACTTTTGTTCACTATTTTTAATGAGTAATGGGATAGTTCTTGACTTCTCTTATGTCTTATATAAGAGTTATATCATAAGTTTGAAGAAGCCGTAAACAATCATTGTTGGTTAAGCACTCGAACGATAAAAATAAACACTGAAAGAACAGGACTACATCATGGCAAAACGTATCGAAGACCTACGCAGTCAGCGTTGGTTTGCTCCTGATAATATGCGAGCTTTTGCGCATCGACAACGAACGCAACAGACTGGATACAAGCGCAGCGATTTCATGAACCGCCCCGTTATAGGCATCATTAATACCTGGAGCGACATCAGTACTTGTCATACTCACCTTAGAGAACGTGCGCAGTTTGTGAAAGAAGGCATTATTCGTGCTGGCGGTTATCCATTAGAAATGCCTGCCATGTCACTTGGTGAAGTGATGGTAAAGCCAACCACCATGATGTACCGAAATTTCCTTGCGATGGAAACGGAAGAGCTGCTGCGTAGTCATCCGATTGATGGCGCGATTTTAATGGGCGGCTGTGACAAAACCACACCGGGCCTATTAATGGGCGCCATCAGTATGAACATTCCTGCTATTTATATTCCTGCAGGCGCGAGTTTAAACGGTAATTTCAAAGGTGAAAAAATAGGTACGGGTACTCATACCCGAAAATATTGGGATGAAAAACGTGCGGGTAATTTAAGTGATGAAGATTGGCTTGAACTAGAAGCCAAAATGACGCGTTCAGTTGGTACTTGTAACACCATGGGTACGGCTTCTTCACTGACCTCTATGGCGGAAGTGTTGGGCTTTTGTTTGCCTGGCTCGGCAACTATCCCAGCGGCCGATTCGGCTCATCAACGTCTGTGTTCTTTGGCGGGTGAGCGCATTACCAAAATGGTATTTGAAGACCTAACACCAAAATCCCTTGCCACCAAAGAAGCCTTTGAAAACGCCATTGTCACTTATGTTGCGCTGGGTGGTTCCACCAATGGCATTATCCATTTAATCGCCATGGCTGGGCGTGCTGGTATTGATTTACCCATGTCTTTGTTTGATGAATGGGCACGCAAAGTCCCTGTTATTGCCAATCTTATGCCGGCGGGCGAATACCTAATGGAAGATCTGTTTTATGCGGGTGGTTTGCCAGCGTTATTAACTCGCCTTAAAGATTTCTTGCATCTGGATCAAGGTAACGTGAATGGTCGTACCTTGGGAGAGAACTTGGATGGCGTCGAAATTTATAATGACGACGTGATTCGTTCTCTAGATAACCCAGTAAACGACCGCGGCACGATTGGTGTGATCACCGGAAACCTATGCCCTGATGGCGCGGTGTGTAAGCCCTCTGCGGCGTCCCCGCATTTGTTAAATCATCGCGGTAAAGCCTTGGTGTTTGAAAACCACGCTCAAATGACGGCGCAGATCGACGACCCTGACCTTGATGTGGATGAGAATACCGTTTTAGTGCTTAAAAATGCTGGGCCAATAGGCGGTCCGGGTATGCCTGAATGGGGCGGGTTACCGATTCCGAAAAAGCTTTTGCAAAAAGGCGTGCGTGACATGGTGCGTATTTCAGATGCACGCATGAGCGGCACCCATTACGGCACCTGTATTTTACACGTTGCGCCTGAATCTTATGTTGGCGGGCCGCTGGCCTTTGTTCAGACCGGCGACTGGGTCGCCTTGGACGTGGAAAAGCGCACGCTGAATTTAGAAATTAGTGACGAAGAAATGGCGGCGAGAAAAGCGGCTTGGGCACCACCACCACCAAAGTTTGCTCGTGGTTATGGCGCTATGTTTTCAACCCATGTCACCCAAGCAAACGAAGGGTGCGACTTTGACTTTTTACAAGGTGACGCTGTCATCGATGAACCGGAGATATTCTAAATGAGCAAGACGATTAACCCATTTAAACAGCGTTTACTGGATGGTCAAAAGTTAATTGGTGGCTGGACTTTGTCTGGTAGCCCAACGGTTGCAGAGGCTATGGCGTTTTTGAATTATGACTATTTGGTGGTGGATTTAGAGCACAGCCCTGCCAGCATTCACGACACTACGCCTATTTTACGGGCGGTTGAGCAAACGCCAACCGCAGCGGTGGTTCGTATGCCAAGCCACGATCCGATTGCGATTAAGCAAGTATTGGATCAAGGCGGTATGACCTTGTACTTCCCATTTGTTGAATCGGTCGAAGAAGCAAAAGCCATTGTTCAGGCCAGTATGTATCCGCCATTGGGTAAGCGCGGCTTTGCCAAAATGCACCGTGCTGCGCGTTATACAACCCGTGAGGATTACCCAGCAGCGGCCAATGAGCAAGTGTGTCTGATTCCTCAATTGGAAACCGTTGAAGCGTTAGAGCTTGCGGTAGAAATCGGCCAGCTTGATGGCGTAAGCGCAGTGTTTATCGGCCCTGGTGATTTGTCGATGACCATGGGCTTGCCAGGTCAGGTAAATCACCCTGATGTGCGCGCCAAAATCGTGGCTTGTGTGAATGCCTGTAATCAAGCTGGGATTCCTGTAGGAACGGTTATGCCTACGCCTGACGATGCAAAATGGGCGTTAGAAGTTGGCTTTAGTTTTGTGTCGATTGCCAATGATCTGGCCAATATGTTGGGTCAGTGTAAAGCGCATTTGGCGCAAATGAAGAACTCGTAAAGGTGTCTCTATGCTTTTATTAACAAGAATAATAACTTTGCTAGGGCAGGTAAATTCTGCCTTCGTGTTCGTTTTCAAGTATCTGGCAATCACCGCTGTGGCAGTGATGACGGCTTCGATTCTCGTTCAGGTGTTTTGTCGTTATGTGCTTAACGACTCATTACCTTGGTCTGAAGAGCTGGCGCGTTACCTGATGGTTTGGATGACGTTTTTGACACTGCCTGTGGTCTCTCGCACTAAGCAACATGCGGCGCTCGATATTATTTTAGGGTCTTTACCAAGGCGCTTGAGCTTGCTGCTGGAGTTGGTGTTGTATGTATTGGTCGGGATTGTCTTGTATTACGCGTTTAATAAAAGCCTAGATTTCGCCCTAAAAGGGACGCGCATGTTAGCCACGGCGCTGCCTATTACTAAAGCTTGGTCATACATGGCGATGCCAATTGGTTTTGGCGTCATGATGCTGGTGTATCTCGAACTTTTCTTAATTGGTATTGCGCGTCTTTTTAATGAATCTAACGACGACCATTTTGTGTTGTCAGATAGCGAGAGCGAGGGATAACCCATGGGCATTTCATTTTTCTGGATTTTGCTTTCTGTCATGTTTTTGGGGATGCCTGTTGCGTTTGCTTTGTTGTTTGCGCCAGGTCTCAGTCTATTTCTCGAAGGTAAGGAGATGTTCTATCTCTTGCTGACACAGCGTTTGTACAACGGTATTGATAGCTTTCCTTTGATGGCGATTCCGTTTTTTATGTTGGCAGGTGAAGTCATGAACCGCAGTGGCATTACCTTGTCGCTCGTACAGGTAAGCCAAGCCTTTATAGGGCATTTGCGTGGTGGTTTGGCGCAAATCAATATTTTATCTTCCATGTTGTTTGCCGGTCTTAGTGGTTCGGCTGTAGCAGATTGCTCGGCGTTGGGGAAAATGCTGATTCCTGCGATGGAAAAGAATGGCTACTCGCGTCGTTTCGCCGCCGCTGTAACAGCGGCGTCTTCTGTAATTGGACCGATTATTCCACCAAGTGGCATCATGATCTTGTATGCGTTTGTAATGAACGTGTCGGTAGGTGGATTGTTTGCAGCCGGTCTTGTTCCAGGCTTTTTGGTAGGGGTTAGCCTAATGGCAATGACGTGGTTTTTGGCACGTCGTCGAGGCTATAAAGTGGCCTCTGAAAAGGCTTCTTGGTCAGAGCGTGGTACGGCAGTTAAACAAGCTTTTTGGCCCTTGTTGACGCCAGTTATTTTGCTTGGCGGTATTTTATCTGGTGTGTTTACACCGACAGAGGCGGCGGCGGTTGCGGCGGCGTATGCTTTGGTTGTTAGTCTGTTGTCGAAAACCATGACAGTGAGTAACTTGCCAAGCTTGTTTTACGCTACGGCGAAATCGTCTGCGGTGATTTTGTTCCTTGTCGGCAGTGCGGTGGCGTTTTCTTCGGTGATCAGCCTATCTGGTGCGCCACAAAAAGTCGCTGCAATCATGGTTTCTCTTACTGAAAATCCATTGTTGCTACTGCTGATTATTAACTTGCTACTGTTGTTTGTCGGTATGTTCTTAGATGCAGGCCCTGCGATTCTTATTTTGGGTCCTATTCTTGGCCCTATTGTGACGCAGTTTGGTATTGATCCATTGCACTTTGCCATTGTGATGTGTGTCAACTTAACCATAGGTTTAACGACGCCCCCTATGGGCTTGGTGCTGTTTGTTGCGTCCAGTGTGAGTGGCGAGCGAGTTGAGACGATTAGCCGTGAAATGCTGCCTTATTTGGCGGTGCATATCATGGTTATTTTGCTCATTACCTATATTCCAGCACTAACAATGACCTTGCCTCGTTTGCTCGGTTTTGCCTCCTGATGGATGGTAAACCACGGTTTTTTGGCATAGTTAAGGACGAAACAAACGAGGGAGGCTTTTATGCTTATGGATAGTTCGAGCCTGCTTTTATTATTGTTCTTTGCGCTCGGCAGTTACATTCAGGCGACAACAGGTTTCGCTTTTGGATTGATTGTCGTGAGCAGTGTGTCTGCATTAGGTTTAGCGCCCATTGAGGTCACTGCGTTTGCGGTGAGTGTGTTAAGTCTTATCAATGCGGGGATCGGGCTTTATGGTGGGCATTGGCGAAAGATAAATCGTCGCGCTTTTTGGGGCTTTATTTTGCCTTGCCTACCAGCCATTTTCCTAGGCGTTTGGTTGCTTGGTTATCTGGGTGAAAATGCGTTAGGGTGGCTCAAATTTAGCTTAGGTTTGTGCATTGTGGTCAGTAGCTTGGTGATGATGCTACAAGCTCATAGGGTGAGAAAGGAATCCTCCGCTGGCGCTTTTGCTGTGAGCGGTGTGATAGGTGGCGTTATGGGGGGCATGTTTGCGACTTTTGGTCCGCCGATCACTTTCATGATGTATCGCCAGCCAGATGACCAAGCCAGAATACGCGCGACCTTATTAGGTATATTTTGTTGCACGGCGGCATTGCGCGTGGGATCAGTTAGCCTTTCTCAAGGTGTTGATATCGACACCTGGCTGTTATGTGCGCTTGGCTTTCCTGTGGTTGTGATCGCGACCTTAGTAGCGAGAAAGTTTCCTGTGCCTATTTCGGGGCGAGCGATGCGCTTCGTGGCGTTTAGTTTGTTGCTATTGTCGGGTGTTAGCTTGATGTGGCAGGGATTTTAGATGGGATAGTTTTTTACAAATAGACAAGAGCGCGTGACCTTGTGGTGATGCGCTCTTTTTGTTTGTTAATTTTTCGAGTCAGTTAATTGAGTTCGACCAGATAATGTAGGTCTTCGCTGTTGGCGCGGCTGATTCGGTATTCCACGGTGCGTCCGTCCAATGCGCGAGCAGTGCGGATGACTTCTAATAGAGGTTGTCCTGCAGCGATGTTTAAAACACTTTGGTCTTGTTCATCGGCTAACACGGCTTTTAGTCTGTCTGTGGCTTTGTGAACGGTAATATTAAAATGTTGTTGGTAATAGTGATACAGCGAGTGTGGCAACTTTTCTTCTTTGTGTAAATCGGCAAAGTAACGATGGGGTAGGTAAATCAATTCACGGATGGAAGCCGTATTGTTAATCGAACGCACACGATGAATTTCAATCACTTTTTCATCTGACGCGAGATCAAATATCGCGCGTAAGCTTTCATTCGGTGTGATTAATTGTGTTTCGAGTAATTGGGCGTAAGGCAGCTCGGGAATATCACCGTTATCACTTTTGAAATGAAAAAAGTGAAACATCATTTTTTGCAGTGTGTGCTCTGATACAAAAGTGCCAACACCTTGACGACGAAATAAGACATTGTCCTCGGTTAATGCGTTTAGTGCCTTTCGAACCGTTCCCTGACTGACGCCAAGCAGGTCTGCAAGTTGAAATTCACTCGGTAAAATCTCACCGGGCTTCCAGGAACCTTCGATAATTCTTTCCGTAATTAACTCTTGAACCTGTTTATACAGAGGTTTGAAGGTTGGGGATGGCTGCGGTGTACTGACTGTCATGGGTTGCCCTGCTTTGTATCGAATCAATTTAGAATACCAGACGAAATAAAAAAATCTGTTATTTTCTTGCACTTTATGTCTTATATAAGATATAAAACAAGACATGACAAGAAAATAGTGAATTTTCTATAAGTAATCTCTTTTGAGACAGTCTTATGAATGACCTATTTATTTGTTTACCACTTGCGTGATTCAGAATAAAAAAAGTGATCAAAGAATAAAAAACGGAGCCTTCGAAATGAAAAAAACCGCTTTACTAAAAAAGACCACAGCTGCTTTTGTTCCAACATTAATGGCGGCGAGTTTGTCTCTTGCTGCTATGCCTGCACTGTCGGCTGATTATGATTTCAATATTGTCCATCTTTCTAATACCAGCGATGAAGATTATGACGGCGCTGTCGTGTTGAAAGACTATGTTGAAGCGCACTCAAACGGTCGTATTCACGTTAATATTTATTCTGGCGGTCAGCTATGTGGTAACCCAACAGAATGTATTGAAGCGCTGCAAGCTAACTTGATCCAAGTGTTTAATACCACGACGGGTGGTTTGTCGAATGTTTTCCCAGAGATCCAAGCGCTGGATATTCCTTATATATTCCCAACAGATCGTGTTGCTGAATGTGCCTTGAATAATGAAATGTTGGTCGGACCAATTCGTAAAGAGTTGCTAGATCGAACAGGTACTATGCGTTTAATGACCATTGGTAATACGGGCGGCTGGCGTAACTTTGCGACAACCAATAAATTGATTAAAACACCTGCTGACGTGAAAGGTTTGAAGATCCGTACGATCAATTCGCCTATTCAAATGCAGCTTGTGAAAGCGATGGGTGGCAGCCCAACGGCTGTGCCTTGGCCAGAAGTGTATACTTCATTAGCAACTGGCTTGGTGGAAGGCACTAAAAACGGCATTACCGATATTATGGGTATGAAGTTTAATGAACATATTAAATACATGACGTTAGATGGCCATGGTTATATGGCGTCTATGTGGTGGATGAATAACGACTCACTGAAAGATATGCCAGAAGACCTTCAGCACATCATGATGGATGGCTTTGATGCGTTACGTGAAGTGACAACTGTGATGCCAAAACGTCGTCAGATAGAAGCGTATAACGAGTTTAAAGCATCTGGCGGTACAGTTTATGCCCCAACTGCAGAAGAAAAAGCGCAGTTCCAAGAAGCGGCGAAACCAGTACGTGATTGGTTCGTTAATGAATATGGCGCTAAGTGGGTTGAAACTACAGAAAGCGCGGTTAAATCCTGTGAAGCCTCTATTAATGACGCTTATATGGCGCAGAATTAATCCATGATGACCGAGTTAGTGAAATAGTAAATATTCTTCTGAACGGTATTTTCCGTTAAGCCAGTGCTTGCACTGGCTTTTTTTTGTCTGTTGCTTGGTACTGAAAAATGTTGCTCTTTATTACTTTGGCACCTGCGCTTGAAGGTGGGCGATTAATCTTTCCATTAAGGGCGTTAGGCTGTTTTTACGCCACACAAAATGGATGTCCAGTTTTGGTAGCTCGCCATCAATTGGACGATAGGTGAGTCCTTCCCGCTGATCGAATTGTGTGGATTCTGGAACAAGTGCGATACCCACGCCAGCGGCGACTAGAGTTCGAGTCGTCTGCGTCAACCGAGCAATTTGTACAATATCAGGCTCAACACCAGCAGCATGCAGGTGATGCATGATTTGGTCGTACAGAGAAGGGTGAGCTTGTTTAACAAACGAGATAAACGGCAGCTGGTGTAAGTCACTCAATGGCACACTTTCTTTTTGTGCGAGTGGGTGGTTCTCAGGCAGAGCGAGCAGGTGTTTTTGTGTTTCGTAGCCTTGGTGTTCTAGGTCGGTGATGTCCATTAGGGGATTAAGGAAGATCATCGCTAAATCGATTTTTTCTGTTCTGAGTGCATCCAAGGCATGGGTCGTGGTCATTTCTTCTAGATTGAGCGTCACGTCATGATTGTCTTGTTTGAACTGAGCGATGCCTTTGGAAAAATGTGGTGTGCCAGCGGCCCAAACAAACCCAAGTGACAGGTTGCCTGCGGTGCCGTTGGCAATGCTGCGAACTTGTTCTTGTATCTTCTCCCAGTTTTGCAAAAGAGCTCTTGCTTGAGGCAGCAGTGCTTCTCCTGCTGGGGTTAGTGAGACTTTTTGGCTGCTGCGCTCAAACAGTACAGCACCGAGTTCATCCTCAATGGCTTTGATCTGTTGTGATAGCGGCGGCTGGGCAATATGCAAGCGAGCCGCAGCGCGTCCAAAGTGCAGCTCTTCTGCTACGGTAATAAAATAATTCAGTTTTCTAAAGCGCATGATATCTTTTTCATATTAAGCATGTGATTAACATATATTAGACATAATGATGCGCTTTTCCTATCTTAGCCTGACAAAATAAATCTAAGTTAGGTGAGACACCATGAGCAGAGAAAAAATCGACGGACAACTATTTAGCTACACAGGCCCAGCCTTTCATTACATCAATGAAGAGGAGCGTCACTTCTTCGCCAAAGAGCCAGCACAGTTTCGTGTGAACCTGATTGGTTGTGGCATGATTGGTATGGAGCACATGCGCGTGGCGACTCGTGTTGGTCGTTCTGCTATTCATGGTGTGTTCGATCTAAATGAGCGCAGTGTTAAAGTGGCGAAAGAAGAATTCGCCAAAATCACCGATGAAGACTTTAAAGTTTACGATAGCTTAGAAGCGGCATGTAACGACCCAGAAGTAGACGGCATTTTAATTTGTACGCCTAACTTTACGCACCTTGACGTTCTAAAAGTGGCGATCAAATCGGGCAAGCACATCTTCATGGAAAAGCCGATGGCGACCAAATTAGAAGATGCCTATGAAATTACCAAGATGGCGAAAGAGTACGGCGCTGTTTTGCAAATTGGTTTGCAGTATCGCTATAAATCTATTTATTCCGAAGCCATTCATGAAGTACTAGAGCGCAAAGCGGTCGGTGACGTGAAGATGATCAACATCATGGAACACCGCATTCCCTTCCTTGATAAAGTAAACCAATGGAACAAGTTCTCTAAATTCTCTGGCGGAACACTGGTGGAAAAATGCTGTCATTATTTTGATTTGATGAACCTGTTCGCGCAGTCTCGTCCAGTACGTGTTTATGCCAACGGTTCCCAGTCTACCAATTTCCGTGACTTCGAGTTCAAAGGCGAAAAATCCGATATTCTGGATAGTGCTTTTGTCACTGTTGAATATGAAAATGGCGTTCGTGCAGGCTTTAACCTTTGCATGTTTGCGCCTATGTTCCATGAAGAGCTATTGGTGTGCGGCGACGAAGGTCGAGTGAAAGCGGCTGAGATTGAAGACTTCAGTGAAAATGCGCGTTTGCGTACAGAGATGGAGGTCTTTTGTGGTCAGAATCGTCCATCTAAAACCTCACAGCCGAGCTATCCTAAATTAATTGAAGCCTCTGGTCACAACGGTGCCACTTGGTTTGAGCACATCGCTTTTGCCGATCAAATGGCTGGTAAGCAAACCAACAGCGCGACAGTCGAAGAAGGTTTCTGGTCTGTTGTAGTAGGTTGTGCGGCTGAGGAATCCGTTAAGACAGGTAAGATTATAGAGGTTGCAGAACTGCTTAAATCTAAAGGTATTGATCTTTAAATTTTCTAAGAAATAAGCTACATCGTAGCCCGGCCCTTGCTTTCAAGGTCTGGGCTTTTTTTTGTTTTTAGGTGTCATTTAGACAATTTTTTTTGGGTTACTACGGAAAGGGAGTGCTATTTTTAATGTGCAATAAAATAAATAATTCCGTATTGAAATATGGGTTGTATGATGTATGATGTTATTACGTTCGATAAATGGAACTAATGACAACGTCCTACATAAAAAAACAATTATAGGAAAAGTGGTTATGAAAAAAATACTACAGAGCACAACAGTTTTGATGGCGGCAGCCTGTGCATTCGCACCTGCTGCAGCCTATGCTTCAGACAATCCAATTAGAGGAAACATCCGCGTTGTAATTGGTTCTAAATCAACGGGTGGTGATACTTATCAAGCTTCTTCCATTATCGCAGAAGCGCTTGCGAAAAAGATTGATGCGAACATTAAAGTCGATGCTGTTGGCTTTTCTGCTGCCTATCAGGCATTAGGTCGAGTGCCAACAGGCAACACTTTAATGATATTCCACGACCAAGCCTATCTTGGAAATCTATATGGCCAAAAAGGTTATGAAGACCCTTTCAAAGAATGGACGATAGGACCTTCTTTCGCCACGAATCCAGGTAATGGGTACCTTGTACCTAAAAACTCACCATACAAAAACATAGATGAAATCTTAAACGCTGCGGGCAATGGCAAAACAATACGTGTTGCTATTCAGCCAGGTGGTGTATCTGAGATTGGCTATACAGCAATGAAGAACGCGGTGCGTTTGGCGTACCCAGGTCAAGAAGACAATCTTGTTGCCTTGAATACAGGCTCTCAATCAGACAAAAACCAAGCATTATTTGATGGTCTAGCGGATGTTATCAATGGCAGTGTACAAGCCAATGAGCAATATACTCGCCTTCCTGCAGATGACCAAAAAGCCATGGATTTCGTTTGGTTGACTGCCAAAGCGTCAACAATTGCTAAAGCGAACCCTAACGGTATGGGAGAAACCTCTCGTGATCAGCTGATGCAATATGCATCCGGTCTTGGGGTGAATATTCCAATGGACGCAGAGAATAACTTTACCTTTGATAAAGAGTTCTACTTTTTATACAACAAGCGTATGTCTCCGGAAGTGATTAAGTTTTTAGACAATGCATTGGCCGAAGTCTTTGCTGATGGCAAGGTTCAAGAAACCTTTAAGAAATCCTTCTTTATCCCTAACTTCCGTACTTCTGAAGAGTCGCAAAAGCACTTTAAAGAGAAGCGTGACAGTTATGCGAAAATCATTAATAACCTACATAAATAATTGAAGTAAGCTGGCACCGTGGAACGCAGTTTGGCTGCGGTGCCGTAATCTTTCGCTAGAGAGGGTTATAATGTCTGACTGGTTTTCATCCTTAAATACCGTTGTGATCGACTTCGATACATCCCATCTGTTTTTCCCAAGGATTATTATTTCCTTGCTGCTAATTTTAGGGTTGGTGATAGTCGTCTCTTATTTTCGTCCTGTCATGCAGGCTATTCGTGCCGGTCGATATCAGTTCTTTGTTAAAAATGCAGACTTTTTTCGTCTCTTAATGACGTTCGCTTTGATCCCTGCTTATTTTTGGGGGATGGATGCGATAGGGACAATACTTCCTAATATGGGGTTAGGCTTTCTGTTGGCGTCGATTCCTTTTGTCTTCCTGATGTCGATGTTGTACTGCCACGATATGACCCGTCGTAATCTGATAATCATTGTTTCCAACGCAGTAATAACACCGACCTTTGTTTGGGGTGTGCTTTACCACCTATTCGCTGTGTCGATGCCTTAGAGGCGGAGTGACTTTATGGAATTTCTTGAATTACTTTCACCGTCCTTCTTTTTATTAGCGGCGGCTGGATCCATTATCGGCATCATTTTTGGTGCTATCCCTGGTATGACAGCGACAATGGCCGTTGCGGTGTGTCTACCATTAACTTATACCTTGGGCTTACAAGAAGGCTTAGCGCTGTTGCTAGGACTATATGTTGGCGGTATTTCGGGCGGGTTAGTGCCTGCTGTATTGCTGAATATTCCGGGTACGCCGTCGTCGATTACCACAACCTTTGATGGTTATCCTATGGCGCAACGTGGTGAGGCCGAGCGGGCCTTGAAAACCTGTATTGTTGCCTCTTTGTTTGGCGGTACGTTCAGTGCGATTGTGCTGTTCTTCTTTGCGCCTGTCTTGGCTGATTTCGCCATTAAGTTCTCTTACATTGAGAAGTTCTTAATGATTTTCTTTGCTATGTCAGTTATAGCGTCATTATCCAAAAATATTCTAATGGGTATTTTTAGTGGGCTACTTGGTGTGCTGCTTAGCTTGATAGGAACCTACGATGTATCTAACGGTGGTAATGGTGAGTATCGTCTAATGGCGCCGTTTATGGAGCCTTATTTAGCGTATGGCTTTTCGTTGTTGCCAGTGTTGATTGGTCTTTTTGGTATTTCAACCATCATTGAAGAAGCTGAAAAGGGCGCCAGAGAACCTTCTTTTGAAAATAAAGTCAGCCTAAGTAAAGGCAAACCGTTCCGTTTCAATATTTTTAAGGGCCAATTCAGTAACTTATTGCGCTCTTCTTCAATCGGTACATTCATTGGCATGTTGCCTGGTATTGGTGGAAGTGCGGCGTCGATTTTAGCGTATACACAACAAAAGAACTTTTCTAAACACCCTGAAAAATTGGGCAAAGGTGAGCCAGAAGGTTTGGTGGCATCGGAGTCGGCAAATAACGGTTTGACCGGTGGTGCTTTGATTCCTTTGTTGTCGTTAGGTATTCCTGGCGACAGTACAACGGCTGTCTTGATTGGTGCCTTCACGCTGCAAGGTTTACAAGTAGGGCCTTTGTTTATCGGCGAAAATATAGACACATGGTTCTCGATGATAACGGCGCTTATGTTTGCCAATATCGTCATGTTTATCGTGATGTTCTATGCCATTCGTCATATCGCCAAAGTGGTGCTGATTCCGAAATTCATCTTATACCCAATCATAGTGATGATGTGTGCAGTAGGCGCTTATGCGATTAACTACGGCATCATGTTTGATGTGTGGACATTGTTCTTATTCGGTGTTGCAGGTTGGGTCTTTACTAAGATTGGTATTGAGATTGCGCCTTTGGTTATCGGCTTTATCTTGGGTAGCAGTGCCGAAGTGTATTTTGTGAAGAGTTTAGAGTCTTACGGTGAGTACTCCATTTTGTTCACCAAGAGTCCGATTGCGATGGTGTTATGGGGCATGATCATTTTATCAATCGTCGTGTCTGTGATGATCCATAGAAAAAGCAAACAACACGCGAATAAAGAGGCGAAGTCATGAGCGATTCTTATGTACTGATTCAAATACATGAAAGTGACAATGTTGCCATTATCTTAAATCAAGGTGGTGCACCAAAGGGAGCTGAGCTTCCAGGTGGCGTTGTCTTGTTAGAAGACGTGCCACAGGGTCATAAGGTTGCTTTGGCTGATATTGCTAATGGCGGTGAAGTGCGTCGTTACAATGAAGTAGTGGGCTACGCAAAACACGAAATTAAACAAGGCTCTTGGGTGTCTGAGAAAGTGGTCGATATGCCGACGCCTCCTGCACTCGATGAGTTGCCACTGGCGACTCGCGAGAAGCCAGCTTTTGAGCCTTTGGAAGGTTACACCTTTGACGGTTATAAAAATCCGGACGGTTCAGCGGGCACTAAAAACCTGTTAGGCATTAGTACCAGCGTGCAGTGCGTTGCCGGTATTACTGACTATGTTGTTAAGTTGATCAAAAAAACGCTTTTACCAAAATTCCCAAATGTAGATGGCGTTGTGGCACTCAATCATAGCTATGGTTGTGGGGTGGCAATTACTGCGCCTGCGGCTATCGTGCCAATTCGAACATTGCAAAACATCGCTAAAAATCCGAACTTTGGTGGCGAAATAATGGTGGTTGGTTTGGGTTGTGAAAAGCTCTCTCCATCACGCTTGCTTGAAATAGATGATGAGCAGGCGATTAATATTTTGCCAAACTCTGAAGCGGCCAGAACCTTAGAAGATCATGTAGTGAGCCTGCAGGATGAAAATCATCACGGTTTCCAAGACATGGTCGACCATATTATGGAGATGGCCGAAGCGCACCTTGAACGTTTAAACAAGCGACGTCGAGAGCCGTGTCCAATTTCAGAGTTGGTTGTTGGCATGCAGTGTGGCGGTAGCGATGCTTTTTCTGGCATTACGGCGAACCCCGCTGTTGGTTATGCGTCAGATTTGATTGTTCGTGCAGGCGGTTCTGTCATGTTTTCTGAGGTGACCGAAGTGCGTGACGCTATCCACCTTTTAACGCCACGAGCGGACACAGTGGAAGTCGGAAAGGCCTTGCTGCGTGAAATGCAATGGTATGACGATTACCTGAATCAAGGTCAAGCCGATCGCAGCGCAAACACCACACCAGGTAACAAAAAAGGCGGTCTGAATAATATAGTGGAAAAATCCCTTGGTTCCATTACTAAGTCGGGTAATAGCCCCATTATCGATGTGCTAAGTCCAGGTGAGCGTATTCGTAAACGAGGGCTTATATTTGCGGCAACGCCTGCCAGTGATTTTATTTGTGGCACCTTGCAGTTCGCTTCTGGAATGAATATCCAAGTATTTACCACAGGACGTGGTACGCCGTATGGCTTGGAGGTCGCCCCTGTTATTAAAGTGTCGACAAACTCTACTTTGGGTAAGCGTTGGCACGACTTAATTGATATGGATGCAGGACGTATCGCGAGCAAAGAAATTACTTTAGAAGAAGCAGGCTGGGAGTTGTTCCACCTCATTCTTGATGTCGCGTCAGGGCGTAAGCAAGTGGCTGCAGATAAGCTGGGCTTACACAATGATTTGGTCTTATTTAATCCTGCACCTGTAACCTAATTATTAGGCGAAATGTCATTGCTATTTGAATGTATAGTTGTATGATGTATAACAACCTAAAAATTTCTAACAAGCCTTAAGGCAAAGTTAATAACAAGAAGTGAGGAAAACAACATGGCTTTTTCTGTTGAACAAATGCGCGGCGCTCTAAGTGATGGTCTTTTATCATTCCCGGTAACTGACTTCGATGCGAACGGTAAATTTAACGCTGAGACATATAAAGAGCGCCTAGAGTCGTTCATCAAGCACGGCGTTTCTTCAATTTTCATTGCTGGTGGCACTGGCGAGTTTTTCTCTCTTGATGAAGAAGACTTCCGCGAAATCGTTAAGGTTTCTGTTGCAACAGTAAAAGGTCGTGTACCAGTAATTGCTGCTGCAGGCCGCAGCGTAAAAGATGCGTCTAACTTTTCTAAAATTGCTGCAGATGCAGGTTGTGATGGTATCTTGTTGATGCCTCCATTCTTAACGGAATGCCCAGAAGACGGCATCATAGAATACGCATCGGCGGTTATGGCGAGCGCTGATACTCAATTTATTTACTATAACCGTGGTAATGGCATTCTAAGCGCTGAGTCTGTTAAAGAGCTGGCTGCTCGTAACCCGAACATGGTGGCGCTAAAAGATGGCGTGGGTAACATCGCAGCATTGAATGACACGATTAAAACAGTAGGTGATCGTCTAGTTTACATCGGTGGTGTTCCAACGGCTGAGATCTTTGCTGAAGCCTACCTTTCAATTGGTGTTAATACATATTCATCTGCTGCGTACAACTTCATGCCTGAAATGGCGATGGACTTTTATAAAGCATTGCGTGGTGGTGATCAGGCAACGGTAACGCGTATTATTCAAGATTTCTTCATTCCTTTCTGTCGCCTACGTGACACTAAGAAGGGTTATGCGGTAAGTCTGATTAAAGCTGGTGCGGCACTGAAAGGCATCTCAGCTGGCGATGTGCGTCCGCCTCTTACTATGCCAAACGCTGCAGATCTTGCTGCTTTAAAAGCGATTATTGAACGTAATTAAGCATTAAAGATTAAGGTGGGGGAGTTTACTCTCCCATTCGATCTAATAAATCGGGGAGAGCCCATCATATGTTTACAACAATTAAAAAAATGCAGGTAGTGCCAGTTGCTGGTTATGATAGTTTTCTGCTGAATCTTAGTGGTGGTCACGCACCATGGTTCATCCGTACTGTAGTGGTGCTGGAAGATAATGATGGCAATATTGGTCTAGGCGAAGTGCCAGCAACCGATAAAATCATTTCTACACTGGAAGAATGCCGCGCCCTAGTCGAAGGCCAGAGCGTCGGAAAGTGGAAAAGCATTATTAGCGATGTTCGTAATGCGACATCAGGTAAAGCGGATGATGTTCGTGGTAACCAAACCTTTGACCTAAGAACGGCCGTTCACGTTATTACAGCAATTGAGTCAGCATTGTTGGATTTGGCAGGTCAAAACATGGGCTTACCTGTTGTTGATTTACTTGGTCAATATGGCAAACAGCGCGACGAAGTTGAAGCGTTAGGCTATTTATTTTTCCTAGGTGACCGCACCAAAACAAACTTGCCTTACCCAACCTACGACAATCCTGTTGATGAGTGGGATCGTGTTCGTGGTCTAGAAGCCGTGACGCCAGATTCTATTGCAACACTCGCAAAAGCCGCTTACGACCGTTATGGCTTCAAAGATTTTAAACTCAAAGGTGGTGTTCTTGATGGCCATCAAGAAGCAGATTGTATTCGCGCATTATACGAAGCTTTCCCTGAAGCACGTTTGACGTTAGATCCAAATGGCGCTTGGACGCTTGATCAGGCAGTAGAATACCTAGATCCAATTAAACATATGCTGAGCTACGCAGAAGACCCTTGTGGTCAAGAAGGTGCTTGGTCTGGTCGCGAGACCATGTCTGAATT
Organism: Marinomonas sp. ATLA20; assembly: GCF_057180105.1. Lineage (NCBI taxonomy): Bacteria > Pseudomonadati > Pseudomonadota > Gammaproteobacteria > Oceanospirillales > Oceanospirillaceae > Marinomonas > Marinomonas sp. ATLA20. Next base: position 651,654 of record NZ_JBXUKU010000001.1, read on the forward strand.
CAAACGCAGAACCGGTTTGAAAACCGCAACAAACATGATCGCAACGGACTGGAAACAGTTTAAAAATGCAGTACGTATGGATTCTGTTGATATTCCACTAGCGGATTGCCATTTTTGGACTATGCAAGGTGCCGTAGCCGTAGGTGAATTATGTAACGAGTGGGGCATGACGTGGGGATCCCACAGTAACAACCACTTCGATATTTCCTTAGCGATGATGACGCATGTTGCTGCAGCTTGTCCTGGTGAAGTGACAGCGATTGATACCCATTGGATTTGGCAAGATGGGCAGCGTGTAACCAAAGATCCATTAAAAATCCGTGGCGGTAAAATTACCGTACCAACCAAGCCGGGTTTAGGGATTGAATTGGACCGCGAAAAACTGATGGAAGCGCACGAATTATATAAAACGTTAACCTTAGGGCAGCGTGACGATAGTCAGGCAATGCAGTTCCTTATTCCGGGTTGGACATTTGATTCTAAGAAACCAGCGCTTGTTAGATAGTTAGCACTGGGGTAATGTTCTGGGTTTTAGAATATACGGCGTATTTAGAATGGATGGGGTTAAAACGGTGGCTAAATCACTACAAATAGAGCGAGTGGGTAAGGGCGATAGCTTAGCAAGCAATGTTGCAAAACAACTTGAAAAGCAAATCTCGGCTGGCCATATTTCTGTCGGAGATAAATTACCAACAGAAAATGCATTATGCGATCTATTTGGTGTGAGCCGTACCGTTATCCGAGAAGCAATTACACAACTGAAATCACTGGGTCTAGTTGAAACGAAACGTGGGGTTGGTACCAGCGTTATTCGTGCTCAGTCTAGTGAGACGTTGTTTGCTTATCAGATTGACCCCACTGCCATTGCCGATATTCTACATATCTTAGAAATGCGTTTGAGTGTTGAAACTACTGCTTGTGAGCTGGCTGCTTTGCGTCGCTCAGAAGACGATGTGGCAATACTTGAGAAGCATTTTAATGATTTTGACGAGGCACTAAGCCGAGGCGAATTGGCCAGAAAAGAAGACTATGCTTTTCATTTGGCTATTTGTACTGCCACTCGTAATCCTTTCCTTAAACAGTTCTATGAACAGTTTAATAAAAACGTTATCCCCAGAGCAAAATTGATTAATTCAAACTTGAAACAGGTGGCTACCGATGAATATTTGCATCGTATTCGCACTGAACATCTTGAAATACTGAATTGTATTAAGAATAAAGATGGAGAAGGTGCGAGACAGGCGATGCACAATCATTTATACCGTGCTTACCACCTGTACGAACGTTATCAGACGGATAACAAGTTTGATTTAGAATGAGAGCTTTGTAGCGATTTCGTTTATCGCAATATCCTGCAAAGCCCTTAGAAAAGAGACAGAAGTGAGCCTTGCTCACTTCTGTCTCTTTACAGCATTCGTTTGCTTTTCATAGCTTATATTTCATAGCTTATTTTTCATAAGTAATTAGGGGGAAACATGGATACGAAAGGGCTTCTTAAAGGCACTTCATTGGTTGCAGGTAACGATATTACTGGCACGCAAAAAGCCATTTATGCAATCAATCCTGCGACAAATGAAACACTTGAACCTGCTTATAATGGCGCAACCAAAGACGAAGTTGAGCAAGCGGTGAGTGCCGCTTGGCAAGCGTTTGATCAATACCGCGCCATTAGTATAGAAAAACGTGCCGCTTTCCTAGAATGTGTCGCTGATGAAATTCTAGCGCTAGGTGATGCCTTGGTAGAGCGTGCTATGGCGGAATCTGGTTTGCCAAAAGCGCGTATCGAAGGTGAGCGTGGCCGTACTATGGGTCAATTACGTTTGTTCGCTGGCGTTGTTCGTTTGGGTAAAGCAACGGATGCTCGCATTGATCCAGCTATGCCAGATCGTGCGCCATTACCTCGCTCTGATTTGCGTTTCCAAAAAATTGCCTTAGGCCCAGTTGCGGTCTTTGGTGCAAGTAACTTCCCATTGGCTTTCTCTGTTGCTGGTGGTGATACTGCGTCTGCATTGGCTGCAGGTTGTCCTGTTGTTGTAAAAGCGCATTCTGCTCATCCTGGAACGTCTGAACTTGTTGGCCGAGCGATTACGGCTGCGGTTAAAAAATGCGGTTTGCCTGCTGGCGTTTTCTCTCTACTTTATGGCTCTGGCCGTGAAATCGGTAGTGCTTTGGTAGCGCATCCTTCTATTAAAGCCGTTGGTTTTACTGGATCTCGTAGCGGTGGTGTTGCGCTAATGAATATTGCTGCAAATCGTCCTGAGCCAATTCCTGTTTATGCAGAAATGAGCAGCATCAACCCAGTCTTTGTCATGCCTGAAAAACTGTCTGCTGAAGCGCAAAGTGTGGCGAAAGGTTTTGTTGGCTCACTTGCCATGGGCGCAGGTCAATTCTGTACAAACCCAGGCATGGTTGTTTTGTTGAAAGGCGAAGCAGCGGATAGCTTTAAAGCGACGGTTGCCAGCGAAGTACAAGCATTGGGTACACAAACCATGCTAACGCCAGGTATTTACCAAGCGTATTGTGAAGGTGTTGAGAAGCTGGGCAACAACTCAGCAGCGGCACTGTTGGCGAAAGGTAATGATAGCGATCAACCAAACCAGTGTTGCCCACATGTATTCGCTACCAGTGCGAAAGCTTTCTTGGCTGATGCGTCAATGGAAGATGAAGTATTTGGTTCAACGTCTTTGATCATCGAATGCGATACCTTGGACGAATACAAGGTGGTGGCTGAGCACTTAGAAGGTCAACTGACCGCGACGGTTCAAATGTCAGATGCGGATGTTGAAGCCGTTCGAGCTTTGTTGCCAACGCTAGAGCGTAAAGTCGGTCGAATCCTATGTAACGGCTACCCAACAGGTGTCGAAGTGTGTCATTCCATGGTTCATGGCGGTCCTTTCCCTGCAACATCTGATAGCCGTTCTACGTCTGTTGGTAGTGCGGCGATTGATCGCTTCCTACGACCAGTGTGTTACCAAGACTTCCCAAGCTCATTGATCCCTGAGGCCATTCAAGATAAGAATCCTTTGAATGTGCCGCAATTGGTGGATGGAAAGTTTAACTAAGTCACACTTATTAAGCTCCAATACTCGCTATTTCAAGGGGCACTTCGGTGCCCCTTTTTATTTGTTGCTGTGCTATTTGGGAGAGATCGATGGAAGCGACTGCTTTTACGGCTATTTTGGATGTGTCCATCCCCGTTTTATTACTGATAGTAGTCGGGGCTTTTCTGCGTAATCGAGGCGTCATTGATGACAGCTTCATTGCTTCTGGTTCGCGCTTTGTCTTTGCTGTCGGCATGCCGACGTTACTCTTTTTTAGCATGCTGGGGGCGAGTCCGAGTAATTTGATGTCATGGCAAATGCCGCTTTTTTTTGCGGTAGGTATACTGCTTACCTTCGGTTTCGCATGGTGGTTGTCGGGTAGAGCGAAGGTGCCAGAATACGAGCGTGGCATCTTTATTCAAATTGCCTTCCGCGGTAATACAGGCGTTTTCAGTTTAGCCCTTGTGGTGAACATGTTTGGCGACGAAGGCGTCGTAATTGGCGGTGTTTTGGCCAGTATTACGTCTGTTATGTTTAATGTGTTGGCCGAAATTGCGCTGTCACGTTATCAAAAAGATCACTCCATTAGTCACAAAGCATTGTTTGGTACCATCGTGCGCAATCCGATGATCGTTGGTGTTGTGGCTGGGATTATAGTGAATCTGATTGGCTTGCCGATTCCGAGCCAAGTAGTCACCACAGGTAAGTATCTTGGCAGTGTGACTTTACCTTTAGCTTTGTTGTGTATTGGCGGCTCGTTGGCTACCAGTCGCTTTATTTTACCGCGTCGTATTTCGTTAGCGATTGCGGTTAAAGTTTTTATTAGTCCAGTTGTTTTAACCAGCTTAGCTGCATTAGTGGGGTTCTCTGAGCACGAGCAGTTGTATCTATTTTTGTTCTTTGGTGCGCCCGTCGCAGCGTCAGCCTACGTCGTTTCTGTAGCCCATGGCAGTGACGGCAAAGTGACCGCGAATGCCATTGCCACATCCACCTTAGTCGGCTCAGTGGTGATCGTATTTATCGCACCATTGCTGTTGGCGATACTTTAAACGGACATAAGGAAATCATTACATGAGTAAAATTGACGTATTGGTCGTTTGGCCAAACCGCCCAGAACAAATGCAAATGCTGGCAGACACTTATGAACTGCACCGTTACGATCTGGCCTCAGCAGAAGAAAAAGCCGCCATGATCGGTGCTGTTGGTGACAAGATACGTGCGGTGGCAACCACTCACGGGGGCGGATTTGACGAAACCTTATTAGCGCAATTGCCGAATTTGGAAATCGTCTGTTCATCCAGTGTGGGTCTGGATACCATCTGTGTGGAAGCCTGCCACAAGCGCGGCATTCCTGTTACAAACACACCGGATGTATTGACCGATGATGTGGCCGATATGGCGATGATGCTCACATTGACTACTCTGCGTCGCATGTTGCCTGCAGTAGATTGGATTCAGAGTGGTCACTGGGTCGAGAAGGGCATGATGCCATTGAATACCTCCCTGAAAGGCAAGACTCTTGGTATTGTCGGCTTAGGACGAATTGGTAAAGCCATCGCAGCCCGTGCCGAAGCATTTGGTATGAATGTTAGCTACTTCAGCCGCCAAGCTAAAACGGATGTCGATTACCGTCATTACGATGATCTGATTGCCTTGGCAAAAGATGTGGATGTTTTGGCGCCAGTTATTCCCGGTGGCCCAGCGACAGAAGGTTTAATTAGCCGTGAAGTTCTGAACGCATTAGGTGAAAACAGCTATTTTATCAACGTTTCGCGTGGCTCTGTTGTGGACGAAAAAGCGTTAGTAGACTTGCTCGAACAGCGCGCGATCAAAGGTGCGGGTTTGGACGTATTTGTGGATGAACCGAATGTTCCTAAAGCACTATTGTCTATGGATCACGTGGTCTTACAGCCACACTGTGCTAGCGGCACTTATGAAACGCGTGCTGCCATGGCGCAATTGGTAGTGGATAATCTCGCTGCGCACTTTGCAGCTAAACCACTGCTTACGCCTGTTATTCTTTGATTTCCTAAATAAAAAAAGCTCGAATTTCCGTTAGGAAATTCGAGCAAACAGGAGCACAATTTTTTGCCTGAACACCAACTTTATTTGGTAAGGCATTCAAGGATTTAACGTCTTAGAAACGCGGTACTGTCCCTTTCCAGTCTGGTTGGTACTTGCGCATTTCCGCAACGTCATTACGGGCACGAATGCCACAGTTTTCGTAGTTTTTGGCTAACACGGCCAAGGCGTCTCTATCCAATTCCACACCTAAGCCCGGCTTATCAGGGACCACGACTGCGCCATTTTTGAATGGGATCTTACCGCCGATAATGACTTCCTCTTCTTGCCAAGGATAGTGAGTGTCACAAGCGTACGTTAGATTATCAATCGCTGCGGCGGCATGAGTCATGGCCATTAAGCTGATGCCTAAGTGAGAGTTGGAGTGCATTGATAAGCCGATATCCCATGTTTTACACAACTGTGCCAGTTCTTGCGTGGCTCTTAGGCCGCCCCAGTAATGGTGATCAGACAAAATAACTTGCACTGAATCCAGCTTGATGGCCTTTGGAATGTCAAAGAACCCAATGACATACATATTGGTCGCTAATGGAATGTCGGTCATGGCGCTTACTTGTCCCATGGCTTCTTGGCCGTGGGCAGGGTCTTCTAAATATTGCAGTAGACCATTACCAAATTTGTCTAATAAACGCTTGGTGGTTTCCACCGTCCAACCACCATTGGGGTCAATACGCAGCGGCACATCAGGGAAGGCCTCACGCAGTGCTTCTAGCGCTTCAATCTCTTTTTCAGGCTCGAACACCCCTGCTTTTAGTTTGATCGATTGGAAGCCGTATTGATCAATCATCTTTTTCGCTTGCGCAACGATTTGCTCTGGCGTTACCGCTTCCCCCCACGTATCTACCCATGGATCTTCGGTAAAGCCATGACGTTCAAATTTGTAGAACAGGTAAGCGCTGTAGGCAACTTCATCGCGTACTTTACCGCCTAATAAATCACACACAGGACGGCCTGTAATCTTACCCATCAGGTCTAAGCAAGCAACTTCGAAGGCAGAGAAAATACGTGGCACCGTGGTTGCACCCAATGTACCTGGGGCGATGTCTAGTCCTGAATTTGGATCCGGTAGAGTGACAACGGATTCAATTTTGTTACGGATCGCATTGACATTGAAAACATCCATGCCCACTAGATGTGGCGCGACTTGGCGCAATTGGCTGATGGTTTGTTCGTCACCATAACTTTCACCTAAACCGTAATGGCCGTCTTCTGTCTTTATTTCAATAATGGTGCGCAAGGCCCATGCTTCATGAACACCATAAACATTGAGTAGTGGAGGATCACGGAACGCAATAGGAGTAATTTCAATTTGTTTAATACGTGACATACGGTTATCTCCTGAAAAAGGGAGTCTTATCGATGACTGTCATCATCGATAAGATGGTTAAAAAGTGTGAATGGTTAATATCCTAAAGTGCTAGGCAAAACCTGCAGCGAGAGCAAACATACAAACGATTAAAATAGTGGCAACAATGCCCCCAGCAATCCAAGGTGCAATGCCGTAGCGGTCTATTTCAGAATGATTATCGTGACCAATCATAAATATTCTCCTAGGTTAATTTCCGAGTGCTTCGGGAAGCCAAAGGGCGATTTGAGGGAAGCTCATGACGAGAATCAACCCGACAATTTGTAAGCCGATAAATGGCAACACAGAGATGAAGATTTCTTGCAGAGAAATGTCTTTTGGTGCGACTGATTTGAGCCAAAAGCAGGCTGGACCAAACGGTGGTGATAAGAAGTAAATCTGAATGTTGAGAACAAACAGAATACCAAACCAGACTTTTGCTTGATCTGGCGTCAGTCCAAGCTCGGGTGCTAGGGTCATGACGACGGGGGCAAAAACAGGAACCGTAATTAGCACGATGGCGATCCATTCCATAAATGTACCTAAGATCACCAAAATCAGCATCATTACCAAGATCACGCCAATGGCTGGAATGCCAAGGTTCATAAACAGTGAGCGCATAAAGTCCGCGCCACCGATTAAATTAAATATGCCAACAAAGGATACGGATCCTAGTACCAACCAAATGATGGTTCCCACGGTAGCCATAGAACCAACTAAAGAGGCCTTCAGCATGGACCATTTAAATTCATGGCGTACTGCAGAAACAATCATGGCACCCAAGGCACCCACTGCCGCCGCTTCGGTGACCGAAGCAATACCGCCATAGATGGATCCCATTACACAGCCGATCAGCATGATGCTCAAGAATACTGCGCTCAGACGAGCCTTAGACAGTTTACGTTCTTCACCTGTTAGCGCCGCTACTTCTTTCGCCGTTGGCGCTAATTTAGGGTTAATGTGCACACGAATCAGAACATACAGTGCATAGAAGACAGCCAGCATAAGTCCTGGTACGGCTCCAGCCATAAATAGATCACCAATGGCGACTTCTGCAGACAGACCGTAAACAATCATGATGATCGAAGGTGGAATCAAGGTAGCCAAGGCGCCCGCAGCACAAATTAGACCAATGCTCATTTTGCGGTCGTAGCCTAAGCGCAGCATTTGAGGCAAAGCCACAAGACCAAGCATCACAATTTCGCCGCCCATTACACCGGACATGGCCGCGAGAATAACCGCCACAACTACAGTTTGTACCGCCACGCCACCGCGTAGATTGCCAGCGAATATTGACATGGCATCAAATAAATCTTCTGCGATACCTGACTTTTCGAGGATGGTTGCCATTAATACGAAAAAGGGAATGGCAATCAGGGTGTAGTGATCAAGCAGTGCAGCTGTGTTGGCGGACACTAAGTACAACCCACGGGGGCCAAAGAAGGCAATTGCCATGACGACTGAGACGATCAAGGTTACGATGCCCAGTGGCATACCTGTCATCATCAAAGACACCAACATTGCGACCATGATTAAGGATATTACCCCTAAGCTATAAGAGCGCATGTCCAGTGCTGCGCTTGGGTCTAGGCTTTGGCCTACCGCTGAGAAGTAACCACTCACGCCGTCGAAAATCGATCCAGGTCCAGAAATATAGGCCAGTACCCCATTAATAAAGTACAACACCATAAATAGACCGATTAGCTTCACCGCCGCTTTGGCCCATCGGCTGTTTACGTGACGCCATAGGTTAACGGTTAGCTGAGCGAGGTACATAAACCCACCCAGCATCAGTAAGGTTTTCAACAGCATCGGCATGGGGGAGTTAAACGCACTACCGGTACGTTCAATATGATCTATCGCCATGTAGGCGCGCATGGATGCATCAGATAGCAACAGAAATAGCGCAACAATACCAATGCTGGATGCAAATAGATCAAGACGCCATTGGGCTTTAGGAGAGACAATATTGTGAATCACCGTAATACCAATATGGCGTTTCTTGAGCGTGATGTAGCCTGCCGACAGCATCCAACTTGCAGCGCACAGCACCATCACCACTTCAAATGCCCATTGTGTTGGCGAATTAAACACATAGCGGGCAACAACTTCCCATAAGGTAGCACCGGCCGCAACAAGGTAAAGTAGCGAAACCCCAATGCCAGAAAAGTGGCTAAAGTGATCTATGGGTGTGTATTCGAATTCTTCATGCGGCTGCGCATGCTCAATCGGGTTGTCGTCGGCAATTTCGACAATGTCATCAGCGTTGAGGCTCTGAGTTTTGGACATAGTGTTCACCTGATCTATCAGTCTACTGCATGGGTAGGCTTATTTTTATATGGAAAGTGCGGCGGCGGGACGATGTCCCAGCCGTCGCTAGTGGTAAATCACTCTTGGGCTAGAGTAGGCCTTTTTCGGTCATGAATTTAACGTGTGCTTTGTACACTTCTGTTGCTAGAGGTGATGCACTACCGAATGCTTCCCATGCTTGTTTCGCGATCTTACGGAAATCGTCTCGCTCGGATTGAGGCCAGTCGATGACGGTAATGTCGCCTTTGGCTTTGTCGCGTGCGACCAGCTCTTTATCTTTAGCATCTAGATAGGTGCGTAGGTCTGCGTAAGCGCTCAAGAACCATTCTGTTAGAGCAGCTTGGTCTTCTTTGTCTATCTTGTTCCAGGTTGCTTCATTGATGGTAAATTGCATAAAAGGCATTGAGTGAATGCCTGGATAAATTGGGTATTTGGCGACTTTATGCATGCCGCTGGCGTCATTGTTTGCGTACGCTGAGGAGTCAGCCGCATCAATCACGTTTTTCTCTAGGGCGGTGTACACCTCTGAACCAGGCAGCGATACAGGAGCTGCGCCGGCACGACGGAATACATCTGCAGCAAGACCTTCAGGGGAGCGAACTTTCAGCCCTTTCATATCTGCGACACCACGAACAGGTACTTTTGATACGAAGGCTTCGCGTTTTTCAGAGCTGCAGCCAATGACATGAACGCCGGGGTCGTATTTGTTGTACATCTTTTGTAGCAGCTCTTTACCGCCGCCTTGCATGCAAAACTCTTCAATTTGGGCTGGATTGTCATAGCCTGCAATTAAATCACCCATCAACGCATAAGCGGGGTCTTTGCCTGCAAAATAGCTGGTTGCGGTTAAATCGCCATCCAAGATTCCCATAGAAACCGCCACAGGCGTTTCTTTATGTGAAACGACAGAGCCAATAGGTAGCAATTCTATTTGCAGGTCGCCTCCAGTCATTTCTTTTAGTTTAGGTATCCATATTTGATTCAAGCGAGTCAAACTGATGTGTGACGCATTAAAGCTGGTTTGGACCTTGAGTGTTTCAGCGTAGGTTGGAGCAACTGAAAAAGCTAAACCGGCCGTAATTAGAGTAGCGGTGAGAGTTTTAGGTATGGATTTGAGAGGCATTGTTCTTCTCCTGATTTTTAGATTTATTGTTAGGAATTGCTCTTTATGGTTTCTTATATACTAATATATTAGTTGGTTTTGTCATTTATATACTAATATATTAATTTCGATGCGCAAGTCTTTTTTCTTTCGTGCTGCAAACGGCTCTGAGATAATGACTTAACTATTTAAGGCAAAATATGGCTTCAATCTTATGAACCAGAAGAATAATTATTTGATTAAAAATTATTTAGAGCAGAGCAACGACTTGCCTCGTACAGCGGTTGATCGTGTGTATGATGATCTATTGCGTCGCATTGTTAGTTTAGAGCTTCCACCTGGATCCCAGCTTGTTCGAGGTGAGATGTGCAGTGAATATAAAGTCAGTCAAACACCGGTCAGAGAAGCATTACTGAGACTAGAGCAGGTGGGCTTGGTGAACGTTAAGCCTCAGTCTGGTACAGAAGTTTCTTACATCGATGTAAAACAATTAGAGCAGAGTCACTTTCTTCGAGAGGCGCTGGAGTTTGAAGTAGTACGACAGTTAACGCAGATTCCAAATGAGGGAATTGTGTCTCAACTGCGAGAGATTGTTGCAATGCAGGAGCAGGTTTCTACAGCAGACAGCGAGGACATTATCATGTTTGCTAAACTGGATGAGCTGTTCCATCGTTCAATGTTTACTGCCATAGGTCATGAGTCTTTGTATAAATTGGTGCGTTCAAGGTCTGGGCATATGGATCGTGTGCGACGCTTGCATTTACCTTCTGAAGGCAAGATTCGCAGTGTTCTGGCTGGACATACGGCAATTGTTGATGCGATAGAGAGTGGTTCGCCAGACAAGGCCTTTGAGGCGATGCGTGATCATTTGGCGGGCACTATTTCAAGAGTACGTATTCTGCAGGAGGAGTTCCCAGAGTATTTCTGTTAACCAATATGCAGGTTTTGGCTCAAGATAAAAATCCCTTGAACATTCCTTAATTGATCAACGAGAAGTTAGTATAAAATAGGCTTTTTTAAGTATTGATAGAGCTCTCTATTAACCAAAGAGGTTGGTAGAGCGTTTCTTTATGGAGTCTATGTTGTTGGAAGCAAAAAGCGTTATTTTGGATGTGGCAGCCCCCGTTTTACTTATGGTAGCGATGGGTGTCTTTTTAAGGCGAATCAAGCTGATTAACGACGACTTTCTTCTTGTTAGTTCGCGGTTTGTTTTTAAAGTGTGCATGCCAACCTTGCTGTTTTTGGGATTGTACTCTAATAATCTCAGTGGTCTTATCCGCGTCAATTTTGCGTTATATTTTGTCTTTTCTATTTTCCTCACTTTTTTGCTCGCTTGGTTTCTCGCGATTCGCATTTCATTGCCTGCTGCCCAGCGTGGGGTTTTTGTACAAATAGCCTTTCGAGGAAATTGCGGGGTATTTAGTTTAGCGCTAGCCGTTAACATGTTCGGTCAAGAAGGCGTTGCTATCGGTGGGGTTATGTCAGGATTAAGTGTGCTGCTGTTTAATATCTTGGCGGAAGTAATTTTGACGCGGTACAGTGATGGCGCTCTACGCATTCGGTCTATGTTAAAAAACATGGCGCAGAATCCTCTTATTCTGGCAATTATTCTTGGTGTTCTGGCGAATGTGTGTGCTTTACAGCTACCTGTCTTTATCGTAAAAACAGGCTCCTTGATTGGTGGTGTCACATTGCCTTTGGCATTAGTTTGTATTGGTGGTGCGTTGGCGACAAGCGGTCTTAAGTTGCCTAGGTTTTTTTCTTTTGCCATTCTAGGTAAGGTGCTGATTAGCCCGTTTTTGTTTACTTTTATTGCTTTTTGGCTTGGTTTTACCCAAAAAGAATTATTATATCTCTTCCTATTCTTGAGTGCGCCAACCGCTGCATCCGCTTATGTGTCGGCAGTATCGAAAGGAGATGACGGTAGGTCGACTGCAAATGCGATAGCGAGCTCGACGTTAATCTCGTCGGTGATCATTGTAATTTGTGTGCCTATTATCGTTAGATTAACGAGCAGCTGATTAGCCCAACTTTTTGAAAACGTAGGGCTAAGATAGGAGTTTGGCCAGTCATACTATGAGTGGCCTCTATCTATTTCCCTTATCAACTCTCTATATCGTCCAAGCCCATTCGTTAAGTGGGCTCTCATCGCTTTTCTTGCGGCGTCTATGTCTTTTTCCGCATAGGCATCAATAATGGCTTTATGTTCTTCTATTAATATTTTTTCAAGACCTGGCTTCTGAATGAGGTTCGCCTCATCATGAAGGCGAGTTCGTGGAATAGAACGCTTAGCTAATATGGACAGTAAATCCACAAAATGCTGGTTGTTGCTTGCGCTAGCAATGGCATGGTGAAAATCATAGTCTTCTTTTTCTGCGTTTTGCTGGTTTTTTAGTTGGCGTTCTAGCAGGTCGAAACACCGATAAATTTCTGCTTCTTGTGCTAGTGAACTACGTGATATAGCTAATGCAATGCTTTCAATCTCAAGCGCAATGCGGATTTCGATCGTCTCTATGATCGCTGTTAAGGTCATCTCACCTTGCGCTAAGCTTGCTACAGTTTCCGTTTTAGGGCTGGATACAAAGACCCCTACACCCTGCTTTGCTTCGACTAAACCTTCTGCTTTAAGGGTAGCTATGGCTTCACGAAGGACGGTTCTGCTTACTCCCATTTCTGCTATCAAACTCGGTTCTGTTGGTAATTTATCGCCAGGAATGAGCTTTTCTTGGGCGATTTTATCTCGTAGACGTATGGCTATTAGCTGTGGAAGGCGCAATTTGGTGTTGTCTTTTTCTGGCATTTTTATAATGACCTGTTATTTCTCGATTAACATTATGTGTATAAGCGGTAGATAAGTATATCACATATGATGACTCTGGCTTTTCTTTAAATTTTGGCTGTTTTATGAGCGAATTTTAGTGTTTTTTAGATTTAGTCATATGATGTCTGTTGTAATACAACTAAATCTTATGATACAAATTAATTGTTGGTGATATGTGTTTGCTTAAACGGTCATCTCGACAACATAAACCGCCACCGATAATGGTGACGAAAAAGGAGAAATAACAATGATAAAAAAATTTTCCACTAAAAAAATCGGGTCTGCTTTGCTGGTTAGTAGTGCTTTAGCAACGGCTTGCTTTGCGCCCTTAGCACAAGCTGATTGGAAGGGGTGGAATGTCCATCCAGCTGGCTATCCTGTAACGGTTGCGATGGAGTCTTTTATAAAAGAGGCTGAGAAAGCGACCGATGGTCGTGTCAGTGGTCGAGTTTATAATGGTGCTATCCTTGGTAGCCAAGAAGACGCTATTCAAATGATGCAAGTCGGCGGTATCGATTTCGCCGAGTTTAACTTAGGCCCGATCGGTGCCTCCGTACCAGAAGTTAATGTCGTTTCTCTGCCTTTCATTTTCAAAAACGTTGAACACATGCATCGCGTTATGGATGGTCCTGTGGGCGACGAGCTAAGTAAAGCGATGGAGAAAAAAGGGATTATCTCTCTGGCTTGGTACGATTCTGGATCTCGCTCCTTTTATGATTCACGTAAGCCGATAAAAACACCTGAAGACATGAAAGGCATGAAGTTTCGTGTAATGAACAATGAACTTTATGTTGGCATGGTAGAAGCACTTGGTGGTAACGCAACACCAATGGCTTATTCTGAGGTGTACCAGTCTCTTAAAACTGGGGTAGTGGATGGGGCTGAAAATAATTGGCCATCATATGACTCTAGTAATCACTTTGAAGTGGCGAAATATTACTCTTTGACTCAGCACCTTATCTTGCCTGAAACCTTGAGTGTCAGTGCAAAAGCATGGGCTAAGTTGTCTCCAGCCGATCAAAAAGCCGTTCGTAAAGCGGCTCAAGACAGCGCAATGCTTGAGCGTAAGCTATGGGCCGAAAAAGTCACCGAGAGCCGCCAAAAGCTAATCGACGCAGGTATTGAAATTACAGAGATCAAAGATAAATCGGCCTTCCAAGATGCAATGGCGCCTGTTTATGCGAAAGCGGTTAAAGATAACCCTACGTTGGCCCCATTAATCGAAAAAATTCGCAACACGAACTAAATCGTAGAGTGAAGTAAGCGCCGTCATCTAATACTTTGGTGTTGGGTGGCGGTAATTCGATGATTTTTTATCGCGAGTAATGTGATGAATTCTTCTTCTATAAAAGAACCCGTCGTGAAGCGTTTTCTTGATCTGCTGTCAGTCATTGCAATGAGCATGTCTGGCGTTTGCATGGTCATTCTTGTTGTCTCGTTCGGTTGGTTAGTGTTTGGTCGTTATGTGTTGAATGACACCCCAACTTGGGTCGAGCAAATGGCCATGTTGTTGGTTACTACGATCACGTTTTTAGGTGCGTCAGTTGGTATTCATCAACGTACACATTTGAGCGTTGAAATGTTGTCTTTGGTGCTACCAGAGAAGAGCATGAAGTGTGTCGATATTTTTATTGATCTAACGTTATTGGTGTTTGGTATTGCCATGGCTTATTACAGTCATGAATTGGCCTCTTTTGCTTGGAGTCGCAACATTCCTTTATTGGGTATTCCCGATGGGGTTCGCTACATACCAGTGGTGACTGCGGGCATTTTAATTTCTCTTTTCTCTTCCTATCGTGTGTTCAATGGCGTAGTCGCGTTGTTTTCGCCTCTGGAAGCTGTGAATAAATCCGCTCCAAAAGGGGACCGATAACATGGGCTTAGCAATTTTATTGGGCATTTTTGCCTTGTTAACTGTGGTTGGTGTGCCAGTAGCGTTTGCATTAGGTATGGCTGCGATCAGTGCGTTTTGGTACGAAGGTTTGCCTCTAATGATTGGTTTCCAGCGCATTGTGGCTGGCATGTCTACTTTCTCTTTATTGGCTATTCCATTCTTTATTTTTGCCGGTGAGCTGATGCTGCACGGTGGTATCGCAGCACGTTTGATTCGCTTAGCGTCTGCCAGTGTTGGCTGGATGCGTGGTGGTCTTGGGCAGGTTAACGTCTTCTCTAGTATGTTGTTCGGTGGCATTTCTGGGTCAGCAGTAGCGGATGTGTCTGCGCTAGGGTCTTTGCTTATTCCTGTGATGAAGGAAAAAGGCTATGACGATGACTATGCCGTGAATGTAACAGTAAGCTCCTCTATTGCGGGGATCATGATACCACCTAGCCATAATATGATTTTATATGTGGTTGCAGCGGGTGGCGGTATCTCGGTTGCTAGCTTGTTTATTGCAGGTATTGTTCCCGGCATTTTGATGTGTTTGATGTTGGGCTTTGTGGCTCGTTGGATTGCGATCCGTAGAAACTTTCCAACGGAACAATTTGCGGGCTGGCGTTTTGTCTTTGTGGCGTTCATTGCCTCTTTCCCAGGCTTAATTACCGCGATCATTGTGGTAGGTGGCGCGTTATCTGGTGTCTTCACGGTGACTGAATCGGGGGCTATTGGTGCTTTATATGCAATACTCATTACAGCGCTTGTTTATCGTTCTTTAAGTTTAAAAGACTTCTGGGTTGCCGTTATCCGTTCCGTAAGAACAACGGGAATGGTGATGATTTTGGTGGGCTGTGCTGGCGCATTTGGTTACATGCTGGCTCTCTATGAAGTACCAAAAGTACTGGCGAGTGCGCTTACATCGGTTTCGGATAATCCGATAGTTATCTTTTTGCTAATGAACCTGATTTTGCTTTTGCTAGGCATGATTATGGACATGGCGGCACTAATTCTAATTTGTACCCCTATTTTCCTACCGGTTGCCGTTAGTTTGGGCATGGATCCGATTCAGTTTGGCGTCATGTTGATGATGAACTTAGGGTTGGGGCTTTGTACACCGCCTGTTGGTGGCTGTTTGTTTGTGGGTTGTGCCATTGGTGAAGTGCCAATACAAAGAGCAGTGAAAAGTATTTGGCCATTCTACTTGGCAATTTTGGCAGCGCTGATGCTGGTGACTTATATTCCTGCTGTGTCTATGACTTTGCCTGGATGGATTAACCCATAACGATAGGGTCATTGCTGTGGCCATAGGAGTAAAAATGAAACGTGTTTTGATCACTGGCGCTGCTGGCCATTTAGGTAATGTTATGCGTCCCCGATTAAATGATTGGGCGACAGAAATTCGCCTTTCTGACATTGCTAAAGTAGATGATTTAAAAGCGAATGAACACTTTGTGCAGTGCGATCTAGGGGATGCTGATACGGTTATCTCCCTAGTCGAAGGATGTGATGCGATTGTCCATTTTGGAGGAGTATCAACAGAGAATACGTTTGATAATATCTTAAATGGAAACATAAAAGGTGCTTACAATTTATATGAAGCCGCTAGGAAAAATGGTGTAAAGCGTATCTTTTTTGCTAGCTCCAATCATGTGGTTGGTTTTCATGATAGAGAAACACTTTTAGATGCCCACTGTGCAATGCGACCAGACAGTATGTATGGGCTATCGAAATGCTTTGGTGAGCTATTGGCACAGTATTATTACGATAAATTTGGTATTGAATCGGCAGTAGTTCGCATTGGTTCTTGTTTTCCCAAACCGAGTAACCGTCGCATGTTATCGACTTGGTTAAGTGAGGGGGATTTGTCAGACTTGATCAAAAAAGTATATGCCGCAGATCGATTGGGTTGCACGGTTATATATGGTGTATCTGATAACCCAAGCACGTGGTGGGATAACCGCTATGCCAAGTTTATAGGTTGGACACCAAAGGATTCGTCTGCGGTGTTTGAAAATGAAGCGTATTTACAAGAAGAGCAGGCCGATCCAAATGATCCAGCAGTCCGTTTTCAAGGAGGGGGATTTGCCTGCGCAGGGCATTTTGAAGATTAGCGTTACAACTTAGTTTATTTCGATTAAATCAAATCGGTTCTTAAGGTTTATTGCTCGATTTATTGGGCAGGGCTTTGTGCTGCCAAAATAAGAGCTTTTTACCCAAAAAATAACAAAAAAAGGATGATTCTATGACACTTTCTGTCGAGCGTATTCGAGCATCTCTTAGCGATGGTTTGCTTTCGTTTCCAATTACAGACTTTGATGAAAAAGGCCAATTTAACCCAGAAACCTATAAGGCGCGCATTGAGTGGTTTATTGAGCATGATGTGTCTGCTGTTTTTGTTGCGGGTGGTACAGGGGAATTTTTCTCTTTGGATTTAGCTGAATATAAACAGATTGTTAAAATTGCCGTTGAGACTGTGGCCGGGCGGGTACCTGTGATCGCCAGTGCGGGGCGGAGTGTTGCTGAAGCTAAGATGTTCGTTCTTGCCGCCGAAGAGGCTGGCTGCGATGGTATTCTCTTAATGCCTCCGTTTTTAACTGAGTGCCCAGAAGACGGTATTATTGAATATGCGTCTCAGATTATGCAAAGCAGTCCTATTCAGTTCATTTACTATAACCGTGGTAATGGTATTTTGGGTGCGGAAAATGTCAAATTATTGGCTGCGAATAACCCTAACTTAATCGCGTTAAAAGATGGTGTAGGTAATATTGCCGCCTTGAACGATACGATTAAAACAGTAGGCGATAGACTGGTTTACATCGGTGGTGTACCAACGGCGGAGATCTTTGCTGAGGCTTATCTTTCGATCGGCGTAAATACCTATTCGTCGGCGGTATTTAACTTTATGCCTGAAATGGCGAACCGTTTTTATAAGGCATTACGAGAGGGAAATAAAGCCGTCGTTACCTCTATTATTCAAGACTTCTTTATTCCATTTTGTCGTCTACGGGATGAGAAAAAAGGTTATGCAGTCAGCCTTATCAAATCAGGGGCATCAGCGATCGGTCGATCTGCAGGGGAAGTCAGAGCGCCTTTAACTATGCCGACAACAGAGCAAGAAGGTCGACTGAAAGCGTTAATCGACTCGAATAAATAGAGACCTTCAGTTGTTAGTTGATGTCTCTTAACTTTTAACAAAAAAAGCCGCTGTTCATAACAATATGAGCAGCGGCTTTTTTGCATTTTACTTTATTAGTAACTACTAGGCGGGTAAAACACCTAATTCCACTAAGCGTTCATGTAAATAGCTTTTTGCCGTATGGCGTTCGGAAAGCACGACTTCCGGCTTCGGATGTAAGAACAGAGGCAGAGAAATACGCGATTTGGTTTTGTCTGCGCCTTCTGGGTTTATTACACGGTGCGACGTTGATGGGAAATACCCACCAGAGGCTTCTTGCAGCATGTCGCCAATGTTGACGATTAATGTACCAAAGTCGCAAGGTACGTCCATCCAAGTGCCGTCTTTGGCTTTGACTTGTAACCCTGGCTCGTTGGCAGAAGGCAGTATCGTCAATAGATTAATGTCTTCATGGGCACCCGCTCGAATCGCGCCAAGTTCTTCATCACCTTTTAGTGGTGGGTAATGCAAGATACGCAGTAAGGTTTGCTGGCTATTTTCTACCATGCTGGAGAGCGGCTGCGTGTAATGCTTTGCCACGTCTACTGGAGAATGCTGTTCTACCCAAGCCAGTAGCTCTTCTGCCAAGCTGGTGGCTTCGCTATAATATTGCTCTAAAGATGGCTTCTGCTTAGCAGGGCATTGTCCCCAAGGGTAGTAGTGAAAGTATTCTTTTATATCTCGTTTGGTATGGCCTTTTGCTGTTTCAGCCGCTTTTGGCGAGAAGTAACCATCTTGTGGACCAACATTGTAGCGATAGTCGTATTTGCTATCGTCTGAGAAAAATTCTTGCCAATCTTTGTAGATAGCGCTAACGAGTTCTTTTTTGATTGGGTGGTTTTTAAGGACGCCAAAGCCTGTTTCACGAAGAGATTTTACAAAATCCTCTGCGGCGGTTGGGCTTGTGTAATCAATAGCTTGTAATTGCATGATTGTTTCCTATAGGCCAAATACTGGCTTTTTGTCTGAAATAGGTACCGTTTGATAATAGACGGATACAGTGAATTTTCGAGAACAATATAGGGAATCTAAGACGACCAACCACTGTGGAAAAAGTAGCGCAAATCGATGGTTTCGGCTTGGTAATGTTCAATCCATTGCGCCAGACTCATCCCATCTAGACGATCAAACATCTCGGCATAAGCCGATTGTGTTTGCACGTTTTTTGAAGATAGTAAGGGCATTACATGCCTCCGAAGCACGATAAATAGATACATTTAACCCTTAATTGAGGATTAAGGGTGCTAGTTTACTGCTTGAAATGTGAGTTTTGAAGGGATTCAGTAATAATTTGTAGTTTGGGGGTGGGCAAATGCTTCATTTGTCCTATACTGCAGAGGTCGGCTATTCTTATTTGCCGTCTTCTTATTGCTCTTCTCTATCTCTATATTTCGCCTCATTGGCGAGTTTTGTCTTAAGTTCAGGTACTTCTTAGGTTTTAGTAACTAGCGCGATCTTTGCGCTGTCATCAATTAAAGAGGGCTCATGACTATGAAAGCAATTTTCGATTCGTTTAAAAATCACTTTTTAATTTCTATGCCACACCTAGACGACCCACATTTTGAACATACTGTTATTTATCTTTGTGAGCACACCGAAGCGGGCGCTATGGGGATTATCATTAACCGTCCCTCAAATGTTGATTTTACCGAATTGGCAGATCACCTTGGCATTCGAATCAGCAGCCCACGCTTAACCTCTGAGCCAATTTACACCGGTGGCCCAATGGAGGCAGAGCGCGGCTTTATTCTGCACACCGCAGATAAAGTTTGGAGTAATACGTTGCGAGTGAACGATGAGGTTTCTTTATCTGCGTCGCTAGAAGCGTTGGAAGATATAGCACAAGGTACAGGACCAGAAGCGTTTCGGATTACACTAGGTTGCGCTGGCTGGGATGCGGGACAGCTTGAAACCGAGATTGCCAATAATGATTGGCTGGTATGCGAAGCGGATTTAGACGTATTATTTAACACACCAAGTGATATGCAATTTACCGCCGCAACACGCGTGTTGGGAATTGATATGACAAGACTTTCACCGGATATAGGACATGGTTAATGACAGGGTCAATCTCTACAGAAACATCGTTAGATGATAACCAGAAGCCCAATACTGTTTGCTCAGTATTGGGCTTTGATTTTGGCACGACACGCATTGGTGTTGCATTTGGTCAAAGTATTACTGGCACAGCTCAGCCGCTTGACCCGCTTAAAGCCAAAGAAGGTATTCCCAATTGGGATGAAATCACGCGTATCGTGACAGAATGGAAACCAGATGCTTTTGTGGTTGGCTTGCCACTTGACATGGATGGCTCAGAAAATGAGATGTGTCAACGGGCGCGCAAATTTGCGAAACGATTGCATGGACGTTTTAACCTTCCTTACCATATGATGGATGAACGGTTATCTTCATATGAGGCCAAGGGGCAGGTTATTGCTCGCGGAGGCAATCGTAACTTTAAAGAAAATTCGGTAGATGGTTTGGCCGCTCAAATGATTTTAGAGACTTGGTTTGCAGAGTCTTATTAAGGATTGTTTGCTTCACGGTGTTTTATTATGAAAAGGTTTGAGAAAACAATGAAGTTAGATTTAGAGCATTCCCTAGCGTCCATGAAAACGCAATTGGCAGAGTACTGTAAAAAGAACAACATCGAAGATGCCATTGTTGTTGGGATTCATACTGGTGGTGTTTGGGTGGCAGAGCGTTTGATGGAAGCCGTGCCAACAACAGAGCCTTTGGCGACCTTAGATATCACGTTTTATCGTGATGATTTTACTAAAGCGGGCTTGAACCCCAAGGTAAATCAAACCTTATTGCCAGCGATTGAAGATCGTCACGTAATCTTGGTCGACGATGTATTGATGTCTGGCCGTACGATTCGCGCGGCAATGAATGAAATATTTGATTTTGGCCGACCAGCAAGTATTACGTTAGCTATCCTTTACGATCTAGGTCAGCATGAGCTACCTATTGCTGCGGATATAGTAGGAGAGCATTTAGATCTCAATCCTGATCAAAGGGTTAAGTTGGCTGGGCCAGAAGTGCTTACCGTTTCTGTGATTGATACCCATTAATATGCAGAACAAAGCTTTATTTTTTGATGAACACGTACGACAATTAACGTATGGATAAGATTGACGACACTGTGGTTAAAAGAATGAGATCTCACCCAAAAAAATACGGTGAGACAATCGTTTAGTGTCATAAATGCCCGGCTGCAGTTACTCTGTACCGGGCATTTTCCTATCTGAGTATCCTATTTTAAATAGAGAAAGACGACACCATCGTCTTTGCAGTTTGAGGAAAGCAAACCATGATGCGATCCGAGCCTCGGGCATTACAGTTAAATGAATACGGGCAGCTTAAGCACTTTTTAACGCTGGATGGATTGGACAAAACCATTTTGACGGAGATTCTCGATCGAGCAGATTCTTTTCTCTCAATGGGAGAGCAATCGGTTAAGAAGGTACCGCTTCTACGCGGTAAAACCGTGGTGAACTTGTTTTTTGAAAACTCTACTCGTACTCGTACTACATTTGAATTGGCCGCCAAGCGGTTGTCGGCAGATGTTATTAATCTAAACATTGAAACATCAGCCACCTCGAAAGGGGAATCCTTACTGGATACTCTGAAAAACCTGGAAGCGATGCAAAGCGATATGTTTATTGTGCGTCATTCTGACAGTGGCGCCGCCCACTTTATTGCTGAACATTGCACGCCAAACGTGGCGATTATTAATGCCGGAGATGGACGTCACGCTCACCCAACACAAGCCATGTTAGACATGCTGACGATTCGTCGTCACAAAGGCAGTTTTGATGGCCTCAAGGTCGCTATTGTTGGTGATATTTTACATTCTCGTGTGGCGCGTTCACAGCTTCAAGCGCTGACTACTCTGGGTGTGAGTGACGTTCGTTTAGTCGGACCCAAAACCTTGGTGCCAAGTTTTTTTGCGGAAATGGGCGCAACCATTTGTCATGATTTAGAAGCGGGCATAAAAGATGTCGACGTTGTCGTGATGCTGCGTTTGCAGAAAGAGCGTATGAAAGGCGCTCTGTTGCCGAGTGAAAGCGAATTCTATCGTTTGTATGGTTTGACGGAAGAGACGCTTGCTTGGGCAAAACCTGATGCGATTGTTATGCACCCAGGTCCTATTAATCGTGGTGTCGAGATTTCTTCTGAAGTGGCTGATGGCGAGCATTCAGTTATCTTGGACCAAGTAACTAACGGCATCGCGGTGCGCATGGCTGTCATGTCGATGGCAATGAGTGGTCAGTTACAAAGTGATGATACGCCAGTCGCGAAGGATGAAAAATAACATGAAATTACGTATTCAAAATGGTCGTTTGATCGACCCTAGTCAAGATATTGATGCAGTAACGGATTTGTTTGTTGATAATCAAAAAATCGTTGCGATTGGTGACGCGCCAGCAGGCTTTGAAAGTGCTGAAGTGATAGATGCATCAGGCCAATGGATTTTACCCGGTTTGGTGGATCTTGCTGTGTCTCTTCGCGAGCCTGGTCAAACTCAAAAAGGCAGTATTGCTACCGAAGGTCGCGCCGCTGTATCTGGTGGTGTTACGACCTTGGTTTGTCCTCCTGATACGCGCCCAATTGTTGATACGCCAGCTGTGGCTGCGCTTATTCAAGACAAGGCTGACGATGCAGGCATGGCCAATGTGTTTCCGCTTGGCGCCCTAACACAAGGACTGGAAGGTGCGCAGCTGAGTAACATGGTTGCTTTGACCGATGCCGGTTGTATTGCTTTATCGAATCACCGTCATCCAATGGCAAGCACTAAGGTGCTGTCGCGTGCGCTTGAATATGCGGCGACACATGATTTGTTGGTGGTTTTTCATCCTGATGAATCCAGCCTTTCAGAAGGTGGTTGTGCCCATGAAGGCTTGATGTCGACCATGCATGGTTTGGCCGGGATTCCTGAAGAAGCAGAAACCATTGCTCTGATGCGTGATTTATTGCTGGTGGAAAAAACCGGTGTACGAGCACACTTTGCTCGATTGTCTTGTGCTAAGTCGGTTGAGATGATTGCCGATGCCAAAGCGTCTGGATTAGATGTCACCGCTGATGTTGCTGTGCATAACCTTTTGTTGAATGATCAAATGCTCAATCGTTTTGATGGTCATTATCATGTGCTGCCACCACTTCGTAGTGATGAAGACCGTTTGACCTTGATCGAAGGTATTAAAGCAGGAGTTATTTCTGCCATTTGTTCCGATCATCAGCCTCATGAAAAAATGGCGAAAATTGCGCCGTTTGCGGCAACAGAGCCGGGTATGGCCAACGTTGAAATATTATTGCCTTTGGCTATGTTGCTTATGGATGAAGGGGATTTAGACTTTTCGACCGTTTTGACTTGTTTAACATCTGGTCCAGCGGCTTGCTTTGGTTTAGAGGCGGGGTCTTTGTCGGTAGGGAGTTTTGCTGACTTTATTTTGTACGACAGCACCGCACGTTGGACTTGGTCTTATGAAGGTCGCAAGACAAAAGGTCATAACTCGCCTTACTTTGGTGATGAGTTCGTTGGGCGTGTGACGTCTACTTATATCTCAGGTCAACGAGTCTATCAGACTGTTTAAGCCCAATAGTAAGGCCTATTGAGAGTTTTTCTTTCACTTGGCCTTACTATTTCTTTACTTTTCATATCAGCCAGTTAATCTAGTTTGAATTACGGATTATTATGGTTTCAGTATTTTATGCCAATCGACTCTTTAAATTCATTGCTCAAGGAACAGCAGGTCTTGCAGTCTCGTGTTGCATATCTTGAAAAAGAGCGAGACTTTATAAAGAGCTTGTACAGCGACATGCCTCAAACGCTTCAGGTGATCGCCAATGGGTCTTTGTTAAGCACCTCGCTTAATCGCTTTAAAAATAAAATGCAAAGCCAACTGCCCAATGCATACTGCCTTTTTATTATTTGTGATAAAGAGTGCTTGCAGTGGCGTTTGCAATATACCGATTCTATTAATGATCAATTGCTCAATTCTAATAGTCAGTTAAGTACCATTCCTCAAGCGTTAGTTACTTTTGCAGCAAGCCCGTCTTGCCCGAAGCGTCACGACATTGATATTCAGAGTGCATCAGGCTGGAAGCATTGGTTACCTTTTTTAAAGGATCATGCGTTTTCTGATGTGTCTATGGTCAGTGTGTCGGATAGCCAAGGCTCTATTTATCTGATGTTGGCATTTCAGCGTGAAGATGCTCGTCTAGAAAGTGAGTTAATGGCGCTTGCGCTAGAGAGTTATGCCACTTGGTTAAGTGCTGTCTTTGAAAGAGAAAAAGCGGACTACTTACTATTAGAGGACAGTCATAGAGACCCAACTACGGGGTTGTTACGTCGTTACAGTTTTGATAACAGTTTTGGAATTGTATTAAAAGATTCTCGTCGCCACTTTCAGCGCGCAGCATTACTTTCTCTTCGATTGTTGTCTTCTTCAAAAGCGAGCGATGCTGACTTGAAACTATTGGCAGAAGTAATGAGCGAGACAGTTCGAGATAATGATCTTATTGCTCATTACGATGAACGTGAGTTAGTCATGGGGATTCGTATTCAGCATTTAGAAGACGCTGAAATCGTGGCTAAGAAATTATTGAAATCACTCAACTCGGCTAAGTTTTCAGGTAATCGTTTAATACGAGAAGGCTTGTCTATCGGTATTGCTTTCTATCCTGAGCACTCATCGCTGGAAGCGCTTCATCAAGCCGCTTTATTCGCTGCAAATTCTTTAAAAAATACATCAGGCTACCTCCTTGAGTTTCACGGTGAATGTTATAAATCGAGCGCGGACTTTTATTCGTTGTAAGTCTTGCTTAAAGCCTGTCTTTTAGAGTGCTCTATGTTAGCTTTTTTCTGCCTTTTAAAAAGATGCTATGATGCGTCTCCAGTGCTTTCCTGAGGTACGATTCATGGATTCACTCGTTATATCTTGATAACAGCGGAGCGTGGCGCGAAATGTCGATTGAAGTTGAAAGCAACGAAGCACAAGAGATTAAAGTCAATTTAGCGAGAGTTTCTCAGCAGGTTGAACAGCTTGAGCAGCAGTACCAGCGAAAGGCGGGTAGTGTGCGATTGTTAGCCGTCAGTAAAACAAAACCCTTGTCAGCACTTGAAGCCGCTTACGATGCCGGTCAGCGAGCCTTCGGAGAAAACTATGTGCAGGAAGCCGTGGATAAATACCACGCGCTAGCACACTTGTCGGGTGTTGAATGGCACTTTATTGGACCTATTCAGTCTAATAAATCTCGTTTGATCGCAGAAACCATGCATTGGGTTCACTCCATAGATCGTGAAAAAATTGCTCGTCGGCTTAGCGAACAGCGTCCTGACGATTTGCCAGCGTTGAATGTTTGTATTCAAGTTAATATTAGTGGTGAAGATACTAAGGCGGGAGTGACTTTATCTGAGTTAAATGACATGGTGGCGTTGGTGACAGAGCTGCCTAATTTACGTCTTCGCGGATTAATGGCAATTCCCGCACCACAGGATAATCATGATGCACAATGTGCAGTGTATGAACCTTTGGCTCAGGCTTTTGTTGAATTATCCAAATCCGATAGCATGATAGATACCTTGTCCATTGGAATGTCTGGAGATTTACCAGCGGCCATTGAATCTGGTAGTACTATGGTTCGTGTTGGAACAGCGATTTTCGGCGAGCGAGACTATTCCGCTAAAGCGTGATTCGATGAAAGCACGAATGATTTTGCATCTCAAAAAACGTTTGAATAAGTAGATGACAATTTGTCTGCTTAAATGATGAAAGAATAGGATATAAAATGACACCAAGTATCGCCTTTATCGGCGTGGGTAATATGGCAAGAGCGATTTTTAGTGGCATGTTAGCAAGCGGCTATCCTGCGGACAAAATTATCGGTACGTCTAGAACGCCAGAAAAACGTGATTATTACCATGAACAATACGGTATCACCATGCTGGCAGATAATGACTCGGCCGTGAGCCAGGCGGATGTTGTGGTGTTATGCGTTAAACCAGCTCAAATGCAGGCCGTGGTAGAAGACTTTTCAGATCAGGTACGAGAAGAACAATTGTTTATTTCTGTTGCTGCGGGTATTGATATAGATTCATTGGCTTATTGGTTAGGAAAGCCGGCCGCTGTGGTTCGTAGTATGCCAAATACGCCATCGCAAATTGGCGCGGGTATGACGGGCTTGATAGCCAATGCACACACGAGTAACGAGCAAAAGGGTTGGGTAAGTGAGTTGTTTTCTAGTATTGGCAGCTCTGTTTGGGTTGAAAATGAAGACCACATGCATACAGTAACGGCCTTGTCTGGCAGTGCACCAGCGTATTTCTTTCGCTTCATTGAAGCCATGGTTAAAAATGCTAAAGACCAAGGGCTGGATGAAGCTACAAGTCGTGAGTTGGCCAGCAATGCCATGTTTGGTGCAGCACGAATGGTAATGGAAATAGACGAGCCTATTGCTCAACTGCGTAAAAATATCACCTCGCCAAATGGAACAACCGAGCAAGCTTTGTTGTCTTTTGAAGCCGCTGATATTGATAAAATAGTCGCAGATGCAATGACGGCCTGCGTGAACCGATCTAAAGAAATGGCGGCAGACTTTTCCGCCAAGAAAGACTAATTAAGGACATAGACACTATGTATTCCGATCCATTTGTTATGCTCGTAAAGGTAATTTGTAACCTTTACTTATTTATTGTGTTGCTGCGTTTGGTGCTTCAACTAACACGCGCAGATTTTTATAACCCCATTAGCCAAGGTATTGTGAAGGCGACTAGTCCAATCATTTTACCTTTGCGAAAAGTCATTCCTGCCATTGGTCGTTTAGATACCGCTTCTCTTGTATTGGCGTTTGCAGTGCAGTTATTGACTGTTTTCTTTGTTGTGATGCTGAAAGGTGTGGCTATATCACCGACTAGCTATGCTATTTATACAGTGGCTGGCACTCTGTACCATTTGTTGGATCTGTATTTTTGGGCAATGCTAATTTCGGTTATCCTAAGTTGGGTTGCACCAGGCGCAAACCATCCAGGCGCTATGTTGGTTGGTCAGATTACCGCGCCTTTATACCGTGCTTGCCAGCGGGTGATTCCGACCTTGGGCGGATTGGATTTATCGCCAATTTTTATCTTCTTGGCGATTTCTTTTTTGAAGCAAGTATTGGCACCGTATAGTATTTAATACAATAACAAGATTGGAGCCGCGTTGAATAAACCATCATCGCGTTCCATCGAATTGAGAACAGGGGCGTATTCCTATATGATGCGACCCCTAAACGGGAATTAGCACAGACAAAAGTCGTTAGCTACCTGACTCGTTCTCCCTATTAATTTTTTGGATGAAAGCTATGAGTACGATTGCGGTTTATCCGGGGACTTTTGACCCTATTACAAACGGCCACACGGATTTGGTTGAACGCGCATCAAAGCTATTTGGTAAGGTTATCGTAGCGGTAGCTGCGAGCCCTAAAAAGCGTCCAGCGCTGTCCCATGAATTGCGTATATCATTGGCGAAAGAAGTATTGGGCCATTTGCCTAATGTGGAAGTGGTTGGTTTTGATAACTTGCTAACCGAGTTTACTCGCTCTGTCAGTGGCAAAGTAGTCATTCGTGGCTTGCGTGCTGTTTCTGACTTTGAGTACGAGTTCCAGTTAGCCAATATGAACCGTGCGATTGCGCCGGATGTAGAAAGCATCTTCTTGACGCCTTCTGAAAAGCACTCTTATATTTCATCAACATTAGTACGCGAAATTGCGTCTTTAAATGGTGATTTTGGCCAGTTCGTTAACCCAGAAGTAAAACGTGTTCTGCAAGAACATTATAAAACGATTTAGTTTCTGTTTTTTTAAGTCCCGCTGCTTAATACCTTGATAAGTAAGGCAGCGGTTTTAGGAGAGAAGAATGTCTCTTATTATTACCGATGAATGCATTAACTGTGATGTTTGTGAGCCTGAGTGCCCGAACGAAGCTATTTCTCAGGGTGACGAGATTTACGTGATTGAACCATCAAAATGTACTGAGTGCGTCGGGCATTTTGATGAGCCTCAATGTCAGCAAGTGTGTCCTGTTGATTGCATCCCTTTGGATCCTAATCGCAAAGAAACAGAAGAGCAGTTAATGGAAAAATACCTAACGCTCACAGGTCAACTTTAGTCTATAGGTCGTTGCTACCATCGAAATAAATAGCTATATCTTCCTAGCTGGAATACTGTTTTTAGTCAGTATTCTGGCCAGTTCTTTTAC
This sequence comes from Marinomonas sp. ATLA20, assembly GCF_057180105.1. Classification (NCBI taxonomy): domain Bacteria; kingdom Pseudomonadati; phylum Pseudomonadota; class Gammaproteobacteria; order Oceanospirillales; family Oceanospirillaceae; genus Marinomonas; species Marinomonas sp. ATLA20. The sequence continues at coordinate 679,649 of NZ_JBXUKU010000001.1, forward strand.
TGTTCGTGTCGGCTTACCTTTATTGCTTGTGTTTCTCGGGATGGGAATGTTAGCGGGCGAAGAGGGAATAGGCCGACTAGACTTCGACAACCCAAGCCTTGCCTTTTTTGTTGGTAACCTCGCTTTAGCCGTCATTCTTTTAGATGGTGGTATGCAGACCAAAACCAGCACCTTCCGCGTTGCCTTATGGCCGTCTTTATCGCTTGCTACCTTAGGCGTTGTGATCACTACAGCCTCTGTTGGGGCGTTTGCCGCTTGGCTTTTAGAGGTTAAGCTAATTTACGGTTTGTTGCTTGGTGCCATTGTTGGTTCGACAGACGCGGCAGCCGTTTTCAGCTTATTGCGTAACAGTGGTGTGAAACTGAATGAGCGTGTGGGCGGTACACTCGAAATAGAGTCCGGTGCCAATGATCCAATGGCCATCTTGCTGGTGGTGATGCTGACTGGGCTTTTGCAAAGTGCAGAGGCATTGAGTATTTGGACTTTCTTAGGCCAAATGATCCAGCAGTTTGCGATTGGTGGTGTCTTAGGTTTGATTGGTGGCAAGCTGCTGCTCATGATTCTACGTCGTGTGCCTTTAATCGAAGGTTTGTATGCGCTGCTTATTATTTCTTTTGGTTTGGCCGTATTCTCTGGCGTAAACATGATTGGCGGCAGCGGCTTTCTGGCGGTATATCTGGTTGGTTTGACGGTTGGCAACGGTCGAATTAAACAGCAAGATGCCATATCACAAGTGATGGATGGTTTGGCTTGGTTGGCGCAAGCTGGCATGTTCTTGTTGCTCGGTTTGTTGGTGACGCCATCTAGCCTTTTGACTCACGGTTGGCAAGCAGTGGCGATCGCCACCTTTTTGATTTTTATCGCTCGTCCTTTGGCGGTTATGGTGTGTTTATTGCCATTTGATTTCCGTTTGCGTGAGCGTATTTACATTAGTTGGGTTGGCTTGCGTGGTGCCGTGCCGATTGTTTTGGCGCTTTACCCTGTTATCGCGGGTCTTTCTAATTCCGAATTGTTGTTCGAAATTACCTTTACTGTAGTGCTCATTTCCTTGTTACTACAAGGATCAACGGTGCCACAAGTGGCACGATGGTTAAAAATCGTTGTTCCTCCAGCGCCTGCCCCAACGACACGTTTCTCATTGATCAATGACACTGATTCGGATCACTCTTTAGAGTTGTATGAGTTTTTGGTTCAAGCGGAAGGTGTTCGAATTCCTGCGGCGATAGTGCAGAATGTCCCTAGCGCGACGGTTTCTACGCCCCAGCTTGTTTCCCTCGTGAGAGATCAAAAGCCGATTGTCGTGAATGCGGATACGGAACTGAAATCCGGCGATAAAATTTGGATGCTGTTGCATCCCGGTGATGTAAACGACGTCGCGCAGATCTTTTCACATAAAGCGTCTTCGTCTTTCTTACTGCAGAACTTCTTTGGTGAATTTGCTATTCGTGGTGATGCATCTTTGATTGATTTAGCGAAAGTGTATGGTGTGCCGATGGATGGTATTGATGAAGCCGACACCGCCGCAGAACTGTTGCAACGTCAGCTTGGTAAGAATCTGGTCGTCGGTGACCGAGTACGCTTTGGTAATATTCGTCTAACCATTCGACAAATGAATGGCAATCAGATCGAAATGATTGGCCTTAAACTGCAAGATAAACAAGCCTGAGACTTTCGCACGACAGCTATACTGGCTATATCGTGGCAAAGTCTCAGCTAAAGTCCTTAGAGCTACACTTTTTTAATCATTAAAAAACTGACTAATTTCGGCTAACGACGGAATTTCCTGATCGTCGTTGATAAGCACAATCAGTCCTTGCGCCTCGATAACAGAATAGGTTTGCGGATGGGTGATAATGTCCCCATTTTGGTTAACATAACCAAGCGCAGTGCCGACATCTTTTTGAATTAACGTAGTGACAACTTTCGCCCAGGTCACGCCAGTTACTTCCACATCAAGACGAATCGTATGGTCGCCTTGGTGGCGAAACAAATCTTCCAACACTTGTTCAGTCCCTGGAGCTATTAGTGATCGCACTAGCATCTCAGGATAGGCTCTCACAGGCCGTATAACGGCGTTTGCGCCTGCGGCCTTGAATCGTGGTCGGTTTGAATCGTTAATCGCCTCAGCCATAACAAACGCCGATGTATTTAGCGCTTGAACTCTATGTAAGGCATCAAAAGTTAAGCTATCACAATAACTGTCCTGAGGGTCTTGGCAAAGCACAATGATGTATTTCGCCTTATGAGTCCCCGCTGATTCCAGCATGCCATCTTCGAGCGCATCGCCTGTGTGATGAACCACCCCTAGGGACCTTAAATCAAGCGGCAAGCCTTCAGGAAACGCGTGCGTTAATATTTGGATCGGAATGTCGACTAGCTCTGGTGTTTGGTTAATCTGATTGATCAGAAGGCCTAAATAGCGTTCTGCATCGTGCTTTGGTGTATTGATGATAAGTATGTGGTCTTGCATGTCGTCCCATCTCATACGGCCTTTGATACGCATTTCTTTGCGGATTAGCCTGATTTCAACATAGTCACTGGCGATCTGTGCGAGCAGGGTGATTCCCATGCCATAAATTAAGACAATGGTGGAAAATTGTCCCCAAAAAGTCGCTGCAGAAATATCACCATAACCTGTGGTACTGGCTGATGTCATGGTTAGCCAGAAAGCTTGCCACCAATTTAAATCTTCAAAGAACACCATCGCCAAACTGTGCAGCACGATCACACCGGCTAACAGTACAAGGCGTTTTTTTAAATCGCCTGTTTCGTGCAAGTGTACTTTTTTTCGAAATTGACGACGGCTGTTTTTTTTCTTCAAGAGCAGTGAAAGAGAATTCATCGTACCTCTGTTGGTTATTCGCTATCGGCTGGCATAGCATAACCTAGCTGACGCCAAGATTCGTACACCATAACAGCAACGGTATTGGATAGGTTCAAGCTACGAGAATTTGCTTGCATCGGCAAACGTAAACGCTGAGCGGGCGGCAAGGCTTCAATAAACTCCGCTGGCAATCCGCGCGTCTCAGGGCCAAAAACCAACACATCATTTTCAGCAAAGCTTGCTTCACTGTGCGTATGGCTGCCTTTTGTCGTCAATGCGTAGATAGTACCAATCTCGTTTTGATCAACAAAGGCCTGAAAATCTGGGTAGCGTTTTAGGCGCGTGAACTCATGGTAATCTAACCCAGCTCGACGTAATTTCTTATCTTCAAGCTCAAAGCCAAGCGGCTCGATAAGATGAAGGTGATAGCCCGTATTGGCACACAATCGAATAACGTTGCCCGTGTTAGGCGGAATCTCTGGTTGGTAAAGTACAATATGAAGCATTGGTTTATCTCCTTGATATAGGAAGATAATACCAGACGAGCAGAAGAAACTAAGTTTTTAATTTTTTTTCAAAAAAACTATTGACCAAAAAAAAGGTTTCTCTATAATACGCCCCACTTGCCCAGATAGCTCAGTCGGTAGAGCAGAGGATTGAAAATCCTCGTGTCGGCGGTTCGATTCCGTCTCTGGGCACCATGATTAAAAAGAAAGCCTGCTATTTTTAGCAGGCTTTTTTTTGGTCAGAAATGGCTCGCACATATTCATAGTCATTTTTCTATTTGCCCAGATAGCTCAGTCGGTAGAGCAGAGGATTGAAAATCCTCGTGTCGGCGGTTCGATTCCGTCTCTGGGCACCATTTCTAGTATTCCCAAATTTCTTCCTGTAGGTTCACACTTTTCTTAGGGCTGAAATTATCATCTTCTAGGTTTATTGGTTCTTTATGTGTAATAAAAGGGACCCAGATGAATTGAGGAATTTTTTGTTTTGGAGGTCGGTTATTCATTAATCGCTTCTTTGGCTAGTATCGTGCCGTGTCCATTTTGGAATTCGACAAAAGCGTGAATAAGTCTTTCTGTATTGGGTTCTTGAATGATGGGGGTCAGCGGGATAAGGGCGTTGGCGATTTTTCCAAATGTCTGTAGGTCAACACCAAAGCTTTCTTTAAGCGGGGTGTCGTAGTCTCCGCCGTTCTCTATTAAGTCGTCTGTTTCGCGAGTAGTGAGGCCGAGAATCTTTTCTGCGAGTCTTTGTATGTGAATTCGTTCCATATAGATATCCTTATTCTTAAGTGGCAGGTTAGGGCTAATAAAAAACCCCTCATGGAGAGGGGCTTTTAGGAGAGTTCTTGCAATGCTACAACTAGACTTTCTTGAGAATTTCCCATATTTGCAACAGCATATTTTGACGGCGAGCTATTTTTTTCGCTCGTAACAGTTACTTCTTGATCTATAATATCGGGCATCACGATTGACAGCGCTTTTAACGTTTTAATATGTGATGATATTCTAATCAATTGGCATTGAATTAAATTATGCTCGTTGCTGCTCATTGGGTTCCATCCTCTTTTAGCCTATCCTCCTATATTGAACGATTTTTGCTACTTGTCAAATTTTGTATATTATAATATACAAAAATATGTTTAGAAGTTGCTAACCACGTATTTTACACCGAAATAGTTTGCAAGCTTATTCATGTTGGTTATGCATATAGCACGCTTCTCTCTGTGGAATTGATGAATGTACGCTTGGCTAATGTCCGTATATTCCGCTAACATACGGTAGCTTCCTTTTCGTTTTCTACCGTTGATAATGTTACTGCTTGAAGTGAATTTGGTGATTTTTTCTCTGAGTTGTTCTTCAAGCTCATCTACACCGACAGCGTGGTACTCTGTGGTCGTGTTTAAATCAAATGAAACGCCTGTTTTTCCCTTTTCTTGGATTTCCATGGTGCTCTCCTATTTGCCGAATCGTAAATATGGCCACGCTTTGTTTGAGTCTTTAAATCCTAGTCCGTTAAAGCCGCTGTGGTGGAATCGTAATGTGCCAAAAATTAAATCCCAAAGGGCTAACGGGCTGTAGTTGTATTTATGTAGCCCTTTTTGGTGATGGATAATATGCTGTTCTGGAATTTGAATGATATAGCCAAGTGGGCGTATCCAGCGAGGCAGTTTAATATTGGCGTGATGGAAGGTTTCTAATATGCCTTCTATCACTAGAGCAATTGCGACGGCATTGGCACTGACATCCAAAATAATTTTACCCAATGTAAACAATATGACGGTGTTTACCACCATTTCTAATGGGTGCCTATAAAATGCCACGCGACTGTCCATGTGAGAAGTGCTGTGGTGCATTTTATGTAGATATTTCCATGCTGTTGGTATCGCGTGCTTTGCTCTGTGAGCCCAGTAGTTAACAAGTGAATAGATAAGATAGAAGATTATACCTTCTATAAGGGGATCTTCATTTATTTCTATGCCTATTCCGGCAATATTTATCCACCCAAAAAACATTATTTGGGCGAATATTGCTCCAATACTCATTAAGAAACACAGCATGGAGCTAAATCCCTTTTGTGTTTGCCACTGTTTGTTGGGGAAGATCCTTTCTAGTAGAAAGCTAATCAAGAAAAAAATTGCTTGTATTGTGATCAGGTTGGTAATGAACATTTCAAATCTCCTTTTATAATGGAGACTTGAGGCTACTACTATCGACTTTTTTTAATCATGCCTTTTGTTAATCTAATGGCATCTTTAAAAAATTAGCGCCAATTTGAGCGCTTTTTTTTGCAAATGAAATTTAGAGCATATGAAAAGGTATTATTCTCTCAAATTCTGATCTTGCTTTAGTTTGTAGCAGCTGTCTTATGGTTCGATTACAAATTTTTTCATTCAGCGAATGCGAACATACCTTATGTAATATCTCTAAAAGGTGTTGAAAGCTGGCTGTATGATCAAAAAAACTCCTTAAATGTACTCTGTTATTTTATAAATGAAGACATTATTCTGCTTGTACTCTAACAAATACAATTTCTCTGATACCCGTGATCCCTATCACTAAAAAATGTATGGTTCGCCTTGTTCAACGATGAAACCTGCATCAGATTGTCCTAAAAAAGCTCATGGCATTTTATGCTGTTTTTATGTCAGGTCTTCAATTTAGTGATCTGACCGTTCTGTCACCTTCTTTATCATCAGCAAACTTGGATTAAACTCTTACTTCAAATGCTTGTTTCATTTTTAGCACGGACCAAGCTATCCATGCTAATTTATTCGCAAGAGCCATCACAGCAATATGAAGTAGATTTTTTGCTCGCAATTCCATGACTTTTAACTTCGATACAATCGCACTAGCTTCATGAATTCAGAGTGTCGTGAAACAGGCCTGGTCAAGCAGCTAAATGTCGTCCATTTTTAGACTCGCTGATGTTTAGAATATCAGATAAACATTGCGCGGCTGTCAATGTCCTACACCTAGTATCGCTCATGATATTCTATTAACTCTTCCATAAGCATAGTGGAACGGGATGTTTTTCTCTGTCAACCATTAGAGCAGTGATTTTATTTTGCTATGGCCTCTCGATAGACTTAGTCCAAACTCTAATAAAAGAGCGCCTATCTGTAACATGCAGGCTGTTCGTTATTTGATATAACTCGAGCTTATTCTATGGGTGGTGGCGGTCATTTGAGCTTCTTCGAATTTAATACAGACGAAACACATGTTTGGACGCATTGCCGCTTCCGTAATAGCGTCCGCATCAATGTAGTCATTTTTATTGGTTTTTAAGTGAGTTTTTACGTAGTGAGGAGGAATGAGCCTGACGTCATTACCAAGTTGTTGGAATTGATGGCCCAGCGAATGGAAAAAACTACAGGATTCCATAGCACAATGGTTATTGAAGGGGTGAGGTGGTCTAGTGATTTAGCTCGTGTAAGGCGTTTTCTGTATTGCTCTTGTCCAGCATGATCATGTTAAGCATGATGGTTTACCTCTTTGTTTAGCCTACCCTAAGTATACAGGGGGGATCTAATTAAACCCTGAAGCGTGTGTGTCACTGGAAGGCCTTGTTGATCACAGCTATTTGATGTTGTCTTTCGCTGCAGGTGAATGCGTCATTCGATATTGACAGAAAAAATGAATCGAGTAGTAATCGTGCGGATTCGGCATAGGGAGGAAGCTTGCTAAGTTCGATGTTTTTGCCTATGACTTCGTTTGCAATGCTTGGAAAAAAGTACCTTAACTAAAAGGCAGTTACACAGAATTTCTTATAGTCTCCCGACTTAAAAAAACCTAAGCGGCAAAGACTACTGGTCATGTTGTTGCGACTATTACTCAGTCGAGCGGCACCTTCCCCGTGATTAATAGTAAATAGAATATCGGGGCGGTTATAAAATGTAATATATATCAATGTTTTAGAGAATAAATTCAATCTAGATTGAGCCTTAATCTCAAGCTCATACAAGGAAGTTACAAGTGTCTTCTGAATTCGTTGTTAGTAAAGAGGTTGGCGTGAACGTTTTTAAGGAAGAGGTATATCTAAACCAACTTTGACATTGGCCATCACAACATTTGAATGAAATTTAAGGATGCTTTCATCATCTAAAAACAGCTCTTGTGTGATGATGTCGTATCTATGCATGCTTTTGGCTGCAATAACTAAAATGAAATCATTCTTGCCTGCAACATAATAAGATTGCTGCACTTCTGGGTAGTTTTTTGTCTTGTTTTTGAAGTTGTTGATGGCTGAAGTCCCGCCTTGCACTAATACGACTTCAACAATTACTAATATGTGACCACTTAATTCAGAGGGATTAAGTATGGCTATTTCTTTTTCTATCACACCGGACTGTCTTAACGCTTTTAGCCTTCTTTGTACGGCCGTAGCAGAGAGTCCTATTTGTAGTCCTATGTCCTCAGTCGTTTGGCGGTTGTTATTTTGTATTATTTTCAAAATTTGATAGTCAAAAGAATCCATGCGCAGAAAATCCTCAACAAATTAAAATATATGCAGCTAATACGCTAATTTTTGTGTGTTTAGCAGCGTGTCGGTTTTAGTGTGCACTTAAAATGGAGAAAAACCAATTGAGGAGTGGTGTGATGGAAATTAAAACGAAAGATATTATTTTGGGGGTATGTATGGGGTTGGTTGCGTCATTAATTTGGGGTGGCTGGCCTGTAATATCGAAATTGGCACAAATGCAAAATGTTACTTCTATAGAGATTACCATTTTACGCTTTGGTTTTTCAGGTGTGATCTTATTGCCTGTTTTATTTTATTACTCGGTTTCATTGCGGTTGCTTTGTACTAAGGGTGTTGTTTTGGCTGTTGGAGCAGGAATGCCTTATGTTTGGTTGGCGATGGAAGGAATAACTCTTTCGTCTAGTGCGCACTTTGGGATTATTGCGCCGAGTTGTATGTTGGCTTTTTCGACATTGGGTAGCGTGTTTTTGTTGTCGGAAACCTTAACTCGTCAGCGCTTAATTGGTGTTTTGATGATTATCTTGGGGGTGTTGTTTGTAGGTTTGAGTAATTTTGGCCGAATGGACGCTCAAGTTGCTTTAGGGGACTTAATGTTTGTAGGGTGTGGTGCATTGTGGGCTAGTTTTACTTTGTTTAGTAAATATTGGGGGCTGAAGGCGTGGGTTGCAACGGCGATGGTTTCAGTGGTGTCTGGCTTGGTTTGTTTGCCTCTTTATGTTGTTAATCAGGATGCTTTATTTGCGCATTTATCTATCTCTACGCTGTTGGTACAAGGAGCTTTTCAAGGAGTATTAGTAGCGATTTTTGCTCTGTATAGTTATTCCAAAAGTGTTTCTCTTTTAGGTGCTGCGAAAGGAGCTGTGTTCGCGGCACTTGTGCCTCCTTTTGCGCTTTGCTTAGGTGTTATTATTCTGCATGAAGTGGTTACTTGGATTGAAGTGACGGGGATTATATGTGTTGTCTTAGGGATGTTATTTGCGTTGGGGTTGATGAAAGTGCAATCTTTTAGAAAAAGGTTGCCTGCAAAAGCATAGTTAAGATGGATGTAATTTTGTTGGATTGATCATTTTTTTAACAAAAGAATTGCTCAATGGGTTGGCTTATGGGAAAATGCGCGCCGCTATATCCTCGGTATGGGATTTTTTTGATTCATAAGGAATCATGCTCCGCCTGAGGAAGTGAAACACTTCCAATAATCTTTCTGGATAGCAAAAGGTATTTAATTATGTCTCGCGTATGTCAAGTTACTGGGAAACGTCCTATTACAGGTAATAACGTTTCTCACTCAAAACGCCGTACTAAGCGTCGTTTTCTTCCTAACCTTCATTGGCACCGTTTTTGGGTCGAAGGTGAAAACCGCTACATCCGTTTACGTGTATCTTCTAAAGGTATGCGTATTATCGATAAAAAAGGTATTGAATCAGTTCTTGCTGAAATTCGTGCCAACGGCGAAAAAGTATAAGGATCTGAATCATGGCTTCTAAAGGCGCTCGCGATCTAATTCGCATGGTATCTTCTGCTGGTACTGGTCACTTTTACACAACTGACAAGAACAAGCGAAATACTCCTGACAAACTTGAAATGAAAAAGTTTGATCCAGTTGTACGTAAGCACGTTATGTACAAAGAAGCGAAAATTAAATAATTTTTGTTTCTTGTCAAAAGGAACCGACTCATTGAGTCGGTTTTTTTATATCTAGTAAAAGATAGTAATAGAAATACTTTGTTCGATTGGTCAGTATGGTTTGTATCTTTACATGACACAGAACCCACATGAGATTGTGCGATGATCTTGTTTGAGGATTCTCTGGAGGGTTGCCTATGCCTGAATTGCCGGAAGTAGAAACCACGTTACGTGGTATTGAGCCCAAGTTATTAGGGCGTACTCTTGCTAGGGTGGATATTCGTCAGCCTAAATTACGTTGGATGATCACACCTGAGCTAAGTTCTGAAATGGTTGGGGAGAACATCACTCACCTTTCTCGTCGCGGAAAGTACATTGGTATTCATACTTCAAAAGGCACCTTGATTGTTCATCTTGGTATGTCTGGTAGTTTGTATTTTGTGCCTGCCGAGACGCCGCCATTGTTTCATGATCATGTGGATTTTTGCTTCGCCGATGATGATGTATGGTTGAGATATACGGATCCTCGTCGCTTTGGTGCCATTCTGTGGACAACGGAAGATTGGAACGAGCATGAGCTTATTAAGCATTTAGGCCCAGAGCCGCTATCAGAGCTTTTTAATACTGACATGCTGTACGCAAGAGCGAAGGGGCGCAAAGTGCCCATTAAGACCTTTATCATGGACAGTAAGGTGGTTGTGGGTGTTGGGAATATTTATGCCAATGAAGCGCTATTTAAAGCGGGTATTCGCCCTGATCGTTTGGCCGGTAAAATAAGCAAGGCTCGTTTAGCCCGTTTGGTCGAATGCATTAAAGTGGTGCTGGCAGCCGCCATTAAACAGGGCGGAACCACTCTAAAAGACTTTGTAGGTGGTGACGGAAAACCTGGTTATTTTAAGCAAGAGTTGGCTGTTTACGGTAGAGCAGATAAGGCTTGTATTGTGTGTAGTGCGCCACTGAAAGAAATACGTCAAGCTCAGCGTAGCACGGTTTTTTGTGTGAACTGTCAATCTTGAAAGCTTGTTCCTTGTCTATATGGAAATGGCGGCACAAGAATTGCTATTTATCAGTGTTAATTGCAGTGTTAATTAAATCGCCATAGCGGAAAAAGATTTTTTTATTAGCGATATGCGTAAAAATATCGCTTAAAATGTGCAGATTACATTGCGGTATTCTGCTAATCGGTTTATTTTTGACCAGTTAGGCAGGGTTTATAATTGTCTAGACTAAATTACATATATTAAGAGGAATTGGAATGAAAGCTGTCTTTCTTGCGTCCGTCACGGCATTAGCTATTTCATCAACTGTAGCTCATGCCGCAACAGAACCTGCGGTTGTTTATGATCAAGCGGGTAAATTCGATAAGTCTTTTAATGAAGGCGTTTACAATGGCGTTAAAGAGTACACGGCTGAGACGGGTATTCAGGTTCGAGAGTTTGAACCTAAGAACGAAGCGCAAGTAGAGCAAGGTCTACGTCGCCTTGCAAAACGTGGTTATTCTCCAATTGTTACGGTTGGTTTTAACATGACGTCTGCGGTTGAGAAAGTAGCGAAAGATTTCCCTGAAATCAACTTTACTATCATTGATGGTGTTATCGATCTTCCGAACGTTCAGTCTGTTGTTTTTAAAGAGCAAGAAGGTTCTTTCCTAGTGGGCGCTTTGGCGGCCATGGCATCTAAAACCAATACAGTCAGCTTTGTCGGTGGGATGGATATTCCTCTGATTCGTAAGTTCGCGTGTGGTTATGAGCAAGGTGTTAAATATCAGTCTTCTAGTGCCACTGTATTGCAAAATATGACGGGTTCTACAGGCGCAGCGTTTAATGATCCAACAAAAGGGTCTGAATTGGCAAAAAGTCAGTTTTCTAAAGGTTCTGATGTGGTTTTCGCAGCAGCGGGTGGTACAGGTATTGGCGTATATCAAGCGGCAAAAGATGATGGCAAATTGGCGATTGGTGTAGATTCAAACCAAAACCACATTCAGCCAGGCACAATGCTAACCTCTATGGTTAAACGTGTAGACCAAGCAGCTTACAAAACGTACAAAGATGCCGCTGCAGGAACTTGGAAGCCAGGAATGGTTGTTCTAGGTTTGGCTGAAGGTGGTGTTGATTGGGCGCTAGATGACAACAATGCGAGTTTAATTACAGCTGATATGAAAGCAAAAATGAAAGACATTCGCGCAAAAATCGTCAGCGGTGAAATCAAAGTTCACGATTACATGTCAGATAACACTTGTAACTACTAAGTTGCATCAAAAAACAGTTACTTACACAGCGTAGGTAACTGTTTTTTTTGTTCTAGTGTGTTCCATTTTAAGCAGATGAATTACTTTTAGTTATGACGAATAAAACAATGCCATACGCAATAGAATTGCGAGACATAAGTAAACGTTTTGGTGCAGTTCAGGCCAATAAAGACATTTGCTTGCAAGTTCCAGCTGGCACGATTCACGGTATTATTGGTGAAAACGGCGCGGGTAAATCCACTTTGATGAGTATCATTTATGGCTTTTATGAAGCCGATACAGGTCATATTGAAGTTGATGGTAAGCGTGTTGATATTCGTAGCTCTCAGGATGCGATCAATGCCGGCATCGGCATGGTGCATCAGCACTTCATGTTAGTGGAAAACTTTAGTGTTCTTGAGAATGTTATTCTAGGTGCAGAAGGTGGCGCGGTACTAAAGAATGGTATCGGTGCAGCGCGTGTAGAATTGCAACGCTTGGCTCATGAATACAGTTTGGATATTGATGTAGACGCAATCGTAGAGGAACTTCCGGTTGGTTTACAGCAACGAGTTGAAATATTAAAGGCGCTATATCGCGGCGCACGTATCCTTATATTGGATGAGCCCACCGGTGTATTGACACCGCAAGAAGCAGATCATTTGTTTCGTATTCTAAAAGCCCTAAAAGATCAGGGCGTTACCGTATTATTAATCACTCACAAATTACGTGAGATCATGGCTTCCACTGATAATGTGTCGGTAATGCGACAAGGTGAGATGGTTGCGCACCGAGAAACAGTCAATACGAGCAAGGAAGATCTTGCTGAGTTGATGGTGGGTAAAAAAGTCCGTCTTACTGTGGATAAAGATGAAGCTCAACCTAGTGATGTTTTGTTGTCTGCGAAAAACTTGTCTCAGTTTGATAGTCAGGGCGTGAAGCGTTTAAAAAATGTCAGTTTAGAGCTGCGTGCTGGTGAAATCTTAGGTATCGCTGGTGTGTCTGGTAACGGTCAGAGCGAACTGTTGAGCGTTCTGTCTGGTATTACGCCGATGGACGAAGGTGAGATCCACTTTGCAGGTCAAGTGATCAACGCAAAAGCGCCGAAAGATGCCGCTCAGATGCGTGATCTAAAAATGGCACATGTGCCAGAGGATCGCCATAAAATGGGCTTGGTAACGGGCTTTGAAGCCTATGAAGCGGCCGTGCTGGGCTACCATAACTCGCCTGCGTATAACGGCAAGATCCTTATGGACCGCAAGGCCATGCTGGATGAATGCAATGAGCGCATGGCTGCGTGGGATGTGCGCCCACCGAATCCTCATCTTAAGACGGCGAATTTTTCTGGTGGTAATCAGCAGAAGATCGTTATTGCCCGTGAAGTCGAGCAAAACCCTGAAGTGTTGTTGATTGGCCAGCCAACGCGTGGCGTTGATATTGGCGCCATCGAAAACATTCACGAACAAATCGTTAAACTAAGAGACTCAGGTAAAGCCATTTTACTTGTGTCCGTTGAATTGGATGAAATTATGGCACTGAGTGATCGCATTATTGTGATGTTTGATGGTGCGGTTGTTGGTGAGCTTGATGCAAAAGACGCTGATGAACGAACCCTTGGCCTAATGATGGCTAATGCTTTCAATGAAGAGCAAGAAGGGGTGTCAGCATGAGTCAGGCAAAAGTCCCTACGTGGGTAAATATTGCTCTTATCCCTGTGCTAAATATCATGCTGGCCTTTTTGGTTTCAGGTTTGGTGATTCTCGCCATTGGTGAAAACCCAATTGAAGCCGCAGGTTACCTTATTTATGGTGCTTTTGGTTACGACGAAGGCATTGGCTATACGCTGTATTATGCAACGAACCTTATTTTTACGGGCTTAGCTGTGTCTGTTGCCTTTAAAGGCGGTTTGTTCAATATCGGTGGTGAAGGGCAAGCCTATATCGGTGGTTTAGGGGTTGGTTTGATCTGTTTGTCATTGGATCACACTATGCCGCTTTATGTGATTGCGCCTCTGGCGATTATTGGTGCAGCCGTTTTTGGTGCCGCATGGGGTTATATACCTGCTTACTTACAAGCGCGTCGTGGTAGCCACATTGTAATCACTACCATCATGTTTAACTTTATTGCCTCTTCTTTGATGGTTTACTTGATCGTCAACTGGTTAAAAGAAGATGGCCGTATGGCGCCAAATAGCCGAACCTTTGAAGAAAACGCTTGGTTACCTTATTTGCATGAACTGCTTTCCCCATTGGGTATTGATATAGGTGATTCACCGTTAAACCTCGCTTTTATTTGGGCTTTGTTGTGCTGTGTGTTTGTTTGGGGATTGGTTTGGCACACTCGTTGGGGTTATCAGCTACGTACGCTCGGAACCAACCCAACCGCAGCGCGTTACGCTGGTATTGATACCGCGAAAGTGACCATTTGGGCGATGCTTATTTCAGGTGGTTTAGCAGGTTTTGTTGGCCTTAATGAAATCATGGGCGTGAACCATAACTTATTGCTTAACTTTACAGCGGGTTATGGTTTTGCAGGTATTGCGGTGGCCTTGATGGGGCGTAATCATCCGATTGGTATTATTTTGGCGGCTATTTTATTTGGTGCCTTGTATCAAGGTGGCGCTGAGTTAGCCTTTGAAATTCCAACCATTACGCCTGAAATCGTTGTGGTGATTCAAGGTTTGGTGATTCTGTTCTCTGGTGCGCTTGAGCATATGTTCAAAGATCGTATCGAAGGCTTTTTTATTCGCAGAGCGGTCGCGTAGGGGAAAACTATGTTTGAAACATTGATACTCATGTTAGACGCGACAATGCGCGTTTCTACTCCGCTGATTTTTGCGGCGTTAGCAGGCTTGTATTCTGAGCGCGCGGGCATTGTTGATATTGGTCTAGAAGGTAAAATTTTGGGCAGTGCCTTTGCAGCCGCTGCGGCCGCGTCTATTTTTGGCTCCGCGTGGATTGGCTTGTGTTTTGGTATAATGGCCTCGGTTGGCTTAGCCATGATTCACGGCTTTGCTTGTATCACACACCGAGGCGATCATATCGTTTCTGGTGTGGCGATTAATACCATTGTAGCGGGCTTGACGGTTACCTTGTCTATGCATTGGTTTGGTATGGGCGGACAAACACCGGCACTGGTTGGTGATGCGCGTTTCTTAGATATCACTTTCCCATTTGCAGATGCAATCGCAAGTGTGCCTGTGATTGGGCCGATTTATTCGAACTTGCTAAGCGGCCACAACATCTTGGTATATTTGGCGTTCGCTATGGTGCCTGTAACCTATTGGGTGATTTATAAAACTCGTTTCGGTTTGCGTCTGCGTGCGGTGGGTGAGAACCCTCATGCGGTAGATACGGCGGGTATTTCGGTATCTTTCATTCGTTATCGCGCCCTGATTATTTGTGGCATTTTATGTGGTCTTGCTGGCGCATATTTGTCTACGGCTCATAACGCTGGCTTCTTGAAAGATATGAGTGCAGGTAAAGGCTACATGGCATTGGCGGCGCTTATCTTTGGTAAATGGCGCCCAGTTCCAGTCTTGCTGGCTTGTTTATTGTTTGGTTTCTTGGACGCGTTTGCTGTTCGTATGCAAGGTGTGGTTATTCCGGGCATTGGCCAAGTTCCAGTACAAGCAATCGAAGTATTGCCTTATGTATTAACTGTGTTGTTACTCGCAGGCTTCATTGGCAAAGCTATTGGGCCAAAAGCCATTGGCCGCCCTTATGTGAAAGAGCGAGCCTAGCATGTCAGATACGAAGCAGAGCACTGATGAGCTATTTGAACTTGCTAAAGACGCGATGAATAAGGCCTATGTACCTTATTCTAAGTTTCCTGTTGGTGCGGCAATAGTAGCGGCTGCTGGTAAAATTTATTCTGGCTGTAATGTAGAGAACGCCGCTTATCCAGAAGGCACATGCGCCGAAGCGGGGGCGATTGCTTCTATGGTGCTTGGCGGCGATACGCAGATCAAAGACATCTATGTGATTGGCAAGGGCGATGAATTGGTAACGCCTTGTGGCGGTTGCCGCCAGAAAATTCGTGAGTTCTCTTCTGTCGATACCATGATTCATATTTGTGGCGCAGAAGGCGTGAGAAAATCTCTTACGATGAACGAGCTATTGCCTTTCTCGTTTGGTCCAGAAAATCTCGAACAAGCTAGCTAGTATTTATTTGTTAGCTTACAAAACCACCTTCGGGTGGTTTTTTCGTTTAGGCGTCTTGGTTTCTTGAAAGCCAACGCGCCAGCATTGGCCCAGCAATCAGCACCAGCAGAAACCTCGCCACCTGCATGGCCATGACAAAAGACACATCTGCACTGGTCGATGCGGCAATAATGGCAACAGAGTCAGCACCACCAGGACTTGTGGCGAGAAACGCTGTGAGCGGGTCGATATCAGCAAAAGTAATCAACAGCATGGCTAAGCAAGCGTTAATGGCAATAAGCGCTAGAATCGCGCCTAACACGTGTGGGAAGACATGCCAAGCATGTTGTAATACTTGCCGAGTGAAGCGAAAACCAATGCCCCAACCTAATATGGCAAAGCTGATTGCTAAGCACCAATGGGGCAGAATGATAGGTAAAACACCGGTAAACTTGATCACCAACCCTATCGCGAGAGAAAGCAGCAAAGGCCCGCTTGGTAAACGCAGTTTTATGCCAATAATGCTCACTACAATGATGACGCAAAGCGTGATAACAAAACCTGACCATGAAGGCACGCCGAGCCAGTCAATCGATTCAGCAGTAACACCATCAACATGAAATACCGCTGCAACAACGGTCGCCGCGATAGCACAACACGCCACACGCAAATATTGCATGAAGGCAACCAATCGCATATCCGCCCCATAGGATTCGGACATAATGGTCATTGCCGAGGCGGCACCAGGAGACGATCCCCAAATGGCTGTGGTGCCAGGTAGTAAACCGCTACGACTAAGTAACCAACCTAAAAAGCTAGAAGCTACAATGGTCGATACAGTACCGATTAGAAACAGCGGCCATTCCATAGAAATCTTCGTAAATACGGTGAGTGGAAGGCTGTTCGCTATCATCATGCCCAAAATGCCTTGAGCCATTAAAAACAGTGGCTTGGGCATTGTCATACCTGCTCCGCTAACCGCCAAAGTGATGGCTGTGATCATAGGGCCAAGCAAGAGTGCGGCGGGTAAGTTTGCGTATTCAAAGCACACCACCAAAACAAAAGACACGGCTAATAAGACGGATAATCGCCAAGTTGTAGGCCAACGAGAAGGGGTTTTACAAAGCAAAAAAAAACGAGAAGTCATGTCTATCTTTCGAAAAAAGCAGTGGGTTTAATGGCGCAAAGCATACCTTAAATGAGCGGGCATTATTGGCGTCTCTGGTGATGTTAAGCATGCTCGTAACTTATGTTGGTGCATTGTCATGTTGGCAATTGTCGTGAGCATTAAGGTAAAGCTTAGCAAGATACGCCAAAAAACTGACAAGACGCTGACTAATGTTTCGTTAGGCTGAGTTTGTTAGACAAGTCTATCTGTTACTATGGAGGTTAAAAGCACAGCAACTGAAAAAGCCGCTTAAAGGAAAAGAAAAAACCATGCGAACAATTAGCATCTTATGTTGGGTCATCTCTTCTCTCGTTTTAACCGCTTGCGCGAGTGGCCCAATCAGTCGTTCAGATTCAGTCGGGTTCGGAGAAAGTGGCGGAGCCAGTTATTACGCCATGAAATACCAAGGCCGGAAAACCGCCAGTGGGGAATTGTTTGATCAAAAAGCCATGACCGCAGCTCATAAACGTCTGCCTTTTGGTTCTAAAGTCAAAGTTACCAATGTCGACAATGGCAAAAGCGTCGTAGTGCGAGTCAATGACCGTGGGCCGTTTGTTAGTGGTCGGATTATTGACCTGAGTAAATCCGCCTTCCAACGAATCGGAAACACTCGCGATGGTGTAATAGAAGTTGAGATTGAAGTGCTGCGTTGAGACCTTTGCACAACTACTGTGCTTGCCAATACTATGTTAAAAATAGACTCGAATTGCTCATTTATAACCCATAAACTCCGCCTTCTCGTCTATTTTTGCCTTGTCTTGACTTCGCTCGTGACATTGTGAAAAAGGTCTCGGTTTCATTTCACAGTTAGGAAGCACCTCGACACTTTTCAAGCAAGCTCGGCGTCAGTTTAATACTCGCCTCCATTTGACCGAAATCGTCTGGGTCGCGTTGAATAGAAAAGCCTAAATGACGGCAGAATTCGATCATGCGTTTGTTTTCGGCCAAGACGATCCCTTTCATTACTCGAATTCCCTTGTCTGCGGCGACTTGCATCAGTCGGCGCATAAGGTAGGATGCCAATCCTAACCCTTGGAACTCATCCCCAAGTACCACGGCAAACTCACAACTTTGATCGTCGAAGTTGTCGATATAGCGTGCGGTACCGATGAGTAAATCTTGACCATCCCGTTGAATCACGGCAAGCAGCGCCATTTCGCGGTCATAGTCGATGTGGGAAAGACTGGCGAGCATGCGTGGTGTTAATTCTTCGATATTGGATATAAAGCGAAAGTAGCGAGTCTCGTGGGACATGCTGCGGACAAAATCCGCTAAGATGCCAGAATCTCTTGGTAAAACAGGTCGAACGGTGGCGATCTCGTCATTTTTTAGTACTCGTTCCGATACCCATTGTCTTGGGTAGGGGTGAATGGCGAGATGCTCATAGCGCCGCCAGTTTTTACAAAGGCGAAGGTTTGCAGTGACATCCGCGTAAACACTGCCACTGTCGTGAAGCCTCACATCGGCCATTTCTAGGCTTTCAATTTCAGGTAATTCACACACCATGGTGGATAAATTGCGCAGCAGACTTTCTAATTCAAAAGATTCTTCGCCGGGAAACGCTCGTTGTATTAAGTCTTTTGCCAAAATGGTATTCAGCGGCGGCAAGGCAACGGCTTCCGCTTGCTTATGTTGCTGAGCGCCTTCCAAAGATAAACCAATAGCTGGGCCAAATACGGCATCTTGAAAGACGCGTAAATGAACAGGAGCAGACAACTGATTTGACGACTGACGACGAGTAATTAAGCGAATATGAAACAGCTCAAAAATATCTCGTAACGAGTCGGCATGAGGCGCTTTATCCCCTTGTTTGTAAAGTAGGTTAAGTTTGTTAGTAGCTTCTGAGACATCGATCTTAAAGCGGAACGCATGACTGTCTGGCGACTGCTTGGCGAGTAATTGGTTGCGCTGGAATTGCACCAAGAACTGAAAGCCTTCAACGGCGGTTTCTGGGGTTCGAAAAGTTGGAATACCCGCTTCATTAATGCGTGTGCGCATGTTGGTCATATTGCCACCGCCGAGCAAACAGACCATCACGAGCTTTTTCTGAGTGCGATGTAACTTGATGATGAGATCGTACAAAGAGTCGATATCGATGAGAGCGGTTGGGCTGAGTGTTAATAATACAGCCCCACAATCTGCACTGCTT
This sequence comes from Marinomonas sp. ATLA20, assembly GCF_057180105.1. Classification (NCBI taxonomy): domain Bacteria; kingdom Pseudomonadati; phylum Pseudomonadota; class Gammaproteobacteria; order Oceanospirillales; family Oceanospirillaceae; genus Marinomonas; species Marinomonas sp. ATLA20. Next base: position 698,768 of record NZ_JBXUKU010000001.1, read on the forward strand.
AGCGCATCGGCGGCGAGGTCGATGAATAGATCCGTTGCACAACTTGCCCAAACGGTTGTCACTGGGCCAATGCCACCTCGGCCTGCCATGGTGGATTCCAGTTTGTTGTGCAACTCGCCAGCTGGAGTAAGCAAATCAATCCCCAGCTCTGTGGCTCGTTGTGCGGCTAACTCGCCTGGTCCTGCACCGTTCCCAATAATTAACAACGAGCCATCTTTTACCCGACGGGCGTTGGTCATGACCGAAGCCGCAGCGATCAAATCATTCAAGCGTCGACCACGTACCGCACCGGTTCGGCTCAGTGCCGCGTCGAGCACACGTTCATCGGCGCCAATAGAGTGTTCTGTCACAACGGCAACCGGCTTGCTACGTCCTGTGGATCGTAGACTGCTGAGGAAGCGCGTTGGGCGACCAATTTTTTGCAGATACATTAAAATCGCCTGACTGTCGAAATCATTGGATAAGTAATCCAAGACTTGCGACGGCATTACATCAACAGGTGATCCCATGGAAACCACTTGCGAAAAGCCAATGCCTTGCCAAGTTGCCCAGTCCACAAGGGCGCTTGCGACCGTACCAGATTGTGACATTAAGGCTAAACGGCCCGTTAGCGGTTGCGTTAAGCCAAGCCAAGCAAACACGCCTTGTTTTGGGCGACAAATCCCAAAGCTGTTGGGTCCAAGTAAGCGCACATTGTGTTTGCGCAGCGCTTCAACTAGGGATTCTTGGCTGTCTCCCGTCCACGACAACATCAGCAAAGAGCCAATGCCCGCTGCGCCACAGTCAGCGATAATATCTTCCATTGATTGAGTGTTGTGGGTGCCAACTAATACGGCGATGTCTGGGCGGGTGGTTAATTCTGTTAAGTTTGCTACCAATGGAAAGGAGACTGTTATAGCGGGTTGAATCCCCGCTAAAGACACAGGACAAGATTTCTGAGCCATCGTTAACGAGCTTAATAATGCCAACATAAGCGGATCGTTCGCATCGTCTCCGGTGAGAACCACCATAGACTTAGGGGCGAGTAGAGATTGTAATGCGTGTTGGCTCACCTGATCTTCTCCATAAACTCAATGTACATCTTATGACAGTAGCACAGTCTTCGTCTGTCGCCATGATAGACCATGGTAGGATAGATTGTTTTGCTGTGTTTGTGGTTTGATACAAGGCACGGTTATAGCAGATACAGAAAAATAATAATGTAGAGATAGATACCTAATGACAACGGCTTATATCACACACACTTATTGCGACAAGCACGATATGGGAGACGATCACCCAGAGTCTCCGCTGCGCCTTGGTGCGATTCAGAATCGTTTGATCATGGGGCAGTTGATGGATTTTCTACGTCGAATGGAATCCGATCCCGCGACGCGAGAGCAGGTTCTCCTTGCCCATGATGAAGCCTACGTGGATTCTATTTTTGCGCGCGCGCCAGAAGAAGGCCATGTGGAGCTAGAGCCAGAAACCTTGATGATGCCGCATACCTTGGATGCGGCCTTGTACGCTGCAGGTTCGGTGATTAAGGCGGTGGATCTTGTCATGACTGGGGAGATGGATAATGCGTTTTGCGCCATTCGTCCGCCAGGCCATCATGCGGAAGTCGACAAAGCCATGGGGTTTTGCTTGTTCAATAATATCGCCGTTGGAACTCGTTATGCCATTGAACAATATGGTTTAGAGCGCGTGGCAATTGTGGATTTTGACGTTCATCACGGCAACGGCACAGAAGATATTTTCAAATCCGATTCCAAAGTACTTTATGCGTCCAGCTACCAACATCCATTTTACCCCTACAGCGATCCGGGTGCTTCTCACGATAATATTCTTCATATGCCGTTAGAAGCGGGTTCTGGAAGTGAAGCCTTTCAAACCATTATTTCCGAGCAGCTCTTGCCTGCACTGGAAGCCTTCAAGCCTCAGTTGATTATGATTTCAGCAGGGTTTGATGCTCACAAAGAAGACCCTATGGGACAACTTAGACTGAGCGAGTCAGACTTCACTTGGATTACCGATCTGTTGATGGACGTAGCGGATCGCCATTGTGATGGGAAAATTGTGTCTGTCTTAGAAGGCGGCTACAACATAGACGCACTAGGCCGCGCCGCGTTTTGTCATATTCGTAGTTTGATGAAAATTTGACACTAACCTAGCCCTATAATGTAGGGCTAGGTATTTAAAGTCTCATGGATCTACTTCGACAGGGCATTAGGCAGCCATAATGCAATTTCTGGGAATAGACAGAGAATAAAGGCCGCAACACACATCAAAATAAAGAAAGGGAAAGCGGATTTTGCGACTTGTCCTATCTTTTCACCGGTTAGACCTTGCAAGACAAACAGGTTAAAACCAACTGGCGGGGTAATTTGCCCAAGCTCTATCAGAATAACAAGAAAAATACCGAACCAGATTGGATCGAATCCTGCCAAAATAACAATCGGCAGAGTGATAGGTAAGCTCATCACGGTAATGGATATGCCATCTAAGAATAAACCTAATATAACGTAAAATACCGCCAACGCTAACAGCAATAAGCTAGGTGAAAGATTCAAGCTAGCGATATAGCTGGCGAGTTCGGACGGTAGATGAAGAAATCCCATTGCCGTGGACAAAAGCGCAGCAGAGACCAATATGCTGCAAACCATGGTTGAACTCAACAAGGTGGCAATCATGGCTTCTTGTATCATTTTAAAAGATAACTGGCGTTCTTTTACTAGAATAACAAGTGTCGCAAATACACCTACGGCTGCGGCTTCTGATGGTGTTGCTATACCAGAGTAAATAGCTCCCATAACAATGACAATCAGAGAAATAACGGGCAACAGGAGGAAGATGCTTTCTAATTTCCCTGCAGTGTCAGACTTTTCAGGTGGGCATAGCGAAGGGTTTAATAAGGCTCTGATCACTATGTAGCCAGAATAAAGCGTCGCAATTAAAATACCTGGTAAAACTCCCGCCATAAAAAGTTTGCTGATTGAAACTTCTGACTGGATTCCATAAACGATCATCACAAGAGACGGTGGAATTAGCAGCCCTAAACTGCCAGCACCAGCCAAAGATCCGATGGACAAACTTCTGTCATAACCACGCTTTTTCAACTCTGTCGTGGTGATTTTGCCGACGGTTGCCGTGGTGGCAGCGCTTGATCCACTTACCGCTGCAAAGAGTGCGCAGCCAAACACATTTGTGTGCAGTATGCCGCCAGGAATTTTTTTCGTCCAAGGCTCTAAACCTCGAAACAATCGATCCGAAATATTGGATCGAAAGATAAGCTCGCCCATCAGAATAAAGAGCGGGATGGCAGATAATTCCCAAGAATTGGCGGATCGAAAAAGAATGCGGCTGAGTATGGCGCCAGCGCGATCCATGCTGACATCGCCAATGACAATGAGAGACAGCAAGGCAACGATGGCTAGGCCTGAGAATACCCAAACACCAAGCCCGAGAACCATGAGAATTAGGGCGATAACGCCAACGGCTGATAATACAATTTCCATCTTATTTATTGATCTCGATGTGAGGAACGTGGCGTGTAGATATGAGGACGAGTATTCTTACAAAGAGTGTCAAACACAAAAGACCTAAGCCTACGAGCACCATGCCTTCAGGGATCCATAAAGGTGTTTCTGCTATAGACTCGCTGGTGATATTGCGCTTAAAGCTTCGGGATACATTGATGTACCAATAACATGACACCCAAAAAAACATGGCAAAAGAAACCAGAGAGATAAACGTATCTAATATCCAATGGTACTTTTCAGGGAGTCGGTCGCTTAAAATATTGACCTTAATGAGTCCGTTTCTTTCTAAGCTGTAGCCTAATCCCAGAAAAGTAATCGTTGCGATTGCGTAACCAACGAACTCATCTAGAACATACGTTGATGTACCGAAAAAGCGTAAGACAATTTCTAACAAGATGTGGCACAGAAGATACGCGATAAGCAACATTGCCAAGGCACCAGACAGCTGGTTCAGCCGTCTGGATAATATAGCTAAAGAGCGGATGATCATTTGTTTTTCTCAAAATCCGCCATGATGTCGTTACCAGATTTACCGGTGTCTTCTAACCATTCTTTCAATGATGGTTTTGCCGATTCTTGTAACCAACTAATAAAGTCTTTTGAAAGATCTTGGTGAATGGTAACGCTGTTCGCAGAAAGTTCTTTGTAGTTGTCTGCTACGCGCGTTCTTACTGTTTTCCAGTTATGTTCGTCTGTTAACGCGGCCGCTTTCAAAATGGCACTTTGCTCATCAGTGGATAAATCATCAAACGCATCTTTGTTCATATGAACCATGTTCAGAGGAATGGCGTATTGAATGGCGCTGTAGTTATCAAGATGTTCCCAAAACTTACCACTTGCACCTGCGTCAGCGGAAGTAAGAACCGCCTTTATTCCACCTGTGGACAGTTGAGGAACCACGTCACCCCAAGATAACTTAATCGGTTCCGCGCCTGCTTCGCGTAGTGTTAATGTGCCATTTTTATCATAAGTACGGATTTTTAAGTTAGCGAGCTCTGCTTTTGAAGTAACGGGTTTTTGAGACCAAATGCCGCTGGCAGGCCAAGGGGAAGCGTAAAGTAAAATTTGTCCATTTTGGGCGAAGACTTTTTGGTAATAAGGCTTGGCTATTTTATAAAGCAGTTCTGCTTGGTCTTCATTTTCAACGATGAAAGGCAAAGACGAAAGTAGGAAAATTGGGTTTATACCCGCCATGCTGCCAGCCAATGTGTCTGCAATTTGAATAGCGTTATCGGCAACAGCGTAAAAATTGTCAGCGGATTTAAAACCTAAAGATCCACCAGTGTGAAGCGTAATATCCACGTCACCTTTGCTTAGTCTAGTCACTTGATCGATAAAATATTTGTCCCCTTCAGCATGAATCGACGTCGCGTTGTACTCATTTGAGAAATCGAATTTAGCGGCGGATAATGCGAATGGAGCTTGAGATAAGGCGATGGAAGCGGCCAATAGACTAAAGTAACGCATATTACTTTTTCCTTTATAAGGTTGGTGTTCATTGACTCTAGACCGCTTGTCTCTTACTTATGTTACTTATTGCGGCGAAAGGATGACGGAAAACGACTGGAGTATTTTGGCGGGACTTTCTTTGCACTTATTCAGTCCATAGGATGAACAAACGTATCATTGCAGGGCAGAAAAAAAGAAGAACGGCACTCTGAATGCCGTTCTTAGGTTGTCTTTTATTAGGCTTGCTCAGTGACTTGTATTTTCTCCGTTTCCCAATTCAATAGCACAGGTTGTTGTGCGTCATGGGCGAAGAAGTAACCTGCTTTTGGTGTGACGTATAAGGTCTGGCCTTTTTCGAAGCAGTTTTTATCGAATGCTTTGTGAGGCAGGTCGATTTCCCAGACGTCGTTGCTTTGCCAATCTATTGGAGTCAGTTCTAGGCGAACTTCGGCCCCAATTGGGTTGATGGCAATGACGCGCAAAGGCAAGTTGGCTTGAGCTGTTGCTTCTTTTGATACAAAGAATTCATGAGAGCGAATATACAGTTGGCCGTCTTTCTGTTCTGCACCATTTGGCAGAACGATATTGGCTTGCTGATTTTGCCATTTGCCGTTGTCGACCTTGCCTTCGAAGACATTGGCGTTACCAAGGAAATCGAACACAAATCGGCTATTTGGCGACGCGTAAAGCGCACCGGGTTGGTCGATTTGTTCAATGTGTCCGTTACTCATGACGACAACGCGATCAGAGAGCTCCAAGGCCTCTTCTTGGTCATGGGTCACAAACACACTGGTGAAACCTAACTCATCGTGCAATCCGCGCAACCAGCGGCGTAGCTCTTTACGAACCTTGGCATCCAAGGCGCCAAAAGGTTCGTCTAGCAGCAAAACTTCCGGTTGTGTTGCCAAGGCACGTGCCAAGGCAATACGTTGTTTTTGACCGCCAGAAAGCTGAGACGGAAAACGATTGGCAAGATGATCAAGCTGTACCATTTCCAGTAAATGCATCACGCGGTTTTTGATTTCGGTTGGGCTTGGGCGCTCTTTACGAGGCAAGACTTCTAAGCCAAAGGCGACGTTATCCGCCACTGTCATATGACGGAACAAGGCGTAGTTTTGGAACACAAATCCCACGCGACGATCTCGCACATGTAAGTTGGTTACGTCTCTGTCACCAAACTGAATGCGGCCAGTGTCTGCGCCTTCTAATCCAGCAATAATACGCAATAAAGTGGTTTTTCCAGAACCGGATGGTCCAAGCAAGCCAATCATTTCGCCTTCGTTGATGTCCAATGACAAAGGTGACAAGGCTTGAAAATGCCCAAAGTGTTTGGAGATGTTTTCAATCAAAATGCTCATTGTGTCACCTGTCTTTCTTTTTCAGCTTCAATTTTTAAACTACGTTCCTGACGCCATTCGATGAAAGCTTTCAGCAACAAGGTAAGTAGGGCAATCATCGCCAATAGTGAGGCGCTGGCAAACGCGGCAGCGGCTTGATAATCCTCATATTGGGCTTGTACCTGTAATGGTAGAGTGTTGGTTTCACCGCGAATATTGCCAGACACCACAGAAACAGCGCCGAATTCCCCAACCGCTCGCGCGTTGGTCAAAATCACACCATAAATCAGCGCCCATTTGATATTGGGCAAGGTCACTAGACGGAACAATTGCCAGCCAGAAGCACCCAGAATCACCGCGGCTTCTTCGTCTTCTCGACCTTGTTGTTGCATCAGCGGGATCAATTCACGGGCCACAAACGGACAAGTCACAAACACGGTGACCATGACAATGCCCGGCCAAGCGAACATCAATTGGATGTCTTGATCATAAAGCCAAGAACCAATCCAACCGTTATTGCCGTACAACAATAGATAAAGTAGACCAGCTACCACAGGCGACACCGCAAAAGGGATATCCATTAAGGTCATTAGGATTTTGCGGCCAGGGAATTCAAATCGGGTTACCGCCCATGCGAGCATAACGCCGAAGACCAAGTTGATAGGCACGGTTAACGCCGCAACTACCAAAGTCAAACCAATGGCGTGCAAGGTATCAGCTTCAATCAAACTGTTGAAGTAGTGCGCTGCGCCTTCCACAAAGGCTTGTTGGAAGATGGCAATCAGCGGCACGACTAACAAAATCGCGGTCAAAAACAGCGTGAGACCAATGAGTAACCATTTCACCAATGGGCTGTCGCCGACTCTAAGTTGGTTTGATGAGTGTTTAGACGATGACATATAAGCTTCCTAACTGCGTCCGTGAAGACGACGTAAATAACGTGCCTGCCAAATGTTAATGGCGAACAAGAGGACTAGCGACGCCATCAACACAACCGAGGCAATGGCGCTGGCGGCAGGGAAATCGAACTCTTGTAAGCTAACGAAGATCATCAAAGACGTAATCTCGCTGACGTAAGGCATGTTGCCCGCGATAAAGATCACCGCGCCAAATTCGCCTAAGCTACGAGTGAAAGACAAGGCAATGCCCGTCATCAAAGCTGGCCATAAGGCGGGGAAAATAACCCGACGAAATACCGACCAATCGGAAGCACCTAAGGTCATTCCTGCTTCTTCCTCTTCTGGAGACAGTTCTTCCAATACTGGTTGAACGGTTCGAACCACGAAGGGAATACTGGTAAACGCCATAGCAAGTACAATGCCCCAAGGCGTGTAAGCCACTTTTAGCCCTAGGCTTTCAAGGATTTCACCATACCAACCGTTTTGCGCATATAAGGTCGCCAAGGTGATACCGGCAACGGCCGTTGGCAAGGCAAAAGGTAAATCCACCAAGGCGTCCAGAATACGGCGTCCGGGGAAGTCATAACGCACCAATACCCAAGCGAGTAGAAGGCCAAAAAAACCATTAAAAACAGAGGCGATTAATGCCGCCCACAGGGTTACTTTGTAACTGGCAACTACGCGTTCGTCACTGATAACTTGCCAATATCTTTCCCAGCCCATATCGACCGATTGCATAACCAGCCCGCTCATTGGAAGTAATAGAATCAAGCTGATAAACAGTAGAGACGTGCCCAAACTCAAACTGAGTCCGGGCAAGACTCGCTTGTGGCGAGGCCGTGTCTCGGTCGCGCTTAGATGTGTTGCCATGTATTTGCCTATTAGGGTCTTAATGAAAGAAGTTCAATAATAAAGACGCTAGTCGCTTTAGAGACAGAAAAGCCGGAGACGCAAGCGTATCCGGCTAGTTGTTATCTATTTAGATATTAGCGGCGCTGAAGTTTGTCTAGTTTACCACCATTTGCGAATAATTCTTTAGTCGCTTGTGGCCAGCCGCCAGCAATATTTTCGACGGTTAACAAATTCACTTCAGGAAACTTGTCAGCAAATTCTTTTTTCACTACGTCGTTGTGTACGCGGTAGTTGAAACCCGCTAATAAACGCTGAGACTCTTCGCTGTATAAGTAGCTTAGGTATTCACGAGACACTTCTTCTGTGCCGTTTTTCTTCGCATTTTTTTCCACTACAGCGACTGGGAATTCCGCCAAGATAGAGGTTTTTGGTACAACCACTTCGTACTTGTCTGCACCGTATTGGTTACGAATGTTGTTTACTTCTGATTCGAAGGTGATCAACACATCACCAATGCCACGCTCAACGAAAGTCGTTGTTGCGCCACGGCCGCCGGTATCAAACACAGACACGTTTTTCAGGAAAGTACCTAGAAAATCGTCGACCTTGGTTTCATTGTCTTTACCAAAGGTATTTTGTGCATACCCGTAAGCGGCTAGGAAAGTGTAACGACCATTGCCAGAGGTTTTTGGATTTGGAAATACCAATGCCACATTGTTACCGGCTAGATCGCCCCAGCTTTTGATATTTTTCGGATTGCCTTTACGAACTAGGAAGGCAATCGTTGAATAATAAGGCGAGCTGGCATTTGGGAATTCATTTTTCCAATCTGCTGGGATCATTTTGCCTTTGTCATGCAAAACTTGAACGTCAGTGACTTGGTTAAAAGTAACGACGTCTGCTGACAAGCCGTTCATAATCGCATTGGCTTGTTTTGAAGAACCTGCGTGAGACTGTTTGATCTCGATGGTTTTGCCCGTTTTCTCTAACCAATGTTTTTCAAACGTTGGGTTGTAAGTGGCAAACAACTCACGAGCGATATCGTAAGACGTGTTAAGAATTGTTTGATCCGCAGCCGACGCTTGAACGGCTCCGCTCAATAACAATGTACTAATAATAGATTTTAAAAAGCGTGGCTTAGATTTCATAGTGACCTCATCTGGGAAGCTTAATATTTCATTAAGTGAGAGGTTACTTAAAAGATTTGGTTATTACAATGTCTATAAATAAACTTTTTTGGAATATAGATAAGGCGTTTTTCATTACACACTGCCTTCTTTTTCAATCACCAAAATGCGCGCCTCACCAACTGGATGTGCGACATGCTCAGTACCAACTGCCGCGTAGAAAATATCGCCGACAGACATCAATTGAACAAGATCTTTTCCATCGACTCGATAGTGCATATTCACCTCGCCGTCTAACACCACAAACACTTCTTCACCATCATTGATGTGCCATTTATAAGGTTGATCCGTCCAATGTAAACGCGTCGTCACGCCGTTCATATTGGCAATGTCCAGCGCGCCCCAAGCACGGTCGGCGGTGAAGTCTTTGGCTTTGATGAATGTCATTGTTTTTATTCCTAAATGATAGAGACAACACGAAGTTAGAATGTCATTGCAGTGAAGACAAGGCAGTAGCATCGCTTAGGTCAAAATGTCAGTAATAAAAGTCAAAATACGGGCCAGATACGGCAAAGTGTTGGAATGGTTAGAGGATTGATCATAATGTTGATTGGAGATCGTTTTTAAAGCGATCTACTTGCTAGTTTGTTGAAGTGGAATATTTTTCTAAGATTTCTTCTTTCTTTGCTTTTCTTTCCGATGCGCTGAGAGAAAGTAAGGATTTGTCTACAGAATAACCTAGGCTATTACAGGCTTCTATTCCTAATCTTGGTAGAAAAGGGAGCACATTTTTGTTCAGTACAATATTCTAAACTGAGGGTAAATATAACCGAGAGGTCTTCTTAGATCTCATAATGATGCACGGCATATTGCTTGGCGTAATGCTCCATACCATCTGGAATATAGGCTTTATGCCAGTCTTCTCCTAAGAACTCGATTAGCTTGTCTTTACTCTGCCATTTGGAAATCATTGAGTACTCATTGGGATTTGATTCAACAGGAAAACCAATTCCAATAGACTCACAGCCTTCTTGAGTCTCAAGGGCCCCGACAGATAAACTGCGGAACTTAGCTTCAAACTCTTCTCGATATTTAGGGTAAATCTCAACGCGGAAAAATCTTATGATCATTTTAATGTACCGACAATTCTTTATAGAAACTTGGGTTGTCTTGAATGGTTGCTAGTACTTTAGCCGCCAAACCTGTTGGGTTACGACGTCTGCTTTCCCAGCTTTTAATCGTATCTACGCTGGTGCCTAGCGCTTTCGCAAATTCCGCCTGAGATACTTGCAGGCTATCACGAATAGACTTCACGTCAGCAATCTCAAAGCGAGTAATACGAGAAGCTTCTTTACGGCCTTGGTGGATTTCTACGGCTTCTTCTAAAGAAGATTTTAATTCATCAAAAATACTCATGTTAAACCTCGTTCTTCAATAGCTTTGTTAGCTTTTTCAATTCAGCTTTCTCTGTATTAGTTAGGCTATCTTTTGCACTTTTAGGATAAGCCATGATTAAGTAGATAATTTCTTTAGTTGCTAAGAAGTAGACAACTCTTGTGCTGCCGCTCTTGCCTTGATTTCCTATGGCCATTCTGACTTTGCGGAGACCGCCAGTGTCTTGAATCAAATCGCCTTTTTTAGGCTGCGCGATTAACTCATATTGTAGCTGTCTTAATTCATCGTCAGTGGCGATAGTCTTTATTTGTTTGGTGAATAAATGAGTTTCGATAAACTCAATCGCATGATCCATAGACAACAAATCCTTTTGTTATGGTTTGGTGTACATTGTACTCTTTTGTCTTGTCTGGACAAGTATAAAAATCGTACATGTTGCTTTTTCTCAAAAGTGGACGCTCAAGTGCGTTGCTTTATTTATGGTGGTTTTGAAAGCATAGTTGATGCCTAAAAGGCTATTTTAGGTTTGTCTTAGATTGTCTTTTTATGGTTTGATTTATCTTAAGTATTGAATAGCTGTAGTCATAGGAACTTCGTTGGAAGCATATCAGACACTTTACCAACCTTTTCAGCCGACGTTGACGCATACGGGACAAGAGCAATTAGGGTTGAGTGTAAAAATTCATAAACCTGGCTTGGCATTATCAGATGATGTTTATGCTTTTGTTGAAGTGAATACTCGCTTTTCTACTATGTACCCAATTGTGCCTGATGGCACCAACATGCTTTTTTTCTCTATCTGCTCTGAATCATTCGGAGGTACTCAATCCTCTATTTTAGATATACCTCTAAACGCTGGAGGGCCCTATTTTGGTATTTGGTTTCAACCCGGAAAGTTACGGAGTTTCTTTAATGTGGATGTTTCAGAAGCTACTAACCAATTGACAGAAATGGATTTTTTAGAAAACAACGTTTTCTCATCCTTACAAGAAAACTTGTATGAGAAAGCGTCTTTTAATGATCGAGTTAAGTATTGCGAAAAAATGCTGATAAAGCATACTCAATCGATATCTTTCCCTGATAAATTGAAACACGCTCTTAACATTCTCTATAGAGAGCATGGTGATATCAGTATGGCGCAATTATCGAGCAAAGTAGGTTGGAGTCACCGTCATTTGAATCGGCAATTTTTATTGCATACGGGCACTACTAGCAAAGCGTTTGCTCAGACTGTTCGTATCAACCATTTTCTAAAACGGTGTTATCAAGATGCTGGTTCCTATCTGAATCATGGGTTGGATCTCGGTTTTTATGATCAGTCACATATACTGAAAGCCATAGCCCTGCACGATGTAAAGTTGCTTTCTCCTATTTCCCAGCAATTCATGTCCAATTTTTACAATCCTCGCTCTTAAGCCAAGCCCATACTCACTAAAACAGATTGTGAAAAGTATGAGGTGAATATGACATTTTCTAACTCCGATATTATTGCTATGTCAAAAGGGCGTTTCTTTGGAGAGGGAAACGCGCAATTACCCAGTGATCAAATGCTGATGATAGATGAAATTTCACACATTGATGCCACTGGAGGTAAATTCAATAAGGGCCTATTAAAAGCGAGTTTGGCAATTCAGCCGGACCACTGGTTTTTTGCCTGTCATTTTAAAGGTGATCCAGTTATGCCCGGATGTTTAGGACTAGATGCACTTTGGCAATTATTAGGGGTGTTTTTGGGGTGGTCTGGCTTACCTGGAAAAGGTCGTGCTTTGGGTGTTGGGAAAGTTCGCTTTACTGGACAGATTTATCCTAATGCGAAAGGCATTGAATACCAAGTGCACATCAAGCGCATTATTAAACAGCCTCTGGGAATGGGCATTGCTGATGGCTTTGTTTTACTAAATGGTGAGGTGATCTACGAGGCAACGGGTTTGAAGGTTGGGTTAATTAAAAACTAGGTTAAGTGCGCTGGCATTTTGTAATGACGTTTCGAATCACTTTTTCTCGTGCCTCTTGGTTTGAAATGCTTTTGCCTTCAGTAAATTGTTGCTGTGCTATTTTTACTTCCTTAGCAAGTTGTTGTTCATTGTGGATGGCGACAGCTTGTTCTAGCGATTCTTTTAAGTCTTCATAGAAGTTCATTTTTAATAATGCAGGTGTGTCTTTTGTCAAATTTGATAAGTTTTTTTAAGCATCATGCGACATTTTTTGCGGCGTTAAGTTGAGCTCAAATCCACATGCATGGGCGTATTTTAATAATGTCGTCCAGCTGGGGTTGGCGTTGCCGCGTTCTAATCTGCTGATGTTGCTTTTCTGAGTATGCATACGTTTTGCGAGTTGTTCTTGGGTTAATCCCGCTTGGGCGCGCATAGAAAGCAATTGATCGATAAACGCGAACTCATTTTCAAACTGATCATATTCTGCACGAACCTCTGTATTGGCCAATGCCTGTTGTTTTAAGTGTTGTATGCTCATCAATTCCCCTCTCTTGTTATCTTAAATGATAACCTCCATTTTAATTTTTATCACTCTATGCAGTTGCTTAAAAAAACAAAACGCATTATTGTACTAGTACATGAATACAAACCTCCTTGTGAGAGTCGAATCCTATGAAGGACTTGGTCAAGTTTTTAACCGAAGCCGGTGATGACGCGGTGTTGGAGAAGCGCTTAAAAGCCTTGCTAACTCCGAATGAAATCAACGAGATGCAACATAGATTGCAAATTTTCTCTCTGTTGGAGCAAGGTGTGCCGCAGCGAGACATTGCGAAACAATTGGGTGTGGGTATTGCCACTGTGACCCGTGGTTCCCGAGCATTGAAGGAATTAAAAGAGATATGAGTTCATACAATAAAAAACCGCAGCGCATCACGCTGCCGCGTAAGCCTAAGTACGTCACTATCAGTTCTGCTTGTGATTTTTTTGACTTGTTCAAGAAGGTCGAGAAGCGTTTTGAAAACTGTTTTATGTTGGAATCCCTTGGTGAAGAGAGCTTCATTTCCCGCCATTCGATTATTGGTTTTGATCCTGAGAAATTGATCTGGGCCGAAGGCAAGCAGCTGTTTATCCAGGAACGTGACGGAAACACGGAATCTTTCGAATCCGACAATCCTTATTACTTGCTACGCGATATTGTGCCGCAGAACATTTTGTCGCGCGGTTTTGCTGGTGGTTTAACGGGTTATATCGGTTACGACAGCATGAACTATTTCGAGCCGACCTTGGATCTGCAATCGAGCGAGATGTTCGATGCCTTCCGTTTTGGTTTATACAAAGATGGTCTGATTCTAGACAAGATGACAGGCGAAGTTTTCTACTTCTACTACGACGATAACTCCACAGGAAATCGTGTGGATTTGGTGAACGCCATGATGGCGGAACCAACCCCAGAAAACGGTCCATTTGTGGTCACGCCAGCAGGCGAGTCCATGAGCAAAACCGATCACGCGGATGCGGTTGCCAAGGTGAAGCAAGACATCATCGAAGGTAAGATTTTCCAGTGCGAAGTGGGCTTCAAAAAGTGGTTCGATATGGAAGGTGACACGATTAACTTGTACGAGCAATTGCGTGAAGTGAACCCATCGCCGCAAATGTATTACATCAAGTTTGCTGAGCAAAAAGTCATTGGTGCTAGCCCAGAGTTGTTGTTCCGCGTGCGCCAAGGGGAAATGGAAACCTTCCCATTAGCAGGCACGGCGAAGCGCGGTAAAGACGCCGCTGAAGATACGGCGTTTGCTCGTGCTTTGTTGAATGATCCAAAGGAAATTGCCGAGCACAATATGATTGTCGATCTGCATCGTAACGACATTGGCCGTGTGGCGCGTTTCGGTACGGTAAAAGTGCGCAGTTTGATGGACATTAAACGTTTCAGTCACGTTCAGCACATTTCTAGCGAAATTGTCGGCATCATGGCGGAAGAGCACGATATGTTCTCTGCCTTGGCGAGCAACTTTCCTGCGGGAACTTTGACGGGCGCGCCAAAAATCGAAGCGATGAAGATCATCGATGATTTGGAAAACGATGGTCGTGGTCCTTACGGCGGCGCGGTGGGTCAGTTCTCTTTTAATGGCGATTGTATGTTTGCGATTCCAATTCGTACTGTGTTTGCCAAAGGCAATAAAGCCTATGTGCAAACCTGTGGCGGCAATGTGTATGACTCCAATGCCGAAGACGAATACGAAGAAATCCAACGTAAATTTGCTGGCACCAAACGTGTGCTAGACAGTTTCGCGCCAAAAGTGAATCAGGAGTAAGGGAAGCATGAAAGTTTATATTATCGACAACTACGATTCCTTCACTTACAACCTGTATCAGTTTATTGGTGAAGTATTAGAAACCGAAAAAAGCCGTGGTGAAATTGACGCGTTTGAGGTGATCGTTAAACGTAATGATGAAGTGACGTTGGATGACATTCGCGCCGCCGCGCCAGATCGTATTATCATTTCCCCAGGGCCAGGTTCCCCAGACGACAAGACTTATTTTGGTGTGTGTGCGGACGTGATTCTGGAATTCGGCAAAACCATTCCATTAATGGGCGTTTGCTTGGGCATGCAGGGCATTTGTCATGTGTTCGGTGGCAAGGTAGTGAAAGCGCCATTACCAATGCATGGTAAAACCAGCCCGATTACCCACAACGGCGAAGGTATTTTTCATGACATTCCAGATCAACTAGAAGTCATGCGTTATCACTCATTAATCGCCGAAGCAGAAAGTTTCCCTGACGTATTGGAAGTCACCGCCTCGGTGGGGGATTTAAAAGAAGCCGACTTCAACGATATCGCAACAATCCACAAAGGCGGCAAGTTCGAACTGATGGGCGTTCGTCATAAAAAATACCCGATTCAAGGCATTCAATTTCATCCAGAATCCTTCGCGACAGAAGGTGGAAAAGACCTGATCAAAAATTTCTTGTTTCAGGTTTGATGGGTTCGAAAAGACTCGACTCTTGAAGTAATAGAAAAGCAGTGCTCAGTGATGGGTGCTGTTTTTTTTGTTTAAATTATAGTCTTAAGGCTATAATTTATTAAAATGGCTAACTTATAAAGTCGAGGTGAGTAATGGCTAGAACGCTTGATAAGTTAATTTCAGATCAGAAGCCTGAAATAGAAAAAAATGCCCGTAAAAAGGCGGAAGATATGGTGCTTGGCATTCATCTCGCCCAGTTGCGTGAACGTATGCAAATCACTCAAGAAGATATGGCAAACACGCTAGGTGTGAAGCAGCCAACGATTGCAGGTATGGAGCGCAAAGGTCGAGATGTCAAATTATCTACTTTGAAGCGCTATGTTGAAGGCGCTGGTGGCAAATTAACCGTGGATGTTGAATTGCCAGATGGCAGCCATTATGGGTTTAATTTATAAGGCAGTGTAACTATAAGTTCTTATTCCTAGCACGAACTTTTGCCTTAAAATCTTCCATCTGAGCGTTGGCTTCTTCGTTTGACACAAATACAGCAAGGCCGTTTTCCATGCGATCGAAAGCGGCGTTTATTTGCTGTATCAACCAAGTATCGTGAGATATTAGGTCATCTCTCTTATCCGCTTCAAATGTCATTTTAGATGCCATTGCTTACTCCTTAATCCATTGCCAAGTGCGTCCGAGCCATTCGTAAAAAGCGCGTTGGCTTTTGTAGTTGGCCGTGGCGTCGATTTGCCAGTCGCTTTTTTCGGACCCTAAATACAGAGCCGGTGCGGGAATAATGTTGATGCCGGCTTTTTCGAAGAAGATAGACGCACGTTTTAGATGTGACGCTTCGGTGACTAGCGCGGCTCGTTTTCCTTCTAGGTAGGGTTTCATGCTGTTGGCTTCCTCTTCTGTGTCTTTGGCAAGAGGGAAGGCTCTAATTCTATTGGGTTGTACGCCTAGTTCTATGGCTGCTCTGCGCATGACTTTTGCGTGCGCTTCGGTCATTTCACCCGAATAACCGGAAACAAATAACTGGGCATTTGGATTGGCTTTTAGGATGCGCAAACCTTCTTCTAGGCGGAATAGGGCACTGTTGCCTAGCGCCATTACTGTCGGGGTATTACTTAAATCTTTGTGGCCACTGCCAAGCACGATAACCACATCCACGGGTTGCTCAATATCAAATACAGAATAGTCGTGTTCTACCGTTGCAATGAGTTTATTAGCAACAGGGTTCCAGCTGGTTAATCCCAACATTAAGATGCCGCATAACAAGAAAAACTTGGCGACTTTAGGCCATTTTCTCATCAGCAAGAACGCGAGGCACATAGCCAGCAAAGTGAGAGGAATTGGCATAAGCATCATGCCGATGGTTTTCTTGAGGTAAAAAAGAACAATGCCCACGGAGCTATCTCTTTAATCATGTCGTTTTAGAATGCTGAGATGATAAAGGAGTATGGTTTTGCCTTAAAGAAATCTATTAAGTTTTGTTTTCTACTGTGTTTTGTCGGTATTATTTTGCAAATCAGGTTTTTAACGTAAGGACACGGTATGTTTTCCATTCGCCCTGCCGATTTTCCACAAGACAATGATTGTGTGTTAGCTATCTTTCGTGAGTATATTTCGTCGGCACCAGTAAGCTTGGACTACCAATTGAATGAGCAAGAGTTTGTTGCTCTGGATGGTAAATACTCGCTTCCCAATGGCGTGGTGTTACTTATCTGGAAAGATAATAAAGTGGTTGGCTGTGGCGCCTTTCGTCGAGTTGATGCTGCTGTTTGTGAAATGAAGCGAGTCTATGTTCGCCCAACAGAACGCGGCCATCAATTAGGCGAGAAGCTAGTCATTGCACTAATGTCTTGTGCGAAGAAAAATGGTTATCAACGTATGTGTTTGGATGTCTTGGCGGATTTTGACACCGCAAGACGTTTGTATGTTCGTTTGGGTTTTGAGCCTTGTGATCCGGTAAGTTACAACCCCATTCCGGGGACGCACTTTTTAGGATGTGATTTGTAACTTGTGTCTTGGTCTGTTTTTTTACGAGGTTAAACATTGATCTTTGCTGTCGGCTATGGATTGATAGAGGCCTATTTAATAAGGAGAAAGCTCTATGTCGATTGAAGTTTGGCTCGCTTTTGTTGTCGCGTCTATTACCATGTTGGTCATTCCTGGCCCAACGATTTTGGCTGTGATTGCGAATTCTGTAGCCCATGGTCGACGAGCGAATATCCCTTTGGTGGTTGGTGTGGCGCTGGGGGATTCCACCGCGTTATTGGCTTCTTTAGTTGGATTAGGAGCTTTGTTTTCTGTGTCGGCTTTTTGGTTTACTGTGGTGAAGGGGATTGGTGGCTTATATCTTTTGTATTTGGGATTTAAGTTACTTAGGTCTGGCACATCACCAATGAAGATTCCTTCATCTGATAAACTTACTTCAAAATGGCGTCTCTTTTTAAATACTTATATTGTGACGACTTTGAATCCAAAGGGTATTATCTTTTTCGTGGCCTTCTTGCCACAATTTGTTTCTCACCAAGGGAATAAAACAGAACAACTTTTCATTTTAGCAGTGACTTTTGTGATGTTAGCGACCTTGTCAGCTTCTACCTATGCTTTTTTTGCTCTCAGAGCACGTACGCTGCTCTCTTCCGAAAAAGCTATGCGTGGCTTTAATCTAGCTGGTGGTTCTTTGATGTCGATAGCTGGAATTTGGGCGTTATTCGCTAAACGTACCGTGTCTTAATACAACAGAGGTGAACGATGACAAAGGAATGGCCGCTGGCCTTGCGACCCGCTCCACAAGACACGGTTTGGTGGTTGCCTCGCCATGAGGAAAAGTTGGCAGAAAAAAATGCCATGGAGAAAGTGGATTTGGTGTTTCTTGGGGATTCCATCACACAAGCTTGGGAGAAAGAAGGGGCCGATGTTTGGCAGGTATTTTACCAACCAAGATCCGCGCTGAATCTGGGTTTTAATGGCGATAAAACAGAAAACGTTTTGTGGCGACTTGCCCATGGTGAGGTAGATAATATTCAGCCTAGGTTATTGGTTTTGTTAGTTGGAACCAATAACGCAGGTCATCGGATGGACAAAGCCGAAGACACGGCGTTAGGCATTAAGCAGATTCTGTCTGTGTTGGCGGAAAAGTTACCGCAGACTAAAGTGTTGCTCTTGGCAATTTTCCCTCGTAGTGCGAAGCCAACACAAAAACTCAGAATGCTGAACAATGAAGTGAATCAAATAATTTGCAGTTATGCAGATGATGAAAGGGTGTTCTTTCGCGATATTAATCACGTTTTTCTGGATGAAGAAGGACGAATTACCAGTGATGTGATGAATGACTTTTTGCACCCGAATGCCTCGCAATATCAACTTTTTGCTGAGGCAATAGAGTTAACAATCGTTTCATTGTTGGCAGAAGGTTAGCGCTTTAATTTGGACTGCTTTTCATTTATTTCTACGTATTAATACGTAGTCGTGTGCGTAGTTTCCGGTGTTGCACTCGGTATTCGTACGAATTGTTTGCACTTTTTATACACGCCATTATTAATCCTGCTCGATCTTAAATTATAAAAAATAAGACTCACAGGATGATAAAAACAATGAAATCCTTAAAACTTACCACTCTAGTTGCTGCAACCGCAGTGGCTCTAAGCGCTTTTTCTCTACCTGCTATTGCGGCGGAAAAAGTCTATAGATTGAAGATGGCCGAAACGTGGGCATCTAACTTTCCTATCTTTGGTGATGCCCCTAGGAACATGGCGCGTATTGCTGATGAAATGTCTAACGGACGTTTAAAAATCACTATCGATTCTGCCAATAAACATAAAGCGCCTTTGGGTGTGTTTGATATGGTGCGTTCTGGTCAGTACGACATGGGACATTCTGCGTCTTACTACTGGAAAGGCAAGGTGCCGAATACGCTGTATTTTACCACTATGCCATTTGGCATGATTACGCCTGAGCAATATGGTTGGTTCTATTACGGTGGCGGCATGGAGTTGATGCAGAAAGTGTATCAACCGTTCGGCTTGTTGTCCTTCCCAGGTGGTAATACTGGCAACCAAATGGGTGGCTGGTTCCAAAAAGAAATCAATTCTCTTGACGATCTACAGGGTCTGAAAATGCGTATTCCAGGGTTTGCGGGTGAAGTCCTAGCGAAACTGGGCGCTAAGCCTACCAATATCGCTTCTGGCGAACTGTATACCGCACTAGAACGTCGTACTATCGATGCTCTTGAGTGGGTTGGGCCGTCCCTAGATTTGCGTATGGGTTTCCACAAAATTGCGCCTTACTACTACACAGGTTGGCATGAGCCAGCAACGGAACTTCAGTTCCTAGTTAACGAGCGCACGTGGAAAAAACTTCCAGATGACCTTCGTGAAATTCTTCGTACTTCTATGAAGCTAGCGTCTTACGACATGTACATTCAGTCATACCATGAGAGCGCAGAAAACTGGGCGACTATGAAGACAGAATACCCGAATGTTCAAGTTAAAACCTTCCCGAAAGAAGTTCTTGTGGCGATGAAAAAAGCTAACCAAGAACTCCTTGATGAAAAAGCAGCCGAAGATCCTTTGGCGAAAGAGATTTTGGACTCTCAAGCTAAGTACCTGAAAAAAGTACGTGTTTGGACCAATATTTCTGACCGAGCTTACTTGGACAGTGTTGATAGTCTAGCGGAATAAAACCTCTAAGCATGGCGAGTAACATTTATTCGTCATGCTTTTTCTAGGAGTTTGTCATGTTGTTAATCACCCTAGAACGAGGCATTACTCGTTTTTCTAATTTCCTTGGTGTGCTTTCGACGGTGTTGTTTATCGTCTTACTGTTCAACGTTTTCTACGATGTTTTGATGCGTTATGCCTTCAACGATGTGTCCATTGGGATGCAAGAGCTTGAGTGGCACTTATACGCTGCCATTTTTCTGTTAGGTATTCCTTACGGCATTCAGCACGGCGGTCATGTTCGTGTGGATTTGATCTATGAAAATTTGTCTATTCGAGGCAAAGCATGGGTGGATCTTTTTGGCTGTGTGTTTTTCTTAATCCCGTTTACTTTGTTAGTGGGATATTACGGCGTTGGGTTTGCTTATGAAGCCTATGCTTTGGGCGAAACCAGTGGTGACCCGGGTGGTTTGCCTTACCGTTGGATTATTAAAGCGGTTATTCCTTTTGCTTTTTTCTCTATGACGATCAGTGGGTTAGGAATGGTTATTCGCTGCATTAATGTGCTGCGTGGTGTGAGCGAAGAAGGTTTCTCGCACCCTCCTATTCAACATTAATTTTTGTCACCATTTTAAGCTTGTAGGTTATTTATGATTGGAATAATCATGTTTTTCGTTGCCCTAGTAATGCTTTTACTAGGGTTCCCTGTTGCCTTTACTTTTGGCGGCATTGCTTTGATCTTCGGTGTATTTGCCGAGGGTTTTGATATGTTTGCTTTCATGCCGTTCCGCATCCAAAGCTACATGGAAAATACCGTGATGATGGCGGTGCCATTATTTGTATTCATGGGTATTGTGTTACAAAAGACCAAGTTGGCCGAGCAATTATTAGAAGCCATGGGCAAACTGTTTGGTGGTGTTCGCGGTGGCTTGGCTATTTCGACAATATTGGTGGGTGCGCTATTAGCGGCATCGACTGGTGTGGTTGGCGCGAGTGTCGTGGCAATGGGCCTAATCTCTTTGCCAGTTATGCTGAAGTATAACTACAGCAAGTCTTTAGCATGCGGCACAATTTGTGCGTCTGGTACCTTGGGTCAAATCATTCCACCGTCGATTATTTTGATCATCTTGGGGGATGTTTTAGGCATTCCTGTCGGTGATCTTTTTCATGCGGCCCTGTTTCCTGGCATGATTCTAATCGCTTGTTATATTGTGTATATCTTGATCCTGACTTTCTTAAAGCCTGAAATGGCGCCAGCCATGCCTCAGGACTTAGATGATGAAACTCGTGCGCAGCAAATTCGCAGTGCGTTAAAAGCGATTATTCCGCCGTTAGCCTTGGTGTTGATCGTATTGGGTTCTATCTTTACCGGCATTGCGACACCGACAGAATCTTCTGCATTGGGTGGTGTAGGGGCGATTGTATTGGCTCTGTTATACCGCCAGTTTAGCTGGAAAATGCTTTATGACAGTGGCTTAGAAACGGTAAAAGTGACAGCGATGGTGTTTGCTATCCTGATGGGTGCAACGGCCTTTTCGATGGCGTTTAGTTATACCGGCGGTGATTACATTGTTGAAGAAGTGTTATTGAATCTTCCGGGTGAAAAATGGGGCTTTATTATATTAGCCATGATTGCTATTTTGATCTTGGGCTTCTTTATAGACTTCGTTGAGATTGCCTTTATTATAGTGCCGATTTTAGCGCCTGTTGCCGAAGCGTTAGGAATTAATATGGTGTGGTTCGCGATCTTGATTGCGATGAACCTGCAGACCTCTTTCTTAACCCCACCCTTTGGTTTTAGTCTATTCTATTTAAAAGGGGTGGCTCCCAGTTCGATTAGAACAACGGATATTTATAAAGGCGTCATGCCATTTATATTGATCCAGATCTTGGTTCTAGTCAGTATTATGGTTTTCCCAGAGTTATATGGCATGGACTGATTTATAACTGGGTAAAATATAAAGCAAGGAAGCGGGTCTTTACCCGCTTTTTTGTTGATAGCGTTTTCTGTCCATCACTGAATATTGAATGCCTAAAAATAATAAAAAAGGTCTTTGTCCGTGGGATTAAAAAGTAAAATTATTCTTCTTGCTGTCGCGCCGCTTATCGTCGCGACAGCCATCATTACTTATCTGGGTTTTCAATCGGCGCGTGATTTAGCCTCCCAAGAATTATCTATCTATGAATTTAATTTGGTCAATGCCAAGAAAATGGCGTTGAAAAACCACGTTAATATCGCCATGTCTGCGATTCGCCCTATATTGGAAAATGAAGAATTAGACGACGCGGAAGCACAGGATCAGGTAAAAAAAATTCTCGCGGGGTTA
Source organism: Marinomonas sp. ATLA20 (assembly GCF_057180105.1). Classification (NCBI taxonomy): domain Bacteria; kingdom Pseudomonadati; phylum Pseudomonadota; class Gammaproteobacteria; order Oceanospirillales; family Oceanospirillaceae; genus Marinomonas; species Marinomonas sp. ATLA20. Next base: position 721,240 of record NZ_JBXUKU010000001.1, read on the forward strand.
AGTTATGAAGATGATGGTTATTTTTTCGCTTATGAAATGTCTGGGGTCAATTTAGTCCATCCAACCCAACCGGATTTTGTCGGTAAAAACTTATGGGATTTTCAGGATCGTTCAGGGAATTTCCTGATTCAGGGGTTAATCCGAGCTGCTCAAGCAGGTGGTGGCTATCATAGATATATATGGGAGAAGCCGCCACTGATGAAGCAAGAGGATAAGTTGGGTTATGTAGTTGCTATCGATCGATGGGATTGGATGATGGGAACCGGGTTGTATCTTGATGATATCTACGCAGAATTGGCGAAAACCAAAGCGACGATGAATGACAATATTCAGCGCAGCTTTTTTACAGTCATTGAAGTGGTTGTGGTGACTGTGGTGTTGGTTATCTTGTTGGGGTTGGCGATCAATCTCCATGAGCACAAATTAGCGGACTCAAGGCTAAAGGAACTGGCCCAGCGTTTTATGCGCTTGCAAGTTAGTGAAAGGCGAGGCTTTTCGCGTGAACTTCATGATGGCATTAATCAATTATTGGTGAGTTGTAAGTTTCGAATTGAGTTAGCAGAAAACAAGTTAAATCGCGGTCATGAAAAAGAAGTGATTCATCAGGAGTTGGAAAAAGCCAGTGATTTAATAAACCAAACCATCAGTGAAGTGCGGCAGATTTCACATAACTTACGACCTACTTTATTAGATGATTTAGGCTTGGATACAGCCTTACAAGCTTTGATTGACCAGTTCATGGAGCGAACAGGAATCCAGGTGGCGTATCGTTTTGATGTGGCCGCTAAGTTGCCTGATGAAATAGAAATTACGGTGTATCGCCTTACTCAAGAGTCGCTAACGAATATTGAAAAGCATGCCGAGGCTAAGAATATTTCGCTACAGGTTTCGCAGTCACATAGGCAAGTTGTGTTTGAGTGTTTGGATGATGGTAAAGGCATCTCGAAAAAATCGGAGCTTTTTTCAGGAATTGGTTTAATCAATATGCGTGAGCGAATCGAATTGATTGGTGGTGATTTCATATTGGAATCGCAACGTGATAAAGGCACAAAAGTATGCGCGCTATTACCCCTTGAGCAACATCTTTAACCAGTAAGTATAGAGTGATAATAATGACAAAAAAAATTCGTGTTCTCTTAGTCGATGATCACATGTTGGTGCTGGATGGCCTGCAAGCTCGTTTGGAATTGGAAGGTAATATTGACATTATTGCCACCGCGTCGAATGGTTTGGAAGCGTTAGAAAAAGCCAAAGAAACCCAGCCAGATTTGATTCTTATGGATGTTTCGATGCCAGTGTTAAATGGCCTGGAAGCCACTAAGCGCTTTAAGGCGGAGCAGCCTAATATAAAAATTCTGATGCTTAGTATGCACAATGACAAAGAATATATTTTGTCTCTGATTCAGTCTGGTGCGAATGGCTATGTGTTAAAAGATGTATCGTCTGAAGAGTTGGTGCAAGCCATCAATACCGTACACCAAGGTGGTACGTATTTTAGTTCTGGCGCTTCAGACTCATTGTTTTCTCTTGCGTCTTCTGCAAAAGAAAATGAAGAGTTGACCAAGCGTGAAACTGCGGTATTAAAAGCGCTAGCGACAGGTTTATCTAATAAAGAAATTGCTCAGACTTTGGATATTAGTGTCAGAACCGTTGAAACCCATCGTCAGAATGTAAAAAACAAGTTAGATATTCATACTTCTGCAGGCTTGATAAAATACGCTTTAGCTAAGCAGTTGATTGATTAGGAGTCTTCGAAAGAATTGGTAGAGAGCGAATGATTTTTTAGATTGTAAGCTTTTGCCGTCATAACAGAGTAGAGTGATAGATTACGGCAAGACCTGTCGTGGGCTTTTTAGCCTTTTGAGCATATGGGGTCCACTATGCGCGTACTACTTTTTCCAATTCCTGTGTTGTGTCTTTTTCTGTCGACTATCTTTTCTCCTCTTTATGCGGCAGATGATTGGTATCGTCCACCGGTGTCTGCGACTTGGCATTGGCAACTGGATGGGGTTGTTAATGAAGGTTACGACGTGGATTTATACGATATTGATTTATTTGATTCGTCTGTTGAACTGATTCAACGTCTGCAAGCCTCCGATAAAAAAGTGATTTGTTATTTCTCGGCCGGTTCTTACGAAGACTGGCGTCCTGACGCTGCGGATTTTGCCATCAAAGATTTGGGCAAAACGCTGAGTGGTTGGGATAATGAGCGTTGGTTGGATATTCGTTCTAGCCAAGTGCGTGAGGTGATGATTCGCCGCCTGGATTTAGCCGTCACAAAAGGGTGTGATGGCGTTGAGCCAGATAACGTAGACAGTTATCGCACGAATACGGGTTTTTCGTTTCGAGCTAATGATCAGTTAGATTATAATCGCTTTTTAGCGGCAGAGGCTCATAGTAGAGGCTTGGCAATTGGTTTGAAAAACGATCCTGATCAGGCTCGAGCGCTGAGCAGCGATTTTGATTTTGCTGTCACAGAGCAATGCTTTGAATACTCTGAATGCCGTTCTTATTCAAACTTTATTAAAGCCGGCAAGCCTGTTTTTAATACAGAATATCGTCGCATTTATGTGGACGATGAATCAGAGCGAAATAGCGTATGCAAACAATCAGAACGCTTACAGTTCAGTACCTTGGTACTGCCTAAGGCGCTGGATAACACGTTTCGCTTCAGTTGCTTACCGTAAAAGATTTGACCTAAACGGTTTGATTGATAGGAAGATAAGATGACACCTTCTACCCATCCGATTTTTTGGCGAGATCCGGCTTTGCCTTACGTTGAACTTCGCCAAGTATTGGATGGCAGAGAGGTCAGCTATGCACCGCATTCCCATCAAGAGTGGTCGATTGGTGCCATTGTGCAAGGCCAGAGTGAATTTCTCTGTGCAGACCGCTTACACGGTGTTGAGCGCGGCGCTTTGGTAATGATGAATCCAGATGTGGTTCATGCCTGTAACCCTCGCCAAGATTCTCCTTGGGCTTATTATATGATGCATCTAGATAAAGACTGGCTTGCGTCCTTGTTGTTTGCCCGTGGCATTAGAAGAACTCAGATCTGGCAAGATACCCTAGGTGATACTTTAATGTCAGCTCAGGCGTATCAGGCATTTGTAGAAGTATGTGAATGTCTAATGGCTGCAACTTTTTCGTCTTTAGGAAAAGGCCAAAAGCTAGAAGCGGTGCTGGTGGACTTGTTCACGGAGTTGGATGCGAATAACATTGAATCTTCCACAGCTTTGCCAGTGAATAACTTATATCAAGTGGCGGACTATTTGAATCAATACTGTTTGCACGATACTTCGATTGAGCAAATTAGTGCTGAATTTGGTTTCAGTACCGGTTATTTGGTTCGTGCGTTTAAGCGTCATTTTAATATGACGCCACACGCTTATCGTTTAAATCGTCGTGTACAACTTGGTCAGCAAGCGTTGAAGCAGGGTCAAGCGATTGCGGACGTCGCTCAGACGATTGGCTTTAGCGATCAAGCACATTTTCAGCGCGTGTTTAAACAGCGAGTAGCGGCAACGCCAGATCAGTATCGGCGTTCGATTTCTGCTTTGTGAAGGTTGGTTAGACAAGGATCAACACACAACTGCCTGCCAGTAATGTCGCCAAGGTTTTGTTCATCAAGCGCATCTTGGCTGGGCTTTGAAAATATTGCCCGAGTATTTTTCCTATCCACACCCAAACGCCTAAAGATAGCCAACAGATTGGCAAATACAGGCTGGCAAAGATCATCACTTCCGTCACTTCGGCATTGGGAATATAGGCCGCAATACCTGATAGCGAAGCCAGCCAAGCTTTTGGATTGAGCCATTGCATAATGGCACCGGTCATAAAGGTTGGCGCCTTGCTGTGTTTGTCAGAATTCAGTTCGCCATTGTCAGTGAATAGCTGATAACTCAGATACAACAGAAAGGCGATACCGAACCATTGCAGCACTTGGGTTATCCAGCTTAATTGGTCGATTAAGTAATGCAGTCCAAAGCCAATCAGTAAAAACAGCACAATAAAACCAAGGGTTGCTCCCGTTACAAAAACAAGTCCTGTTTTAATGCCATAACGCGCACTGCCGCTTAGCGAGACAAGGTTCACCGGCCCAGGTGACAAAGACGCTGCCAAGGCAAAAAAAGACATAGAAGTGATTAACGAAAGAGTCATCAGGTGTTCCTAAAAAGATAATAAACAGGTGTTCACTATCGTGTTTTAGGTATCTCACGTATTGAACAAAATTGACCTTTTAAGGATTGTTTGCAGTGTGCATGTTTTTGGCGAGAAAGGCGGAGTATGATTTTGCTAAATCCCTTTATTCAAACAGGAGTTCTTATGATTCGTCATGTTTTGTTTATTCAGTATAAAGAGCAAGCCAGTGAAGCCGACATTGCGACCTCTTTGGCCAATTTCGAAGCGATCAAAAGTAAAATCGATGGTATTGAATCGGTTGAATGGGGCTTAAACAACAGTCCAGAAGGCCGCAATAAAGACTATACCCATTGTGTTTTTATGACCTTTGTGGATGAAGCTGCTCGTGATGCTTATATTCCTCACCCTGAACACGAGGTGTTAAAAGCGCAATTAGGGCCGATTTTACAAGACATTATTGTTTTCGATTACGCCATATAGTCGCTTTTTAATATCACGCAACCAGAACGAGAAAACCCGCTTCAAGTGTCCTTGAGACGGGTTTTATAGTACTTATTGTACTTGGAACTTATTTAGCTAATTGAGCCAATAGTTTTTCAGCAACCAATTCAGAACTTGCAGGGTTTTGCCCTGTGATCATCAAGCCATCTTGCACTGCGAAAGGTGTCCAGTCCGCCGTGTTTTTGTAGTCTGCACCGCGTTTCTTCATTTCATCTTCTAACAAGAAAGGCACGACTTCGGTCAATTGAACCGCAGCTTCTTCGCTGTTAGTGAAACCTGTAACGGTTTTACCTTTAATGAAGTACTCGCCGTTTGCGTCTTTGATGTTTAAGAAAGCGCTTGGTGCGTGACAAACAGAAGAGATTGGCTTGTTTGCTGCGATGAAGCTTTCGATCAAGGCAATGGATTCTTCGTTTTCAGTCAAATCCCAAAGTGGACCGTGGCCGCCAGGATAGAAGATGGCATCGAAGTCGCCTTCTTTCATATCGCTCAGTTTTACTGTGTTGGTAATCACATCTTGCGCCGCTTGATCTTTGTAGAAGCGTTCTGTTGCTTCGGTTTGCGCTGCTGGTGCCGTGCTGTTTGGGTCAATAGGTGCTTGGCCGCCTTTTGGTGTTGCGACTGTTACTTCAGCGCCTGCATCAATAAACGCGTAATAAGGAGCAGCGAATTCTTCTACCCAAAAACCTGTTTTGTGGCCTGTATCGCCCAAATCTGAATGAGATGTTAGAACGACTAGAATTTTTTTGTTGCTCATAAGACTGTTCATAAGAGAATCCTAAATGTTTGAATGAGTTGTTTAAATAACTTGTGATTAGTCTATCTAATTAATCGAATTAACGTAATGAGAAGGTTTTTGACTTCATTGGTTTAATAATTGATACAATTGACGTCATCTTCGTTATCTATAGAAAAAGAGTCGTCACGATGGAAGTCTCGTTTGAACAGTTAAAAAGTATGGTGGTGTTTGCTCAAGTGGTGGAGCAAGGCAGTTTAACGGCCGCCGCCAAATTCATGGGGATTTCCCGTGGTGTGGTGAGTTATCACCTGAAAAAGCTAGAAGAACAACTTGGTGTAAAACTGCTGAATCGTACTACTCGGTCTTTGTCATTGACTGAAACAGGCGAAGCCTATTATCAGCGTTGCCGAGCTATTGCGTTTCAGGCCCATGAAGCGAATCAGCAAATAGAAAAAGCCAAACAAGAGCCCGTTGGTAAACTGAAAATTACCTGTCCGGTGAATTTAGGCTTGCAGGTGATTGTGCCTGCTCTGAACGAATTTCGACAACTTTATCCGTTAATTGAATTGAATGTTTCCTTGAGCGATGAAGTGGTCAATATCATCAAAGATGGCGTTGATCTGGCCATTCGAGGTGCGCCATTACTGGATTCTGGATTACAAGCCAGCAAGTTGACGACATTCGAAACCTGCTTGTGTGGTTCACCAGAGTATTTTCGGCGACGCGGCAAACCCACTCAACCAGAAGAGCTGTATGACCACGACTGGGTGGTGTATACGCCAGCGGCGAATACCGTTCACCTTAGCCAAGGTTCCAAATCGTTCAGTTTGTCTGTGCGTGGTGCGGTAAGCACCAACAATGCGGCCGCCAGAACTATTTTTTTAGAAGGTGGAAATGGTATTGGCCGAATTCCAATGTACGACGCTCAGCCACGTATCGCCAATGGGCGTTTAGAGCGAATTTTGCCGGATTATAAATGCACAGGAATAGATGTTTACGCGGTCTTTCCACCAGGTACTGCAGAATCTAAAAAGTTGCGTTTGCTGCTGGATTTTCTGAAAACATCTTTTACTCGATTTTTATGAGTGAACTTTTTTCTGTAACAAATCTCAGTTAGCTTTGTTATTTACTGTGACGTTTATTATGGAATTGTGTGCTCGACAGATCTGACGGTTTTAATGCATTACTATACAGACAGATGGATTTAGTTTTAGAGACCTGTGTGATCTGTATCGTGCATAAGGGCTCTTCTTTGTAAGTTAGGGAGTGTTTTACATTGAATAATAGGAGCCTCCTGTGCTTATTAAACATAAGTTAATTTTAAATACCGTGCTGTTGGTTGTTGCCTTAGTTGCCATGTTAGGGCTTTTTTACAACACACAAGGCAATCTAGAAAAACTAAACTACGCCAAGAACCTTGTCGTACACCAACAAGTCAATATGCTTACCTTGCGTCGTAATGAGAAAGATTTTCTCGCGCGTCTCGACCTTTCCTATGAAACAAAATTCAACGAGACAATAACTTCGCTTTTCACGGATCAAACAATACTTGAAAACGTGATGAACGAATTTGACATAAATACCGATACTTTGTTGGAACTAGGCGATGATTTCAAAGAATATCAGGCTGATTTTGCTTCGGTGGTATCTGCTTCGACAGAACTAGGGCTAACGCCAGAGACTGGGTTGCAGGGCAAACTACGTGACGCTGTGCATAATATTGAGAGTGAATTGTCTGCTCTGAATCAGGATGCTTTGTTGGTGACCATGTTACAGCTTCGTCGACATGAAAAAGATTTTATGCTGCGTAATAACCCTAAATATATTGCCTCTTTTAATAAAACATTAGATCAATTAGAAAGTAATCTACGTAGCGGTTCATTACCGGCGGATAAAGTTGAATTGTTGGTGTCTCTTTCTGAACAGTACCGAACAGGTTTTAATCAATATGCAGAAGGCAAAAAAGCTTTAGGCTTGAACAGTAAAGAAGGGCAATTATTGGCGATGCGTGAATCGATCCATAAAACGGAAACCGCACTCGATTCACTAGAAGCTCAACTAACCTCAATTATTCAGGAAAAAACATCCTTTGCCATGATGCTGACAACCATTCTTTGTGGTGTCATTATTGTTGCCGGGGTGTTTGTTGGGTGGATTATTAACCGCACGATTAACTCAGCATTGAACACCATCCAATCAACAATGCGAGACATTCAAACGACTCACAATATAAGTTTGCGCGTTGATTTACCCGCGAAAGATGAGATTGGCTTTGTTGCCGCCAGTATCAACGATATGTTGGCCGATTTTAGCCGAGTGATTGCTAACGCAAACCTCACTGTACAAGAAATGAATACGACAACCGTTCAGTTGTCACAAAATGCGGCAAGAACATCAGACGATGCTCAGAAGCAGCGCTCAGAAACGGACATGGTTGCGGTATCTGTTACTGAAATGGTCGGTACCGTGGAAGATATTTCACGCAGTATGGAAATGGCCGCAGCGAAGGCACGATCTACACAAGAAAGCGCACGACAAGGTCAATCTCAAGTGAACTCGGCCATTGATCGTATTCGCCAGCTTTCAGATAGTCTTGAAGGCTCGGTCGAAACCGTCAGCGAATTAGCCAAAGAAAGCGAAAGTATTGGAACTGTGTTAAGCGTTATCCAAGGAATTGCCGAGCAGACTAACTTGCTGGCACTTAATGCTGCGATTGAAGCCGCGAGAGCCGGTGAGCAAGGACGAGGTTTCGCCGTTGTTGCCGATGAGGTTCGTGCCTTAGCAAGCCGAACTCATACAGCGACGGAAGAAATTTCAGACATTATTGTTACCTTGCAAGAACGAACCAAAGGTATCGTGACGCTGATGGAAAATTGCCGTCAGGATGGCGTGTTAAGTCGTGATGAAGCCGCGACGACAGGTGTTGTGCTCGAGCAGATTATTCTCGATGTAGAAGAGATCTCCGGTATGGCTGGATCTGTATCCACTGCCATTGAACAACAAACGATAGCGGCCAATGAGATTAGTAAAAACGTCGATACTATACGTGAAATCACGGAAGACACTTCAGAATCGGTAGCCTTGAATTCCCAAGCAAGTAAAGCCATTGCTGATCAAGCGGAATCCTTGAACCGCAGTATTTCGATTTTCAAAGTATAACTAGGCTGTCGGTATCGACTGTTTCTGTAATAGCATCATGATTCGTATTGACAGTTAGGTATTGCAGGTCTAGGGAAGGCACGAGTAAGTCCTCTTGCCTCAGCATGTGGATAAAAGCCTGTTATTCATATCTTCCCTAGCCATTAGGCCTGCGATACCGTTATTATGCAGTTATCAACTGACGCTATTTTAGGGATTAATTATGCTATATCGATTGTTATTATGTTTGATTCTGGGGAGCTTTGTATCGGTTTCTTCCATGGCAGCGACCAAGACTTCAGAAGATCAGAAGACGCTTGAGCAGACTGTTTTTGAACTTGAGCGTAGCGTGGCAATTTTACAGCTGTCCACCGCATCTTTAGGCGATTACCAATCACTTTCTACCAAAATGGCTCATGTTAAGTCGTTAGAATATCGTGTGAATTTTTTGGGTAACTTAACTTTCTTACTATGTATGGCGCTGGTGGTTTTCTTCTTTAAACTGCGCAATCAGCAAAAACGACTGTTAGCGCTCGAAAATCGAGAAAATGAAAAAGCTATCGAGCAGCAAAGTAAAGACGCCTAAACGCAGATGTTTAATGCAAAGGAAAGGTAATGTCTAAGCCGATAGTATTGATGATTATTGATATGCAGCAAGGCATGTCTTGGCCGCAAGCGGGTGAACGTAATAACCCGAATGCTGAACATGAAATTGCCGAGTTACTGGCTCATTGGCGATCGATCCACGCGCCGATAGTTCATGTGCGCCATTTGTCGAATGAGCCGGAATCTTTGTTTTGGCCTGATCAAGATGGCGCTCTCTTTCAAGACGCTTTTCAACCTTTGGCGGACGAGAAGATTATTGAAAAATCCGTTCCCGATGCCTTCACCTTTTCCGATTTAGAAAGCTGGCTACGCGACCAAGACATACAAGCGTTGGTTGTGGTTGGCGTCAGTACAAATAACTCTGTTGAATCCACCGTGAGAAGTGCCGGTAACTTAGGTTTTAATACCTACGTGGTCGGCAGTGCGTGTTTTGCGTTTGAAAAAGAAGACTTTTTTGGCCTATCACGCAGTGCGGATGATGTGCATGCAATGTCATTGTCGAATCTGCATGGTGAATATGCGACGGTTATTACCCAAGATGCAGTGTTTGCGTTATTGCCAAAAGAACACACATCACTAAGCGATTAGATTTTTCATTACTCCACCACACACATTGGCGTTTTGGCTATCGGGTCTTGATGAATCTGCGCACTCAACGAGAAGACCTCTTTCAATAACTGCTGGGTAAGCACTGAGTCTGGTGAACCTTGGGTGACAATTTTGCCTTTTTTCATCACGATCAAGTGGTCGCAATAACGTGCCGCTTGGTTGATGTCATGGAGCACCGTGATGATGGTTTTGCCTTGCAAATTCAACTTGCGCAGCAAGTGCATGAGTTCTACTTGATGGCTTAAATCCATGTAGGTGGTTGGCTCATCCAGCAACAAATACGGCGTATCTTGCGCTAACGTCATGGCGAGCCAAACACGCTGACGTTGACCGCCAGACAGCTCACTGACCAGTTGCTCAGCTAGCTCGGTAATGCCGGTTTCTTGCATGACTTGAGTAATAATGTCGTGGTCTTCTTTGCTAATCCGTCCCCAAAACCCAGTGTATGGGCTGCGTCCATAGGCGACCAAATCTTTGACTTTAATCCCTTCAGGAATCGGTTGGGTTTGTGGCAACAAGGCCAATTGTTGCGCCAGTTTTTTAGATGCGATGCCGTGAAGGTTCTGGCCTTGCCAGTGAACTTGGCCATCCATAGGAGAAAGAATGCGCGCCATGGCTTTCAATAAAGTGGATTTGCCACAACCATTTGGTCCAAGTAACGCAATGATTTTTCCTTCGGGGATGTTTAGGTCGACTTGTTTTACGATGGCTTTATCATGGTAGCCAACAGATAAGTTATGAGTGCTAAGAGACATAAATCATTTCGTCCTAAGGAGTAGCCAAAGAAAATACGGCGCGCCAATAATGGCGGTCATAATGCCGGCGGGTAATTCAATTGGTGGATCAATGGTGCGAGCTACGAGATCAGCAAGCAGCAACAAAATGGCGCCAACTAACATGGTGGCAGGCAAGAGTATTTGATGACGGCCGCCGACCAATTTTCGGGTTAAATGCGGAGCCACTAAACCGAGAAAGCCAATAGGGCCGCAAATCGCCACACAAGACGCAGTCAGCCCAACAGCAATAGTCAAGGAGGCCAAACGTAGCTTGTTCGCCTTTATACCAAGGCTAATGGCGCTGTCATCACCGAGATGAATGAGATTGAGCGGTTTCGCAAGCCAAAGGGCAAAAGGAATCAACAGCAGCCAAGGCAATAACATAGCAAGCTGATTCCAGCCGCGTCCCCATAAACTGCCTGTTAGCCACAATAGGGCGTTATTGATTTCCAGTGGTTTAACCAGCATCAGAAAGTCGATACAACTGGCGTATAAGGCCGCTAATGCCACCCCCGTAATGGCCAGTTTTATGGTGCTGCTATGTGAGCCGCACAACCACCACAACATTAACGCTGCCACTAAACTGCCGACTAGGGCGACCGCAGGTAGCCAGCTAATATCGGCATTGGGAAAAAAAGTCATATAGAACACAGCGGCCAATCCAGCACCATGGCTAACACCAAGTACATCCGGTGACGCCAGAGGGTTACGAATCACCCCTTGAACCAAGGCGCCCGCCAGCGCCATCATGGCACCAACTAACATGGCGAGAATGGTGCGCGGTAAGCGATATTCATGAACGGTGAAGTAGTGTTCGTTACCGATTTGAAGACCATCTAAAATCTGTTTGAATGGAATCGAAACCGCACCAAACATGAGATTAGCGATCAGCAGTCCTATCATGGCAAGTACTAAAAAAGGCAGCGAGCGCGTGGCCATTATAAGGTTCTCTTACGGACGAGGTAGATGAAAAACGGCGCACCGATCAAGGCCAAAATAGCGCCAGCCGGTGTTTCTGCGGGATAGATAATACCTCGGCTGACTGTATCGGATAAAACGACCAAACAAGCGCCCAGTATCATGGCGATAGGCAAAAACTTACGATGATCTTGCCCCGCGAGCATGCGTGCCATATGTGGTACCAGCAAGCCGACAAAACCAATTGCACCGACGCTGCTGATGGCGCTCCCGACCAATAATAAGACGAGAAAGCTGCCGCCTAGTTTGACCCACATCAGCGACACGCCAAGGTTTCGCGCATTGTCATCGCCAAGCTGCAATAGATTCAGTGTTGGGGCAATCAGCATGGCACCTAATAAACCAATAAGGCAGACAGGCCAAAGGGAATCGAAGGTTTGCCATCTAGCATCGGTCAAACTTCCCGCGAGCCAAGTTAGTACGCCTGCAGCTTGATCTTCAGCAATGATAATTACGGCCTTGGTTAGAGCGGCACATAAAGCGGAAATAGCGACGCCAGCCAATACTAATCTTCCGTGTTCATTGCCGCCGCGCCATGCGCTGCCAAGCAGCATAACGAAAGCCCAGGCAATGCCGCCACCGATAATGGCGGCGATTGAACTGCCGAGTAAACCAAACCAAGGGGCGATCGTGGAAACACTTGCCATTCCCAGAGCTGCGCCAGCGTTAATGCCAAGCACAGACGGAGAAGCAAGAGGGTTTTGTGTCAGGCCCTGCATGATGACACCAGCCGCTGCGAGATTAGCGCCGACCATGATGCCAACGAGTACTCTAGGCAGTCTTAAATCATGAACAATATGCTGGGCAATGCTGTCCTGATTCATATTGTATAAGGCATGCAGAGCGTCCGCTGGCGTGACGGTAATAACGGACCAGCTAAACAGGCTGATCCATGAACAGGCAAACAGAAGCAGTAGTAGCAATAGGCACTGGGCAAAAAAAGAAAAACGTAACGAGATCATTTTTTCGCGTTGAAGACCTTGATTAGATCTTGCCCCATGGTTTCGGCTGAAATAATGCCGCGGCAACGGGACCAGGTATTAGGATTAACCGCATAAATGTGGTTATTTTTAGCGGCTTTTAAGATTGACCAAAGCGGCTCACTTTTCCATTTGTCGACGATGCTGGGTGTGACGTAATTACCGACGATAAAGTAATCTGGGTTGACCGTAAGTAGTTGTTCTAAGCTGGTTTGACGGTAAGCATCATCGCTGCGGCCAGTATTGGCATTTTTTAAGCCCAATGCGCGTATCACGCCGCCAGCATAGGAATCTGCTGTGTGAAGAAATAAGGCGTCATCACGGGCAACACCAAATTGCACTTCTTTGCCCTTTGGTAATTGGGCCGCTAGTTCCGCCATCACTTCGTCATGTTTCTTCAGGCGCGCTTGCATTTCTTTGTCTTTGCCTATGGCTTTACCAATAATGGCCGTGGCTTGAAGGTTTTCTTCATAGGTGGCTCGGCGTGAAGGCAGAATCAAGGTGGGGGCTATTTTTTGTAGATCAGCATATACGCCTTCATGGCGGGAAATATCGGCAATGATGAGATCTGGTTTTAGCGAAGAAATGGTTTCAAGGCTAGGCTGAGAACGCGTACCAACCGATGTCCAATCGCCAATTTCATCACGAATTTCTTTTAGAATACGTTCAGAATCTTTGTCATCCGCGATACCGACAGGGCTGACACCAACGGCAGCTAATGCATCGACAAATGAAAACTCCAACACAACGATACGCTTTGGCGTGTAATCGATGCTAAATGATCCTTTACTGTCTTCTACTGTGACAGCTTGAGCCAGTGAGCATAGGCAGAGAGAAAGAGCGGTTAAGGCAAGATAGATCAAGCGTTTCATAAGAATATGTCTTTGTTATTGAAAAATTTCGATAATAATAACACTTCTCATTTCAGTGTTAAGTGTTTTCTTCTCAATAATCAATTTTGACGCTGTATCTTATTTTCTAATGATTAAAGACTTTCGCCGGCTTCTATTTGAAAGGGCAAATCAATAATGGTTTGAGAGACGGGATTCCCCTGCAGACGTGACAACAGATGTTCGGCAGCAAGGCGTCCCATTTCTTCACGGGGCGTAATGACGGTTGCCAGTCTAGGCACCATAGCGCGGGAAATATCATGGCCGTGGAAACCTGCAATGCTGATGTCTTGTGGAATCTTGATGCCAGCTTTTTGGCAAGCGTACAGCGCACCAATTGCTAAGTCATCGTTGGTGCAGAATATGCCGTCGGTATCGGGTTGTTGCTGCAGGGCATCGTGTAGAAAAGTGGCCCCAAGGGTGAATGAAGACGCGCTGTTGGTTTTCAGGCACAAAGGCGTTAATCCGTTGTCTTGCATGGCGGTTTCGTAGCCTTTGATTTTAAACAGAGTCCGCTGATCCATTCGCGCGGCAAAATAGACAATCTTTTGTCGGCCTCGTTTGATCATAAAATCCGTCATGGCATACGCGGCGGCTTCGTTGTCTATGCCGATAGCTTGCTCAATCGGAGGGGAAACGGAGTCCATGATTTCAATAACGGGAATGCCAGCCACGGCTAGCATTTTTCTCACGCGCTCTGTGTGATAGCTCTCGGAGATGATTAATCCATCGACACTGTAAGACAAGAGAGTCGCAATACGGGCTTCTTCCGCTTCTTTGCTGTAACCATAGTGAGCCAGCATGGTTTGATAGCCCGCGGGTTCAACGACGGATTCAATACCACGAATGACTTCAGCGAATACTTGGTTGGTTAAAGAGGGAAGTAGAACGCCAATCGCGTGGCTTTTTGATTTGGATAAAATATCAGGTGCTCGGTTGGGGATGTAACCTAGGTCTTCTAATGCATCGGCGATTTTAGTTTGTAATGGCACAGAAACTTGATCTGGATTTCTAAGAAAGCGACTCACGGTCATTTTTGTCACGCCAACTAAGTCAGCCACGTCTTGCAGTGTTGGGCGTTTGTTTTTCATGCTTGGGCTTTTCTTGTCGGAGCTTTTCATACCAGTGACGTATCCATGTTTTGTTACAGGTAACATTATCATAAGCCATTCATGGCTAGAAACAAAAAGTAGGCATTAATGGAGTCGGTGTTAATTAAAGTAGGAATTATGTTGAAAGTGAGCATTCACTTTTTTAGCAAGAGACACAACTTTTTGGTTGTGTCTCTTGCTTATATATTTATTTAATCGCTAAAAGCGTCAAGGCTTCATTTAAAACTTGGTCGGCATTTTGAGAAATATCGATCACCAGAGCTTCGTCGCTTGTTGGTTCAACTAAAGTGGCGAATTGGCTTTCTAGCATTTCTCGACCATTAAAATAATGACCGTCACGTTTTTGATGACGTTGCCAAATGGTATCGATGCTGCCTTTTAAATAGATCATGGTGACATCGTCTAAACCATTGCGCAGCATGGCGCGATATTCTGGCTTCAGTCCGGAGCAAGCAATAACGGCCGTTGGGTTATCAGTCAATATGTTGTTGAGTGTTGCCAACCAATCCTTGCGATCTTCATCTGTGAGTGGCGTACCTTGGCGCATTTTGTCTACATTGGCTTGGCAGTGAAAGTCATCGCCATCAAAAAATGGGTAACCAAGCTTATCTGCTATGCTTTTGCCTATTAAAGATTTACCTGAACCTGATACGCCTAATACTACAATTTTCTTTGTCATCTTCTTAATTCCTTATCGCCTTGCTGTTGTCCAGCAAGGCCGCAGTGTCGTTCAAAAAGCCGTGTTGAACGGCATGGTCTCAATGGGTTATTTCCACCAAAGGGCCAGCTCAGGAAAGAATATGACCAAAGCAAGAACCAAAACCTGCAAGCCAATGAAAGGCATGAGAGAGCTAAAGATCTCGCCCAGGCTAATGTCTTTTGGCGCCACAGATTTAAGATAAAACGCCGCAGGGCCAAACGGAGGTGATAAGAAAGATACCTGCATATTCAAACAGAACACCACGCCAAACCAGATAGGATCTAAGCCAAGACCTGTAATGATAGGGACGAAGATCGGCATGGTTAATAGTGCAACACCGACCCAATCTAAGAACATACCGAGTACCAGTAAGATGATCATCATGATCATGACGGTGCCCATGACGCTGCCGCCACTTAGGGCAAGAATGGTTTCTTCAACAAAGGAGATTCCGCCCATCAGGTTGTATACACCGACCAGAGCGGTTGCCCCGATACCGATCCAGATAATCATGCCACAGGTGCTCATGGTGGCTTTTGCGCTGTCTTTTAGCATGGCGAAATTCAGCTCGCCACGAATCGCCGCGCTGATAATAATGCCAACCACACCCAGTGCAGAGGCTTCAGTCACAGACGCTACACCAGTATAAATACTGCCTAATACCATCATTACAGTAAGAAGAGGGAAGAGTAGCGCTTTGAAATAATTGACGTCTTTGTCCGCTGCCAACTCTTCTTCGCTCGGCAAGGGCGCGTATTCTGGATGAAGACGACAAATGATCAGCACGTAAGCCATGTAAGCGAAGGCAAGAATAAAAGCAGGTAAGAACGCCGCTTTAAACAAATCACCGATGGAAACACTGGCTGTTAAACCATAGATAATCAATACGATACTGGGTGGTAGCATGGTGCCTAATGCGCCACCGGCACAGGTCACACCAATGGCCAGTTTGCGGTTGTACCCAAGGCGCAACATTTGCGGCAAGGCCAAGATACCAAGTAATACTGTTTCACCGCCGATCACGCCAGACATAGACGCTAGAACGATAGCAACTAAAAGAGTTTGTACTGCCACGCCGCCGCGTAGTTTGCGGCCAAAGACTTTCATGGCGTCGAACAGGTCTCGGGCGATACCAGATCGATCTAATAAGGCGGCCATCAGAACAAACATGGGCACCGCCAGAAATACATAGCTACCGACAAAACTGTACAAACGGCTGGTGATCAAAGGCAACGCGCCCACGCCAAACCAACCAATAGCAAAAACAAGCGCCACTAACGCGGTCACAAAGGCCAATTGCATGCCTGTTAAGAGCAATAAAATCATAGAGCCGAGCATTAGTAGGCTGCCGTAGCCTATGCCCATAGCGGATAAATCAAACATCTTTGCGCTTCCTTAAACCATTTAGTTCTTGTATTAGGTGCAAGAAAAACTGCACAAACATGATACAGAGCGTGGCGAAAATCATGCCTTTCACTAAGGCTGGGAAAACGGGGTTCCAAGCGGAACCAGATGTTTCTAATCGAAGATCACCAAATGGCGTAAACCATGAGTCCTGAACCATTTGATAAGCGGCCCAGCTAAGTAAACTGGTAAACAGCAGCCCCATGATGTGGTGGAAAACATTCAACCAGCGACGCGTTGTGTCTGAGACAATGTCATAGATCAGCACCACACGAACATGTTTGTTAATGGACAACGCATAAATGCCGCCATAAACGAACAAACAGCCACCTAGAAATGAGGCGGTTTCGTGAACCCAAATGGTTGGTGCGTTGAATAGGTAACGCATCACAACTTCGTAAAAAGAAATGCCAACGGTAAAGATAAACAGCAAACTGATGAGGTTGCCGAACCAATAGATCGCACGATCTAGGGCGTTTCTCGGCTGTTCAGAACTGTCTAGTGTCTGTGGATGAATTTCGTCTTTCATGATCATGATCCAATGAAAAGCAGGCGCAGATGCAATAGGTATGCAGTGCGCCTGTTTTGCAGGGTTAAAAGGCTTCTAGGCGAGCTTAAAGAAGGCCGTTTGCTTCTAGGTACGTTGTAATAGAGTCGTACACTTTCTGCGCATTGTCAGAACCTTTGGCAAACTCTTCCCACTGTGTACGAGCAATCGCACGGAATTTCTTACGCTCTTCTGCAGACCAATCGTGAATGGTAATGTTTGGATCCGCTTTCGCTGCTTTTACGGCAGCTTGGTCCGCAATACGCAGTTGTGTTGTCATGTCTTCAGCGAAGTCACGAACTGAAACCGTTAGGATAGCTTGAATGTCTGCTGGCAGTTTGTCCCATTTTTTCTTGTTCATTGAAATATCGATCAATGGCAAAGAGTGGAAGCCAGGCTGCACAGGGTGTGTCGCAATGTCGTTCATGCCGGCTTTTTGGTTAGTCGAGAAAACCGTGTAGTCAGCCGCGTCGATAACGCCTTTGCTAAGACCGGTGAATACTTCAGAACCTGGTAGGTTAACTGGTGCCGCACCTGCTGCTGCAAATACGCGTTGGACCAAGCCTTCAGGAGCACGAAGTTTCAGGCCTTTCAGATCTGCAACACTGTCTAGAGGAACACGAGAAACCAAAGATTCAACACCTGTCGTAGAACCACCAATGAATTTCACGCCGTAAGGTGCGTAAAGCTCGTTCATTAGTTCGTAACCGCCACCATAGTTAACGTATTGCAAAAGTTGCTGAGTATTAGACCAAGCGCCGACTGTGTTACCAATCAGGCCAAAAGCAGGATCTTTACCAGAGAAGAACTCGGTTGCTGTGATTTGGCCGTCCAAGATGCCCATTTTGATGCCATCTAGCGTTTCAGTGTGTTTGAAAATACTGCCAACAGGAAGCAACTCGATATGAACTCGACCACCCGTCATTGTTTCGACGCGTTTCGTCCATTCTTTTTGAACTTGGAAGTTTTTGTCGCCAGCAGGGTCAGAAGATTGGAACTTAAAGTTGTAATCCGCTGCAATTGCTGAAGTCGATAGAATACCGGCTGTAGCGGCCGTCAATAACGTGGTAGTGAACTTATTCATGGTATTGCTTCCCATTATTTTTTTTTGAAAGAACCGCTTTATCGTTCGCGATTTTTAGGAATAGTACGTTTAGTTACAATGAATGTTACCGGTAACTAAGGCGTGATGTTACCGATAACATTTCGGTTTAGTCAAGCCTTTGATAGCAAATAAACAGCCGTTAAATGATAGATGCTTGATATGCAAAGAAATCTTATTAGCGTGAATAGGGTCTATTTTGCTAGACATTGGTCTAAGAAGCGTTTTGTTGTCTAAAATAAAAGCGCACACTCATGATGGGTGCCTTCTTCTGTAAAAAGCTTCGTCTGCAAAAAAAGAGAATAATAAAATGGCCGCGATAGATATTCCTGAAGTCCATAAATTCATTGAAACGATTCCTCCTTTTTCGAGTTTAAGCTTGCCTGAGCGAAAACAACTACTCACAGGTGTATCCATGTTGTACGTGCGCCAGGGCCAGACTGTGATACTAAAAGATGAAGCGGCAACCGTGCATTTGATTCGTCGCGGCGCTTGCGAAATTCGCACGCCTAAAGGTGGGCTGGTGGATCAAATTGCCGACGGTGAATGTTTTGGTGTGTCTAGTGTGATGGCGCAAAATCCAGACGGTTTGCAAGTAGTCGCCATGGAAGACAGTTTGGTGTATCGCTTTGAAAAAACACGCTTTATGGAAACGTTGGAGCAGAGTGAAGCCTTTGGGCTTTTCTTTGAACACACCCAGCACAATCGGTTACGTAAACTTTCTCGTAGTCAGAGCAATGAATTAGCCTCTCCTGCCTTGCAGTTATCGACACCCATTTCACATATTATGACGCGACAATTGATTCTTGCGACCCCAGAAGAAAGTGTTCAAACCATCGCCATGCGTATGACCGAAGCGCGAGTCAGTTCTATCTTGGTGGTAGAAGACGACAAACTAACTGGCATAGTCACAGATCGAGATTTACGCTCGCGTATTTTGGCCCTTGGCGGCTCGGCAGATTCATTAGTAAAAGAGGTAATGACGCAAGACCCTGTTAACTTGAGACCAGACGCCTTGGTAATGCAGGCACAGACTCTGATGAGCGAAAGCAATATTCACCATTTGCCCATTGTCGATGAAGAACAAAGAGCCGTTGGCATGTTAACCGCTGCTGATTTGTTGCGACATCAAGAACTCAGCCCGTTGCTGCTTATCAATCAAATCCATCGTCAGCAGTCTATTGAAGAGTTAGCTCGTGTTTGCAAACAATGGCCGACTTTGATTATGAATCTGATTGTCACCGATATGAAACCCGCTGATGTGGGCAAAGTACTGGCGACCGTGAGTGATAACCTAACGCGCCGCGTCATTGAGCTAGCGCTGGATAAGTATGGCCCAGCGCCCATGGCGTTTCAGTTTTTGGTGTTCGGTTCGCAAGCGCGACGGGATCAATCTTTGGGCAGTGATCAAGATAACGGCCTAATGTTAGAGCGCGAACCAACGGAAAAAGAAAGCCAATATTTTGCCGATTTATCCGAGTGTATTTGCCAAGGCTTGGGGCTTTGCGGCATTCGTCTTTGCCCCGGTAACATCATGGCGAGCAATCCTGAATGGCGAAGAACAGCAGTCGGCTGGCAGCAAGCTTTTTCTACTTGGATAAAAAGCAGTGCACCGAGCGCTTTACTTCACGCGAGCATCTTTTTCGACATTCGTTGTGTGTATGATTCAGGGGATAAACAAGGTGATGCGGTGAATAATCTAATCAAAGCCATGCAGTTGGAGGTAAGCAAAAACAGTGTGTTTTTAGCGACGCTGACACGCACCGCGTTGGCAAGCAAACCGCCATTAGGCTTCTTCCGTCATTTTGTTTTGGAATCCTCTGGCGAGCATAAAAACCAGCTTGACCTGAAACACCAAGGCTTAGCCTTGATCAACGATTTAGCTCGCTTGTATGGCTTATCATGTAAGACCTATCGAGCCGGTACCT
Source organism: Marinomonas sp. ATLA20 (assembly GCF_057180105.1). NCBI lineage: Bacteria > Pseudomonadati > Pseudomonadota > Gammaproteobacteria > Oceanospirillales > Oceanospirillaceae > Marinomonas > Marinomonas sp. ATLA20. The sequence goes on from NZ_JBXUKU010000001.1 coordinate 741,393, forward strand.
TGGATCGAATCGAGCAAGCCATTCGCGAAAAGCTCATCAGTGTCGATACTGCACGCAACCTGATGGACGCTTGGGACAAACTCAATGGCTTGCGTCTTGAAGCTCAAGGACGACACTGGCAAGCCACTGGTAAAGCCAGCGCGTATTTGGATCCGAAAGATTTGAGTTCATTAGAGCGTAAGCATCTGAAGACCACCTTTAGCATCATTAATGATGTGCAAGATGTGGCGCAACAGCGCTTCTTAAAAGGATACAGCTAGATGTCGTTTGATTTGCTGCAAAAGCTCAGCGCGTGGAATTTGTCTCGGCAATCGCTTAAACGAGCCTGGTCTGAATGGGATTACCTTGTATTGGATATCGAAACCTCGGGATTAGATCCGAAGCAAGATCACATCGTCAGCTTTGGTTGGGTATGTATTCATAAAGGTGTGATTGAATTAGATACCGCGCGACATATTGTGTTAGATAGCGCACAAATTGGCGACAACGTCGGCATTCACATGATTACTGACTCAGACGTTTTGCAGCAAGGTAAAAAACAAGAAAGCGTGCTGCGTTACCTACGACACCTTCTACGCGAACGCGTCTTGGTAATGCACCACGCACCAATGGAACTGGGTTTTTTAAAACAAGCGTGGCAAACCGAAGCCTTAGCAACATTTTCAGCTAACTGGCTAGATACACTCGCCATTGAACGCACCAAAGCCAACCGAGCGCATCAACCTATTCAGGACGGCGGCTTTCGCCTCGGCGCCTGCCGAGAACGTTACGGCTTACCGGAATACCAAGGCCATGATGCCTTAACCGACGCCTTAGCCACCGCAGAGCTACTACTCGCCCAAATTGCCTACCAAGGCAGAGACTGTCGATTACACGACCTCAACCAAATGGGAGGCGGAAGAGTGAGGTTGGCGACGCGTTAGTGGTTTTAATACGTCATTCCCACGAAGACAGTTGTCGTTAAAGGTTTTGTAGGCCTGATGAGGGAGGTACGACCGTGATCAGGCGTGTAACGTTATTTAGACTGCAATTGGTTGATTTATATATTTCTTGTATGGAACCTTAGCTAACTCCTAGCAGGCAGTGGCGATAACCCCCAATTTTCTTCTTTTGGCTCTGTCGCTAAGACTCTTGGGTTTTCTGACCAGTGCATCAGGCTCATTTCCCCTGCAGCAGATTCTGTTAATGCTGTGCAATGTTCTACCCAATCGCCATCGTTGCAATAGAGAACATCGTCTTTGAGCTGAAAGGAGGCAAAGTGAATATGGCCGCAGATGTAGCCGTCGACTTTTTGGTTTTTGGCGGATTTTAGGGCGGCGGTTTCAAAGCGTTCGATAAATTCTTTTGCTTTGCTGATGTGGCTTTTTAAATAGCCTGCCAGTGACCAATAAGGTAAGCCTATCAAGCGTCTCACGCCGTTGATCCATTGATTCAGCGATAACATGAGACCATGGGCTTTATCGCCTATGGCGAGCATGAGTGGGCTGATTTTTACCATTTGATCGAATTCATCGCCATGGCTGACATGGAAAGTACGACCGTTGGCGGTTTTATGACGCGCGTTGAGTTTTATCTCAATCCCAGAAAGGGTTTGTCCTACAAATTGACGAAAGAAGGCGTCATGATTTCCCGGAATATAAATAACTTTTGTTCCAGACTTTGCCATCTCTAGTATTTGCTCTACGACGCGGTGATGAGCATCGACAAAGTAGGCTTTATGACGCATTTCTTGCAGGTCGATAATGTCACCGACTAGATACAAGGTATCGGTTTTAATCGACTGTAAAAAATCCAATAGGTGTATGTCTTGGCAAGATTTTGTGCCGAGGTGTACATCAGAAATAAATACCGAACGAAATGTCGTCTGCATAAGCGCCTCCTCTAAGGTCTTTCTTAAAGGTAAAGCGCGTATATGACAAACTTATGAGGGCTTTGTGACAGTTCAATAAACCTTAATGTGCTGTATCAAGTACATGGGTATTTAGATACGGCTGTAGGTAGATATGATTGCCACCTTGCTGCTTGGCGGATTTTTTCGCTTGAGCTGCGAGCTCTGCTACTTGGTGATGATTGGTGCATTGCTTCGGGTTGGGGTGAACCACACCAATAGCGAGGCTTAAAATGGGATGGAAGAGTGTGTCGCCTTGGCGGTTTTTAGTCCAAACACCGCCGTCTTGTAAGGTGTCTTCGGTATAAAATCCGCGTACTTTTTGCCCAAAGATGTTTAATATGTTGTCACATTGATGACGCCAATCCTGATCGCCAAAAATTACCACAAAGTCGTCGCCGCCAATATGACCAATGAAATTATTCTCAGGGTTTACCTGATTTTTTATTAAAGAGCCAACCAACTGAATCACTTCGTCACCAATGGAATAGCCGAAGAAGTCATTAAAAGGTTTAAAGTCATTTAAGTCGAAATAGGCTACATAAAAGTCTTCATTGGCTAGTAAACGACGACTGACTTCTCGATGAATTGGAACGTTGCCAGGTAATAGCGTAAGAGGATTCGAATAAGTAGCATTTTGAATTTTTAGTTCGGTAATGCGCTTTAAGAGATCTCGAAGGTGACCTGTGCCGATGAACTTACCCTCTCGGACCACAATGATTTCATTGTTCAGAGTGTCGGCTTCTTGGTTGGTCATCAAGGTGGAAACACTGGATAAGCTGACATTGCTTTCAACAATCAATACATCATCGCTGAGTAAGTTTGTGACGGGTTTGTGTTCGTACAAGGCACGTCCATAAGGCGTAGAGAAAAGCTCATGTAGCTGGTGACGGCGGACTACACCGATTGGTTTGTTGTCGCTATTTACTACGGGGATCGCCACTAGATCTGGCTGTTTTTTAAAATACTGAGACGCATCTTCTAATAAACTGATTTCTTGCAAGCTCGGTGTAGGCCGACACAGTGTTTGTACCGTCTCTGAGTGGTCAACTTGAAATTGGGAGCGTCGTTGGGCCTGTTTTACCAAATACGGATGAGTCGAAAAAGCCGGATGTTCTACTGGGCGACCAAGAAAATAACCTTGTCCTAATGTGACACCTATTTCTATCAATTGATCGAGTTCTTGCTGTGTTTCTATGCCTTCAGCAATGAGGATGCAGTTGAGACGCTGGGCAATAGTCAGAATAGAGCGAACAAACTCACGTTTGATTTCGTCTTTATCGATTCCTTGAATGAAATGCTTGTCGACTTTGACGATGTCTGGTTGTAGTTCAGACCAAAGCTGTAAGCCCGAATAGCCCACTCCAAGGTCATCAATGGCGACTTGGAATCCCATTTCACGATAGTGATCAACACTGCTGCGCGGCAAGCCATTGTGGTCGTATGGGTGTTGTTCAGAAAGTTCGATGACGATGTCTTTTTGATCCAATCCCAATTCGTTCAAAATCGCTAATGTCATGCCGGATTGATGGTCGGGTGATCCTAATAACGATGCGCTGACATTGAGAAATAAACGGCCTTTTAGCTCTAGCTTGGCGAATTTCGATAAGGCTTTTTCTCGACAAAGCAATTCTAATTTATGCAGCTTTCCTTCCTGTTGAGCGAGCGTAAATAATGGGTCGGGAGAGAAAAGCGTCGAGTTCATTGGGCCACGGGAAAGTGCTTCATGGCCATATATTTCACCATTACTTAAATCATAGATAGGCTGAAAGTATGGTGTGATTAATCCATTCGAAAGAATTTTCTCTAGTAGAGCAATATTGTCCATTTGACTCATGATGTCTCAAATACGTCTAGATGAATGAAGTGGCTAGAGCGATATTTTATGTCATATTTATGACACTTTGATGACTGGGCTGAGGTAGAAATGTTCTGCTAAGAGTGGGGATCTATTAGGAAAGTTGGGGTTTTCTAGGTGTTTTTGGGAAGAGAAACCCGTTACCGGATCGATTTCTTATTCTTGCCTTTCGATCATCGGGAACATTGGGTTCTTTAATCGTCATGCCTTATTTGCTTTTATAACGGCTGTTGTTTTTTGTTCACAACAACGGAGATAAACCAGTCAAATACAGTTGACGTAAAGGTGTTGTACTGAAATTTTAGTGCTGAGGTTGAGCTGATTTCATTGAACGATTAGCAGTCAATTTTGCATAGAATGTTTTAACACCAGCAACCGCTTTTTTAGTCAATTGAGCGTAGTATTGACGACGTAGCTCATACGCTTTTTCCACATAGTAATCCGCATCAAGGTTACCGAAAGCATCATATTTAAGATCGTTATTCATAGTGATTCTCCTAAAAAGTTAAGTCATTTTTGACACTTGTTATTTTAGGTTTTGACCAATTATTCAGCAAACGATCAATTTTCAGCTAATAGATTAGATAAATTCATCTAATGACTTTTAGGTGGTTTCAAACACACCGTTATTGTTCAAAGGCTTCATATTGAGGGCTGATTGCTGAGGACTCTATACTTTCCTGGCGGAATACCTGTGGAGCGTTTGAAAAAGCGTGAAAAATACCCTGGATCTTTAAAGCCCAAATCGTAGCTAATTTCTTCCACCGAGCGTGCGGTATAAATCAGGCTACGCTTTGCTTCTAACAAAACTCGATCATGAATTAAGTCCAATACGCTTTGGTTAAAGGTGGTTTTGCTGAGCCTATTCAAGCGGCTGATGGAAGTGCCAAGCGCATCGGCATATTGATGATTGCTCCAGTGCTCGCGATAGTGCCTCTCAATGAGCTCTTTGAGTTGGTGTGCATCACTGGCTTCGGTTTTGTTGGCGACGTTGCTCTCGCCATTGCTATGTTGGCGGTGGAGCAGCAGTAAAATGGCTTTAATAAGATATTCACTCATTAATGCGCGACCTTCACGAATAAGGGTAGATTCGCTTTCCAGCTGCTGAATTAACGGCCAAAGCTCGGAAAACATATTTCTATGGCCGTTAAAATCAATGTAACAGGCCCGACTAAGTAGCGGCTGAATAAACTTGGCGGCTTTTTCTTCGTACGTATCTTCAAGCAAAGGTTCGGCAATGGTGATGACTCGGCCATCGGTATCTGGTGCGAAGCGAAAACCATGGACAACACCAGCAGGCACAATAATCGCCCACGCACCTTGTAGTTTTTGTTGCTGCTCGTCGAGTTGAACTTTGGCTTCGCCTGATTTTAAAATCAGAATCTGGAAAAGCTGGGCGTGACGATGTGGACTGATCTTCCAGCCTAAGCCACCGCTGCGAGATTCTATGTCTTCAATATGGAAAAATTCAGAGTCATTAATCCAGCTGGATTCACCATAAAGCCCAAAGTGTGGGATGTCATTTTTTTGTTTTTGCATTTTGTTCTTCTTATTTAAAAGTGACATAAATGTACTTTCAGAGAGTATTTTTACTTTTCGTTAAAAAGTACAAATAAACAGGTATTTATCGATATTTATAGGGTAAAAGGCTGAAAATGTCACTTTTATTTGTGTAAGTGATGATTTTCTATAAAATTGATTTTAATCAAAAAGTACAATTTTTTGAGTAAATATCACCTAACGCCTGATGTCTTTATCTTCCATTATGGTTGTTATAAAGAAGTTGATCACTGAATCGACATCGAAAATAACAATAATTGGAGAGAAACATGAAAACGCAAGTTGCCATTATTGGTGCAGGTCCATCAGGTTTATTACTGGGCCAACTTTTAGCAAAGCAGGGCATTGATAATGTCATTATCGAACGAGTCTCTGGTGAATATATTCTAGGTCGAATTCGTGCAGGCGTACTTGAACAAGGTATGACGGATTTGTTGCGTGAAGCAGGCGTTGGTGAACGTATGGATCGTGAAGGCCAAGTGCATCATGGTGTGGAACTGGCGTTTAACAACAAACGCGTGCAGATTGAGTTGGAAAAACTCACTGGTGGCAGCACTGTGATGGTTTATGGGCAAACCGAAGTGACCCGAGACTTGATGGACGCTCGTGAGAAAGCGGGTTTAACCACTTATTACGAATCCAGCAATGTGGCGCTGCATGATGTGAAAAGCGACGTGCCTTATGTGACCTTTGAGCAGAACGGTGAGCTACACAGATTGGATTGTGATTACATTGCTGGCTGTGATGGTTTCCACGGCGTGTCTCGTCAAACCATTCCAGAGTCTTCCCGCAAAGAGTTTGAGCGTGTTTATCCGTTCGGTTGGCTGGGTGTGTTGTCTGATACGCCGCCAGTAAACGACGAATTGATCTACTGTAAAACGGATCGTGGTTTTGCCATGACCAGCATGCGCTCCGCTACACGCTCTCGTTATTATCTTCAGGTTCCTTTGACCGACAAAGTAGAAAACTGGAGCGATGAAGATTTCTGGACGGAGTTAAAGCGCCGTCTGCCTGACGACGTGGCCGCTAAGTTAGTGACTGGACCAAGTATTGAGAAAAGCATTGCGCCGTTGCGCTCTTTTGTGTGTGAGCCAATGCAATACGGCAATTTGTTTCTAGTTGGTGATGCGGCCCATATTGTTCCTCCAACTGGCGCTAAAGGTTTGAATTTAGCAGCTTCTGACGTGGCGACTTTGTATAAAGTGATGACGCGTGTTTATAAAGAAGGCGACAAAGAATGCATTTCTCAATATTCCGATATTTGTTTGCGTCGTGTTTGGCACGGAGAACGTTTTTCATGGTGGATGACCAGCATGCTGCATGATTTTGGTCAGGGTGATGTGCATGACACTGATGCGGCGACCCATGAAAAATTCATGAGTTCTGAACTGAGTTTTTATACGGACAATGAAGAAGGTCGTCGTATTATTGCTATGCAGTATGTGGGTTTACCTTATGAGGATTTGGCTTAACCTGTAGGGATGGATCTATCGCAAAAAAATAGCGGCCATGTCATTTCTATCATGGTCGCTATTTTTTGTTTTGTAGCGGCTTATTTACTAGCCGCAGCACTTTTTGTATTTCTTGGTGCTTCCACATGGGCAAGGGTCATTGCGTTGTGGTGCTTTTTCGACGATTTGTGGCGCAGGTTTGTTAAGTACCATATCCAAAGATGTAATATCCTCGGCCACTTCGCTGTTAATCGTAATTTCAGCGATCAAGTCATTCGCCATCAAGATGGCGTTTATTTCTCTCTCACGCTCAGGCGTTTGTACTTGTAAAATGAGCGGGTTCTCTTCGCTACCAGGTTTTACTTTAGGCTTAGGCTGATAATTGCCCAAATTATGCTTACCCATGATATCGGGTCTACCACGATAAAAGAATTTTGACACTGGTGTTCCTAATGGTATGTAAAACCACTCACGGCGAGTGGTTTAATGCAACGCAGTCTAACAGAATTTAGAGAGCATAGCGTACATCTTTCATGACGGTGGAAGGCGTTAATCCAAGCGAGTTAGCCAAGTAAACATGGCTTCTATGGCTTGTTTTGACCAGCTGTTAGACGCTTGCTCTTTGGCTTTGCCGAGGCTTTTTGCAATGCCTCTGGAGCTGACAGTCCAAGACGCCAAGCGAGAACCCGATGGGCCGATAAGTTCTAATGTGCCGTCTTCAAAAGCATAAAAACGTCCATCTTGTTCTTCTGTATGTTGCACGGTTTTGCTATTTAGTTTGAAAAGCGAGCCGCTTTTGGGCGTTAGGCCAAAATGCGAGAGCGCACTGGCTAATTGGTCGGCATGCCTTGTCGACGAAACATCAAATCCATAATGGCTTAGAGCGAGATTAAGCCGCTTTTCTATTGCATTGATATCAGCGTCTGCTTTACCTGCGTTGGTGCGTTCGGTCGAATATAGGCTGAGTTCATCCTCATAGGATTTGCGTTGGGCAAAATACGGAATAAGCTGCATGTATGTTTGCCAATCCTGAGGGGCAGGATATTGGTCGTCGGCCTTGCTTAGCAAAGCGGCTTCTTCACGAATTGTCGCGTCTGTGTCGTTTATCGCAACTTTGAGCTTGGCAACAATGCGGCTACGGTCAATGGATTGCATGGCGTAAACGTAGTTTTCCCCAGCAAAGCGTTTTTCGTTCTTAGTTTGTTCTAACTCAATAGGGGATGTAGTGACTTGAGTATAGGCCGTTTGTGTTTTTGAAACCTGTTCTTCGCCTTGTTCAGATCGAACTTGCGTATCTTGAGTATTAATCTGACTGACTTGTGTTCGCAGCTGTTGGGCGATCTGAGCATTACCGTTTTGCTCGGCCTGATTAAAGGCGAGCGCAATGTTTTCAATGCGCGGCGCACTGCCAACACCGTATAAATAGGTATTATCCCGAGGCGGTGACAATACCCAGTTTGGTATTGTCTCTGGTGCTTGCTCGGACTTTGTCATTAAACCTGTACAGCCGGTTAGACTGAATAATAGACCCGTTACCATTATCCAGTTATACGATGTTGGTAGAGCGGTAAGTTTCATAATTAGAAAAAGCCTTTGTCTGCCAGTTTTTTGATTTTCTTCTGACCATTCCACACTTCACGGTTTGTCGTCATATCAATCAATTTAAGGTCAACTTGGTAGAAGCTAACACGTTGGTCGCCATTGGAATCAACGATCGAGTTGATAGAGCCAGATAGGGCGAAACCTGCGCCTTGTTCTAGACCAAACTTAGCGACAGTGTCTGGTGCTGCGTTTAATTCTTGCTCTTCACGCTCACTACGAACTTCGTCGCGTTCTGCGCCAGAGACGACAAAATCGACTTTACCAGAACGTAATAGGCTGCGTTTGATGTCATTGATAAAGGTATCTACCGGAATATGTTCAGACGTTTTGTTACGGATGGTTTGGACAATAACTGTTGGGTTGCCTTTATTGCCGAAGTTGTAATCACGGAACCAAGGGAAGGTCAGCATGTCACTCATCATTTCTTCTGCTACTAGACGAGAATCTGTGTCATTCCAACGGTCAGACAACATGACGTCTTCATTCGTATCTAGGCGTTTTACACTACCGGAACACGCGGTTAATAGCAGGGTCATAGATAGGGCGATGAACCCCTTCCAAGATAGAGAGATCAAGTTAGACTGTTTGAGTGTGCCGATGCGCATAATATTTTCCTTACGTCCGTTTTAGCCTGATGCCAAGCCGTTAGTGTAATCAATTTAATAGGGGTTGCGTAGATTCCAAAGTTTAATTTTATTGGCTTCTAAGTTGACCTTGCCTAGGGAAAACGCTTTTTTATTCACTGTATAGTCTGGATTGTATTCGCCCGGTGGTAATGGCTCACGAGTGAGCCTTACTTGTGCCGGTAGGGTCAGCCAGTTTCGGGTATCTGACGCGGATGAAGCAAATACCGCGACTTGCCCAATTAGGTTCAAAATTAGCGCTGCATTTTGATCTTTCACATTGGACGACACTTGATACGCTAACCAGCTGCGCAATAGCTCTCTGACCAAGCCTTCATAGATGTCACGTTGGGCCTGTGCCAGTTGTTCCTGAAAAGCGATGTCGGCAAGAGAGGTCATTCGTAAGCTATTATTAAAAGGCGCGATAGTGGGTGTATTTACCTGCAATGTTGGCTGATGTTGATCCAAAGTGAAGCGACGATAATAAGGGACCGTCACGCGTATGGTTTGCTCTGTTAGTAACTTGTCGACTTTAATGTCATTAAGTTGCTGCCAAACAGGACGTCCGAGAATTACGCGTTTGGTGAAGATGCCTGAAAAGGTTCCCCATGCGCCGCCAGCTTTATAGTTGGCAATTAGGTTGAGCGGATTAATGTCGGCATAAACCATAGTAAACCAGCGGAAGGCATCGTTTACTTCAACGTTTCCACCGCCGTGCAATGGCTCTAATACCAATGAATAAGCTCGTGGATCGGCATACAGCAACAAGGTCATTTCGCTTTTATCAGGGATAAAACCTTGGTGTTCTAGTACCACCAGTTCAGCATCACCTTGATGGTATTGTTTAAGGGTTGCTTGCATGTCAGCAGACAGTTTAGTGTCTATTTTTTGTTGAATTTCACTCTGGCTAAAGCCGCCTTTTTGCATCATGCGAATCGCATCTAACCAAGCTCGTTCTGCTGTCGTGCTTGGCAAAGCGTATTGTTTTGCATAGCCGTCTTCATACAAGTTAGCCGCTTTTTCATAACTGATGCGCGCATCATCGAATTCGCCATCGATTTCGTATTGCAGCCCAGCTAAGTAACGAGCCCAAGCATCATCACGATAGAGGAATTTATCGGTGTCACGTCCGCCAGTGTAAAAGTCACCTAACCAGTTTAATGCCTTCATGTAAAAGGCTTGGTTTTCTTTGGCATTAAGGTCTTGATAACTTGGGGTTTGGGCGCGGATTTCATTAAGTTTGATGTCAATGCGTCGTACTTCTACTAAGGCGGCATCATTGAGTTGGCGCTTTTTAGAACTATTTTTTTCTTGCTCAGCCAGAGCGAGGTAGTTCAAAGATTTGAGATAGCTGATGTAAACGCGTTCTAGACCGCTGCCGCGATAGTCGCCTTGTCTTGGGTTGCTGAGCAGTGCCCAGGAACGATTCGAAAAATTATCAGGAAAAAAGGTATCGCTTAATCGCTCTGCTTTTTCTAGTAATGTATTGCTGCGTTCAAAATCTCCTTGGTTTTGGGCGAGGGCGCCGATTTCCATATAGTAGAGTAGCTGGTCTTGTGAGTTGTCTAATACCCCTTCCAGTTTGTCTTCAGCGCTTTTCCATTGGCCTTCTTTTGCTAGGTTTAAACCTTCTTCAATATCTTGTTGGTAGGTTGCACAGCCAGCCAGTAAGCAAATAGTTACCCAAATAAATACCCACTTCACTTTACATTCCTTTATCTAAAAACTGATTAGCGAACAGAAGGGCAAATAATGCAAAACAAGCGAGATAAAGGACTAGCCAGCGCGCTCTGAGACAATTTGGACAAGGTTTCTTTTTCTTTTTCATCACAGCTTCCATATATTCTTACGATACTAAAAGTACTGGCGACACTAAAAGGCGAACGATTTCTATTATGCAATAAAAAAGGAAGCGCGTGGCCTCCTTTTTCGTAACTCTAATGGTTTTATTACTCAATGTTTTATTGAGTTGTTTCAGCCTGCTGCTTTTGTAGGCTTTCGACATAAAGCGCATCAAAGTTGATTGGTGCAAGCATGATCGCTGGGAAGCTGCCTTTTACTACAATCGCATCGATGTTTTCACGAGCGTATGGGAATAGAGTAGCAGGACAGAAAGCACCCAAAGCGTGATGTAATTGCTGGTCATCAAGACCAGAAATAACGAATAAACCACCTTGTTGTACTTGAACCAAATAGCCGGTTTCTGTGCCATTTTTTACAGTGACAGTGATTTCTAATACAACTTCATAAACACTTTCACCAACTTGGCGACTTTTAGTATTTAATTCTAAGCCCACTTCTGGTTTCCATTCTTCTTGGAAAATCATAGGTGAACGAGGAGATTCAAAAGAAATATCTTTCAAAAACACGCGTTGCATAGAAAGTTGTGGTGCTTGCGCTTCTTGTGTTTGTGCTTCTGGTGTTTCAGCTGTATCGGACATCGTAGTTCCTTTTTTTAATAATTTATTAAAGTGATGAGGGCGCAGCTCATTTATACCCTGTGATAACTTATCTGCTTACTATTGTGTAAGTAAGGTATCTAGTTTTTGTTCACGTTCAAGGGCAAAAAGATCGTCGCATCCACCAACATGTTTTTCACCGATCCAAATTTGCGGAACGGTGTGTCGGCCACTTTTTTCCATCATTTCTTGTCGTAGTTCACGTTCTCCGTCCACGCGGATTTCGTTAAAGGCAACATTTTTTGCCGTTAACAGTTGCTTTGCTCTAACGCAAAATGGACAGTAATCGCTCGAGTAGATAGTGACAGTAGCCATAATTTTTTCTCTTATCCTTTAACCAGTGGCAGATTGGATGATTGCCATTCTGCAATGCCACCTTGTAGTTTGTAAACTTTACCAAAACCAGCTTTTTTAAGGTCTTTCGCGCTCGCGCCAGACGTTACACCAGATTTGCAAACTATAATAATAGGGGCGTCTTTGTGTTTCTCAAGGCGGTTCATGTTGTCTTTCATCTTAGTCGCAGGAATATTTAGCGCGCCTGTGATGTGGCCAGTGCTGAATTCTTTCTCTGGACGGATGTCGACAACAACAGCATCGTCGCTGTTCATTAGGTTCGTCGCAGCAGAAGGTGTAAGCCCTTGCGCGCCGCCTTTGCTTTCAACAAAAAGTAGTGTAGCAAGAATCGCTAAAAAGACAGCGACCATTTCCCAGTGGTTGATAGAAAATTCAATAAGTTGGTTCATCATAATCGTAAGGCCCATATTTAAACTGCCAGCATTATACACGGACAGCCGAATCGGTACATACTACAAGCACTAGGTGACAAATATATGATGCTCTGAAGGTCAGATTAGTTCGAAAAAAACGAGCCAAGTGGGCTCGTTCTATTATTTCGAGTTATTTATTCATCATTTAGTGCTGGTGGAATCAAAAATCTTGTCGGCATTGCCTTCAATGAAGCTGTCAAACAGTTCACCGTTTGGCATTGTGTGACGGCGAGCAAATTCATAAAAGCAGCTTGGGATGGTTTTTTGTTTGCCATCGGCAAAGGTGTAATCGACTTTGTCTGCCATTGTAGAAGATTGCTCTAAGAAAGAGTCTGGTGAGCCTTTGACCAAACCGCCGACTTGGTTTAACGCATACCCTTCGTTTTGCAGCAATGTGTTCACTTCTTCAATCGTCGGGAATTTGCTCAAGTGGTTGATGCTGACAGTAAAGTGGTTAGCCTGTAATCCCATAGTCGATAACCAAGCGGCATATTCACTGTGTTCAGCAAGGGTAAGGTATTCCGCTTCTGTTGGCGTTTCCCATAATTTACCGGCCCAAAAAATAGCGGGTGTTTGTACCGCATCCGTTGGGATTTGTGCGATGAACTTAGTAATGATGTCTTGGCAGTTTGCTGGCAGTTCTTCTACTAATAGTTCAGATAGGAAAATTTTTGGTGAATCGACATCCGTTTGATGTTTGTAACAACGGGCTTTTAGGTGTTTGCTCTCGAATAAAAATGCGCCGTAGGCTTTGTAACCAATGGCTTCTAATTGTGGTTCAAGCTTTTCTAATGAGATGGGTGAGTTGTTAAAAGTACGAAAAGCCACGTGATCATTCAGAACGTTTTCGCCATGGCTTTTAAATAATTGCTGGATACGCTGAGCCTGTGGCGTGATGTTTGTGTAGTGATCCCACAAGGATGCGAAAAAATCGGCGGGCTTCATGGAGCGCTCCTGAGTTAGTCAATTTGGAAAGAGGTCATCTCTATCGAATAGGACTTACTCTAATCCACCGCTTACAAGAAATGCAAAAGGTAAAAACGCACCTTGTTATGCATAAAAGTTATGCGAGCCGTATTTCTGTTGGGTTCTTGTTGATTAATAACTGTTGCTTAGCGGTCAGGATAGTATTGATAAGATGAGCCGGAAAACTGCGTTCTTTTTTATGCGCCAAGCCTACCACACGTTTTAACTTCACATCGTTAAGTGGCCGTAAACATAGGTCATTTCGTCCCCGTGACGAGTGTTCAGGGATCAGAGAAATCCCCAAGCCTGCAGCGACTAAATCCAACGCGTACTCTTCTGTTTTTACTTGCGCACGAACATCGGTGGTGAGTTCCTGTTTTTGCATCAAGTAGTTCCAAGATTCCAAAATGTCGCATGGAGTGCGAGAAATAAAGGGTTGCTTGTCTATTTGTTTGATAGACAAAGAAGAAAAGTCCGCCAACCAATGATCCAACGGCATAGCGATCACATAGTCATCTTCCCAAAGAGGATAAAACACATCTTCATCGTTGGTGTAACGCTGACAGGTAAAGCGTAGGTCGGCGCTTTCAGATTCATCAACAAGTTTTAACGTTAGTCCATGAACTTCATCAAGCATGGTTTTGATGACTTGGCTGATTAAAGCGCCAGATAAAAAGGGCGTGAGTGAAATAGACAAAGCCAGCGGTGTGGGCGTTTCGGTAAATAAACTGCGCATGGCGCTGAGGTCGCTGACCATTTTACAGGCGTGTGGATAGAGCTGGGAGCCGCTATCGGTAGGCGATACTCCTTTGGAATGACGTACAAAAAGCTTGGTGCCCAAATCCTCTTCTAATTGCGATACCGTGGTTGATATGGACGGTTGTGCCACAAAGCAACGCTTAGCAGCGGCGCTGAGGCTGCGTTCTTCGTAAACAGCAATAAAATAACGTAATGATCGAATGTCCATCGGCTTGCTCTTTTAAAAGATGACTTGGCTGATTAAAGATATTTAGTTCACCTTTCTAATATACCTATAGACATAATATCTAGCCATAGGAAAAAACTAGACCACTGGCAGGAAAACGGTATTTCTCATTCTGGCTTAGGCTGGTTAAGGTGAATGCATTCACGTATCAATTATTACATACAATTTAGAGGTTCCTATGTCACTTACTTGCTTAGAAACATTGGGCGTAAATAGCCTGAAACAAGGCGATACTTTTTACAGTGTATTAACGGGCAATACGCTTGCTTTGGGTGACGGCACGAGTTTTTCTGCATGTAGCCCAATTGATGGTGCGACATTGTCTACTTTTAACAATGCAACGCCAGCACAGCTAAACAAGGTAAATGCTGAACTTAAAGACGCCTTTAAAGTATTGCGTACCATTCCTGCGCCACGTCGTGGTGAATTGGTTCGTCGTATTGGCGAAGAAGCCCGTAAGTACAAAAACGAATTGGCAGAAGTGATCTCTTTGGAAGCGGGTAAAATTACCCCAGAAGCTTTGGGTGAAGTGCAAGAGTGGATTGACGTGTGTGATTTCGCGGTCGGTCAATCGCGTATGTTACATGGCTTGTCTATCGTGTCTGAACGTCCTGGTCACCGTATGATGGAGCAATGGCAGCCACTAGGACCTGTTGCCGTTATTACTGCATTTAACTTCCCTATGGCCGTTTGGGCGTGGAATACCATGTTGGGTCTGGTTTGTGGCGATCCTGTGCTATTAAAACCTTCTGAAAAAGCGCCCTTGTGTGCCTTAGCCATGTATCAAATAGCACAAAACGTCATTGCAGGTATGCCGGATATTCCGAAAGCGTCTGTGTCTGTGATGATAGGTGATCGTGATCTTGGTGAAGCGATTGCCGCAAGCGAGACCTTCCCGCTGGTGTCTGCAACGGGTTCAACAGTGATGGGGCGTGCGGTGGCGAAAACTGTCGCGGGTCGGTTAGGTCGCTCTTTGTTAGAGCTGGGCGGTAATAACGCCATGATAGTGTCTGATACCGCGGATTTGGATCTTGCTCTGCGTGCGATTGTTTTCTCAGCAGCGGGCACAGCAGGTCAGCGTTGTACAACATTACGTCGTTTGATTACCCATGAATCTATCGTTGATGGCTTGGTTGAGCGTTTGGCGAAATCGTACGGTTCGCTTCGCGTCGGTAGCCCAATCGTTGAAGGCAACTTGGTTGGACCACTAATCGATGAAGGCAGCTTTAACCGTATGCAAGCGGCTCTAGAAACAGCCAAGAAACAAGGCGGTGAAGTTGTCTGCGGTGGTGAACGTGTCACTGAAGGTGTTCCTGCTGGTGGTTTCTATGTGCGTCCAGCGATTGTTCGTATTGCTCACGATGCGCCAATCGTTCATGAAGAAACCTTCGCGCCTATCATGTATGTTTTGACTTACAAGACGTTTGACGAAGCGATTGAAATCCAAAATGAAGTGCCACAAGGCCTATCTTCCGCAGTGTTTACAGAAAGTATGCGTGAAGCAGAAATGTTTATGTCTCCAGCGGGGTCTGACTGTGGTATCGCCAACGTTAATATCGGTACGTCTGGTGCTGAAATTGGTGGTGCGTTTGGTGGTGAGAAGGAAACGGGCGGCGGTCGTGAATCTGGTTCTGATGCATGGAGAAACTACATGCGTCGCACCACAAACACAGTGAACTACGGTGGTGATTTGCCGTTGGCTCAAGGGATCGTCTTTGAGTAAGGATGTTCTTTTGCGGAGTGTTCTTTAGGCAAGCGCTTTTTTAGGTCAGTTACAGGCGAGGCGTTCTCGCCTGTTTAGGTTTTGGCTAACAGTTTGGCCAATGTCTTTAATGGGGTCGTCTTATGTCAGAAAAAGTCTGCAATTCGTTATGGCGAGCAAGCTCTCCAGATGCGCCAGTATTAACGCCTCTTGAAGGGCGCGTGGATGTCGAAGTAGTGATCGTCGGTGCAGGTTTTACCGGTCTTTCTGCCGCGTTGCATCTGGCTAAATTTGGTGTTTCCGTTGCTGTGGTTGAAGCGCAAGAGGTTGGCTTTGGCGGCTCGGGTCGAAATGTTGGCTTGGCGAACGCCGGTGTTTGGCTAGAACCTGATCAGCTGGATCAGGTCATTGGCGCAGTAGCGGGCAATGTTATGTACGAGGCATTGGCAGCGGCACCTGATTTTGTGTATAGCCTAATTAAAGAATACGACATTCAATGCGAACCTGTGCGAAACGGAACCTTGCACGCAGGCGTGGGGAAAAACGGTTTGGCGCAATTACAACGTCGTTATGAACAAATGAAAAAACGCGGAGCGCCCGTTCAGTTGTTGGATGCCGCAGAAGCCCAAGCTCGCATTGGTTCTGGTAAATTCAATTCTGCCTTGTTTGACCCAAGAGCTGGAACGATTCAGCCATTAGCTTACGCTCGTGGTCTTGCCCATGCGGCGTTAAAAGAAGGCGCTAAGCTTTTTGATCAGTCGCCCGTTAGCAAAATTGAACCTGCTGAAAATGGCTGGGTTTTGCACACGGAAAAAGGTCAGGTAAATGCTGAAAAAGTGATTCTCGCGACGAATGCGTACAGCGAATTCGGAGTGAAAGAACAAGCACGTAAATTTGTGCCTATATTTTATTCCCAGTTGGCGACTAAGCCTTTAAGCGACGTGCAATTGGCCAGTGTGTTACCAAATAAAGAAGGCGTTTGGGATACCTGTACGGTAATGAGCTCTTTCCGCTTAGATCAGCAAGGCCGTTTAGTGTTTGGTGGCATGGGTGGCGAAGGCGGAGTTCATGCTAACTGGGCGACCCAGCGGATATCAGAATTGTTCCCTATTTTAACTAAAGTGGAATGGGATTATTGTTGGACAGGTAAAATCGCCTACAGCGAAGACCATTTGCCCCATTGTCAGCAGCTACAAAAAGGCTTGTTTAGTGTGGCAGGCTACAGTGGTCGAGGTATTGGTCCAGGTACTGTGGTGGGGGCGGAATTGGCTGAGTGGCTTTCTGGCCGAAGAGAGAGTTTATCCATTCCAACTACGGTGTTGAGAGATATTTCATTTCGAGAATTGAAGCGTTTATTTTATGAAGTGGGGGCGCATACGTATCATCTAGGTCAGCAGTCGCATGCTTTAGATTAGAATGATTACTACGCTCGCCAATACTTTGTAAAAACAGGCTCGTCTTTGCTTCGTTCGCTACATGGTAAATGTTTCGGTTAGTTCGGCGGTTAAGTAAGTTTACTGCGATTAATCGCTCTTTCAAAACGCATCTTTATGGTGCGTTTTTTATTTTACTGGTTGGGAATAAGAGTGATATAGGATACAGTTATTGCTTTATTGTTTTTACTTTCTTTTTTGCCTTTATATTTATTTCTTTTAATTTATGTGAATGAGTAACGCCTACATGCGTCGTTATATCCCATCGTCAACTGCATTAAAATGTTTTGAAGCGTCCGTTCGACATTTAAGTTTCACCAAAGCCGCTGAAGAGTTGCACCTTACTCAGAGTGCGGTCAGTCGACAGATTCGCAACCTTGAAGAGTTTTTGTCACGAGATTTATTTATTCGTCTTAATAAGCGCTTGGTATTAACTGGAACGGGGGCGGCTTACTATAAAGAAGTGGTGCCACTACTGGATGGTATGGAAAACGCCTGTTTGCGCATGTTGCATCGAGAAGATGAAAAAACCACGTTAACAATTTCGGCCTTGCCTACCTTGGCTTCTTATTGGCTGATGCCTTTACTGGCTGAATTTCAAACCGCTCACCCACAATTTCAAATTAAAGTTCGTTCTTTAGACGACGCCGCTAAAATAGACCCTGAAAGCATCGATATTATCTTGCATTACGGTGGTGACCATTGGCCTCGCGCTGTTTCTTATCAGTTGATGAAAGAAAGCGTCGTGGCTGTTTGCTCTCCTGAGTTATTGGCGCGTATTGATGACAAGCCACTGGAAGCATGGAAAGTTGAAGATGTTACGTCCTTCCCTTTCTTGCACTTGTCCTCTCGCATTAATGCTTGGCCAGATTGGATGGTTTCCCAAGGCTTGGAAAGTGGCTCTTTTGCTGGTGCTTCTTTTGCGCATTTTCATATGTTGCTTGAAGCGGCTAAGAGCAGCATGGGGATTGCTATTATGCCAACCATACTTGCCGAACGTAGTCTTCAAAATGGCGAGCTGGTGGCTCCTTTTGGTAAAGCGGTTTCCACTCCCCACGAATATCTTCTGTCTTACCCGATCGACAAGGCCGATCTTGAACAAGTGGTGATTTTTCGGGACTGGCTAATGGCGAAGCGAAATCAGTCTTAGGTACTCTATTAATTAAATTAATAGTCTGAATAGCTGTGCTGCTCTGTAACTAAATTACAAGCCTGTGATAGTATCGAGGCATAATCATGATCAATTTACGGGATAGATTAACATGAACAAAAAAACCACCGCTCTCTTTATTCTTGATGGATGGGGATACAGCGAAACCTCCAAATCCAACGCCATTGCTGCTGCGAACACGCCTAACTGGGATGCACTTTGGAATAATCAGCCACATACACTTATAAAAACGTCTGGTCTTGCGGTGGGTTTGCCCGAAGGTCAAATGGGTAATTCCGAAGTGGGTCACATGAATTTAGGTGCTGGCCGTGTGGTTTACCAAAACTTTACTCGTATCGGTAAAGCCATTGAAGATGGTTCATTTTTTGAAAATGATGCTCTTGTTAATGCGGTTGATAAAGCGGTAAGTGCAGGTAAAGCGGTACATATTTTAGGCTTGCTTTCTAATGGTGGTGTTCACAGTCACCATGAGCAAATCATGGCAATGTGTGAGCTCGCTGCCAAACGCGGTGCAAAAGCAATTTATGTTCATGGTTTCACTGATGGCCGTGATACGCCACCTCGTTCTGCTAAAACCCCAGCGGCTGAACTAGACGCTAAACTGGTAGAACTAGGCGTTGGCAAAATTGCTACCTTGACTGGTCGTTACTATGCCATGGACCGTGATAATCGATGGGATCGCGTGCAAACGGCTTACGATGCAATTGTCCTAGGTAAAGGTGAGTTCCAAGCTGATACGGCGGAAGCGGCTATTCAAGCTGCTTATGATCGTGACGAAAATGACGAATTTGTAAAAGCCACAATTGTTGGTGAGTCTGCGCCCGTTCAAGATGGCGATGCGATTATCTTCGCTAACTTCCGTCCAGATCGCGCTCGTCAGTTAACTCGTGCTTTTACCGAAGCTGACTTTGATGGTTTCACTCGCGCTGTTTATCCGAAACTGGCGTCTTTTGTTACTTTTACTGAGTTTGCTTCTACTATCAAAGCCGATGTGGCGTTTCCTCCTGTTGCATTGACAAATACCTTGGGCGAGGTGTTGGCGAAGCAGGGTAAGAAACAACTACGTATCGCGGAAACCGAAAAATACGCCCACGTCACCTTTTTCTTTAATGGTGGCGAAGAAGCCTTGTTTGATGGTGAAGAGCGCGAATTGATTCCATCGCCGAATGTGGCTACTTACGATTTGAAACCAGAAATGAGTGCGCCAGAAGTTACCGATAAGCTGGTGGAAGTGATCGAAGCGGGTAAATACGACACCATTATTTGTAACTTTGCCAACGGTGACATGGTTGGACACAGTGGTATTTTTGAAGCAGCAGTGAAAGCGGTAGAAGCCGTTGATGCTTGTTTAGGTCGTATTATTGAAGCCTTAAAAGTGAATGGCGGCCAATGTTTGATCACTGCGGATCATGGCAACGTTGAACAAATGTTAAGTGATGATGGGGCTCAGCCTTTAACGTCGCACACAATTGGTCCTGTGCCTTTGGTGCTGTTTTCTCCAACTCCAGGAGTAGGCATTAAAGAAGGGGCATTGTGTGATCTTGCGCCTACTTTGCTCGATATGATGGGAATGGAAAAACCTGCTGAGATGACGGGTGTCAGCTTGCTGACACGAGATTGAGGCAAGAATGACCGTATTATTCCGCCATCTTTTTTTGAGTTTATTCCTGTTGTCCAGCGTTGGCTGGGCGGCAGGTGAACCTCAAACGCCAGAAGAAGCGAAACAACAGATTCAGGCATTACAGAAAGACCTGAAAAAGCTTAATAGCTGGTTGAAAGAGGTGAAATCTGAGCGATCTGACGTGGAAAAGCAGCTTGAAACTAAAGAGAAAGACATTCAAGAGCTGCTTAAAAAGATCCAGAATATTCAAGATAGCTTAAAAAAAGGAGAAAAGCAGCTGGGGGAGTTAAGAGTACAGCAGCGGTCTCTCCAATTAAGTATTCAACAACAAAATGAACAAATAGCCGCCCAATTAAGGGCGGTTTATCGTTCCGGCAATGAAGAAAGTATCAAGCTGTTATTGAATGGCGATAACTCTGAAGAAGCTCAGCGTTTGGTGCAATACAATCGCTACTTTTCTAATGCTAGACAGTCCCTTATCAATGGCTTTGTGACCGAAGTGAGCGATTTGAACTTGGTTGAAAAGAGCATTCGTAGTCACCGAGCACAGCAAGCCAAAGAAGAAATTGAATTAAAAGCAGAGCGTAGTCGTCTGACTAGCCAGCAAGCGGATCGACGTAATTTATTGGCCAAATTGGACAAAGATTTAGCGAAGGGCGATAAGCGCTCTAAGCAATTAGTTCAAGATCAGAAAAACCTACAGGATATGTTGCAACGCTTGGAAGAAGCCTTGGCAGATATTCAGATTCCAGACCAAGATGTGCCTTTCTCATCGCAACGTGGCAAATTGGTTCGTCCTTTAAAAACACTCTCAGCTTTGTCATCCAACGGCAGTATTAACCTAGGTGGTGTTACTTTACGTGCGAAAGAAGGCGAACCTGTTCATGCTATTTTTTCGGGTAGAGTGGTTTTTTCTGACTGGATGCGTGGTTTTGGATTTTTACTTATTTTAGACCATGGTGATGGTTACATGTCATTATATGGCTACAACCAAAGCTTACTGAAAGAAGTGGGCGAATGGGTTGGAGCAAACGATACGATAGCCATGGTTGGTAGTACGGGTGGCCGTCCTGATCCTGCATTATTTTTTGCAATTCGACATAATGGTACGCCATTAAAACCACTTTCTTGGGTGAACGCAGGGTAATGACAGTACACACTAAAACTTGCGGTCAGCGCATAACGTTATAGGAAGAAAAATGATCAACACTTTGCGTCAACGCATCTCTTTTTTATTTATGGTGTTATTGGTTCAACCTGCCTTTTCAGCGCAGCTTACTGCCGATACTAAAGAGCAGTCTAAGTTGCCTACCGCTGAGATTCAGTCTTTTGTGGAAACCTTTGAGACGATCCGTGAGGGCTACGTTGAGGTGATGTCTGATCAAGATATTCTTCATAAGGCATTAAAGGGAATGGTATCAGGTCTTGATCCGCATTCTGAGTATTTCACCAAAGAAGAATTAGTCGACTTTAATGAACTAACCTCCGGAAACTACGCAGGCATTGGCGTTGAAGTTGAGATGAAAGATAAGCGCCTGACGATCGTAACGCCTGTTGATGGTTCGGCGGCGGCTGAAGCTGGGATCTTGCCAGGTGATGTCATTATAAAAATTGATAATACCTTGATCACAGATTTGGGAATGAAAGACATTGTAACGCTAATGCGTGGTGAAATTGGCTCTACTGTGACGCTGGATATTGAAC
Organism: Marinomonas sp. ATLA20; assembly: GCF_057180105.1. NCBI lineage: Bacteria > Pseudomonadati > Pseudomonadota > Gammaproteobacteria > Oceanospirillales > Oceanospirillaceae > Marinomonas > Marinomonas sp. ATLA20. The sequence continues at coordinate 763,183 of NZ_JBXUKU010000001.1, forward strand.
GTGATGGTGAGCTGAAACACTATGAATTAACGCGCGGCTTAATAGAAGATGCAAGTGTCACTGATAAATGGTTAGGTGATGGTATTGCGTACTTTCGAATTAGTCAGTTCCAAGGTGACAGCGCCTCAGAATTTCACCAAGCCATTGATAAGCTTAGTAAAGAAAGTAAAATTCAAGGTGTTGTTTTAGATCTTCGTAATAATCCTGGCGGTGTATTACAAAGCGCGGTTGGTGTGGTGGATGCTTTTATCGATAAAGGCATGATTGTGTATACCAATGGCCGTCATGAATTGTCTAAAAGTCAGTATATGGCGACAGAGAAAAACACCAAATTCGATAGAGTGCCAGTCGTTGTGCTGATTAATGAAGGTTCTGCATCCGCTTCAGAAATTGTTGCTGGCGCCCTGCAAGATCATCAACGTGCCGTGATTTTAGGAACAGAGTCTTTTGGTAAAGGCTCTGTTCAAACAGTAGTGCCCTTGTCTAATGGTGATGCGGTGAAATTAACCACCGCCTTGTATTACACACCAAATGGCCGCTCTATCCAAGCGCAAGGTATTACGCCTGATTTGGTGGTTCCACAGGCTACTTTAACTTTTGATAAAGGGCAGTTTTTTGTCAAAGAAGCCGAGCTAAAAGGGCACTTAGGTAATGGAACAGGCGGAGAAGAGCGCACCAGTGCCGATGTAAAGTCGGATATTGGTGAGCTAGCAAAAACAGATTTTCAGCTATTCCAAGCAGTGACTATTTTGAAGACGCTACCTAAGCTAGCTCAGAAGTAGTAATGTCATTTTTCATATATATTTTTGGTAAAAACGCGCTTGTTTGATTTTAATAAATTTGTAGTGGTTATATTTAGTTTGCTTGTTCTTTCAGGTGGAGCAAACGCGTCAGAGACAGAGTTAGATCGTGTCGAATATGTTTCAGTGAGTGCTGCCAATGACATGGCTGGTCAAGGTGAGCCGACAGAAAATGAAACCTTTTTTGAGGTGCCAGAGGTTCTTCCTCAGCACCTTGGTCCAGTTTTGCCCACTTTAAAAAATGAACCGGAGAAGCCGTCAGAACATCCTGTAGTTACTGACTCGCCAAAATCGATCAGCCAGCCTATGTTTGAGGCTGTTAAGCCTTGGGTACCAGCGATTGTGCCTTTTTTAGATGCGCCCGCTCAATCAGATACGAAAGTGGTTTCACCCTCTATAAAGCCCAACACAAAAGAGAATAAGTCTAAGCAAGAAGTGGCTCCGGCCAAAAAATTAGCGGTTGATACCCATCCAAAAATGCCAAGAATTGCGATTTTGATTGATGACCTAGGTTACAACCGCCATGGTATGGAATCATCCTTGTCATTGCCGACAGAGGTCGCGTTGGCTATTTTGCCCAGTACGCCATTTGCGACTCAAACAGCATTAACGGCACAGAAGCAAAAGCGAATCACTTTGCTGCATGCTCCAATGGAGAATCAGCGCGAATTAAAGCTTGGCCCAGGTGGGCTATACGCCAAGATGACCGAACACGAACTAAAAGAGACGCTGATCAAAGACCTGGACGGTTTGCCAGGCATACAAGGTGTAAACAATCACATGGGGAGCCTGCTAACGACGAAAGCGGAGCCCATGAAATGGGTAATGGAAACCCTTAAAGGCCGTTCACTATTTTTTATCGACAGCCTTACCAGCCCAAAAAGTGTGGCTGAAAAGACAGCACAGGAGCATGGGTTGGAAACCGTTAGTCGAGATGTCTTCTTGGATAACATTCGTACTGAACAAGCAATCGATAAACAGTTTTCTCGATTATTGAAGCTCGCTAGATTACATGGAAGTGCTTTGGCAATTGGGCATCCCTATCCGGAGACCATGGCTTATCTTAAAAAGCGTCTCAATCATTTAGATAAGGACGGTGTTCGTCTAGTGCACTTGTCTGACTTACTTACTTCTTCGCCGGTGTTGATACCTCCTTCTATTTCGTCTGAGAAATAAATAGATATTCAGATTTTTGATAAAACCAGAGGTTTTTGATAAAAAATCCGACCTTTTTAAAATACCTTTGCTGGTTTTTTGTACTAAATTATAAGACAACGATTATATTTGTAATGGATTCATCGAAGTCATTACACCCACCGATACAATATCTCCAATATTTGCTCTCGCTTAGTGCAGGGCTTTTCCTGTTTCAGAATAAAACACCACAAAACTTATAATACGCAGTGATTAATTTTTCTTATTTATGGAAAATTAGGTTTTTATCTAAGCTATTTTCAATATTTGCATGCACTACTATTGACCAAAGTTTAGTCTGATATTAATGTGTAGCATCATAAAGATGCACATTTTTTGAATAGTTGCTGTGAAAGTTCCATTATTTATGCCTTTTCTTTAGGGTTTAATTATTGGAACGCTTCTTGCTTTTGAATAATAACGATAAAACACAAAACGAGTAGAGGCTTTTCTTATGTCAAATGCGGTTGTTAGAAAAACATTAATTTCTCTTGCTGTTGCGGGGGCTGCGACATTGGCTCAAGCAGATGTTGTCATTGGTGTTGCGGGTCCTCATACGGGAGCTTATGCAGCTTTCGGTGAGCAATTATGGAAAGGGGCCGAAAAAGCAGCGATGGATATTAATGCTGCGGGTGGTGTTAACGGCGAAATGATCAAGCTTGTAAAAGCGGATGATGCTTGTGAACCTAAACAAGCCGTATCGGTTGCTAACCGTTTGGTAGACTCTGATGGCGCGCTTGCTGTTGTTGGTCACTTCTGTTCATCTTCTTCTATCCCAGCTTCCAAAATCTACGAAGAAGCGGGTGTAATCATGGTAACACCGGCATCGACTAACCCAACGCTTACTGACCAAGGTTTGCCAAACGTTTTCCGCGTATGTGGTCGTGATGATCAGCAAGGCGATGTGGCAGCAAGCTATATTGTGGATAAATTAAACGCAAAGCGCGTAGCCGTTATTCATGATAAAGACACCTACGGTAAAGGTCTTGCTGATGCTATGAAGTCAACGCTTAACGCTTATGGCGTAAAAGAAGTCATGTATGAAGGTTTGACTCGTGGCGAGAAAGATTTCAACGCCTTGATTACAAAAATCCGCTCTGTAGACGCTGATGTTGTGTATTTCGGTGGTCTTCATTCTGAGGCTGGTCCATTAGTTCGCCAGTTGCGTGAGCAAGGTTCTAAAGCAATCTTCATTTCTGGAGACGGTATCGTATCCGATGAGTTTGTTTCTGTTGCCGGTTCTCCTAAATACGTAGACGGTGTACTGATGACATTTGGTGCGCCACCAACCTCTTACCCATCAGGTAAAAAAGTTATCAAAGAATTCCGTGACGGCGGTTATGAGCCAGAAGGTTACACTCTGTACTCTTATACAGCGATGCAAGTTGCTGTCGCAGCTCTATCTAACAACAACTTAGACCCAATCAAAGGGGCTGAGTGGTTGAAATCTCATTCTATAGATACCGTAATGGGTAAGAAAAACTTTGATGATAAAGGTGATTTGACTGTTTCTGATTACGTTATGTATGAGTGGGACGGTCAAGGCAAATATCACGTAGTAGATTAATTTCTATTTAGTTTTTACATTTCAGTAATAACCTACACATGTTTACCAGCCAGGGATTGCGCTGGTAAACATGCTCTCTATATTAAAAAAATTCCCACGAGGTCTTACGATGGATATCGTTCTCCAGCAGCTGGTAAACGGTCTTACCCTTGGTTCTGTATACGGACTCATTGCGATCGGTTACACCATGGTATATGGCATCATAGGCATGATTAACTTCGCCCACGGCGATGTGTACATGGTGTCAGCTTATATCACCGCAATTGCTCTTGCGATTTTAACTTTTTTCGGTATCGAATCTTTTCCTATTATTCTTGTCGGCACATTGTTTCTTACCGTTGCTGTAACAGGGGCTTATGGGTGGGTAATTGAACGTATCGCATACCGCCCATTACGTAGCTCTAGTCGTTTAGCCGTATTGATTTCCGCAATCGGTATGTCTTTGATTTTGCAAAACTATGTACAACTTAGTCAGGGTGCTAATCAGCAAGGTGTACCGACTCTTTTAACGGGTGCATTGCGTTTTAATGTGGGTGATGGCTTTGTACAGATCACCTATATGAAGCTATTGATTCTGTTTATTTCTATCTTAGGCATGGGTGTACTTACCTATGTTATCCAAAAAACCAAATTGGGCCGTATGTGTCGTGCTACTCAGCAAGACCGAAAAATGGCGTCTATTTTGGGCATAGATACAGACAAAGTTATCTCAACTGTTTTTGTTATTGGTGCTGTTATGGCGGCATTGGCGGGTGTTCTGGTTACCCTAGATTACGGTGCTTTTGATTTTTATGTTGGTTTTATCATTGGTATTAAAGCCTTTACTGCAGCTGTGTTGGGCGGTATTGGGTCTTTACCTGGAGCCATGTTAGGTGGGCTGATTCTTGGCTTGTCCGAGGCTTTGTTCGCTGGGTTGATTAGTTCTGATTATAAAGATGTATTTTCATTCTCTTTGTTAGTTCTCATTTTGATTGTTCGCCCAAGTGGCCTTCTCGGCAAACCTGAAGTGGAGAAAGTATAAATGAGCCAAACTGTAGGAATAAATTTTAAGAAAAGTAGTATTGATGCTCTGATTGCTGGCTTTATGGCGTTGATCTTGTTTGGTCCAATCGTTGGTGTTGTGCTGGATGGTTACGGTTTTAATACTGAGTTTGGAAAAGTGGCTTGGATGGTCGCAGCGGTTGCCATTGGACGTTTTGTTATGTCCAGTTTTTTGCAGACAGAAAGAGGCATCGCAATGGCCTTTCGTTATGCTAATAACGATGAAGGTGTAGAGGTTCTTCCGCCAGGGCATAAATCTAAAATGGTATGGATTATTCCATTAGTGATAGCGATTGGTCTTTTGGTGCCATTTATTGCATCAAAATATGTCCTAACCGTTATTATTCTTGGTTTGATATACGTATTGTTGGGGCTTGGCCTTAATATCGTTGTTGGATTAGCTGGCTTACTAGATTTAGGTTTTGTTGGTTTTTATGCCATCGGTGCTTACGGTCTCGCATTGGGTTACGAAAATTTAGGACTGGGTTTCTGGTCGATGTTGCCAATTGCCGCAATAATGGCAGCGATCGCTGGTGCAATACTGGGCTTTCCTGTGTTGCGAATGCATGGTGACTATCTGGCGATCGTGACGCTAGGTTTTGGTGAAATAATACGTCTTATTTTGACGAACTGGGCATCCTTCACTCATGGTCCTAATGGTGTATCTGCGCCTCTGCCAACATTCTTTGGCCTAGAGTTTAAACGTAGGTCGAGAGACGGTGAAACCTTCCACGAGTTCTTTAATATCCCTTATGATTCTGCCTATAAATACATGTTCATTTATATCGTATTGTTCGCAGTGGTATGGGCCGTGCTTTTTATTAAGCATCGTTTGGTGAAAATGCCAATTGGCCGTGCATGGGAAGCGCTTCGTGAAGATGAAATTGCCTGCCGTTCATTAGGTTTAAACCATGTATTAGTAAAACTTTCGGCATTTATGTTGGGCGCATCAACTGGTGGTTTAGCTGGTGTGTTTTTTGCGACATACCAAGGCTTCGTTAACCCATCGTCGTTTACCTTCTTCGAGTCCGCTTTGATACTGGCTATCGTAGTACTTGGCGGTATGGGATCGACACTAGGTGTTGTTATTGCTGCCTTCTGTTTGACTGTGTTACCTGAAATGTTAAGGGAGTTCGCAGAATACCGTGTGTTGATGTTTGGTATTCTGATGGTAGTAATGATGATTTGGAAACCTCGAGGTATTGTTCGTGTTACTCGAACAGGTTTTGCTGCGAAAAAAGGGGTAGTTAAATGAGCCAAGAAAATATTTTAGCAGTTGAAAACTTGGTGATGCACTTTGGTGGTATTAAAGCACTAAATGATGTGACTTTTGATATTAAGCGCGGTTCTGTATCCGCTCTGATTGGACCGAATGGCGCTGGTAAAACGACTGTATTTAACTGTTTAACAGGGTTTTATAAGGCGACAGGCGGAAAAATTATTTTGTCGGCTGGCGGCAAAGAAACCAGCATCATTAAAGTGCTTGGCGAACCATTTAAGGTGACTGACTTTTTCTCACCTGTCGCATTTTTTGCTCGTCTTAAGTACAAAATGTTTGGTGGTTCTCACCTTGTAAACCGCGCAGGTTTGTCTCGAACCTTTCAGAATATTCGTTTGTTTAAAGAAATGTCGGTGGTTGAGAACTTGCTGGTTGCTCAGCATATGCGAGTCAATCGCAGCTTAATCTCCGGTATCTTGAATACGAAAGCGTATAGAAAAGCGGAAGAAGAAGCCTTAGAACGTGTTTTTTATTGGCTGGGTGTTGTTGATCTGGTCGAGTCTGCTAACCGTTTAGCTGGTGAACTTTCTTATGGTCAACAGCGTCGCTTAGAAATTGCGCGTGCCATGTGTACTAATCCTGAAATTGTTTGTCTGGATGAGCCTGCAGCCGGTCTGAACCCTTCTGAAACAGAAGCACTTACTAAAATGATTCGTGTGTTGCGTGATGAACATAACACGACGGTGTTGTTGATCGAGCATGACATGGGCATGGTTATGGACATCTCCGATTACATCGTTGTGTTGGATCATGGGGTGGTTATTGCCAAAGGTGGTCCAGATGATATTAAGAGTAATCCAAAGGTTGTTGCTGCTTACCTTGGTGCAGAAGAAGGTGAAGAGGTAACCCTATGACTACATTAATGGAATTTAAAAACGTTGACGTTCATTACGGCCCCATTCAAGCCTTGAAAAAAGTCTCTTTGACGGTCGAGGAAGGTGAAATTGTTACCTTGATTGGTGCGAATGGAGCGGGCAAGTCTACCTTGTTAATGTCTATTTTTGGGCAGCCGCGTATTTCGTCAGGTGAGATTATTTACCGTGGTGAAGATATTTCACAAAAATCGGCTCACTATGTCGCGTCCCATGGTTTGGCTCAATCGCCTGAAGGTCGCCGAATTTTTCCAGGCATGTCAGTAGAAGAGAATTTGCTGATGGGGACAATCCCAATCGGCATGGATCATGCGGAAGAAGACATGCAGCACATGTTTGATTTATTCCCTAGGCTGAAAGAGCGTCGCAATCAGCGCGCCTCAACGATGTCTGGTGGTGAACAACAAATGTTGGCCATTGCTCGTGCCTTGATGAGTCGTCCAAAATTGTTGTTATTAGATGAGCCTAGTTTAGGTCTGGCGCCCATTATCGTTAAGCAAATTTTTCAGATTCTGAAGGATGTTGCTAGCACAGGGATGACAATCTTCCTAGTTGAGCAGAATGCCAACCACGCCCTAAAACTGGCTAATCGAGGCTATGTGATGGTGAATGGTGAAATACGTATGACGGGAACTGGTCAAGAGTTATTGGTGAACCCTGAAGTGCGTGAAGCATACTTAGGCGGTCATTAACATCTAGTTTCAGCATATAAAAGTAAAAACGGCGCTTCATTTGTACAAAAAATGAAGGGCCGTTTTTTTATTTATGTGGATAAAAATAACGCTTTTGCACAGGATGTTCGCGCAATATCGCCTTTTAAGCTGTTTTTGATCCGCTTATTGAATTAAAAGGTTGATTCAATAGAAAGGGTTTAAGCTCGAAATAGCGTATCCGTCAAAATATCTCGAACCTGTGAGGGTTGCGTGGCCTTACCCAATGGTGCATTAAAAATAGCGTCCACCTTGTCACCAAAATACGCATGTACTTCTTCTGCGCTCATCGCTGGATCTAGCCCTGCAGGGTTGGCAGATGTCGACACTATCGCGCCTTGATAAGCGGCGCACAAAGATTGTACTGGCTGATGCTGTGATAGGCGTATAGCGACGCTTTGATGCTCACCCCTGACCCAGCTTGGGGTGATTGTGGTATCTGGTACAACCCAAGAAGTGGGAGTGTCATTTTGGCTGATTAAGCGCTGTGATGCTTTTGCATCTAACGTCTCTAGCCATGGCGTTAGTTGATCTTTTGCGCCTGCAATTAAAATCAGACCTTTGTATTCTGGACGATCTTTTAGCGCCAGAATTCGTCTCACAGCAGATTCATTATAAGGATCACAGCCTAAGCCCCAAACTGCTTCGGTTGGATAAGCTATGACGCCACCTTGTCGGATGATATCGGCAAGTTCTTCGACGGATGTTACAAGATGCATATAAATAAGCTTATAAAAGTATATGGGAAAACGGATAACGTTGGATTGTAGCGGGATTTTTGAAAGGGAGCCAGCAGGTATGCCTTTCGATTAATGACCTAAACATGGTGTCTTGATCGATGGAAAGGCGTTCCTGCTAGATAGAATTCTATTATTGCATAGATTCGATTTTTTCTTTGATTTCACTGATCTTACTATTCATTACTTTTTCTAAGTGTTCTAGCTCTTTGATCAGGTCATCTTTTGATGCTTTTGTTTCGTGTTGTCGACCAACAATTTGCTCTAGCTCTTCCATTGCGCGTAAAACGATTAGAGAGGGCTCTTGAACTTGACGGTAAGTTTGTTGACCACCATCCGCTAACACGGTTTTGGTTGAGCGACCAAACTTGAATTTCTTGCTTTTCGGAAGTAACGAGCCTTTTTCACGGCGGTAATAGATTTTTAAAACGTCGTGTCCGCCTTCGTAACGCAAAGTGAATTTTTCAATGTCCTGTATGCTGGTGATACCCATGGACTGAAGTGTTGGATACATAGCTAGCTTCCCGTTGATTAATAAACAAATTGTTGTTCTTAATTAGTAGGGGATTGTGTCCGTAAAAGCAAGTCCAAAACAGTAGAAAACTGAGATAATGCAGGCAAATTGCATATAGTTTTGCCTGCATTACATTTTCTTGATTAGCGTTATTTTAATCGCTGAAAATTAGTCTTCATCTTGCTCGGCGTGATCGATATTTAACTCTTTAATTTTGCGAGTTAACGTATTTCGTCCCCAGCCTAGAAGTAACGATGCATCGCGTCGGCGTCCGCCAGTATGTGCTAGCGCTGTTTCTATCATGATGCGCTCAAACTTTGGCACGGCTTGATCGAGAATGCCTTTTTGGCCTGTTGCCAATGTGCTGTCCACCCAATTTTTAAGCGCTTCTTCCCATGATGCAAAGGGTTGTTCGTGAGGAACGGCCGCCAGTAATTCAGGTGGCAAATCCTCCACTAAAACTTCACGTCCAGAAGCCATAACAATCAACCAACGACAAGTGTTTTCTAATTGTCGAACGTTACCAGGCCACTCTAACTGTGTTAGATAGTTTTCGGTTTCTTTGCTGAGTTGTTTCGGTTCCACCGCTAGCTCTTCCGCTGCACGGCTTAGAAAGTGACGGGCAAGCTTTGGAATATCTTCACGACGCTCTGCAAGCTTAGGCAAATGGATGCGAATAACGTTGAGACGGTGAAACAAATCTTCTCGGAATGAACCTTGTTGTACTAAGTTCTCTAAGTTTTGATGCGTGGCTGCAATAATACGAACGTCAACTTTAACAGGTGTGTGACCACCAACACGATAAAACTCACCGTCTGCCAAAACACGTAATAAGCGAGTTTGTGTTTCGGCTGGCATATCACCGATTTCGTCTAAGAAAAGTGTACCGCCATTGGCTTGTTCGAAGCGGCCGCGACGTTGAGTGTTGGCACCCGTGAACGCGCCTTTTTCATGACCGAATAATTCGGACTCGATTAAGTCGTGTGGGATAGCGGCCATGTTTAAAGCGATAAAAGGGTTTGCTGCTCTTGGGCTATGAGTATGCAGTGCTTGTGCTACCAGCTCTTTACCGGTACCAGATTCACCGTTGATTAAAACCGTAATATTTGAGTTAGCAAGTCGACCAATGGCGCGGAAAACCTCCTGCATAGCAGGAGCTTCGCCGATGATTTCTTTATCGACTTCTGGCTCTTCTGCAATATCCATGTTGTCAGTACTGGGTCTTGCATTGCGGTGGTGGAGCATGGCTCGTTTCACCAGACTAACCGCTTCTTCTACATCGAAAGGTTTTGGCAAATATTCAAAGGCACCGCCTTGATAAGAGGCAACAGCACTTTCAAGATCAGAGTGCGCCGTCATAATAATAACGGGTAAATAAGGATGATCTTTTTGCAGTTTTTCGAGTAGCTTTAAGCCGTCCATACCAGGCATACGGATATCACTGATAATGGCGCTTGGTTGCTCTTTATCAATCATGTTGACTAGGTTTTCGGCGGAATCAAATAAACGACATTGGATTCCTTCTTGTTCTAATGTTTTTTCTAGTACCCAGCGAATAGAACGATCGTCATCAACAATCCATACTGTTTCTTCTGCTGTCATGAGTGTTTCTCCTGGTCTTGGACTGTCGTCTCAATGGGAATTAATATATTAAATTCGGTTTTTTTCGGGTAACTGTTACATTCAATAATGCCATGGTGCTGATGAATCACGGATTGCGCGATGGATAGCCCTAAGCCTGTTCCATCGGCTCGTCCACTGACCATGGGATAAAATAGTGTTTTAAGAATGGCTTCTGGTATGCCTGGTCCATTGTCTATAATGCTGATTTTGCATACTAGGCGATGGCGCTTAGAGCCAATGGTGAATTGGCGTAATGCTCGAGTCACCATATGAATGGTTTTATGGCGATTGTCTTCATCATCCAACAGCGCTTGCATGGCGTTTCTAGTGATATTGAGTAAGGCTTGAATCAACTGAGATTCGTCACCGATCAAGTCTGGAATACTTGGATCGTAATCTCGAATCAGTTCAATTTGGTTGTCTGTTTCGACTGAAATAAGCTGTCTAACACGCTCAATAACCTTGTGAATATTGAGAGGCTTGTTTTTAGGTAATTGTCTAGGACCTAATAAGCGGTCAACAAGGTCGCGTAACCGATCTGACTCTTCAATGATGACTTGTGTGTAATCGTTTAGCGCTTCGTCTGTGAAAGCGCGACTAATTAATTGTGCCGCGCCACGAATACCACCTAATGGGTTTTTAATTTCATGTGCCAAGCCTCGCACCAGCTCTTTGCTGCTTTCATGGTTCGCTATAATCTCGTCTTCTTGAGAGATGCGCTTCATTCTATCGCGGGGGTACAGCTCTATAATGAGGCTTTCAGTTTCATTCGATGTGCCCATAACAGGCGTGACGGTATAGTCACAAAAAAGCTTTCTGTTATTGCTGCTCTCTATTTCTGCCTCTCGCTTAGTGAAAGGGTGGCCAGATTTTATTGCGGCATAAAGGGCCTGAATGCTTTCTTCGTTTTCACGAAAAGCGGCGCCAATGTCATTGCCATAAATTCGGCGTCGGCTGACCGCCAATAGCATTTCAGCTGCAGGATTTAGATACTCGATCTCAAGTTTGTCGTTCAATTGAACAACTGCAGTGGATAAATGGTCGATTAATAAACTATACACAGACAGTGCCTCTCTATTGACTACTGCTTTTTATGATTTCCTTTAATAACAGTTGCAAAAAGCGAACCAACATTGGGCAGTCCGAGATAGCGTATTTATTAAGGTCTTTGTATTCACTAAAAAAAGTTCTATGCACAATTATAGTGCATGTCGGTAATGGTGTTTCTTTTCGTGCAAAAAAAGTTGTGCATTAAAAAGCTGTGCAAAAAAGTTGTGCATTAAAAGCCATACAAAAAAATCTACAAATGCGAGCAACAAAACAGGGCTAAAATGTTAGAGAAAAAAAAGCCTCGAACAAGGTCGAGGCTTTCGTATTTACTTAGCGATTAAGTATTAAGCGCTGTAGTAAAGTTCAAACTCAAGTGGGTGAGTCGTCATAGAAACGCGACGAGCTTCGCCAGTTTTAAGTTCGATGTAAGCATCGATCATGTCGTCAGAGAATACGCCGCCTTGAGTCAAGAACGTGCGATCTTCGTCTAGGCACTTAAGTGCTTCTTCTAGGCTGCTAGCAACCTGTGGAATCGCATGAGCTTCTTCAGCTGGAAGGTCGTACAAATCTTTGTCTGCAGCATCGCCAGGGTGAATCTTGTTTTTGATACCATCGATACCAGCCATCAACATAGCTGCAAATGCTAGGTATGGGTTAGCGGTTGGATCAGGGAAACGAGCTTCAATACGTTTGCCTTTAGGGCTTGCAACGTATGGGATACGAATAGAAGCAGAACGGTTACGTGCAGAGTATGCAAGCATTACAGGAGCTTCGAAGTGAGGAACAAGACGCTTATAAGAGTTCGTTGAAGCATTAGTGAACGCGTTCAATGCTTTAGCGTGCTTGATGATACCACCGATGTAGTAAAGCGCCATTTCAGATAGACCAGCGTATTGATCACCAGCGAATTGGTTTTCACCGTTTTTCCAGAAAGACTGGTGAACGTGCATACCAGAACCGTTGTCACCAACGATTGGTTTAGGCATGAAAGTCGCAGTTTTGCCGTAAGCGTGAGCAACGTTGTGTACACAGTACTTAAGAATTTGAACTTCATCCGCTTTCTTAACTAGAGTGTTGAATTTAACACCGATTTCGTTTTGACCAGCGGTTGCTACTTCGTGGTGATGAACTTCAATAACCAAGCCCATTGTTTCCATAGCGCCACACATAGCGCCACGTAAATCGTGGTGAGAATCAACTGGTGGTACAGGGAAGTAGCCGCCTTTTACGAAAGGACGGTGACCCATGTTGCCGCCTTCAAATTTCTTATTTGAAGACCAAGCTGCTTCTTCAGAGTTGATCTCTACAGAACAACCTGACATGTCTGTTTTCCATTTAACATCATCAAAGATGAAAAATTCAGGCTCTGGACCAAAGAAAGCTGTGTCGCCAAGACCAGTCGACTTAAGGAACTCTTCTGCACGAAGGGCAACAGAGCGTGGGTCACGGTCATAGCCTTGCATAGTAGAAGGTTCGATGATGTTACAACGAACAATAACAGTTGATTCTTCAGTGAAAGGATCGATGATAGCTGTATCGTCCTGAGGCATCATGATCATGTCTGATTCGTTAATGCCTTTCCAACCAGCGATGGATGAACCATCAAACATTTGGCCGTTTTCGAAAAACTCTTCGTCTACCGTAATAGCTGGAATCGTTACGTGTTGTTCTTTACCTTTAAAATCGGTAAAGCGAAGGTCAACCCACTTCGCATCATGCTCAGCAATCAAGGCAAGGGTCTTGTTTGACATAGTTGTTCTCCAGTCGTAGTTAAAGCGAAATTATTTTTCGTTGTAAAAGGGGCTTTAATATTTAATACAAAGCGCCATTTGTCGAGTTATTTATCAAGCAGATAGTAAGCATAACTTGTGCCAGAAATCTGTGCGAGGTAATAAATGCTTATATTACAATGAGATAGAGTTTTTAAGATTAATATCGAGCTTAATGGTGGCCAAAAAGAAGCGTGCAAAAAGTCAGATTGCACCATAACGGTGCCTAAATTCGATATTTTGTTCATTGTTGGTGCGAATTTAGCGTTTTCGTATCGACTGTCTTTTCTTTATACTATGCGCCTTCCCAATATCCGGTATAAATCACAACCCCTATGAAATTTATTGTTAAGTTTTTTGCAGAAATCACCATTAAAAGTCGTCCAGTTAGAAAGGCGTTTATTAAACAGCTTCGACACAATGTTAAGTTGGTTCTTAAAAAGTACGATGCCGATGTCGTTGTTTCTGGCAACTGGGATTTTATTGAAGTGTTTTCTGATAGGGATGAATTACGAGAAGACTTTATACAGGCACTTTCTAATATCTCCGGTATTGCTCATTTTCAGTATGTTCGTGAATTCCCATTAGTTGATTTGGATGACATTGTTGAACAGGCCATCGTTTCGTATGGTGATGTCATTAAAGATGCTGTGTTTGCTGTCCGTGTTAAACGTGTTGGTCATCACGACTTTACGTCGGTGGATGCTGAGCGACATATCGGCGGCTGTTTAAAAGCTCGTTGTGGCGCGTTGGCTGTTCGTTTGAAAAATCCTGAAGTATTGGTGCCTATCGATATTCGTGATAATCGAGTATGGATGATTGAACAACGTGTAGAGGGGCTAGGTGGTTATCCTCTAGGGTCGCAAGATTCTGTGTTGTCCCTGATGTCTGGCGGATACGATTCTACAGTGAGCTCCTTTTTGACCATGAGTCGAGGATTGAAAACGCACTTTTGCTTTTTTAACCTTGGTGGTGACGCCCATGAAATTGGCGTGAAGCAAGTATCCAACTTCCTGTGGGAAAAATACGGCTCGGCGCTCAATGTGAAATTCATTACCGTGCCTTTCGAAGCGGTTGTCGGCGAGATACTAACAAAAGTCGATAACGCAGAAATGGGCGTGATTCTGAAACGTATGATGTTGCGAGCAGCGTCTCAGGTAATGTCTGAAGTTGGAGCGAAAGCCCTAGTGACTGGCGAAAGTGTTGCTCAGGTATCCAGCCAAACCCTGATGAACTTGAAAGTCATTGATCAGGTGACCGAAGAGTTAGTGCTTCGTCCTTTAATTACTACCAATAAACAGGTCATCATTGATAAAGCCATCGAAATTGGTACCGCGCCTTTTGCAGCCAGTATGCCTGAGTTCTGTGGTGTGATCTCGGTTAAGCCAACGACGCGAGCTAAAATGCACCGAGTAGAGAAGCAAGAATCTAATTTTGATTTTGCGGTATTAGAAGCCGCAATTGAAAATGCCCAAGTTATGTCTATTCAGAATGTGATGGACGATGTAGCGAAGCAATATCAGGGCGAAGTGCCGATTGTGCGTATGCCTGTAGGTGATGAAGTCATTATCGACATCCGTCACCCAGATGAAGCAAGCAATCGACCATTAAGAGTAAGTGGTCGTCCTGTCAAAGTGATTCCATTTTTTGCCTTGGAATCTAATTGGTCGGAATTAGAAAAAGATGTGCCTCATTTGCTGTATTGCGGCAAAGGGGTCATGAGCCGAATGCATGCTTCTTACCTATTGGGTAAAGGGCATGAAAATGTAGGTGTTTACCTACCGTAATAAGTACTAAAAAACGGTAGCATTTTTGTAGTATATGAGTGTTATCGTTTTTATTCGAATGCGCTTTTTACCCTGTTGAAGTATTCTTTGTGGACTTTTTTTGTCACTTTAATGGGATATTGATCAATATAAGGGTACAATTGCGCGAATTTTACCCCGCACCAAGATCCGAGACGCTTGAAGAGCATACCTGCCCGTATCAAGCGGCGGTATATCTTTTTGCTCACGCTAAATGCAGAGAACTATAAATGTCTAATGATATCAATAAGTTACGTAACGTAGCTATTATTGCCCACGTTGACCATGGTAAAACTACCTTGGTTGATCAGCTACTAAGCCAATCTGGTACACTAGATCGTAAGGACCTAGGTTCTGAACGAATCATGGATTCGAACGATCAAGAGAAAGAACGCGGCATCACTATTTTGGCGAAAAACACGTCAATCATGTGGCACGATTACCGTATTAATATCGTTGATACACCTGGACACGCCGATTTCGGTGGTGAGGTTGAGCGTGTATTGTCTATGGTTGACTCTGTACTTTTGTTGGTTGACGCTGTTGATGGCCCAATGCCACAAACTCGCTTCGTAACATCAAAAGCATTTGAGCGTGGTCTTCGTCCTATCGTTGTTATCAACAAAATTGACCGCCCAGGTGCTCGTCCTGATTGGGTTATGGATCAGGTTTTTGATTTGTTCGACAGCCTTGGTGCAACAGAAGAGCAATTAGATTTCCCTGTTATCTATGCGTCTGCAATCAATGGTATTTCTGGTGATGATCCAGAAAATATGGCGGAAGACATGACGCCTCTTTACCAAATGATCGTCGACAGCGTGCCTGTTCCTGATGTAGATCCAGAAGGTATGTTCCAAATGCAGGTTTCTGCATTGGATTACGATGCATACGTTGGTGTTATTGGTATCGGCCGTATTACTCGTGGTCTGTTATCTCCAAACCAGCAAGTTATCGTTAAATCTGCGGATGGCAAAGAGCGTAAAGGTAAAGTCCTAAACGTGAAGGGCTACCACGGTCTAGCGCGTGTTGATACTGATCAAGCGTCTGCAGGTGATATCGTATGTATCACTGGTATTGATGGTTTGAGTATTTCTGACACTCTATGTAACCCTGAGTGTGTTGAAGCGCTTCCTGCATTGACGGTTGATGAGCCAACAGTAAGTATGACTTTCATGGTGAACGATTCTCCGTTTGCTGGTAAAGAAGGTAAATACATTACGACTCGTAATATCTCAGATCGTCTTGAGCGCGAGCTTATCCATAACGTAGCTCTACGTGTTCGCCAAGGCGAAACGCCTGACAAATTCATCGTATCTGGACGTGGTGAGCTTCATCTGTCTGTATTGATTGAAAATATGCGTCGTGAAGGCTTTGAGATGGGTGTATCTCGTCCTGAAGTAGTTCAAAAGATTGTTGATGGAAAAGTTCAAGAACCATATGAGTTAGTGGTTATTGACGTTGAAGAGCAGCATCAAGGTTCTATCATGGAAGAGCTTGGCTTGCGTAAAGCTGAGTTGACTAACATGGAACCAGATGGCAAGGGTCGTGTTCGTCTTGAATTCATGACGCCTTCTCGTGGTTTGATTGGCTTCCGTGGTTTGTTCCTAACGTTGACGTCTGGTTCAGGTATCATGACGAGCGTATTTGACCATTACGGACCAGTAAAAGAAGGTGATGTTGGTAGTCGCCAGAATGGTGTATTGATCAGTATGGTGACAGGTAAAACAGCAGCGTTTGCTTTGTTTAACCTACAAAGCCGTGGTCGCTTGTTCTTGGGTCACGCTGTTGAAGTTTACGAAGGTCAAGTAATCGGTATTCACTCACGTGATAACGACTTGTCTGTTAACCCAGTTAAAGGTAAGGCGTTAACTAACATGCGCGCCTCTGGTACAGATGAAGCCTTGACGTTGACACCACCGATTCGTCATACACTTGAGCAAGCGCTTGAGTTTATCGAAGACGATGAATTGGTTGAAGTAACACCAGAAAGTATTCGTGTTCGTAAGAAACTATTGACTGAAAACGAGCGTAAACGCGCTGGTCGTAAGTAATAGTCGCTATTCTATAAAGAGCAGCAGCAAATGAATTCATGCAAATGAATTTGTGAGCGACAGAAGCGCCTTCGGGCGCTTTTGTTTTTTCTGGGCTTTGGTAAAGTTGGTAGCCTTATTAATCTAGTCGAATAGGAGTGAAAGGGAATGAAGGTCTTAGTGCAGAGAGCCATAAACGCCAGCGTCGTCGTTGATGGTGACACCATAGGAGCGATTGATCACGGACAACTCGTGTTGGTCGGTATAGAAAAAGGTGACACGGAAGCCGATACCCAGCGACTCGCTGACAAGCTTTTGAAATACCGTATGTTTGGCGATGAGGATGGCAAAATGAACTTAAATGTTCAGCAAGTGGCTGGCGGTATTTTGCTGGTGTCGCAATTTACTTTGGCGGCAGAAACTAAGAAAGGCCTTCGACCTGGATTTTCTACTGCAGCGGTTCCAGCAGAGGGCGAGAGGTTGTTTAACGACTTTGTTAATAAAGTGCGTGCTCAGTACGATAACGTTGAAACAGGGCGCTTTGGGGCTGATATGAAGGTCTCATTTACTAACGATGGCCCTGTCACCTTTATGTTGGATTAAGTGGGCCGCTGACTCAGCATTTCGCAATAATGATGAGTCGCCTAGCTCGCTCTATTTGTTACCTCTTCTTCTTTTTCTTCACTGCCATCAACCACAACTTTCACTGTGCGGCCAGCAATAAGTCCAAGCTCAAAGAGCATCCACATTGGGATTGCTAGTAGGGTCTGAGAAAAAATATCCGGTGGTGTGATCAGCATACCGACCACAAAACAGCCTAGAAAAATGTAAGGGCGTTTCTTTGATAGTGTTGCAACGGTGGTAACGCCGGCTTTAATCAGTAAGTAGGTAGCAACTGGGATTTCAAAGGTGACACCAAAGGCAAAGAATAACTTTAAAACAAAGTTTAGGTAGTTATTAATGTCTGTCATGACGGTGACTTCGCCAGGGCCTACGGTTGTGAAAAAACCAAAAATCAGCGGCAATACAACAAAGTAAGCAAACAAAACCCCCGCATAAAACAGGAAGATACTAGAAATGAGCAAGGGAATAGCAATTTGTTTTTCGTTCTTGTAAAGCGCAGGGGCGATAAACGACCACGCTTGAAAAAGTGTATAGGGAACCGATATCAGTACTGCGACGGCAAAGGTTAGCTTAAGTGGTGCGAGAAAAGGAGAAGCCACTTCTGTTGCTATCAAAGAGCTACCAGCAGGCAGTAACAGTCGTAATGGTTCAGAGACAATAAGATATAAATCGTTGGCGAAAGAGTACAGGCCAAGAAAGAGAATCAGTATAGCCAGAACACATTTTAATAGACGATTTCTCAGCTCGATAAGATGAGCGACAAGTGGTGCTTGATTGGAAGAATCTGTACTCATAATGCGTCACATGTCCGCGTGTAGTTTAATAATTAGGTTCGAGAAGCCGCTGTTTCGGACGTTTCTTTAATCTTATCTACGGCTTGTGGCTCAGCAGAGTCGATTGTATCTGTTGATGCTGACTCATTGTTTATTGATGGCTGGGCTTCTTGTTTAATGGTATCAACGTCTTCTGCTTTTGACGGCTCAGCAATGACGGGCTCAAGCTCGTCTGCTTTGGCTTCATAACCTTCAGGGTAAGGCGTAATGGTATTTTGAATCGCTTGACCTTCTTTCAGCAGGCGCTGATTGGTCTCGTTAATCTTCTGCTGCAGCTCTTCGTGATCTAGTTGTGCATTAATTTCTCTTTGCACAGAGCTGATACTGCGGCGAATTTTACGAACCCATAGCCCCGCCGTTTTGGCGGCATGGGGCAGACGTTCTGGCCCAAGAATTAAAAGGCCAACCACGAAAACAACAAGTAGTTCAGAAAAGCCAATGTCGAACACAGATTAGGCGCTCTTATCGTCTTTTTTGGCATCAGCATCAATGACTTTATGCTGGGCTGTTTTTTCGTCTTCGGTATCTCCGTCTTTATCGACGGCCTCTTTAAAACCTTTGACTGCACCACCTAGATCAGAGCCAAGGTTTTTAAGTTTCTTGGTGCCAAAAATAAGTACTAAAATGGCTAAAACGATTAACAATTGCCAAATGCTGATTCCGCCTAACATAAATTACTCCTACTGCTTATTTGGTGCGACTGGCCTTTTCTTCTAAGCCAGACAAATTAAATCTGCGTGCTAGTTCATCCAGTATAGCATCTGGGCCAATATCTAAATGAGATAACATGACAAGGGTATGAAACCATAGATCCGCTGTTTCATAAATTAAATCGGATTTATCGCCTGAGACGACAGCGTCTTTCGCGGCAATAATAGTCTCGATGCTTTCCTCGCCAACTTTTTCTAGGATCTTATTTAACCCTTTTGCGTGAAGACTAGCAACATATGAAGAATCAGCTGCTGCGGCTTTGCGTTGTTCTAGAGTGGCTGCTAATTCAGCCAGTACATCGGATTTCATTATAGTCTCTCAAAGGTTACGGTTTTAAGACAAGCAGGTAAATCCCTACTAAAAGCAGCCCTAAGCTGGTTAAGTCTGCGTCTTTGATATGGGTTAAAGAAACAGGGTCAGTAATAACCCAAGCCGCCCCTAAGCTTAATATGCCAAGCAATCTAAAAGGGGTATTTTTTCGACCTTTTTTCAATTCTTTGCTTAACTGCTCAATGGCCTCGGTTTGCGCTTGCATGCGTTCTTCTTGATGCGACATTTGCGATAATGCAGTAAACACTAAATTCGGGATTTGTGGTAGTTGGCCTGCCCACTGTGGCGCTTGCTTGCGGACTTCTTCTATCACGCGTTTTGGTCCCATCTGTTCACGCATCCAGCGTTCTAGGAAGGGTTTTGCTGTTACCCATAGGTCCAAGTCGGGATAAAGTTGGCGACCTAAACCTTCAATATTGAGTAGAGTTTTTTCCAATAAAACCAGCTGAGGCTGAACTTCCATATTAAAGCGTCGTGCGGTTTGGAATAAACCAATCAGTACCTGACCAAAAGAAATGTCTTTCAGTGGTTTGGCAAACATAGGTTCACAAACACTGCGAATAGCAGATTCAAACGCATGAACAGGGGTGCCTTTAGGCACCCAGCCACTTTCAACGTGAAGTTCTGCCACTAAGCGGTAATCTCGTTGGAAAAAAGCCAACAGATTGCGCGCTAAGTAGCTTTTATCTGCGTCATCTAGGCTGCCCATGATGGCGCAGTCGATGGCAATATATTTAGGTTTTAGTGGATTTGAGACGTCCACAAAAATATTACCCGGATGCATATCGGCATGGAAAAAACTGTGTGAGAAAACTTGGGTGAAAAAGATTTCCACACCGCGTTCTGCTAAGCATTTCATGTCTACATTGGCTTTGTTTAGCGCAGCAATATCGGCTACTGGAATCCCAGATATGCGCTCCATTACCATGACATTGCGGTGGCTATAGTCCCAATGAACCTGTGGCACATACAGCAGGTCGGAATTGGTAAAGTTACGCTGTAATAAGCCTGTGTTGCCTGCTTCTTTGGCAAGATCTAATTCATCTAGAATGGTGTATTCGTAATCGGTGACGACTTCAACAGGTCTTAATCGGCGGCCATCGGCACTTAAATTAGCAACAAGGTGCGCCAAAGTGTAAAGCAGGCTAATGTCTTTGCTGATGGTTTTTTCTATGTTTGGTCGAATAACTTTAACAACCACCTCTTCACCAGAGTGCAGCTTGGCAGTATGCACTTGTGCAATGGACGCAGAGGCAAGAGGCGTTGCTGAAAACTCAGCAAACAGTTCAGATACTGGTGCTTTTAAATCTCTTTCGACAATAGCTTGAGCGATATGGCCGGGAAAGGCGGGGACTTTGTCTTGCAGTTTTGCTAATTCATCGGCGATATCGTCGTCTAACAAATCTCGTCGAGTCGACAATATCTGTCCGAACTTAACAAAGATAGGGCCAAGGCTTTCTAAAGCCAGCCGAAGGCGCTCACCTTTATTTTTGCTAGCGCGCTTACGGCCAATCGAGCAAACAAGGCCAAGCGTGCAACGGATATACCAAGGCAAAAGCGCGAAAGGAATAAACACATCAAGACGAAAGCGCATGACCGTATACAGTATGCGCAGTAAACGAAAAGTACTGATTAACATGACTAGAATTTAAATCCTTTATGAAGCGCAACGATGCCGCCTGTTAAGTTTTGGTAGCTGGTGCGTTCAAATCCGACTTCATCCATCATGCTTTTTAGTGTTTCTTGATCTGGATGCATACGAATGGATTCAGCAAGATAGCGATAGCTGTCGGCATCATTGGCGATCAGTTTGCCCATGGTTGGCAATAGACGGAAAGAGTATTGGTCATAGACTTGCGATAAAAGCTCAGATTCTGGTTTGGAAAACTCTAACACCAATAAACGACCACCAGGCTTTAATACGCGATACATGGAGGCAAGCGCCTTGGATTTATCGGTAACATTGCGAAGACCAAAGGCGATGGTAATACAGTCAAAAGTATCATCTGGGAAAGGCAGAGCTTCAGCGTTGGCTTGAACGAATTTAACGTTACCAACAATGCCTTGATTGGCGAGCTTGTCACGGCCTACTTTCAGCATGGAATCGTTAATGTCTGCAAGGACCACTTGGCCTTCACTGCCAACAAGACGAGAGAATTTAACGGTCAAATCTCCTGTGCCACCAGCGATATCTAATACACAGTTGCCAGCGCGAACACCGGATTGGCTAATAGTGTGTCGTTTCCAGAGACGGTGAATACCACCAGACATCAAATCATTCATGATGTCGTATTTGGCGGCTACGGAATGGAAAACTTGCGCGACGGCCTTTACTTTTTCATCAGTTGGAATTTCTTTGAAGCCAAAATCGGTGGTTTTTTTCTGATCGTCTTGCATAAACTACTTCATCCTAATGGTGTAATTGCGCGCCATTCTCTTTAATTGGAAAATTTTATTGGATAGCCTTATTGAAAAGCTTTTAACCCTTGTATTTGGCAGCGCTGCATTCAATATAAGCCGTTATTGTAACCGCGACGGCAAGGCTCTGGTACTGCTTTACCAAAACTATTTATTTGCCATTACTCGATTGCGGCCAGCTTCTTTGGCTAAATAGAGTTGTTTGTCTGCTCTGGCAAACAGAGATTCTGGGTTTTCTTGTTCTTGTAGCTCTGCGATACCGACTGAAATTGAAATCGATACAGGCTCGCCTTGCATGTTAAATGGCGTTTTGGCGACCGCTAAACGAATGGCCTCAGCGCGTTCAATGGCTTGTGTTAAATTTGTGTTTGGAAACGCGATAACAAACTCTTCCCCACCGTAGCGGAAAATGAGGTCTTCTTTTGCTAGAGCACCACGAATTTGCTTGGGTACTAGACGTAATACTTTGTCGCCAGCTAGATGTCCCCACGTATCGTTTACTTTCTTAAAGTGGTCTATATCGCAGACGGCAAGACAAATAGGTTTTTGTGTTTTCTGCATGATTTTACAAAGCGGCAAAATAGCGTCTTGATAGGCCGTGCGATTTGGTAAATCGGTTAATGAATCTGTCATCGCTTGAGCGAGCTTTTCTTGTAATAAAGAGCGCAAGGACACAGTGTCTTTTTCCATCCGCGTTACTTTATTTTTTAGTAGCGTGATGGATTGAGTGGCGTGTTTTTCTTGCTCAACCATTTGTGTTTTGTATTCACTCATGGTGCTAGATATTGTGGATAATCTATCGCTAATCAGCGTTTTTAAGCTCTCTAAATCGTCTGCGCTCTGAACGGCTTGAGACGTATCTGTGACTTGTTTTTGTAATTGGCTATTAAAGCCTTCACGGCTATCAGACAGTTTTTTCTGCGAGTGGTAGCTGCTAGAGATAGACTCATTGATACTAGCAAGTTGTTTGTTCAGCTGATTAAGATAGTTGGTCAAACTTTCTTGAGTTTTACCAATAGCGATCATGACCAAGTTGATTACTTCATCGAGCAATCCTGGCAGTTGCTGAATATTATCATTGCCTAGCAGGGCTTTTTTCAGATCCAGAATGTCCTCATCGTAATGGCTTGGCAAAGATAGGTTGTTCGTGAGCGCAGCAAGCGTATGGCTTATTTGCATCATGATTTCTTGATCGTTTTTCTGGGGCTTTGTCGTTAGATCACGATTAAATAAACGACTGAACAGGGAGCTTTTCGGTTGGCTGGACTCTGTTGGGGATAGTGTCTTTTCTGCAAGTGCCAAAAAGCTTTTTAGAAGGTTTGGCCATTGAGAAGGTACTTGCCAGTGTAAGCGTATCTGCGCTTCAAGCTGCTTTTTTTCTTGATGAGGGACGTTTTTACTGTCTTGTTTTTCAAGGAGATTAATAAGTTCTTGTAAGGTGCTTCTGACCTGTTTGGCGCGACTTATTTGGGCTTCGTCACTTTTTATGAGAAGTGGCTCCGCGTCATTCAGAGCATCTTGTATTTCTTGAGCATTCGCCCCTTTGGTTATGACTTGGCGAATCTGGCGAACAACGGAATCAAGTTCAGGGCCGTTTCCTTCAGCAAGCATGCTGGTTCTAGAAACAGCTTTACGTAACGCTTCTATTAATTTGTCACTCGATGATTCCGTCATATCGCCTCATTCTTATTTTTTCTGACGTTCTTTTTCAATTAAAAAATCAACAACTTTATAGATGTTTTCATTGCCATTAGCAGTTTCAGCACTGACCAAATATTTGCCGTTTACAACCAATCCAGGTACACCACGAGCACCGTAAGCGCGTATTTTAGCATCAGCTTGGCTTAGACGGCTGTTCACCGCAAAAGAATTGTACTGCTTACGGAATTCATCTTCGCTGACACCATAATTTACGAAGAAAGCGGCCAGCGCATCTTCAGAGTTTAGGTTACGACGCTCAACATGGATAGCATTAAAAAGGTCTGCGCGGATTTTGTCTTCTATGCCAAGTAGGTCAGCAACATAGAAGGCTTTAGCGTGCGCTAACCAGCCACGGCCAAACACGGCCGGTAAGAATTTAAAATCCACATCGCTTGGTAAGTCTTTTTTCCAAGCTTGAGTAATAGGCTCAAGTTTGTAGCAGTGTGGGCAGCCGTACCAGAAAATCTCAGTCACTTCGATCTTGCTAGGGTCACTGGTGCGAACGGGTGTTTTGATAGTTGTGTAGCCGTTACCGTCACTGTATTCAGCCGCCGCTGCCGTCAGTGGGATGAGAAGAGAAAGTACGAGTGCTGAAAACAGCTTTATCATGGATGGCTCCTAGTCGAATTAATGTTTGTTAACTTACTAAAGGTATTCTTACATCATGCACAGATTTACAACAGAATACGATTCCATCAAAGACTTAAGGTTCTAATTTTCCAGTAAGTTTACACAAAACTTACAAAGATAAAGCCTATCTCTTGGCCATTATTTGTCTTGTTTTGTAAATCTCTGTCTTGATTGTGTTCATTTGCCCAGATTTGGGCTGGCAGTCGAGTTTAACATGGCATATTTTCGTGTTTGCTGGCATTATATACAGCAATTGAAATAAACCTGAATGCAAATCCGAATCTATTGACGAATATCAACTTATGACACCTTTTGACTCCACATTCCAATCCGCGCATTTTATTAAGAGTGCAGAGAAGCTTTCCCAATGTCCTTTAGACCAAGGTGTCGAAGTCGCATTTGCAGGTCGATCAAACGCAGGTAAATCCACTGCACTTAATACCCTCACGAATCAAAGAAAATTAGCTCGGACATCAAAAACACCGGGCCGAACTCAGTTGATTAACTGTTTTGGTTTGAATGTTGACGACCGTCGTCTAATTGACCTTCCAGGTTACGGCTTCGCTAAAGTGCCTATTGCCATGAAAAAAGTTTGGCAAGCACACATGCAAGATTACCTGATGAATCGTCGTTCTTTGGCTGGTGTTGTCTTAGTAATGGACGTTCGCCACCCTTTGAAAGAATTCGATGAAATGATGTTGGATTGGGCAAAATCAAATGGTATGAAAGTTCATGTGTTGTTGACCAAGTCTGACAAGCTAAAACGTGGTCCCGCAAAATCCACCATGTTGGCTGTACAGAAAGTTCTGAAAACACTGGGTGTTGATGGCTCAGTACAAACTTTCTCTTCTTTAAATGGTGACGGTGTTGATGACTTACGCATTAAATTGGCGGAATGGTTAGTGCTTGAAAACCTTGAAGGTATTCCGGTTTCACCAAACGCATAATAGAAGCCTTTTTACGACGGCTGCGTGCTAATATATTGTTATCTATAATATTTTAATAATAAAAAAGCCTCAGATGAGGCTTTTTTTGTGTTTACCAGTTTTAAAGCTTTTGATTTATTGCGGTGTTAAATACGCCGTGAGGAAGGTGTCAAAGTCCACTTCGTCTGCCGCTTCAATGGCTTCTTGATCACGCAAAGAGCGCTCAGCTTTTTCCATAAACTCACGAGTAAGTTCATCAGACAGAGGACGAGACATCCATTCTGTTTGTTGTTCTTTTGACAGTGCCAACATAGCATTCTGATAACCTTGTTGGATCTTGCTGCGCTCTAATAGCTGAGCAGAAGGAAGCAAGGCTTCATTGCTTAATTTTTCTCGTTGGACTTCTACAGCTTGCTGGTAAGCCGGGTTACCCGTTTTAGCGGATAAAAATTCTGCTACTTCAGCCAGTGAATTTAACATGTCTTCTGCTTTCGTACGCAGCTTGGTTGGGCCTTGGCCAAAATCAAAGCTCATGTCTAAATCACGGCCATGAGAAGCAATTTCTTGCTGCATCTGACGGAGTTGGTTGCATTCCGCGCTGCCTAGTCGTTCATCGCCACGTAGCATGCAGTAAAGTAAAAATACATCGATAAAATATAGCGTTGACGATTGCATGCCGATAGAAGAGCTTGGATCGAGATCCATGATGCGAACTTCGATGTATTCAACACCTCTAGCATGCAAGGCGGCACTTGGGTGCTCGCCTGGTTGTGTTACACGTTTTGGGCGAATATCGCTGTAATACTCATTTTCGATCTGCAATAAATTGCTGTTAAGCTGACGATATTGACCATCGACTTTTACACCAATGTCTTGATAGCGCTGGTAAGGCGTCTGCAGGGCTTTTCTGACCGTGCTGATGTAGGTTTCAACTTCGTTGTAACAAACATATAAATCGGCTTGAGCTTTGTTTTGGTAACCAAGGTCGCTCATACGCAGTGAAGTGGCTTTTGGGCCAAACCAGGTATTTTTTTCAAGTGTACTCAGGCTATCTGGCTTTTTTGGTAAAAAGCTTTCATCGATGGCTGGAGATGCGCCAAATAATAAAGACAACATCCAAGAGCTACGACGGAAATTTCGGATCAGAGCAAAATAGCTGTCTGATTGAAACGCTTGTTTATCAGCGCCTGAAAGGTTGGTTTTGCCTTTGTAGCTTTCCAAGAAAGACCAGAAGTCTTTATCGAAAGAGAAGTTATAATGCATGCCAGCGATGCACTGCATGATACGTCCATAACGATTAGACAAGCCTTCGCGGTAAACGCGTTTTAGTTTGCCAGTGTTGGATTCGCCATAATACGCGATAGGAACGTCTTCATTACCCGCTAAATAACAAGGCATACTGGCCGGCCACAAACATTCATCTTGCTTGTAGAGTTCGTGGTTAACCAAGTTATGAATGTCTTCCAGCTCTTTAATAACGCCTTCAACGCTTGGATGAACGCCAGTAATAAACTCCATCAAAGATTCGGAATAATCCGTTGTGATAGAACTGTGTGTCATGGCCGAACCCAATGTTTTTGGATGAGGCTTATGTGAAATATGACCTTCAGTACGATCAACTCGGAGTGCTTCTCGTTCCACACCACGATGAAATGTTAAAGCAGAAGTCGTCGCGGCTTGTTGGCAATGAGTTGCCAACGCTTGCAAGGCATCGGTTAAGGTGGTCAAGAAGTCTTCCTTCTATTAAATAAGGCAAAATTAAATTTTAAGGATTGTACTCGGCAGAGCTTATTCGCAGCAAGCAACAGATGCCTTGTGCACAAAAAATGCTGACTTCCCAAATATAATAGATAAAAGCAATTTGCCATGCCAAAGACCGACCTACATTTAACTTATTTAGCTGTAGGGCGGCCTTTAGGTCGACAATTATCGCTATAGGGGTGGGTTACAGACGCATTTCGATGCCAGCATCGATCATACGTTGTTTGGCTTCGTGAATGCTGTATTCAGCAAAATGGAAAATACTGGCGGCCAATACCGCATCCGCTTTGCCTTCAATCACGCCATCGACCAAATGATCCAAATTACCCACACCGCCAGAGGCGATAACGGGAACATGAACAGCTTCACTGATAGCGCGAGTGACACCTAGGTCGAAACCATTTTTCGTGCCGTCTCGGTCCATACTGGTTAGCAGAATTTCCCCCGCGCCGTATTCGACCATTTTCTTTGCCCACTCAACCGCATCCAAACCTGTCGGTTTGCGGCCACCATGGGTGAAAATTTCCCATTTGTCTGTTTCACCTTCAGCGCTGACTTTTTTGGCATCGATAGCAACAACAATGCATTGGGAGCCGAAGCGCTGTGCTGCTTCACGGACAAATTCTGGGTTGAATACCGCAGCGGTATTAATGCCGACTTTATCAGCGCCAGCGTTTAGCATGCGACGAATGTCTTCACAGGTACGAATACCGCCACCAACAGTCAAAGGAATGAATACTTGGCTGGCAATGGCTTCGACCATATGAACGGTTGTCTCACGATCGTCTGAGCTGGCGGTGATATCTAGAAAAGTAATCTCATCCGCGCCTTGCTCGTTGTAGCGCTTTGCTACTTCAACAGGATCGCCTGCGTCACGAATATCAACAAACTGGACGCCTTTTACAACGCGGCCATTGTCCACATCAAGGCAAGGAATAATACGTTTTGCTAAGCCCATAAATGGCGCTCCTAGAATCTAATATGCTTCTATCTAAACAAACTTATAAGGCATGCGTTTATGGCTTGCCATCCCAATGAAGGAAGTTCTTATAAAGCTGAAGGCCGTCTTTGTGGCTTTTTTCTGGGTGAAACTGCACTGCAAAAACATTGTCGCGAGCGAGCGCCACACAGAATTCCAAACCATAGTCACAGGTACCCGCGACTTCGCTTTTGTTTTCTGGCACCACATAGAAGCTGTGTACAAAGTAAAAGCGAGCGTTGTCTGCAATATCCGCCCAAAGAGGGTGGTTGATAGTGTGCTTCACCTGATTCCAGCCCATGTGCGGTACTTTAAGTTTGCTGCCGTCATGGTCTGTGTGTTTTTCACCAAAGAACAGAGCGTTGCCCTGAAAGTGATTTAAACAATCAACACCGCCGTTTTCTTCACTGTGAGACATTAACGACTGAATACCGACACAAATGGCAAGAAAAGGTTTTTCTGCCATGGCTTTACGTATGCTAGGAACCAGTCCAGCATTGTGCATTTCACCAATACAATCGCGAATCGCGCCAACACCAGGTAGCAACACGCGATCTGCGGCATCAATCACCGCAGGGTCACTGGTGACAATCACAGAAGTGTTTTCATCCGCCACGTGTTCAAGGGCTTTGGCAACCGAGTGAAGGTTACCCATGCCATAGTCTATTACTGCGACGGTAGATTTTTTCATCTCACTCATACTCTTACTACTCATTTCAAGAGAACTTTACAAAGAACCTTTAGTGGAAGGCATTTGCCCTGCCATGCGTTCGTCCGCTTCTAATGCCATGCGTAATGCGCGGCCAAATGCTTTAAAAATAGTTTCCGCTTGGTGGTGAGTGTTCTTACCGCGCAGATTGTCTAGGTGTAGTGTTACTTTGGCGTGGTTGATAAAACCGTGGAAAAATTCTGAGAATAAATCTACGTCAAAACCACCGACAGAGCCACGAGTAAAAGGCACGTGCATTTCTAACCCTGGACGGCCAGAGAAATCAATCACTACGCGAGACAAGGCTTCATCTAGAGGAACGTAGGCGTGACCATAACGTTTGATGCCTTTTTTATCGCCAACGGCAATTTCAAACGCTTGTCCTAGCGTAATACCCAAATCTTCAACGGTGTGGTGAGCATCAATGTGAAGATCGCCAACCGCATGGATGTCTAGGTCAATTAGGCCGTGGCGTGCTACTTGTTCAAGCATATGGTCAAGAAAAGGAACACCTGTGATGCAGTTGAATTTACCGGTACCGTCTAAGTTAATCGATACCTTGATCTGAGTTTCAAGCGTATTACGCTCGACACTGGCAATGCGATCGGACATTGATTGAGTTCTCCACAGTGATGGTGACGAATGGTCGTCACGTGTTTGTATAATAAGAGCATGACATAATTTCCCCATTATAGAACGTGCACTCTTTGGCTTCTATGGTTTGTCTGGGTGTTTTTTGATGAGTTGTCGCTATTGCGTCGATAAAGGCTTACTTCGAGTGCTATGATATGGCGATATTTTATTCCTTCCCTTGAAGATGAGGAGAAGGAACAAAAAAACGAACTTAACTCCTCCCCCTGCTAAGAGGGAGGCTGGTAAGAGTAATTTATTAAGGAGTTTGTCATGGTTTGGATAAAGCGACTTTCACTGTTAGTGGCTGGTTTATTAGCCGTTGTTGCTCTTTTGTTGGCGTACGTCATGTTGTTTGTGAATCCAAATGATTTTAAAGACGAACTAAAAAGCGTTGCGCTAGAAAAAGCCAATGTTAATTTACGTTTGGACGGTGACATCAGTTGGTCGTTTTTCCCTTGGTTGGGTCTTGGTTTAGAAGATATAGGTGTTTCTATTGGCTCAGATCCCGAAATTTTACAATTCGATCGCGCCGAGTTTGGTTTGGCTATTTTGCCTTTGCTTGAGCAAAAAATTCAGGTGGATAAAGTAAACTTGGTGAACCTAAAAGCCAGTTTAAATAAAAACGCTCAAGGCCAAGGTAATTGGCAGCTAGATTTACCGGACAACTCTTCAGCGGCAAGCCCTGCGTCACCATCAAAAAATGCTAGTACCGATTCCAATAACGCGAATGACAGTGCTGAAAAAATCAAATTGCCTGATATTCAGCTCGATGAATTACGAATTGAAAACGCGCAAGTACAATACCGTGATGAGCAAACGAAGCAGCTGATAAATGCGACCTTAAACGTCAAGCTAAATGATGTTCAGTGGGATAAAGCGTGGCCAATGGCGATGGATATCGCCGTGACGCAGAGTGATTTGCAGGGACAATCACCTGTAAAGGCGAAAGCCACTCTAAATGCGAATCTTGCGGTTTTCCCAGAACGTGAATCTTTGTCATTAGATTCTTTGGTATTGTCTGCTGATATTGAAAGTGATTTATTACCAGCCAGCCCAATTAGCGCAAAACTCAGTGCGGCCAATGTGGATGTTGATTTACCGCAAGAGAACGTCTTGGCAGAAGGATTGGCATTAAGTGTTTTGGGTGTCAACGTCGATGCCAAAGTTCAAGCTTACCAAGTGCTGAGCGATCCTCAGTTCTCTGCAGTGTTAACCGTCGGAGAGTTTAATCCACGCTACCTGATGACACGTTTAAAACTTCCACTCCCAGATATGTCGGATGAAACTGCACTGACCAAAGCGCGTGCCAATATCACATTAGAAGGCAGCTTAGATTCCATTACCGCTCAGCCGATTTCAATCGTAATGGACGATACCAGTATCGAAGCCAATGCAGTGGTGGATTTATCGCCCTTGCGCTGGGATGTGAGTGTGGCAGGTAAAAACTTAGATTTAGACCGCTATTTACCCACGCCTGTTGAAAAAAGCGAAGCAGCAATAACCGATGTGAAGGTGGCTGCTAAAACAGAGTCCAATAATTTGATTCCGATAGACACAATTCGTACTTTGAATGGTCATGTCGGTCTGGTGTTTGAAAACCTCACTGCCAAAAAATTAAAAGTGGATAAAATCGAGTTGGATTCCACTCAATCTAATGGATTAATCAAAGTCTCGCCACTGCGGGCATCTTTGTATAAAGGAACTGTGTCATCAAAAGCGAGCTTGGATGTGCGAGGCATCACACCAGTGTTCAATATTTCCCCTGTTATTGATGGCGTGCAGATTCAGCCTTTGCTAGAGGATTTTATGGAACTCGACAAAATAGCAGGCGCAACGTATCTAAATGGAGAGCTTAAAGCCAAGGGCAACAGCGTCGATGATCTTATGTCTTCACTGCAGGGTGACTTATTAATCGATATTAAAAAGGGCGCCTTGGTTGGAACGAATCTAACGAAAACAGTATGTGAAGGGATTGCTGCAACCCGTAAGGAAAAAATTGACGATCAACAGTTTGGCCCAGATACACCCTTTGAAACCATGCGTTTTCCCGCCCATATCGTTAATGGCAGAGTCTCAACGCCAGGCTTAAAAATCAGTTCTGCGGGCATTCAAGTAACGGGAGATGGTGTGGTGTCGCTACCGGATTCTTCCTTAGACTATCAAGCCAATGTTGGGATTGCTGGTAGCTCGTTAGATAAAGCCTGTCGCGTCAATGAAAAAGTCACTCAGCTGGCGTTTCCTATTGTGTGTAAGGGCAAGTTTAGTGACGACCCTGCTGGCTTATGTCGCCCAGATATAAAAGGCTTCGGAAAATTATTTGCTGACTTGGCGAAAGATGAGCTGAATCTCAAATTGGATGCAGAAAAAGCTCGTTTAAAAGAAAAAGAAACAGAAGCAAAAGCCAAAATTGATGCAGAAAAAGCTCGTTTGAAAGCCGAGCTTGAAGAAAAGCGCAAGGCGGAAGAAGAAAGAGCAAAAGAGAAGCTAAAAGAAAAACTAAAGAACTTGTTTTAATTATTGCCTAATTGAAAAGTAGATAGATTAAAACGCCGTAAACGTGAGAGATAAATGCAACCAGTTGAAAATTTTGCGCCCCGCGTTTTAGCGTGGTTTGATGAGCACGGGCGTAAAAGTTTGCCTTGGCAAGAGAATAAAACACCGTATCGAGTATGGATTTCTGAAATCATGTTGCAGCAAACGCAAGTGACCACAGTTATCCCTTTTTACCATAAATTTATGGCGTCTTTCCCAACGGTTGAGGCTTTGGCTGATGCTGAACAAGATGAAGTGCTCGCTCACTGGAGTGGCTTAGGCTACTACGCTCGGGCGCGTAACATGCATAAAGCGGCCAAAATGCTGGTGGATGAATTTGACAGTGAATTCCCGCAAACGGTTGAAGGTGTGTGTGAGTTGCCAGGAATCGGCCGTTCAACGGCCGCTGCCATTTTGTCTATTGCACGTGGTGTACAAGCAGCGATTTTAGATGGCAATGTAAAGCGTGTTTTGGCGCGCTTTCATGCTGTGCCCACTTGGCCGGGTGAGAAGAAAACAGAAAATGCCATGTGGGAGTTAGCAGAGCATTATATGCCGAGTGAGCGATGTGGTGATTACACGCAAGCCATGATGGATCTAGGAGCGACGCTTTGTACTCGTTCTAAACCACAATGCTTGATTTGTCCGCTGCAAAGCGATTGCCAAGCGCGCCTTACTCAAGATCCAACACAATTTCCTATCCGCAAACCGAAAAAAGCCGCTAAGCCAGAAAAGAGCATTCAGTTACTGGTGTTAACCAATCAGCAAGGGCAGTGGTTATTAGAAAAACGTCCTTCTACAGGGATTTGGGGCGGATTGTGGAGTTTACCTGAACTCGCGCCAGATGAATCGGTAGTGCTTCATATTGAACAACGATTTGCGACACAAGTTGCTGCTGTCACACCCTTGTCATCTTTTAGACATACTTTTAGTCATTATCATCTGGATATTTCACCTAGCCAAATTCAAATAGCCGATACAAAATTGGTAATGGATGGCGATAAATATCAATGGTTCAGCCAACAGGATGCCATGACCCAAGGGTTGCCTGCACCTGTCAGAAGTATCTTGGAACAAATTGACTAACTAATTCGGAATCTTCGTACTATGACAGACAAAAACTTCTCATACTTTAAACGCGTAGCAGAGGTTTTTGTCTCTTTCCTCTTGTTAGGCTTTACCAGCTTTGGTGGGCCTGCCGCTCATCTCGGTTATTTTAATCAGACCTTTGTTCAGCGAAAAAAATGGGCGAGTGAGGCGCAATACACTCAATGGGTGGCGCTGAGTCAAATCGTACCTGGGCCAGGTTCAAGTCAGGTTGGCTTTGCCTTGGGCTATCATCGCGCTGGTTTACTTGGTGCGATAGCGGCCTTTGTGGCTTTTACCTTGCCGTCTTTTGTGATCATGGTGTTGTTGGCGCAATTTGGCAATCACTGGCAGGGGAATGTGTTTTTTGATGGCGTCGTTCATGCTTTAAAGCTTTTGGCGGTAGTCGTAGTGGCTGATGCTTGTGTCAGTATGTGGCGATCTTTTTGTCAGAGCAAGACAATGGCTTGTCTGGCAGTATTCAGCGCGGCATTTATTGTGTTGTCTCCTTCCGGTTTTGCTAATTTGATGGTGTTGTTTGTTGCCATCTGTTTTGGTTTTCTAGCAAGACCGCCTCTGGTTCCTACTGCTTCAGAAGCTTTGCCTAAGGTGCGTTTTGCTTGGTGTTTCTTTTTGATTGCCATGGCAATTTTCTTTGCTAGCTTTCTGGTAAGTGGCGGATTGAGTGGTTTGTTTGCCGATTTTTACCGCGCGGGCGCTTTAGTCTTCGGTGGTGGGCATGTGGTGCTGCCGATGTTGTCGACTTTCGCATTGACGCCTGATTCTTTTGTAGAGCCTGCATCAGCGGTTATTGATGAATCTAATTTACTGTTAGGTTATGCCGCGGCTCAAGCGGTCCCCGGGCCCATGTTTACCATGGCCAGCTTTTTAGGCGCAGCAGTCACTCCCGACGGCGGCAATGTTTTGTTGTGGGCAGGCGTGGCTACCTTAGCGGTGTTTTTGTCAGGGCTATTGTTGATGCTAAGTGCACAAGCTGTGTGGCAGCGCTTGTCTTATTATGATCGCTTTCGCTCAGCGGTCGCGAGTCTAAATGCGGCCGTGGTCGGAATATTGCTGGCGGCGTTATATTATCCTATCGGAATATCGAGCTTGCTTGATTGGATGGACATCGCCATTGCAGTGTTAGGTTTTGCCTGGTTAACCTATAAACGCCCATCGATTTTTGTCTTGATTTTGGTGTTTGTTGTTATTGGATTGGCTAGAAGCTTTTAAAGAATGACCCTCCCAGCCTCCCCCTTAGCAGGGGGAGGAGTAGAGTTCATTTATTCCCCTTCATTATCTTCAAGGGGAGATTACCCTCCCAGACTCCCTTTAGCAGGGTGTATTTGTCCCCTCCCCTTAGCAGGAGGGAGAAGCCTATGACGATTGCGTTTCTGATCTTATTTATAGAATGCCTTGAATTCTGTTGTGTTAACGCCATTATTCACTCTATACATTGATGATGGCGAGAGGCCCTTATGTCGAATACTGTTTTTTGTAAAAAATTCCAGAAAGAAATGGAAGCCTTAGATCGTGCGCCATTGCCCGGGGCAAAAGGCCAAGAGATTCTACAGAATGTGTCTAAGCAAGCTTGGCAAGAATGGCAGCAACTTCAGACCATGATGATTAATGAAAAACAACTGAACTTGATGCAACCAGAATCTCGCAAGTATGTAATGGAGCAGATGGATAAGTTTTTCAATAATGAAGCAACCGATAAGCTGGCGGGATATGTTGATCCTGATGAGATTAAAGAACTCTAGGTTATTAAATAATAGCGGATTGTAAAAAAAAATGCCCCTTGCTAACGATTTAGCAAGGGGCATTTTTATTGGTCGGCTGTATTTTTTAGTACGAGCGCAATGTCATTTACTGGGTGACAAAGCTGGCAAATAAGATGTCTTTAACTGGCGATAGGTTGGTTTCTTTTTGCAGGGCGTCGTTTACTGCAATTGCCGCTTCTTCACGAGTTTTTTCGCGGGCAATCGCGCCAGTAACTTGTTCTGTGGTACGAGAGCTAAGGAACATTACGATAGCGTCTCTGACCAACGGCATATTGGCTTCGATTAAGTCTTTAGAATTGGTGTCGGTGCGAATACTGATACTGGTTTTAATGTATTTAAGTTGTCCGTCGCTCCCAAGGTGATTCACGACAAAATTAGGCTTTAATTCAACATAAGCTGCTGTTGTGGCGGCTTCGTCTTCAGCATGGCCTGTTATACTCGTCAGCGCACAGAGTAATACTAAGGTAAATAAGCGTGATTTGTTGCGCAGGGATATCATCAATGACATGTTAGGTTCTCGTTTTCATTCCAATAGTCAGTATACTAACTGGCATTAAAGCTATCTGTCAGCAGTAATTTAGCACTTTACTGTTTCTCTGTTGTCGTAATAATAGTATTCGATTAAAAATGTCCCATTAGCAAGTTTAGGAATCTTTTTATATGTTCGCGTTTTTATCTGCTCGTCGTTTTCATGGTTTGGTTGCGTTTGCGGCTTTTGCTCTTTTGGCAGTGGCATTTTATATGGAATATAAGATGGGCTTAGAGCCTTGTCCGTTATGTATGTTGCAACGCATCGTGTTTTTCTGTGTTGGTGTGGTGTCGTTGGTTTCTGCTTTAACGGGGAGTGAAAAAGCTCGAAAAGTGTTTGCTTGGATCGTGGTTGTTTTGTCTTTCGCTGGTGCCGCGTTAGCAATTCGTCATTTGTATTTACAAAGCTTGCCAATGGACGAGCTTCCTGCGTGCTTACCAGGATTAAGTTACATGTTTGAGGTTTTTCCATGGCAAGAAATTATGCAAGCTATGGTGATGGGCACCGGCGAGTGTGGCGATGTGGTTTGGACATTCTTGGGCCTTAGTATTCCTGGTTGGACTCTGGTTGCGTTTGTTGGTATGGCCATCATTAATATTGTGATTGCATTACGAGCAAACAAAAAAGCTTCTTTTTAAATAGGGGCTTTGCAAGTGTTTTGGCAAAGGATTATCGAATAGGGTTGTTCAATAAAACACTCTAAAAAGGTTACAAATCCCTCTGGCTATTACCTTGCAGGGGGTAACGTATCGGAATATGCTTGAGACAAAGTTTATTAATAATTAACGCCTGATGGAGTCTTTATATGTTAGAAGGTTGTAAAACAGCCCAAGAACGATGGGGCGGAGTGCACATTATTATTGACCGTTGGTTAGAACAGCGTCGACAGCTATTGGAAACAGGAATCTATTTGCGCGAGCGTGGGGATTTAACGCCGACGGATACTCCTAAAATCCAAACCTTTTGTGAGCTGCTGGTCGACTATGTTTCTGCTGGACACTTTACTGTCTATGAACAATTGGCGTTAGAAGCAAAAGAGTTTCATGACGACAGTGCTGCGAATCTTTTGCGTGTGTTGTTGCCTCTAATTGATAGCACTACCGAGGTCGCTATTGAGTTTAACGACAAATACGACACCAAAGAGCATTGTAATGCCCAGCTTGAGGCGTTGCCTTTTTCTCTGCAGGCTTTGGCCGTTGTGATGGCTGAGCGCTTTCAGTACGAAGACCAGCTGATTAAGGAATTACATGAAGCGCACAGTGAAAAAAGCGCTTGAGCTTAGTTTAATCGCTTTCAGCTCGGTCGCTTTACTGTCTTGCTCGGGAGAGGCGCCGGTTCGAACGGCTCAATACGCTACGCAGGGTTTTTATTCTGCTGTGCTAAGTGATGACGGCACCACGTCATTGGTTGGTTCCATCCAACATGGCGGCAGCTTCTGGGTTAACGCCGTCAATGAGCGTCGTTTTAGCTGGAATCATGCCCAAGGCGATTACACTTCCCTGTATGGCGTTGATATTGATCCAAGTGGCCAATTTGCGGCCACGGGTGGTGCTCGAACGCTCGTCTTATGGAATACATCAACAGGAAAGTCAGATGGTTTCTGGACAACCCCTGGTGACATCCAATCTCTAAAACTCACCCAAAATGGCGATTATGCTCTGGTTGGTTTGAATGACCAGACAGCTCGTTTCTTCGATATAAAACGAGGCGGTATTAAGCAAACGCTCAGAACTGGCGCGACCGTCCGTGCAGTCGACGTGACACCAGATGGAATGCTGGGCATTACCGGAGACGATTTTTCCAATGTCATCCTCTGGGATATGCAGACCGGCGAAAAGAGATACCAGTGGCCACTAAGTAATATCATTGGCAGTGTGGCGTTATCTGCTGACGGTAAATATGCGTTTGGTGCCGCCCAATTAGGAAACGCAAAAATCTGGTCAACGGCAACGGGTAAAGAGCTAACTAAAATAGACACTGGCGCATTGCAGTATCGTAACGCCAGCATCAGCCAAGCGGTCTTTTCTAAAGATGACCGATCTATTTTGCTTGGTGAAGTTAATAGCCGAGTCACCTTGGTGCAAGTCAGTACAGGCGCTGTTCAAAAAGAGTGGGAGATTTTTACGCCAAAGAGTCGACCTAGTGGTGCTAGTGTTTTAGCGTTGGCTTTTGGCACAGGTAATCGTTATTACGCCATTGGTAGTAATGGTTATTTAAACGTATTGGAATAATTCATGTCTTATCACGACGATGAGTCTGCTTTACTTCTTGCTAAGCAAAACGAAACTAAGCAAGAGCAGGCCAAACAAGTTCAAACAAACAAAGCATCCGTTCATCTTCCATTAAAGTGGGGGGCTTTTTTTGCTGCTCAAGCTTTTATATCGGTTGCTGCAGGGGCATTTGGTGCCCACGCATTAACTGATATGTTAGACCCGAAAGCGTTAGGCTGGTGGCATACGGCAAGCCAATACCTTATGTATCACGCTTTAGCCGGATTGGCGGTGGTTGCGTTGTCTGCATATATACCTTCGACGAAAGTCATATTGTGGCTGCTTTTTATTGGCAATGTTTTGTTTGCTGGTAGTTTGTATGTCATGGCTTTAACGGGGTACACCATATTAGGTGCGGTGACGCCATTAGGTGGGTTGTGCTACCTCATTGCTTGGGGGCTTTTGATACTGCATTTATGGCGTTCAAGTCGTTAAAAGCCATAGGCAATATATAGTCTAGGCTTTAATAAACGAACCGAAAAAAGCAGGACATTAAATGCTTTTTTCGGTAGGATAGCGCCCCGCTAGTCTTACCCAAAAGACACGATTGGCCAATGATTGATCTAAAACGAACGTATTAGATCTGTGTAAGCTCATCAAAATAGAACACACTGAAGCGATATTAATCATGCAAGAGCAAGAAAACGATACTCAAGAACCTATCAAGAAACGCACCATTCGCAGCTTTGTTGTACGTGGTGGTCGCATGACGGAAGGCCAACAAAAGAATTACGATGCGAACTGGGCCGTATACGGTTTAGATCTTGCTGATGGTCGAATTGACTACGCAACAGTATTTGGTCGCGAATCAGATGTGGTGCTTGAAGTTGGCTTTGGCATGGGGGCTTCGCTTGTTGAAATGGCGAAAAACGCGCCAGAGAAAGATTTTATCGGTATCGAAGTGCACCCACCAGGTGTTGCTAAGCTGATGATGTTGGCAAAAGAAGAAGGCGTCACTAATTTACGTGTGTACTGTGACGATGCTATTGAAGTGATGGCAAACTGTTTGCCGCAGCATACCGCCAGTACCTTTCAGTTGTTTTTCCCAGATCCTTGGCACAAGAAAAAGCACAATAAACGTCGTATTGTTCAGCCGTTGTTTGCTCAGCAGGTAGCGAATGTATTAAAAGACGGTGGACACTTTCATATGGCCACAGATTGGCAGCCTTATGCCGAGCATATGATGGAAGTAATGGAAGTCCAAGAAGGCTATGAAAACGCAGCAGGTAAAGGTGAGTACCACCCTCGTCCTGAATCGCGTCCATTGACCAAATTTGAGCAACGTGGTGAACGTTTAGGTCATGGTGTTTGGGATTTGATTTATACTAAGAAAAGCCGTTAAACGATACAGTGCGTTTAGCCAATAAAAAAAGCGACTTAATGAGTCGCTTTTTTACTATTTAAATAAGGATATTTAAATAAAGGTAGAAACAAATAATTATTTGATTTCTACACTTTCACGGCTGTTGCCAGCATCAAAGTATTCTTGGAATACTTTTGGAGTGCGGCCACGGCCAGTCCATTCGTGAGTTTCGCCAGCTACTGTTAGGCGGTATTTAGGTTCAACCGTTTTGCCTTTGGTTGCGCCTGCTTTTGGAGTCGTTAGCAATGCTACTTCTTCCATTGTTAAGCCGCTTTTCGCGATTAGGTTTGCGATTTCTTCAGCGCGAGCAGACTTTTGAGCCTGTTCAGCTTCACGAACGGCTTCTTCTTCTTTCGCTTTTTCAAGCGCGTTGTTGAAGCCTGCAATTAGGTTTTCAAGTTGCGCAACGTTTAGCTCTTTTGCTGCTGCACGTGCTTTGGCTTTGTTGCCT
Source organism: Marinomonas sp. ATLA20 (assembly GCF_057180105.1). Classification (NCBI taxonomy): domain Bacteria; kingdom Pseudomonadati; phylum Pseudomonadota; class Gammaproteobacteria; order Oceanospirillales; family Oceanospirillaceae; genus Marinomonas; species Marinomonas sp. ATLA20. The sequence goes on from NZ_JBXUKU010000001.1 coordinate 802,444, forward strand.
GCTAATTCTAGTAATAAACTCATTGGTGTCCCCTAATTATCTGTTAAGAACTGGTTGTCTGTTAAGAACTGGTTGGTCCTGCACTGAAAAAGAGATCCATCTTTTATGGCCAGCGGTATGTGTTAAAATTCATAAATTCGAAACTTCCATAAGATCGGAAAAGATAAAGTGTTTTTAAATCTGATAGTAAATCTTAATCAGACGAAAAACGTGTTTTATCTCATGTTGCAAATTGAATATTAATTCGTACCGTAAAAAAAACATTGAATTGATATCAGTACATTGTGATGTAATTTTATACTATTTCAAGTTTGTGTGTGGATTTTAATAAAAAACAACCTAACATGCTAATAAAATAATGTGTTTAATCCGTTAGAAAAGTGTAAACAATAGGGTAATAAATGAATTCTATATCAGATAACTTAAGCATAGAGTTTTCTATATTAAAAAAATACAGCAACAATATTATTCAATTATTCGAAGAAGGCGCAACCGTTCCATTCATTGCGCGGTATAGAAAAGAAAATACAGGCGGCATGAGCGATATGGATTTGCGGTCTTTTTACGATAGATGGCAATACTTAGTCGAATTAAAAAAACGTAAAGAAAGCATCCTTACGTTATTAGCAGACGATACAAATGTCTCAGACACCATAAGAAAAAAAATACAAAGCGCTGTCTCTAAAAATGAATTGGAGGATTTATACTCGCCCTTTAAGAAAACCCGTAAGACAAAAGCGGATGAGGCTAGAGAGCAGGGGCTTCAGCCTCTGGCTGCGTTAATATGGTCCGGCCAGCGCTCTGATACCTTGTCCGCAATCGACGCTTGGTGTAAACAGCATAATATTGTCCTGTCGGCAGAGTCTGCCTTAGAAGGGGCAACCGAAATATTGAATGAAGCAATTGCTAATGACAGCGAGGTTCTAAAAAAGGGTCGTGCAATATTGCTCAAAGACGGTCTTTTAACCAGCAGGGTGCTGCGAGGTAAAAAGGAGCAAGGTGAAAAATTTAGAGATTATTTTGATTATCAAGAAGCGATAATTAAAGTGCCTTCCCATCGTTTGCTTGCGCTCTTCAGAGGAAAAAAAGAGTCGATATTAAAATTAAGTGTTTCCTTAAAAAATGAGCAAAATTATCCAGATACATTAATTCTTCCCCACCTTAATTCATTGCTTGATGCAAGCTTGCCAGAATCCCATCGAGTAACGCCTTTGCAGCGTAAGTATTTAAATCATGCCTGGGAAAATAAACTTCTACCTAAACTAGAAACAGATGTTCTTTCTCAATTGAAAGAGCGGGCAGAAGAAGGCGCTATTCAGGTTTTTGCTGATAATTTGCAAGACTTATTAATGGCTGCACCGGCTGGCGCTTATAGAGTATTGGGCGTTGATCCAGGCTTTCGTAACGGCGTTAAGTTGGCCGTTATTGACGAACAGGGCTCTTTACTGGAACACGGTGTTATTTATCCTCATGGCCCTCAAAATCGCACACAAGAAGCCAGTGCAGTACTTTCTAAGTTAATACACAAGCACAGCATTGGTTGGGTGGCGATTGGTAATGGAACGGCATCACGAGAAACAGAAGCGCTAGTCAGGGCGCTTATTAGCGAATCGAACTTAGAGTGCCGAGCCGTGGTGGTCAGCGAAGCGGGGGCGTCTGTCTATTCGGCGTCACCCATCGCAATACAAGAATTTCCAGATTTAGATGTCACTATTCGAGGCGCTGTGTCTATTGCTCGTCGCTTTCAAGATCCCCTTGCTGAATTAGTGAAAATTGACCCTCAAGCGATTGGCGTTGGTCAGTACCAGCATGACGTTAAAGCAACCTTATTGTCTAAGTCACTGGCAAACGTGGTGGAAGATTGCGTAAACCGCGTTGGGGTGGATATTAATCTCGCCTCGGTATCCTTACTGTCTTATGTTTCTGGGCTAACCAATCGATTAGCGCAAAATATCGTGGATTATCGTCAGCAAAAAGGGCGAATCGAATCCAGAAGTGAGCTATTAAAGATAAAAGGCATCGGCGATAAATGCTTCGAGCAGTGCGCTGGCTTTTTAAGAATACTCAATGGCAAAGAAGCCTTAGACCAGTCTGGCGTGCACCCTGAATCCTATCCATTGGTTCAGAAAATGGCCGCACAACTAAAGCTAAAAGCCCATGAATTGCTTAATAACAGCGGCGCTTTGCAGCAGTTAAAGTTGTCGGCACCAAGCTTTGCTCAGGCTGGCGATTTTACTTATACAGACATACTTAATGAACTTGCTAAGCCAGGCCGAGACCCAAGACCCGAGTTTCGTTATGCGTCTTTTGATCACAGCGTGCAAAAGCTGGAAGACGTACACGAAGGCATGGAGTTAGAAGGCGTTGTGACCAACGTGGCAGCATTTGGCGCCTTTGTAGACTTAGGAGTGCATCAAGACGGATTGATTCATATCTCGCAATTGGCCGACCGATTTGTCAAAGACCCAAGAGATCTAGTGCGAGTAGGACAAGTAGTCAAGGTCACCGTGTTGGAAGTGGACGTACAACGTAAGCGCATTGCCCTGAAAGTGAATGGGCTTTGAAAGAAAGTAGAGACACTTTTGCTTGTTCTTCACCTTATAAGACCTACGGGGTGTCGAATTTATGATGTTTTTGTAGGTTGGATGAGGGAGGTACGACTGTGATCCAACACCGTCAGATCACGCCTCGTGCCTCGTCTTATCTGACCAACGGGGTGTCGAATTTATGATGTTTTTGTAGGTTGGATGAGGAAGGTACGACTGTGATCCAACACCGTCAGATCACGCCTCGTGCCTCGTTTTATCTGACCTATGGGGTGTCGAATTTATGATGTTTTCGTAGATTGGATGAGGAAGGTACGACCGTGATCCAACACCGTCAGATCACGACTCGTGCCTCGTCTTATCTGACCTATGGGGTGTCGGATTTATGATGTTTTTGTAGGTTGGATGAGGGAGGTACGACCGTGATCCAACACCGTCAGCCTCGTCTTATCTGACCAACGGGGTGTCGGATTTATGATGTTTTTGTAGGTTGGATGAGGGAGGTACGACCGTGATCCAACACCGTCAGATCACGCCTCGTGCCTCGTCTTATCTGACCTATGGGGTGTCGAATTTATGATGTTTTTGTAGGTTGGATGAGGGAGGTACGACCGTGATCCAATACCGTCAGATCATGCCTCGTGCCTCGTCTCATAAGACCTACGGGGTGTCAAATTTATGATGTTTTTGTAGGTTGGATGAGGGAGGTACGACCGTGATCCAACAAGGGCTTATAAGTATCTTTGGCGTCATGATGTAAATCTAGGCAAAAAAAACCGATTAGAAAACTCTAATCGGTTTTTAGGCATAACCAATAACAATAACTTAAAGGGGATAAAAGTTAGTATTAAACAGCTACGGCGATTTGTGATTTTGCTGTGTTGAACGCTTCTTCACCTGGCTCGCCCATTGCTTGACCACCAGCAATGAAAGTCTCTTTCACATTTAGACCAATGAAGCCTAGGAATGTTTGAATGTGTGGTACTTGGTGATCAACTGGCGCGCCCGCTAAGAAGCTACCGCTCGCAGCAAAGATGTAAGCATCTTTGTTTACAAGACCAACAGGGCCAGTTTCAGTGTATTTAAATGTACGGCCAGCACGAGCAACATAGTCAAAGTAAGACTTCAATGTAGAAGGGATGCCGAAGTTGTACATAGGTGCAGAAACAATTACTAGGTCAGCCGCTTCCAATTCAGCAATTAGCTCATCGCCAATCGCAGCAATAGCTTGTTGCTCAGCAGAACGATCTTCTTCTGGAGTGAACAAAGCACCCAATGTTTCGCCAGTAAAGTGAGGTAGTGGGTTCGCTGTTACATCACGAGCAACCACTTGGCCTTCAGGATTTTTTGCCAACCATTTTTCAACAAACTCGTTTGCTAGTTGACGTGATTTAGAGTTTTCGCCAGAAGCGCTAGAGTCAATACGTAATAAAGTAGCCATTTTAATAATTTCTCCTCGGTAATCTTAAGTGAGCCAAGACGGCTCGTCACTTGATAATGAAGCTATCTTATAACCAAATTATTCGATTAAAAAGCGACATTTTTTGGAGATATTGATCGAAAAATACGATACATTAATCTTTCATATACGAAATACAAGAGAGCGACTGTGAAAGCCCCAAGAGTAACCCTAGAACAATGGCGAGTGCTGCAATCTGTTGTCGATAAAGGCGGTTTTGCGCAAGCGGCAGAAGCGCTGCATAAAAGCCAATCTTCTGTCAGCTATACAGTCGCAAAGCTTCAAGAGCAGCTAGGTTATCCGCTATTAATTATAGAGGGGCGAAAAGCCAAGCTAACAGAGCGTGGTGAAGTCTTGCTGCGTCGTTCACGGCATTTATTAAAAGAAGCGGTAGACCTAGAAGAACTGGCTCACACACTTGGGCAAGGTTGGGAGCCTGAATTAGAGCTAGTCGTCGATCAAGCCTTTCCAACGCCCGCTTTGCTACGCGCCTTGCAAGCTTTCGAGCCACAGAGTCAAGGCACACAAGTCCAGCTAAAAGAAGCCGTATTAAGCGGAGGCGAAGAAGCGCTGCGAAAAGGCAGCCCAGACCTAGTGCTTAGCTCTATTGTTCCAAAAGGTTATTTGGCCGATCCCATTGTAGAAGTGGAAATGATCGCCGTCGCCGCGACGAGCCATCCCTTGCACCAAGAAGCAGACCCAATTAATAACGAACGCCTGAGCCGCGAGTTGCAGATTGTCATCCGAGACTCCGCATCGGAAACCTCTGTCGATGCGGGTTGGCTGGGTACAGATCGACGCTGGACGGTATCAAGCGTGCAATCCGCACTGGAAATCGTGACAAGCGGCATTGGTTTCGCGTGGTTGCCCAAGGCCGATTTAGAATACGCTTTACAAAGTAGTAAGCTCAAAAGACTAAAACTGGTTTCTGGAAGCGAACGCAACTTTCACATGTATGCCATCTTTGGCAAAGGTGAGCGAACCGGCCCAGCGACGCGTCTATTAGTAGAACTCCTTCAGGCTGAATGCAATGCGTGTCCAAGACGTTCTGCCATTTCGCCAGCGCCTTAATCAAGCCCAGCTTTATTCCTGAACCTGATCTTGAATAATACTCAGCAGGGAAGGTAAGAAAGAACGCTCTACTTTATTTTCTTCGCTCCAAAGCTTTGCAATGGCAATGGCTTTGGGGCAATGAAACAGCAGTTTATGTACGCTTATTTTGACCACAAGTTTTGGCAGTTTAGTATTTTCGGAAAATAACGCCAGCGTCTCGTTATCGGTATGTAAGCTGGCGTGACCTTTTAGGCGGACAACTTCGCCGATCCCCGGAATCATGAAAAGCAGGCCAACTTCTGGCCTTTCTACAATATTTCTCAAACTGTCTAAGCGATTATTACCCGCCGTGTCGGCAAAGGCGATGGTATTTGAATCCAGTACTTTAACAAACCCTGCATCGCCGCCACGAGGCGACACATCTGCAAAGCCATTCTCATCCGTTGTCGACATGATAATAAAAGGACAGTGTTCTATGAAGGTGATGGAATGCTGTTCTAATCCATCAATCTCTTTTTTCAAGGCTAAAGGATGCGCCTCATTATAAAGCTCATCAAGTTGTGTTGGTTCGCTGATTTGGCTCATGCTAATCCTTTACTATAGTGGTGTGTAATTCATTCGATAATGGTTTTCATTAATTTTTGCGGCTATTTTATACTGCTGATGCTGTAATGTAACGCATCAGCATCAGAGTAATTACTTTCTGACAATCTTTGAGCTAAGTTTTTCGAGATGCTTTGAAAATCATTGGTTTATGATTTTTTATAAAAATTGTCATTTTTTTTGTGACAATTTGGGTTGTGACGGTTTGGGCAAAAAGGTCTAATAGCTCGAATAAGTAATATTCATTATTAAAAGACACCAATTCAAGGATGCTCATGACTCAGGATATCGTAATTCTTGCTGCCGGAAAGGGCAGTCGAATGAAATCAGCCTTTTCCAAGGTATTGCACAAAGTTGGCGGCATCGCCATGGTAAAACGAGTACTCACAACAGCAAGTACACTACCTGAATCAAAACTACATTTAATTGTTGGCCACCAAGGCGAACAAGTCGAGGCAAATTGTCAGGATTTTTCGGCCAATATTGTTTGGCAAAATGATCCGCAAGGCACTGGCGATGCACTACGTCGCGTTGCGCCTTTTCTCCAAGCAGATGGTGCGACATTAACCCTTTACGGCGATGTTCCGCTAATCCGTGCCAGTACATTGCAAAAAATGACGACGCTGTCTGATTCTAATACTTTGGTTTTGTTAACAATCTCTCTTGATAATCCAACAGGATACGGACGTATTGTACGCAATGATCAAGGCAAAGTGACGGCGATTGTGGAGCAAAAAGACGCCACAGACAGCCAACTTGCTATTAAGGAAGTGAACACTGGCATTCTTCTCGCGCCAAATAATCATCTCCAAGGTTGGCTTGCATCGCTAACGAACAACAACGCTCAAGGTGAATATTACCTGACCGATGTGATTGCTATGGCGGCACGTGATGGTGTGGATATCGTTACGGTGAATCCTGAAAATGAAGCCGAAGTGGCTGGCGTTAATGATCGAATTCAACTTGCTGCATTGGAGCGTGAGCTGCAAAACCAGCAAGCCATTAGCCTTATGCAAAATGGCGCTACGTTGCTAGATCCATCCCGCATTGATGTGCGCGGAGAATTGACAACCAGCAACGACGTCGTGATCGATGTGAACTGTATCTTTGAAGGCAAAGTGATACTGGGTGCTGGCGTGGAAGTCGGGCCAAATTGCCATCTTAAAAACTGCACCATTGGCGATAACACTATCATTAAAAGCAATACCCTCATTGAAGACAGCAAGGTTGGCGAACATTGCGACATCGGTCCCTTTGCTCGATTACGTCCAGGTACTCAGCTTGCTAATAAAGCCAAGATCGGCAACTTTGTTGAAACCAAAAAAGCCATCATTGGTGAAGGCAGCAAGGTCAACCATTTAAGCTACATTGGCGATACAGAAATGGGTGCCAACGTGAACGTTGGTGCAGGCACCATTACTTGTAATTACGATGGTGTGAATAAACATCAGACGCAAGTAGCGGATAACGTCTTTATCGGTTCAAACACCTCATTAGTTGCGCCAGTGCAAGTAGCGGAAGGTGCGACCATTGCAGCGGGTTCGACCATCACTAAGCAAGTGGGCGAGAAGCAATTGGCTTTCGCCAGAGCGCGACAAACCAACAAAGACAATTGGCCTAGGCCCGTTAAAAAATAAAGCCAGAAATAGAAAAGGGGTCAGATCCCTTAAAAAGAATATTCGTAGTAACATTTTTTATCATAGAATTTTAAGGGATCTGACCCCTTTTTAAGACCCAAAAAAAGGACTCTCTCATGTGCGGAATAGTTGGCGCCATTGCACGCCGTAACGTATCAAAAATTTTAATTGAAGGACTAAGCCGCCTTGAATACCGTGGTTATGATTCTTCCGGTATTGCGATTAACAACCAAGAAGGCGTATTTTCACACCGCGCTGTAGGCAAAGTTCAAGCACTGAAAGACAAATTTGAAGCAGAACCGCTAGATGGAAAAATGGGGATTGCTCATACTCGTTGGGCGACTCATGGTAAGCCTACAGAAGCCAATGCTCACCCGCATTTTTCTGGTGATGATTTAGCGTTAGTTCATAACGGCATTATTGAAAACCACGGGCCATTACGTAGCGAATTAAAAGCCAAAGGGTATGAGTTCAAATCTGAAACAGACACCGAAGTTATTGTTCACCTTATTCATGATGCGTTGAAAACACAGCCAGATTTACTGAAAGCAGTGCAAGCGACGTTAAGCAAACTCCATGGTGCGTTTGCCATTGGTGTTGTGCAAAAAGACGACAACGAGCGTTTTATTGCCGCTCGTAAAGGTAGCCCACTGGTAATTGGTGTTGGCATCGAAGAAAACTTTATTGCCTCCGACCAGCTTGCACTATTGCATGTAACTGACCAATTTATCTTTTTAGAAGAAGGCGATATAGCAGAAGTTAGCCGCGACCAAGTGTCTATCTATGATGCAAAAGGTGAGCTGCAAGATCGTCCTATTAGCGTGTTTAACCACAATATTGATGCAACAGATAAAGGCGAATTTCGTCATTACATGATGAAAGAAATCTACGAGCAGCCTAAAGTGATCAGTGCTTGCCTAGAAGGTCGTATCAGTGAAAGCAAGGTACTGACTAGCTGCTTTGGTGCGGATTCTGCTTTCTTAAAAGAAATCGAAAACGTACACATCGTTGCGTGTGGTACCAGCTATCATGCTGGCATGGTAGCAAAATACTGGATCGAAGATTTAGCTGGCTTACCATGTACTGTTGAAGTAGCCAGCGAATATCGCTATCGCAAAGTAGCAGTACCAAAGAAAACCTTGTTTTTGACCCTGTCACAATCGGGTGAAACGGCTGACACATTAGCTGCGCTACGTATGGCAAAAGAACTGGGCTATTTAACGACTCTTGCTATTTGTAATGTGCCATCTAGTACCTTGGTGCGTGAGTCGGCGCTTACTTTGTTAACCAATGCTGGCCCAGAAATTGGCGTGGCATCCACCAAAGCCTTTACTACTCAGTTGACTGCACTATTGATTACCAGTGTGGCCATCGCTGTCGAAAACGGCTTGTCAGCAGAAAAAGAAAAAGAATTGGTTCAAGCCATGCGTTCTTTGCCTGCCTACGTAAATGATGCCTTATTGGCAGATGCGCACATTAAGAAAGTAGCGGATCGATTTGCTAATAAAACCAATGCGCTATTTTTGGGGCGTGGCACCATGTTCCCAATTGCTCTAGAAGGCTCGTTGAAGCTGAAAGAGATTTCTTATATTCATGCGGAAGCGTACCCAGCAGGCGAGTTGAAACACGGCCCATTAGCATTGGTTGATGAAGATATGCCGATTATAGCCTTGGTTCCACATAACGACATGTTGGACAAACTTAAGTCAAACCTACAAGAAGTCGCCGCCCGCGGTGGCGAACTGTATGTCTTTGCTGACAAAGACACAGACCTGCACAACGAAGAGAATATCACCTTCACCGAAGTGCCAAAAGTAGACGGCATCCTAGAGCCAATTGTGCATACCATTCCGCTGCAGTTATTGTCTTACCATGTTGCTGTTGTGAAAGGCACCGATGTGGATCAACCGAGAAACCTAGCTAAATCCGTTACGGTAGAATAGTTGCATAAAATATTTTAGAATTTTTCGGTTCTAACTGTCTTAACGTACTTAACTTAGTAGCCTAATAAAAAAGCCTTAGATGAAATATCTAAGGCTTTTTTATGTGATTAATTTTGGTTGGGTCGTTGATACCAAGGCGACACCATATCGGTAATACCAAATAAGCTGTTACGCTTCCCTAGCATTTGACCGCCATCACGGGTAATGGGTTGCCATGCAAAATTGCCACGGCTGTTGGTAGGTTTTAAAGAAATCGTGTCAAATGGTATTGATAAATAGAAGCCTTTGGTGAAGCTACCTTCCCCAAAGTCCTCTGTTGACATATTAGTTTTACTAGCATAGGCACCAACAATGACGCCGCTTTTATACTGTTTAGAAAAATCAAATCTAACGCCCACATCGGTTGCTAGGAACTTACCAATATCTAGCTGAAATTGGGTGCTTTCTAGGAAAGACCATTCTGGCTGGTAATAAAGCGATAAATGCCCTGTCGTGCCTCTTGCTAATACTTTAGCGTCACTCCCAAACCGAGTGCTTGAGCTTTTCTCGTAGTCATTGTCGTCGGCAAAGATACCGAATAAGGAGTTCGGGTCACGTTGTGCAATAGCATTGATATCGGCCCCAATCGCCCAGTTTGAATTTGGGCGACGATACAAAACCTCTGTTCCAAAACCAGCAAACATGGTTTCTAGATAACCACCATAAATTTGCTGATACCAGTTCTGACCATATTGTTGGAACCAAGTGAGCTGTAGGTTATTAACATTAGCGTCGTTATCGCGAATATAGGCGCGGATGAGTGTGCGTACCCGATAATTTGATGTGCCATCTGGAGTAACCGTGAATTTCATTTTATCGTAGTTATCGACTAAATTTAGGGAGACTGAACTGGATAATTGTAAATGCTTAGTCAGCCAGTAAGAGGCGCCGCCATCCATACTTAAACTGAATAAATAAAAGGCTTCGGGGCTGCCAATGGATTGAGTTAAGTGTGGCGTAAATCCATAGTTTAGTGGCTCAAAATTGTCATATAGAGGATCTGCGTCTGCCTCTTCTTCTGCCGCAGGTAGATTGATAATAGCGTCTTTAATTGAGGGGTTAAAATACTCGACATTAGCGATATCTTTGTATTTTTGGGCAGATATTTTTGTCGTTTTAACTGGAATGCTTTGTGACACTTCAGTGATTTTATAAGATGGTATGTTATTAGGTAGTCGGTTTGCTAAAACGGCGGCGGCTCGCTCAGTGGCGATATCACGATCACGGTACTTGCTGTTAAGTTTGGAGCGAATAGTAATAGTGTCACCTTCCTGATAGATTTTTTCAGTTTGGTAGCCCGCTATTCTATTTAATTCGCTGTCTAATTTTTTCCAATTCACCCCATCTAAAGTGGTTGGTTGATTCATTCCTTGTTCAGGGATTGGATCGTCTACCCAAGGGGATTTGATGGTGCCGAAATTGGTTGAAAGGGTAAAGCCAAGTGTCATGGTTGTGCCACGTTCATAACTTAAGCGCACATCGAAACCGTCGCTTACACCGTAAACAGCACCAAAGTTCCAGGGTGTTTTTGGGGTCATGTCGACACCGCCTTTAATAACTGGGTAGTCGTTGCTGTAGTTGTTGCCATCGTATTCAAGTTTTAAGCGCAGAGGCTTAAAGGGTGTTTGGTATTCTATGCCGCCAAATAATGAGGCTGGGCCAGTAAACCAGCGGTCATAATCTACAGAACCGCCATTACCTGAATAGCCATTTATTCGGTTGCAGAAGCGGTCTGACGCCGAACAGAGAGGATTGCTAATATTACCGCGCTCACCAAAATACCCCCAACCCAATCCGAGGGTGACATCAAACTGGCCGTAGTGGTCGGTTGAGAAGCGCTTAGTTGCTGCGATAAATTCGCCATCGAATAAGCCTGTACCGCCAATGTCGCTTAACCCCGCCGAAACTTCCGGTAGCCAATGGCTTTCCTGCCATAAGCGTAGTTTTGTGTCGATGCCTTTGTCGGCTAATTTTGTCTTGCCACTAAAGCTTTCATAGTTGCTGTATAGCACATCATCCACTTGGGTATAACGAATGGTGGTTTCTAGCCAGGGCATTAATTGTAGTGACAAAGTATAAAATTTATATTCATTACTATCGTTATAGCCGAAACTAAAAGCGCCTTCTTCGCCCATTCTGCCAGAAGGGTTTTGCATTAAACCGGTGCCGCCGCGATTACTCAGAGAGGGTTTAAGTTGTGGTCCTTGAAATGGTGCAGCAAAGTAACTTACGTCTTCAGCAGACGCATAGCTGATTAGAAAAAGCTGAGAGCAAATAAGTAGGTAGGCGTTAGAAAAATACTTAAATGACATTATAGGTCCACATGAAAAGCAAGAAATTGAGCAATATTGGCATTTAAATCTCGGTATCTATCAGGAAGGTTGGTCAAGCCAGTGAAAACGATAGCGCCAGGGCTTAGGAAGTAAGGTTTGTCTTTCCATTGGATATCAGTAGCTTGGTAAACATCTTGGTTGGCTTGAATGATCCATACTGCATCGATGTTGTGTTCATTGGGTAAATTTGCAAGGTAACTATTTAAGTCGCTGTTTTCCTTTAACTTAGCCTTAACGGTCTCCTCCATGAAAGGTGAAATAATCATAATATGATCTGGGCGTTTAGGAAGGGACAGTAAATAGTTTCTTTTTATCATCGGATCTAGGCTTTGGTTCACTTTCACTTTACTTGGGTCTGCTTCAACAGTCTCCCTGAAGGCAAACTTCATCGCATTTAGCTGTACTGCTATTCGTTTTGATGAAGGTGTATTTATATCGCTGAGCGCGTTAAGTATGTTCTGTTTTTTGGCATCAATAGTGGATTGTTTGCTTAAATCGATGAGAGCCGTGCCTAATATATAGGGTGAGTAATTGAGTTGCTCGTAGGCGTTTTTGAGTACTTGAGAATAGCGTATGGGCTGTTCATACAATAGAGTGCTTGTGTTTTGTTTAAGCTCGATTGCGATTTGCGCATAGGCATTTATAGAGATCAAACAAGCTAGCAGGCAGTAGCAACATACACTGCAAAGTGATTTTATTGTCCGTGATAAAGTCATAACCCCGTATCCTTGGTGTTAACATTGTCTGTATTATCTGGCTGCTGCTCAATAAATGGTTTAATCATAAGCATTTCAACCCTATCCATTTTTGGTCCTAAATATTGAATGCTTTTTACGACAAAGGCTTTGGTAGCTTTCGTTTCAGGAGCAATCCAAAAATGATTTGTGAAAGCACTATCTAAATCAGTAAATATTACATTTTCTTTAATATGTTTAGTAGATTGTGTCCATAAGTCAGTTGTTAGTGTTTCCATACCGATATATTTGCTATTGACCTGTGCTGAGAAATTATATCGATAGCCTGGTGACCAATCGTAAATAGCTTGCCAGGAACTTGATGTATTAGGTAATGCTAATGAATTTGCCTTAGCGAATAATGTTTCTAAGTTATTAGTGATAAATCCTGTTGTATGGGTAATGCGACCATTTTCAGTAATGATGGTGCCTTTGTCAGCTGATAGCCAAGTCAGCTGCTTGTCTCCAGATAAAGGGTTTTCATTTACAAAAGATAATATTAGAAGAATGGGGGGGGAGTCATTTATACGAACTAGAGTGCTAGCATAAGGTAAAGAGGTTATGTATTCGCTAGTAATATTGGGGCCCTTACTAATATCTCTAGCCACTTGGACTGAGTCCATCGCGCTCTGAAAATTCTTAGTGCAACCTGATAAAGCAAAAACAAAAAATACGAAAAGACATGAATGAATTATTTTTCTGAGTTGAAGCATTGGCCAACCAATATTGAGTTGAAATAAAAAAAAACCTGATGGACATCCAAGTTCATCAGGTTTTTATTATCTTAGTTTGTACCAGTTGTACCAGTTGTACCAGTTGTACCAGTTGTACCACTGTTGCTGTTGCCACTATTAGATGTAGATGCAACCGCAGCGGCGGCAGCAGCGGCGGCAGCAGCGGCAGCGGCAGTTGACACTGTTATCGTACCAGCAGCAGCAGCGGCAGCAGCGCCAGTAGTAGCGGCAGCAGCGCCAGTAGCAGCAGCAGCGCCAGTGGTGGCAGCAGCACCAGTAGTGGCAGCAGCACCAGTAGTGGCGGCACCAGTAGTGGCGGCACCAGTAGTGGCGGCACCAGTAGTTGCAGCGCCAGTCGTACCTGTTGCAGCACCAGTCGTACCTGTTGCAGCACTAGTTGTACCTGTTGCAGTACCAGTCGTACCTGTCGCAGTGCCTGTTGTGGTACCAGTAGTCGTACCTGTTGTGGTACCAGTCGTTCCTGAACCACCAGCCCCCGCGTCTTCACCATATGCTTGGCTAGCTAGGCCAAGTGCTACAACTGTAGCCAAAGTTACAAGTTTCATAGTATTTCCTTATCATTAAACATCGATGTTTGAAGATAAACTTCAGTCCTGATGTTAGAGTAACAGAGAGAAAAATGTAAGGGGGGGATAAGTGAATTCGGCTTTAAAAAGAGTTTTTTTGTCATTTTTTGTTTTGTTTAGTGTGGCATGGATTTAAGAATGTCAGTTTATCGTAAGGCTTTCTTTAATATCCGTTTTTTCTCTTCAGATACAAGTCGTGCATACACTTGGATTGTTTTTTGTTTTTTTGTGTAAGGTTTTTTTTAATATTATGTTTTTTTGTGTAATCGGGTATAGAATCATGCAAAAATATCATACACTTCTAGATACAGTTCAATTTTTGATGAGTTTAAAAAAGCCTAATGAGAGTTAAAAGAAACCTTCTAGTTATTATCTTCCCCTCACTATTTATGGTTGGTTGTGCATTACCCGGATCGCACTTAAATGTAAATGATAAGCAACTGGTCGAAGAAACTGAGCAGACTAAGTTGTCCAATCTGGTTAGGGTGCATCCGTTGACCCCACAAATAGTTGCAAATTTACGTTCTCTAGAACCTGTTCCTCTTTCTAATATAGGTCTGGATACAGAGGTGTCTAAATACGAATACCGTGTGGGTGTTGGCGACATCTTGAATGTGACTGTTTGGGATCACCCAGAATTGACCATACCTGCGGGGGCGTATCGTAGTTCTACTGATGCAGGTAATTGGGTGCATGCTGATGGCTCAATATTTTACCCTTATATAGGTCGAGTGAATGTTGAGAATAAAACCGTTGGCGAAATTCGAGTAGATATAGCACAGCGTCTGGCTAAATACATTGAAAGCCCACAGGTGGATGTTAATGTGGCTGCTTTCCGTTCAAAGCGTACTTATGTAACGGGGGAGGTGGGTGCTCCTGGGCAGCAGGCGATATCGAATATACCAATGACAGTGTTAGATGCCATTAATAACGCTGGCGGGCTAGGTCAGAATGCAGATTGGCGAAATGTAACATTGACTCGTAACGGTACCGAAGAAACCTTGTCTTTATTTGCCTTGATGCAGCGTGGAGACCTAACTCAGAACAGGTTGCTGCAGCCTGGTGATATTATACATGTGCCTCGTAATGATGCTCAGAAAGTCTTTGTGATGGGGGAGGTTAAGAGTCCAGCGCTGCTTAAAATAGACAGGGCAGGTATGAGCCTAACAGAAGCTCTGAGTAGTGTTGGTGGTATTAATGAGCTATCGGCCGACGCAACGGGTGTATTTGTAATACGCGGGGTGGATGCCAAAGAAAAAGAAGATCGTTTAGCTGATATTTATCAATTAAATATCAAAGATGCATCCGCTTTGGTGATTGGGACAGAGTTTGAGTTAAATGCCTATGATATCGTCTATGTAACGGCAGCGCCTCTTTCTCGTTGGAATCGTGTTATTAATTTACTGATCCCGACAATATCTGGTTTTAACAATTTAACTGAAGGTGTGTTACGAGTACGTAACTGGCCTTAATGTTATCACTTATCACTTATCACTTATCACTTATCACTTATCACATATCACTTATCGCTTATTGAGTGCACGTGCTGAGTGTGTTGGCTTAAAGGGTGTGGTGGTTTTTTGTTGGTAAAAAGTTGTGATTTTTGTAGATAAGATACTGAAAAGGGTTTTGGTATGTTTGACAAAATATTGGTTATTTGCGTTGGGAATATTTGTCGCTCCCCAACAGGTGAGGGTGTGCTTAAGTCGTTACTGCCGAATAAGCAAATTGCTTCAGCAGGTGTTGCGGTAGAAAAAAGCCACTTATCTGGTGAATCGGCAGATAAAATGGCGCTGGAGGTGGCTCTGCAGCACGATATAGATATAAGTAGTCATTGCTCCCGGCAGCTTACTGCGCAAATGTGTCAAGAATACGATCTATTGCTAGTCATGGAGCGGGGGCATATAGACGCAGTAGCGCGAATTGCGCCGCAAGTCAGGGGTAAGGTAATGTTGTTTGGTGAGTGGGTTGGGAAAAAAGACATTCCTGACCCCTACAGGCAGAGTCGAGAAGCTTTTGATTACGCTTTCGAGTTGATACATTCGGCAGCGATAGAATGGTCAAAAAAGTTGTGAGTTTTTCAATTGTGCTAATGGTCAATAGTTGGTTGTTTTGAATGGCTTATTTATGGCTGACTCTAATTGGTTGCTGTTAAAATTATACAGTACAAGGATGTGGGATGGAGCATTTAAGGTATTTAATTTAAAGAGGGGGTTGTAAGTAGTCTCTACTAATTAGCCTTCTATATTTTATGTAAGTATTATTTTAATGGGTATCGATGTCTGCCCATATAGATTTAGGATTTTGTTTTTTATGACAGTTAAGCAAATTGGATCGCCTTCAGACGCGGCGAATGAAGAAATAGACCTAGGTAAGTTGCTCGGTATTCTGTTAGATGCACGTTGGCTTATTGTTGTTGTTACATTTGTGTTTGCTGTGTTGGGTGTGGCATACGCGTTACTGGCAACGCCTATTTATAAGGCGGATGCTCTATTGCAGGTGGAGCAGAAAAGCTCAGGAGTATCTTCATTAGTGGGGGATATGGGGGATATATTTGCTAGTGAGTCTTCTGCAACGACAGAAATAGAGATCCTTAAATCTCGAATGATCTTGGGTAAAACCGTTGATAAGCTAAATTTAACCACACACATTACCCCTGTCTATTTTCCGGTTGTTGGGAAAGGCTTTGCTCGTTTAACAGGGAGTCGGCATTCTGCGAAAGTGGAAAGGTTTGAATTGCCAGAATCTATTGAGGATCGAGTCTTTACCTTAGTTGTAACGGACGAAGTGACGGGCGCTTATCAAGTTCTGGATGGCGATGGTAATCAAGTATTGACTGGTGTGGTTGGCCAATTGTCAAAAAATAACGGATATGAGTTGTTTTTGAGTGATCTTCAGGCCAAAACTACAGACGAATTTGTCTTGTCTAAAAGTACAAGATTGAGTCAAGTGGGGCGGTTGCAACGCGATTTAAGTGTTACTGAGCGTGGTAAGCAAACAGGTATTTTAGCTGTGTCTTTTCTAGGTGATCACCCGGAAGAGATAGAGGCTATAGTAAATGATGTCAGTCAAAACTATTTTTTGCAAAATGTTGAAAGAAACTCAGCAGAAGCTGAAAAAAGTTTGTCTTTTTTAAAACAGAACCTACCTAGTATCAAAAATCAATTAAATGATTCAGAAGATGTACTGAATCAATACCGGCAAAAAAATGAGTCGATTGACCTTGGCTTGGAAGCGCAAGGCACGTTGAAAGCTATGGTGGAGGTGGAAAGTAAGCTACAGGACTTGACTATAAAAGAGAGTGAAATTAGTCAGCGCTTTACTAAAGATCACCCTTCTTATAAAGCTCTGCTGGATAATAGGGCTACCTTGTTGAAAGAGAAAGAGCGCATAGACAAACAGGTTCAGAAAATGCCTAAGACGCAGCGCGAAGTATTGCGTATGCAGCGAGATGTGCAAGTGAATCAGCAGATTTATATCCAGTTGCTCAATAAAGTGCAAGAATTGAGCATAATAAGAGCGGGAACGGTTGGTAACGTGCGTATTCTTGATGTTGCGCAAGTTAATCCGACTCCTGTTAAACCCAAAAAAACTCTTATCGTCTTGATTGCTATTTTGTTGGGAGGGGTGTTCTCGGTTACAGTGGTTCTAATAAGGTCTTTCTTCAATCGTGGCGTGCAATCGTCAGAGCAAATAGAAAGTATTGGCTTAGCTGTTTATGCCACTGTGCCTAAATCTGACCTGCAGCCGCAGTTGGATCTTAATGCGAGGCCAGAATCGAAATCCTTGCGGCGCAAGCGTAAGTCACGGATGTTGAAAAGCGCAACCTCCCAGCAGACAAGAAAGCTATCTGAACTTTTGTTGGCGGAGGCAAATCCCGCGGATCTTTCTATTGAGGCTTTGCGTGGGCTTCGTACAAGCTTGCATTTTGCTATGATGGAAGCGAAAAATAACATCGTCATGATCTCTGGTCCTGCGCCGGGTATTGGTAAATCTTTTGTATCGGCAAACTTTGCAGCCGTAGCGGCAAAAACAGGGCAAAAAGTCTTATTGGTCGATGCGGATATGCGTAAAGGGTATTTGCAAAGTCATTTTGGTTTGCAATACGATAATGGGCTATCGGATATTTTGAGTGGGCGAGCATTATTTGAGGATGCTTTAAAAGCGACAGGGGTTGAAAACTTAGACCTTGTTTCTAGAGGGGGGGTACCGCCTAACCCTTCCGAGTTGCTTATGCACCCCAGATTTAAGGAGTTCATGGAATGGGCTGCAGAGAAGTATGATCTTGTGATTATTGATACGCCGCCTATTCTTGCAGTGACAGATGCGGGTATTGTTGGGGCCCTTGCTGGTACCAGTTTAATGGTGGGGCGTTTTGAGCAAAATACGCTTAAAGAGATAGAGGTGTCTTACAACCGCTTTGATCAGGTCGGTGTTGAAATAAAAGGCTTTATTTTAAATGCCGTAGAGAAAAAAGCCAGTAGTTATTATGGTGGTTATGGTTACTATAATTACAGCTACAAAAGCGACGCAAAATAATCTAACCTGATGGCTGTCATATAGAATTTGACAGCGTCTATCTTCTTAATAGCGCATTAGTTATTTACATTGCAACTAATGCGCTTTTCTATTTTTCTGTAGTTAGTTTTGTGTATGTGGTTTTTTATCGTGTGGGCTTAGTCTCTATCGGGTGGGTATGGTCACTTCGCAGTCAGGATGATTTAGCTCAATTAACTGTTTTAATCTTTGCTTGGCGTTATCATCTCCATGTACTAAATGTACTTTTCTAGGTTTCACTCTCATACGCTTAATAAAGTTTAATAAATCCTGTTGCCCAGCATGGGCGGAATATCCGCTAATCTGCTGTACTTTGGCGTTAATGGTGTAGCGCTCCCCATCGAACACCACGAACCCATTGTGCTTATCGTGATATTTCAAAATATCACGCCCTGGCGTGCCGATGGCTTGATATCCAACAAACAGTATATCATTGCGTTTATCGCTCAATAATGCTTTTAAATAATTAACAATCCGTCCGCCAGTACACATACCAGAAGCAGCAATCACAATAGCAGGGCGGGTTTGACGTTGTAGGTAAGAAACAGTCTGTAGGTGAGTGTTGTGATCATCAATCGTGGTGACTTGATCAAAGCTTAATGGATGGCGGCCTGCATTTACTCGACGTTTTGCTTCATCATCCCAGTAAGCTGCCAGAGATTGATAAACTTCAGTGAATCGGCTAGCCAATGGTGAATCGATAATGATATCAATATTTTCCCAATTTAACGAAACACCAGAGCGGGTCTTGCTGACGGCTTTCTGTTTATTCTGATGAATAATATGTTCTAACTCATATAGAAGTTCTTGAGTGCGACCAATACTAAACGCTGGAATTAATACAGTGCCTGAATTACTCAAGGCGTGTTCTAAACTTTGTTGTAAATGTTTGCGCCTTGAAACTCGGTTTTCATGATTTCTATCACCATAAGTGCTTTCTAAGACCAATTGATCAGCCCGATAAGGCGACTGTGGAGCGCATAGTAGAGGCGAGTAGGGCGCGCCCAAGTCTCCTGAAAACACCGCATCGTGATAGCGTTTTCCCTGAGAAGTAAGTTCCGCATTGGAAACCCGAAAAACCACATACGCCGATCCCAAAATATGTCCAGCACGACATAATCGCACTTGTACATTGGTGTCATTTGAAGTTAAAGGGATAGTGGTCCATTCTTTATAACCTAGCGGCACTAACTGAGATGCTAGGCGATCCAAGCAGGCTTTTATGATGCTGGCATTACGCGTTACGCCTACCTTAAGTGCGTCCTCAATGACTAAGGGTAATAGCGCCGCACTAGGTTTAGAGCAATAAATGGGTCCGGTAAATCCAGCTGCTAACAGATAGGGCAAGCGACCCACATGGTCAATGTGAACATGGGTAATCACCAGGGCTTGAATGGCTGAAAGATCAAAGTCTATTTCCAAGTTGTTAGGGTCCGCGCCGGCAGTAGATGTTTCAGCCCCCTGAAATAAACCACAATCGATCAAGATGGATTGGTAGGGGTTTACGAATAGTTCATGGCAAGAGCCGGTGACACCCTGTACAGCGCCATGGTGCTTAATAGATAACATACAAATCCTTATGTATTCGTTTTAAAGAAGGATTAAGATTAAACCACAACCCCAGCCAGCATCAACCCAACCCGCTATTACCTCCAAACCAAAATATCCTTATGCCCCAAAATGCTTAAAAAACGTCCATTTTACAAACTCTTTTCAAACACATTCTTTGCATAATTTAATAGTCTGTATTATCATTGTTCACCAAATGAACACAGCCTTGACCAGTTCCTTTCCCTTTCTTCAAGGGGAAGGCTGAGGTTGTTAATAGTTCTTTTGTAAAAAAAACGGATAACATCAAACGAGGTAATGCATGGAAAGCGTAGGCTCAACACCACACATCACACTTTCCCACAACTATATTTTCTCGTTGCCATGCACCACGCTTAGTCTTATCTCTAAGGTGCTTAAATGTTAACCGACGAATACCGCTACAAAATATTAAAAGAGCTACAGCAAGACCCAGATATCAGCCAGCGTGAGCTAGCAAAACGTCTAGAGATTAGCCTAGGAAAAGCCAATTTTTGCTTAAAAGCACTAATAGAAAAAGGCTTGGTAAAAGCGGAAAACTTTAAAAATAGCACTAACAAAACGGGCTATTTATACCTACTAACCCCAAAAGGGATAGAAGAAAAAGTAACACTGACACAGCGTTTTCTTCAAAGAAAACTAAAAGAACACCAAGAACTAGAAAAAGAAATAGAGCAACTACGTCAAGAAGTGAAAATATAAGGTGTCACTTGTAGGTCGCGTCTTTAGGCCGATGATATGGTTTGTAGATCAGATGAGAGGAGGAACGAAGTCGTGATCTGACGATTCGTTTCTGATCAGGCCGAAGTGCAGTCCGTAGATCAGATTATACGAGGCACTAGGTGCTTTACTTGAAAATAAAAGTAACGACAAAAGATGAACTGACAATAAATAACAAGATTTCAAAAATTATGGATACGATAAAATGAAGTTTTTAGTCACCGGAGCCGCAGGCTTCATTGGTATGAGCGTCTGTAAACGTTTGCTAGAGGCGGGTCATGACGTGGTCGGCCTAGACAGTTTAAACGCTTACTACATTCCTGCGCTGAAACAGCACCGTTTAGAGCAGCTTTTACCTTACGCGCACTTTCGTTTTGTAAAGCAGGACCTCGCAGACCGTGAAGCCATGGCTCAGCTTTTTGTAGAGGAGCAGTTTCAGCGCGTGATTCATTTAGCTGCCCAAGCAGGTGTTCGTTATTCTATCGAAGCGCCTTTTGATTACGTGGACAGCAACCTGGTTGGCATGATGACCATTTTAGAAGGTTGCCGCCAAAATAAAGTAGAGCATCTAGTCTACGCCTCTTCCAGCTCCGTTTATGGTATGAACTCCAAAACTCCATTTAGTGAATCCGATACGGTTGATCACCCGGTTTCACTGTATGCAGCGACTAAGAAATCTAATGAACTGATGGCCCATTCCTATTCTCACTTGTACGGTATTCCGACGACAGGATTGCGTTTCTTCACCGTATATGGTCCAGGTGGTCGGCCCGATATGGCTCCTTGGTTATTCACAGAGGCCATATTGAACGATAAACCGATTAAAGTGTTCAACCACGGCAAAATGATGCGCGACTTTACTTACATAGACGACATTGTTGAAGGGGTTATTCGTATTCAAGAGCTGCTGCCACAAACGCAACAGAGCCAAGGCACGACAGCGCCATATGCGATTTACAATATTGGTAATAACCAGCCGATCCAGCTGTCTGAATTTATCGAAGCGATTGAAACTGCCTGTGGCAAACCCGCCAAGAAAATCTACATGGACATGCAACCGGGTGATGTACCAAAAACCTACGCAGACACGGCACAACTTGAAGCCGCCGTTGGCTACAAGCCCGCCACCACGATACAAGAAGGCATGGTCAAATTTGTCGAATGGTACAAAGACTTTCAAATAGAATTGAAAACTAATAAACCAAATACCCCGTAGGTCAGATTAGCTGAGGCACGAGGCGTGATCTGACGGTTGAATATGAACTTGCAATGAACGATATAATTGTGTCGTTCGGCAAAATACATTTGATATTAATGGTAAACACGATGAAAAAATACAAAATCGCCATTGCCGGAACCGGCTACGTTGGCTTATCCAATGCCATGTTACTGGCACAGCACAACGACGTCATTGCGGTGGATATCGTTCCTGAAAAAGTGACCATGCTAAACAATAAGCAGTCACCCATTGAAGACGTGGAAATCGAAGATTTCTTACAAAACAAAGCCCTCAGCTTCACTGCGACATTAGATAAGCAAGCCGCTTATAAAGACGCTCACTTTGTGATTATTGCAACGCCAACCGACTATGACCCAACGACCAACTACTTCAACACCAAGTCCGTCGAAAGTGTGATTCAAGACGTACTGACGATAAACCCACAAGCCGTCATGGTGATCAAATCCACTGTTCCAGTGGGTTACACGAAAAGCGTGAATGAAAAATTCAACACCACGAACATCTTTTTCTCGCCTGAATTTTTACGCGAAGGCAAAGCCCTGCATGACAACTTATACCCATCACGCATCATAGTCGGTGAACGCAGTGAGCGTGCCGAGGTTTTTGCTAGCTTGCTGAAACAGGGTGCTCTAAAAGACGAGATTGATATCCTCTTTACCGACAGCACAGAAGCCGAAGCCGTTAAGCTATTTTCTAATACCTACTTAGCCCTTCGTGTTGCTTATTTTAATGAGCTAGACACTTACTGCGAATCTCATGGTTTAGACACCAAACAAATCATCGATGGTGTGTCGTTAGACCCTCGCATTGGCAACCATTATAACAACCCAAGCTTTGGTTACGGTGGTTACTGTTTGCCAAAAGACACCAAGCAGTTATTAGCGAATTACCAAGATGTGCCAAACAACCTGATTCGAGCGATTGTGGATTCCAACTCGACCCGCAAAGACTTTATTGCAGATTCTGTCCTTAAGCGTAACCCAAAAGTAGTGGGGATTTACCGACTCGTAATGAAAACAGGCAGTGACAACTTCCGAGCTTCAGCGATTCAAGGCATTATGAAACGCATCAAGGCCAAAGGCATTGAAGTGGTAATCTACGAGCCTGTATTAGAGGAAGAGGAATTCTTCCATTCGAAAGTCATAAAAGACCTAGAAGAATTTAAAAATGCAGCGGATGTGATCATTGCCAATAGACAAGACAAGATGCTGAGTGATATGGCGGATAAAGTATACACCCGAGACCTATTTGGCAGCGACTAGCCCCAAAAAAAACAATGTGCCAAAACGTAGATCTGATTAGCCGAGGAGCGAGGCGTGATCTGACGGTAAAAGACGAACAAGCAATAAACAAGATTTAAAAATTATGGAAACAGCTAAATGAAAATTCTAGTAACTGGCGGTGCGGGTTTTATTGGTTCTGCAGTGATCCGCCATATTATCCAAAACACCCAAGACAGTGTGGTGAATGTCGATAAGCTGACTTACGCGGGGAATCTTGAAAGTCTTGCGGATGTTGATCAGTCAAATCGTTACGCTTTTGAGCAGGTTGATATTTGCGATAGGGCAATGCTTGATCGTGTTTTTCAAATACACCATCCAGACGCTGTGATGCATTTAGCCGCAGAAAGCCATGTTGATCGTTCAATAGACGGCCCAGTGGCCTTTATTGAAACCAATATTATTGGTACTTACACTCTGTTAGAAGCCAGCCGTCAGTTTTGGTTAGGCCTAAAGTCGGATCGTAAAAGCGTTTTCCGCTTTCATCATATTTCAACCGATGAAGTGTATGGCGATTTAGAGGGGCCAGAAGACTTATTTACCGAAGATACTGCCTATGCACCAAGTTCTCCATATTCAGCCAGTAAGGCAAGTTCTGATCATTTGGTAAGGGCATGGAGAAGAACTTATGGTTTTCCTACCTTGGTCACCAATTGCTCTAACAACTACGGGCCATATCACTTTCCAGAAAAATTGATTCCTTTAGTGATTTTAAATGCCTTAAAAGGTAAGCTTCTGCCCGTTTATGGCAATGGCTTGCAGATACGGGATTGGTTGTATGTAGAAGATCACGCTCGTGCCTTATATAAAGTTGTCACAGAAGGTGAACTAGGAGAGACCTACAACATCGGCGGCCACAATGAAAAAGCTAACATAGACGTAGTGAAGACGATTTGCGGTTTGTTAGAAGAGCTAGTGCCGAATAAACCGGACGGGGTAGCACATTATCAAGATTTGATTACTTACGTGACAGACCGCCCAGGTCATGATGTTCGCTACGCTATTGATGCCAGTAAGATTGCAAAAACATTAGGCTGGACACCAGAAGAAACTTTTGAAACTGGGCTTCGTAAAACTGTGCAGTGGTATCTCGCTAATGAAAACTGGTGGAGCCGTGTGTTAGACGGTTCTTACTCGATGGAACGCTTAGGAGTAAACAACCAATGAAAGGCATAGTGTTAGCGGGTGGCTCAGGTACTCGGCTTTATCCTATTACCATAGGTGTGTCTAAGCAGCTGTTACCTGTTTACGATAAGCCAATGGTGTATTATCCCATCTCGGTTTTAATGCTGGCGGGTATTCGAGAAATACTTATTATTACTACGCCTGAGGATCAAAGTAGTTTTCAGCGCCTTCTAGGTGATGGGTCGAAGTTTGGCATTGCGCTAAGCTACGCAATACAGCCAAGCCCTGATGGATTAGCCCAAGCCTTTATTTTAGGTGAAGACTTTATTGGCAACGACGATGTGTGTTTGGTTTTAGGAGATAATATTTTCTACGGTCAAGGGTTTACGCCCAAGTTAAAGCACGCTGTTGAAAACGCAAAAAATGGTCAAGGTGCGACAGTGTTTGGGTATCAAGTAAAAGACCCAGAGCGTTTTGGTGTTGTGGAATTTGATGAAAATAGAAAAGCTATTTCGATTGAAGAGAAACCCGTCAAACCGAAATCCCATTTTGCTGTGACGGGATTATATTTTTACGATAACTCGGTCATACAATTAGCTAAACAGGTGTTGCCATCAGAGCGAGGTGAGCTTGAAATTACCTGTCTTAATGAAATGTATTTAAAACAAAATAAGTTGAATGTAGAAATGCTTGGGCGTGGTTTTGCATGGTTAGATACAGGTACCCACGAAAGCTTATTGGAAGCCGCACAATTTGTCGAAACCATAGAAAAACGGCAAGGCTATAAAATAGCTTGTTTGGAAGAGATTGCTCATGGCCAGCAGTGGTTATCCACAGAGCAGGTTGCAACAAGTGCCGAGTTAATGTCCAAGAATAGTTATGGGCAATATCTGTCATCACTTTTAGAGGGCTAGGTATCAGGGAAAAACCATTAATATACCCATATTTGAAGGGTTCATAGATTTCAGAGAGAAATTGTAAGCGAGAAACTTTTTAGCTTGATTGTTTTTAATAGAAGTGAATTCCATAGCATATTATTACTATGTTACGGTTTTTTTATGTGTATCCAGTAGGCAGAGGTGAAGTTTGTAATCAGCTTTGAGTCTTTGCATAGCAAAAATACTCATATTTTTTTGTACGGCGTGCTCAGTAGTTTAAGCTTTCATTGCTAGTCTTTTAAATATTTAAGAAATGTAAGGGGTTTTAAATGAAAAAAATTCTAATTATGGGTGCGGGGGTTTATCAAGTTCCTTTGATAAAAAAAGCTAAAGAGATGGGACATAAGGCAATTGTAGTAAGTCCACCGGGAAACTATCCTGGTTTGGCACTAGCTGATGAAGTAATAAACCTTGATACTCGTGACCATATCGGTGTGTTAGCACAAGCAAAACTAATTGGCATTGATGCTGTACTTACAACGGGTACAGATGTTGCGGTGCCGACAATTGGTTATTTAGTTGACGAATTAGGTTTGGCGGGTACGA
Organism: Marinomonas sp. ATLA20; assembly: GCF_057180105.1. Lineage (NCBI taxonomy): Bacteria > Pseudomonadati > Pseudomonadota > Gammaproteobacteria > Oceanospirillales > Oceanospirillaceae > Marinomonas > Marinomonas sp. ATLA20. The sequence goes on from NZ_JBXUKU010000001.1 coordinate 828,105, forward strand.
GTTACGCCGCTGCACAGCGGAGCATGGATAAAGCGCTGATGAAACAGTGTTTTGCTGAACACGGTATTCAAACTGCTAAATTTTTCGTGGTAGAAACTCTAATTGAATTAAAGCGGTGTGCGGATGAAATGGGCTTTCCCGTTATGGTTAAAGCCGTCGATTCTTCTGGTAGTCGGGGAATTACACAAGTTCTTACTTCTGATGGTTTAGAGGCGGCATTTCATGCTGCAAAAGCTGTCTCTAAATCCCAAAAAGTAGTTATTGAGGAATACTTAAAGGGGGACGAAATTGGTGCACAGGCAATTGTTGTTGGTGATGAGGTAGTAGAAGTTTTTTTACATAGTGATGAAGTTACACCACCACCCATAAGCGTTCCAATTGGTCATGCTATGCCTTTAGATTTAGACAACGAGCTTGATAGGGAAATAAAGATTCTAGTGGCAAATGCAGTACGATCATTAGGAATAAGAGATACTATTTCAAACGTAGATTTAATGATAGTTGATCGTCAGCCATATGTTCTTGAAATCGGGGCTAGAATGGGGGCTACGTGTCTTTCCGAAAATATTTCAATATATGGTGGATTTGATGCTTATGAATTTATATTAAAGCTTGCCCTTTCTCAAAAGCCAAAATTACCAAATGAGTATGAAAAACAAGCTAATGCTGCACTTCTTTTGCGTGTCAACAACACGGGTAATATAAAAAGTATCTTTGTGCCCGAATCTACTAAAAACCATCCTGGTTTGGTTGAGTTAGCGATTGATTATAATGTTGGAGATACTGTGCGTGCATTCCAAGTTGGTCCAGATCGTGTTGGGCATATTATTGTAAAAGACAACTCTTATGAAGAATCCAATGCGCTCGTAAATGAATTAGCTTCATCTGTGGTGTTTGATATAGAGGTAGCTGGCGTTGATCAATAAAATCGATCCAAGCGTTAAGGTTTACAAGGACGCTACAATTGTCGATTCTATACTTGAGAAAAGTGTCACTATAGGGGACTTTTCAAAAGTTACAGTCTCTGCTTTGAGTAATAATGTGCGTATAGATAGAAATAACCATTTAGATAATGCGAAACTAGGAAAGTATAGCTATACAGGAAAAAATACTATTATATTGTACGCTGAAATAGGCGCTTTTTGCTGTATCTCTTGGAATGTATCTATTGGTGGCGCGAATCACGATTATACGAGAATGACTCAGCATTCGTTTTTATACAACAAGAGCTGTTTAATACCATCGGACCAATCACCTGCTTATGATAGATTTACGCAAAAAATAAATATTGGTAACGATGTTTGGATTGCTGCGGGTGTTGTAATTACTCGCGGTGTCACGATTGGCGATGGTGCTGTGATTGGTGCAAATGCTGTTGTTACAAAGGATGTACCACCCTATGCAATTGTAGCCGGTGTGCCAGCCAAAATCATTAAGTACCGATTTTCAAATGAAGTCATTCAGAGATTGCTCAACATAAAGTGGTGGGAATGGTCAGAAGAAAAAATTGAAGCGAATTTCACTCTGCTTGCCGAGCAACCTACAATAGACAATTTAAAAGAGTTTGAATAAATGATTCCATTTAATAAACCATACCTGCATGGTAAAGAGTTAGTTAATATTGCACAATCTATTGCTACAGGGAAAATATCTGGTGATGGTGTGTTTACAAAAAAATGTCATGAGTTTTTTGAACGGCGCTATAGTTTCAAAAAAGTGTTAATGACAACATCGTGTACTGATGCTTTAGAAATGACAGCAATTCTACTTGATATTCAGCCTGGCGATGAAGTTATTGCACCATCTTACACTTTTGTTTCAACTGTAAATGCTTTTGTTATGCGTGGTGCAAAAATAGTTTTTGGTGATAGTTATGCTGATCATCCTAACATTGATCCTCAGCATATCGAGAAGCTGATTACGCCAAAAACAAAAGCGATTGTTGTTGTTCATTACGCTGGTGTTGCTTGTGATATGGACGCCATTATGGCACTAGCTACACAATATAATATTCCAGTAGTGGAGGATGCTGCGCAAGCGATAGACGGATATTATAAAGGTATGCCTTTAGGTAGTATTGGTGCTTTTGGCACCTTTTCATTTCATGAAACTAAAAATATTATTGCTGGTGAAGGTGGCTTACTAGCGATTAATGATGAAAAATACATTCAACGAGCTGAAATTATTCGTGAAAAAGGCACTAACAGATCATCATTCTTCCGTGGTGAAGTCGCTAAATATGGTTGGGTAGATATCGGTTCATCATTTTTACCATCCGATATTATAGCAGCTTATTTATATGCTCAGCTTGAGAATATTGATGATATACAAGTAAAACGTAAAGCGATTTGGCAACGGTATTATGATAATTTAAGCCAAGCATTAATTAACTCTCAAATAGAATTACCAAAAACTACAGACTATTCAACGAATAACGCACATATGTTTTATCTGGTTTGTGAAAGTATTGAGCAGCGTAGTAATTTAATTGAATTTTTGAATGAAAATGGTGTCCATGCTGTTTTTCACTATTTGTCTTTACATCAAAGTGAATATTATCAATCTAAATATAGCGGAAGTAGCTTGCCAAACTCAGATCGATTCACAGATACATTGGTTAGGTTACCCTTGTTTTATGAGCTAGCTAATGATCAGGTTGATTACGTTTGTGATATTATTTCAAAATTTGTTGAAAAACTCTAAATATGGGTGATTTTGTTAATCAAGTTTACATGAAGAGTTTGATGATTTGAAACTTAAAAAAGTTATACAGTTCTCAATAGGTCCCATCGGAGCAGCTGCATTAAGCTTGATCACGTTACCTTTTGTAGCATGGTTTTTTAGTGTTGAAGATGTAGGTCGTTTAACTATGTTGCAAGTGGTTCTTGGCTTATCTGTCTCACTATTTAGTTTGGCAATGCATCAAGCTTATGTACGCGAGTACCATGAAGAATCAGACAAAGAGGCTTTATTTAAAATAAGTATTATACCTGGATTAACTGTTTTAACTTTAATTAGTTTTATTGTTTTTGCATTACCTTTCTCAGTTTCTATTTTGTTATTTGAAATTGACTCTACCTTAGTTACATTATTATTAATGATGGGTATATTTTCTAGTTTTTTAATTAACTTCTTAGCACATGTAGTAAGAATGCAGGAGCGTGGTTTGGCTTTTTCGGCTACCCAAATCATCCCAAAGTTGCTTTTACTGATTTTTATTAGCTTAATAATGTTATTAAATTTAACTGCGGAATTTAAAACGCTAATGCTAATGAATACATTGGCAGTATTCTCATCATCACTTGTTTTTTTGTGGTTAACAAGTGATACATGGGTGCCAGCACTAACCAAAAATATAGATACAGTTTTATTAAAAAAAATGCTGCTATTCAGTCTCCCATTAGTCGCGGGTGGCATAGCGTACTGGGGCTTAACAACCATGGATCGTTTTTTCTTACGCAGTTTAGCGGGTTTTGATGAACTAGGCGTGTATGCTTTAGCCGCAGGGTTAGCCGGAGCAGTATCCGTTGTCTCTACAATTTTTTCTAACCTTTGGCATCCCATTTTATATAAATGGGTAAAAGAGGGTGTAGATCCAAACAAAGTACAGCGTGTAATTGATAATATGATGATTGTTGTTGCATTTGTCTGGAGTATTGCAGGTGTTTTTTCTTTTATTGTACCTTGGTTTTTACCAAAGGAATACCAAGCTGTAGAGTATTTAATTGTAGCATGTATAGCCATGCCGCTGTTTTATATGCTAAGCCAAACAACAGGAGTTGGGATTGGTATAACTCGTAGTTCTAAGTATTCAATGTTTGCTTCTATTTTAGCATTTTTGATTAATGCACTACTAAATTATCTATTAATACCGGAATACGGCGCGTCTGGTGCTGCAATAGCAACAGTATTAGCATTTTTTGTTTTTTTTATTGTCAAAACCGAGTCAAGCGTAAAGTTATGGCACAAAGTACCGCGTTTTAGAATGTATATGCTTATTGTGTTATATATTGTTGCTACATGTGTCATGATACTGAGCAAAGCGAATTTGGAATATTTTTATCTGATCTGGGTTGCCTTGCTTATTGTTACATTTATATTTTATGTAAATAGAGTTTTTGAAAATATAAATGTATTAAAAAAATTAATAGGAAAAGGTAGTTAATGTTATTTATTTATGGTGCTTTATCAGTTGGTGGTATAGAAACGTTTTTTGTGAGAATGGCAAAAGAGAGGTTTAATAAAAACTTACCAACCTCTATTTTATTGATTTCTAATCCCAACCAAAGTGATCAGGAATTACTTTCAGAGATGGAGAAATATGCTAATGTGATTTTTCCTAAGGATATTTTTTATGGTCCTTCATATTTGACCCGAAAATGTCCACTTCTTTTTCCTATCAAACAAAAAATAACCTTAGATAAATTAAAGTACATTGACCAGATCCATGTTTTTGATGGTATGCACGCAATGCTTGGTTATCGGTTATCTCAAAAGTTAAATAGAAAACTTCCTGTTACAATTGGTTTTTATCATTACATAAAATATCTATGGGGTGGTGATAAGGTTGCTTGCCATGAGAAGTTAAATAGAGAGTTTATCTTTAACTATCTTCCAGAGCAGTCATTACTTTTTTTTTCAGAGGGTAGTCGTGATTTATACAGAAAGCATAAAAACAAAGAATTTAGAAATTCTAAAACGTTTAGCCTTGGTGTTGTCGAAAAAAAGCATATTGAGTTAATGCCCTCGTTAAATTTGCCTTTAAGAATAGTAGCTGTTGGGCGGTTAGTTGAATTTAAAACCTATAATTTTTTTATGGTAGAAGTAATAGGAGCGTTGCTTGATAAAGGAATTGATGTAAGGTTTGACATATATGGCGATGGCCCGTTAAAGCAGGATGTGCAAGATAGAATTAATCAAGCAAGTTTGCAGGATAAAATAGTCCTAAAGGGCACTTTAGAATACTCAAAGTTTGATGAAACCATAAAGAACTATGACTTGTTTATTGGTAGTGGTACGGCAATTATTCAAGCTGCAGCGCTGGGTTTGCCTTGTATAGTTGGTATAGAGAATATGATAAAACAAAAAACATATGGGTATTTTAGTGATGTTTGTCATTTGCAATATAATCGGAAAGGTTTAGATATACCATTGTTTGAAATTAGTGAAATGATAAGTGATTATGTAGATATGACGGATAATGAACGCCTAGCCATCAAACAAAACCATATTAAATGTATTGATGCTTTTACCAACGAAAGCTGCCAAAATTCAATGGATGCATTAAAAAATATCCAAATGCCTAAAGCTTCCTTTAAATTCAACCGCTGGATTTATGAATTATCTCGTGTCGTTGATAGAATAAATATGAGATTTAATAGTAGGCACCCAAGAAGAACGCAGTTTGAAGATTTTAGAAATATTAATGAAAGCTAATCCTTCTAAAGTAAAAATAAGTTTCGTTCTTTTTTATATAATGTTTTTATAGTTAACGAATGTATTTTTTTATGGGCGATTTTGGTCGATAAAATGTGTATCGTTTATAGAGCTAAAATTAAGTTGAGAGAAAATGATCAATCAATATAATCCTAATCAGCCAGCATTGACACTCAAATCTGATTTGGCTGGTCAATGCCCTTTATATCTATATTGGTCTTCTGATCAAAAGATTTTACTTTATTCTGATTCTATTACAGAGTTGTTTAATGATTCTCGTGTACCAAAGCCCTTAAAAGTATGTGATGAAGGTTTGTCATTCTTATTACAAAGTGGTGTTGTGCCTCCACCTAAAACAGCTTACGAGAATGTTTTTATTATAAGTATTGGTGACGAAGCTAAAGTCTCAATGGTTAATAATAAGATTGATATTCAATTCAGTCATCAATTTCCATTTATGAATGCTAATCGACTCAAAGCTCATGAGATGGTACCAGATGAAAATTTAATTTTACAAATGCTAGCCGAAGCAACTATTTCCCGTATTGATGAAGCTAAACCGAGTTTTCTATTCCATAGTGCTGGAAAAGATAGCAATAGTGTTGCATTAGCTTTAGCCGAGGCTGGTTGGCAAGATAGGGTGACATTAATCACTCAACAATCGAAAGGTAAGGCTGATGAGAGTTATATAAGCCAAAAAATTGCACAAAAATTAGGTTTTAAACATCAAATCATCAATGAAATTGATTTATTAGAAAATGAACATAAAAATTTCATTGATGATTACTTTATTAATGCTCCTTTTCCATGTACAGATACTGTTACATTAGCTTATCCGCTATATACTTATCAAGTTCCATCGTTAAAATGTGCTAATATTATTTTTGGTGATGGGAATGATAGCCATATGATATCTCCACCTGATAAAATGCAGCAATCTGTCTTGCCTTTTTCTAAATGGACTTCAAAAGCTCATTTTATGAGGTCAATAATTAATTCTGAAAATGTCTTGAATGCAGTTATTCGCACACCATCAGAATGGTTTGGTATGTCAGGTTTCTCGTTTAAAGATAGTAGGAAAATATTTAACCCATCGATATCAGTTTATTCGTACTGGTCTCAAGAATCCGAATTGAGAACCGGTTGGGACGTTTTTGATTATAAGTCAGATATTTATTCGACTAGAGCTATCACTGAAAGAATGATTAGAAAGCTACATAATTTTGTTGATGTAAACCATTCAACTTTAATATTGCCCTTCGCACATGAAGAAGTAGCAAGTTATTTTTCTAGTATGCCAGAGCAATATTTATTTGATCGATATAGCTTAAAGAATAAACTAATTTTAAGGAAAGTACTTAAAGAGCGATTAGATTTAGACTCAGATAAGGTTGGAAAAATGGGTTGGACTTATGATTCATCAAGTGTGGTCCTGAATAATTGGGATTGGATGATGAGAGAAATACGTTCATGTAAATTGTGGGATGATAAGAATATATTTTTTGTTTGTGATCGTTTGAAAAATAAAATGCAAAGTAACCATAAATACGCAAGTTTATCAGGTAAGCTTATATATAGAATTTATCTTATATCTGCTTGGCATAACAAGAATAGGTATATAAATGCCTGACTTTAAAAAAATAACCTTACTTATCAGTTCTCTCGCCGGCGGTGGTGCAGAGGGGGTCTGTGTTAACGTTGCTAACGGCTTGGCTGATAGTGGCTGGCAGGTTGATTTGGTGGTATTACACACCAGTAATGCGGCTTACCTAGAGCGTGTTAGCCAAAAAGTGAATTTAGTGGTGCTCGGTGTTAACCATGCCCGTAACGCACCTTTTCCTTTACTTCGATATATCCGTAAGCACAAACCCGCAATACTGTTGGTGTTTAATTACGAGCTAGCGGTAATTGCGGTCATGTTACGTAGTGCATTTCGTTTTAAAACCAAAATTATAGCCCGAAACATTAATACTATATCGCAAAAGCGTCAACAACATACTGGTATCTGGCGTAAGCTAGTAGTTAAACCTTTGATTGATCATTTTTATGGTAGATGTGATCATATAATCAACCAATGTCAAGCCATGCGTGACGATTTAGTTTCGGTATATCCATATTTGGCAGATAAAAGCAGCGTGATTTACAACCCAGTCGCAAAACATGTTGAAGACTACGCAAAAACGCACGATTTAACACAAATAGAAAAACAAGATTATTTGCTTTGTGTCGGAAGACTAGAAAAGCAAAAAGCCTTCCACTATGCCATTGAAAGTTTTGCCGATGTTGCCAAAGATTTTCCAAACCTACGGCTGAAAATTGTTGGCCAAGGTAGTTTAGAGCAATCGCTAAAGCAATGCGCACATGATTTTGGAGTTACTGATAGGGTTGACTTTGAAGGTTTTCAAGCTGATATGATCCCTTATTATCTTCATGCTAAAGCCACATTACTTACCTCTCTTTATGAGGGATTTCCTAATGTATTAGTTGAGTCTATCACCTTAGGTACACCAGTAGTGTCGTTTGATTGTCCAAGTGGCCCTAGAGAAATTATTCAAGAGAGAGTTAACGGGTACTTGGTTAAGTACCAGTGTAAAGATAGCCTTGTTGCGGCGCTTAATAAAATGCAACTCAATAACTTTGACACGAAATCGATATTAGAGACATCTCAAGCTAACAGTACTAAAAATATTATTTTTAATTATGCCAATACTGTTAGTAATAAAGTTTTTCTTAAATAGTATATTCTTGGGGTACTGTTTTTTTTGAATCACCAGGATTTTTAATTTTAGTTTTCCATAGTAGAGTTTTATATAATGCATTTAGCTGAAAACAAATACAATTCTGAAAAAGCAGGCTTGAAGTATAAATTTACTGCTTTAGTATTGTCATTTTTATATGCTTTTTTACTTTTTTATTTCTTGCCAATGGATGATAGTATTAAGGATCGTGCTAATTATTTAGTTTATGCTGGCGGATCAGATATAATTATATTAAGATATTTTTCTGCTGGCGTTTTAAGTTTTATTTTTAACGAACCTATATGGCTTAGCATAAATATATTTTTAAGTTTTTTTTTAACACCAGAGCAAACTGTATCATCTATTGTTTTCTTTTCAGCTTTTGTATCAGCGTTTTTAATATTAAAGAATAACCCTAAGTACTTTTTGTTCTTGTTTTTTATTCTTGTGTTTCCGCAAGTTATTAGTAAGTATGTAGTTCATATAAGGCAGGGTTTAGCTATAAGTTTTTTCCTGTTAGGTTGGTTCTGCTTATCTAAGAGATGGCGATGGTTTCTTTTTATTTCTGCTTCACTAGTGCATGCTAGTTTCTTTTTTGTTATTGCTCTATATATTATGAGTATAGTCATGCAACGTTTGAATTTTGCTGTTGATTTAAAAACGATTGTTACAGTGATTTTTGGTTTGATTGTAAGTTTTAGTCTTGGTATAGCTGCTTCGTTTATAGGTGCAAGGCAGTCTGAACAGTACGACTTTAGTGCTGCAGAGATAAGTGGTTTAGGTTTTATTTTTTGGCTTGGAGTCTCAGTTTTATATTGGCTACAAGGACGCGTATTTACTAGAAATCATGCATTCTCTATAACAGTTATTGTTTTTTATTTAACTACTTATTTTTTTATTGAAGTAACGGGCCGGATTTTTGAAAGTGCGGTGATCATAGTATTATTATCTAGCTTAGAGCTAACATTCTGGCGCAAGAAATTGTTTTTTTTAGCTTGTGTTTGTTTTGTTTTTTTGTCTTGGCTACTTAGAATAAATCAACCTTGGCTGGGTTGGGGGACAGGTCTTTAAATGAAAATAATACATATAATAACCGGTTTAAATAACGGTGGTGCTGAAGGGGTTTTGTACCGTTTATGTAAGTTTGATACTACTCATCACCATATTGTTATTTCTATGATGGGGGAAGGAAAATATGGCTCTTTACTTAAGGAGGCAGGTATTGAGGTGCACTGTTTAAATATGCCACAGGGGCGTGTTTCACTATCTGGTTTGTGGCAGTTGTTTAGGTTGTTACGTGCGTATAAACCTGAAATAGTTCAAACTTGGATGTATCACGCTGATTTAATCGGTGGGGTTATTGCTAAATCCGCGTGTATAAAATCTATTTTTTGGAACGTACGCCATACGACCTTAGAGCCTGGCAAATCTAAACGCACTACCATATGGATAGCAAAGGTTTGCGCTTATGTTTCTGGCTGGATTCCAAAAAAAATTATTTATTGTGCACATGAAGCAAAAATAGTACATGAAAAACTAGGGTATAAAAATGGTAAGGCTGAAGTTGTGGGTAACGGCTATGACCTAACACAATTTTCATTAGATGATATGAAACGTTCAGCTTTTCGGACAGAGTTTAACATGACCGAAGAGGATACAGTCATTGGTATGGTGGGACGATTTGACCCACAAAAAGATCACTTCAATCTAATTAATGCACTTAGTCTGGTTAAAAAATCACGCGGCGCATTCAAGTTAGTTTTAATAGGCCGTGATTTAGACTCTCAAAACAAGGTTATAAATGCGCATCTTGCAGAAAGTGATTTAACTGAAAGAGTCATTCTTTTAGGGCAAAGGACTGACATTCCAGGGGTTATGAACGGATTGGATATAAATGTGTTATCTAGTTCATTTGGTGAGGGTTTTCCAAATGTCTTAGCAGAGGCCATGGCCTGTGGTACCCCTTGTGTTACTACTGATGTTGGTGATGCAGCTGTGATTGTTGGTAATACAGGATGGGTGGTGCCGCCTAAAGATCCGAAAGCATTAGCGAACGCGATGTTAGAAGCAAAGGATGAAAAACAAAATAACCCTCAAGCGTGGCAAGCTCGAAAACAGGCCTGCCGTAAACGTGTTGTTGACAACTTTAGTATTGAAAAGATGGTAAAGAGCTATCATAAAGTATGGCATGTTTAGTAATGTTTGTAATATGTCAATATGATTATCTTTTTTATACAATATTAATTTAATGACTAATATGGTGAAATTATTAAAATGAGAATTATTATTGTTGGCACGGTAGCTTCTTCTGTTTTTGGTTTTAGAATGCCTTTGATTAATAAATTAATAGAAGGTGGCCATGAGGTTTTTGTATTTGCAATTGATTTTACGATCGAGCAAAAAGATAGTCTATTTAAAATTGGTGTGGTTCCTGTTGATTATTATTTGTCTAGATCAGGTTTAAATCCTATTTCTGATATCAAAATGATGTTTAGTTTAAGGTCAAAATTCAAAAAGTTAAAACCTGACATCGTACTAAGTTATTTTGTTAAACCTGTTGTCTATGGGACGATTGCTTCTTACTTGGCTAAAGTACCTAAACGCGTTGCTATGCTTGAAGGTTTGGGGTTTGCCTTTACGAATCAGCCCAGTGGTATTTCAATTAAAGCGAAGGTTGTTAAAAAAATACAAGTTTATTTGTATCGGTTTGCTTTTCCCTTGTCTACAGACCTTATCTTCCTTAATGAAGATGATAGAAGCGAAATTTTGGTTGAAAATAAATTGAAATGTAAGAAATCATATGTTCTAGGTGGGATCGGTTTGGATTTTGATGAATATAATTATTCTAAACCAAAAATTAATAAAATAAAGTTTTTGTTTATAGGTCGACTTTTGAAAGAAAAAGGTGTTTTTGAGTTTTTGAGTGCTGCAAAAAAAATTAAAGAACAATATCAAAGTAGTGAATTTACTATTTTGGGCAGCACTGATATCACAAGTCCTAATGCATTGTCTGACAATACTTTGCAATATTACATAGATGAAGGGATTGTTAATTATCCTGGGCAGGTCAATAATGTAGCTGAGTGGATAAATGAAACATCGGTATTTGTCTTGCCTTCTTACCGCGAAGGTGTGCCACGATCTTCTCAAGAAGCCATGGCTGTTGGGCGGCCTATTCTTACTACTGATGTACCGGGTTGCCGGGAAACAGTAGTTGAAGGTGTAAATGGCTTCTTAGTTCCTGCTTTCGATGTTGAAAAATTAGCTGAAAAGATGATTTGGTTTATAGAGCACCCTGATCAGATTGAGTCCATGGGATTAGCTAGTAGAAAAATGGCTGAAGATAAATTTGATGTACATAAAGTCAATGCACGTATGTTGGAGATAATGGGGTTGTCATGAAACGCCTGTTCGATTTTATATCTGCTTTTTTGGGGCTATTAATATTATCTCCAGTGATCATTGTTGTTGCTTTGCTTATTAGATTTAAACTTGGCTCGCCCATTTTATTTACCCAAGACCGCCCTGGCCTAACCGGCCATGTCTTTAAAATGATGAAGTTCCGCTCTATGTTGGATGCGAAAGATAAGCAAGGCAACTTGCTTCCTGATGATCAGCGGATGACTAAATTTGGTGCCTTTTTACGTTCTACAAGTCTAGACGAATTGCCTGGCTTATTTAACGTGTTGAAAGGTGATATGAGTTTGGTAGGGCCACGTCCATTACTAGTTCAGTATTTGCCGCTTTACAGTGCCAAGCAAGCCCGACGCCACAATGTTCGCCCAGGCATCACGGGCTGGGCACAAGTCAATGGCCGTAATGCGATCAGTTGGGAAGATAAGTTCAATTTAGACGTTTGGTACGTTGATAACCAGAGTTTTTGGTTGGATATAAAAATATTGTTGCTGACCGTTAAAAAAGTGTTTTTTCGAGAAGGGATTAGCGCTGACGGGCATGTCACTATCGAGCCTTTTAAAGGTTCAAAACATGACTGACTGTTGTGATCAACAATTGGTGATTTTGGGGGCCAGTGGTCACGGTAAAGTGGTGGCGGATTTAGCTGAGCAACTGGGCTATGTCGTACATTTTTATGATGATGCTTTCCCAGAAAGAACGCACATTGAACATTGGCCTATTCTTGGCACCTTTAATGATTTACTTAAACTAAATGCTCATAACGTTAAGGCCGTGGTCGCTATTGGTAATAATGCTATTCGTGAACTTAAAACCAACCAATTACAAGAACACGGCTTTACGCTGCCCACTTTGGTTCATCCTAGTGCAGTGGTGAGTACTTATGCTGAATTATCTAATGGTACTGTGGTATTAGCGAATGCGGTGATTAACGCATTTGCTCTTATTGGCCAGGGTTGTATTATTAACACTTCTTCTGTTGTTGAGCATGACTGTCTGATTGGTAACTTTGTTCATATATGCCCAACATCTGGCTTGGCTGGCGGTGTGAAGATAGGTAATCGTTGTTGGCTAGGTATTGGTAGTCAGGTTAGGCAGTTGATTAGTATTGGCAACGATACCTTGATTGGAGCAGGCAGCACGGTGGTAAAAAGTCTACCTTCCAATGTTGTGGCTTATGGTTCACCAGCGGCTGTTGTTCGTGAACAAAATTAGTTTTTTCGCATTATTTAATTGATAGGAATGTCATGTTAAACACCCCTTTTTCTCCTTGGCCTTCTTTTACACAGGAAGAAGCTGATGCTGTCAGTCGTGTTATTTTATCTAACAAGGTCAATTATTGGACTGGCAATGAGTGTCGTGAATTTGAAAAAGAATTTGCTGCGTGGGCTGACAGTGAGTACGCCATTGCACTTGGTAATGGTACTTTAGCGCTTGATATTGCGCTTAAAGCATTAAATGTCGGTGCTGGAGACGAAGTTATCACTACACCACGTACTTTTTTAGCGTCGGCTTCTAGCATTGTTACCTCTGGTGCAGCCCCAGTATTTGCTGATGTTGATTTGAATAGTCAAGCCATTACGGCGGCCAGTATAAAAGCAGTGCTTACAGCAAAAACAAAAGCGGTTATTGTTGTGCATTTAGCGGGTATGCCTGCTGAAATGGACGATATAATGGCACTCAGTAAAGAGCATGGCTTTTATGTTATTGAAGACTGTGCACAGGCTCATGGTGCTAAATATAAAGGTCGCTCTGTAGGGAGTATTGGTCATATTGGCGCATGGAGCTTTTGCCAAGATAAAATTATGACCACGGGTGGCGAAGGCGGCATGGTGACCACTAATTCAAAAGAGCTATGGTCAACAATGTGGAGCTATAAAGACCATGGTAAAAGCTTTGATGCTATTTACAATCGTGAGCATCCACCTGGGTTTAGATGGTTACACGAAAGTTTTGGTACTAACTGGCGTATGACAGAAATGCAAGCTGTACTTGGCCGCATTCAACTAACTCGTATGGCCGAATGGACTGCAAAACGCCAAGCATATGCCGCTCAACTTGATCAAGCTGCAAGTAGCTTTGGTTGTGTTCGTCTAGTTAACGTTCCAGAATACAGTGAACATGCTGAATATAAACATTATATGTTTGTAAAACCAGAGTGCTTAGCTGATGGCTGGGACCGCGACCGTATTGTAAATGAAATTGTTGGACAAGGTGTCCCTTGTTTTCAAGGCAGCTGTTCAGAAGTGTATTTAGAAAAAGCGTTTGATAATACCCCATGGCGCCCAGAGAAACGTTTGCCTAATGCTGTACTGTTAGGTGAAACAAGTATTATGTTTTTAGTACATCCTACCTTAACAGACGCAGAAGTAACGAAGACTGTACAGGTCATGTGCTTAGTTTTTGAAATGGCTTCTTGTTAAATTTTATATGCTTTCAACTCATTGTTTTATCAAAGAGTTATGCTACTTATTCAAACAGAAAATTTGTGAAACGAATACTTGTGTGCTTTTTGTATAGGTTTTGTTACAAAATTAGCATAAAATGTTTTTAGTTGTAGTTTTTTAGGTGTGGTTGTTGTGTAACCCCATCCTAATTTTTAAAGGTAAGTGCCCCCTGTGTTTCACTGATTAGGCTTGTCCTTTGGTGAAAAAAGTGTGGGGATGGTGGCAATACATAGATGTTTTTGCTTTTAGTACATGTAGGTTTTACTGATGATAGATAAATTTGATTTCCTTTGGTCTCTTCCACGCTTTTATAAACGTCTTATCAGTCTAGCTGTTGATTCTGCTTTTGTATATCTTGCATTTATTTTATCCTACTGGTCGCGTTTGGGGGAGTTCACTGAGCTTTCAAGTGTTTCTATTTGGTATGTTCTAGCTGGTACCCTTGTTGTTACTTTAATAGTAAATACTAAACTTGGTTTATATCGTGCCGTTTTACGTTACTTAACCTTTCATGCTTTTACTGCGATCCTTTTGGGCTCTGCGGTCTCTGCTTTAAGTATTTCTTCTTTTGCGTATTTTTTTGAAGTCAATATTCCTCGTACCATACCTATTATTTATTTCCCTTTCTTGGTTATGTTATCTGGCGGTGCTCGAGTATTAATCCGTGGTTTATTGGCACAATCTCCGCGTAAAGGTTCTGAAAATGTGCTTGTGTATGGTGCTGGATCTACGGGTAGGCAACTTACTTTGGCATTGCGTCAGGCTTCGAACTACCGAGTGAAGGGTTTTGTAGACAATGACACGTCTCTAGCTAACACCATTATTCAGGGGGTCCCTGTTTATGATGTTGAGAGCGTTGAGGAACTAATTAAAAAATACGACATTGAGAAAGTTTTATTGGCTATTCCTCGTGTGAGTCGTTCTGAACGTAGAAAGGTAATTGAGCAGCTAATGCCCTTTCCTGTTGAGGTTCTCACCGTGCCAGATTTTAACGACATAGTGACAGGTAAGGCCAAAGTAAGTGAGTTGCAAGATGTTGCTGTTGATGACTTACTCGGTCGAGACGTGGTTGAGCCGGTGGCGTCTTTAATGCAAGCGAATATTTCTGGCAAAGTGGTTATGGTAACAGGTGCTGGCGGGTCTATTGGTTCTGAACTATGCCGTCAGATTTTGACCCAACAACCCAAGATTTTAATTGTTTTTGATGTGTCGGAATACGCAGTATATCAGATAGATAAGGAGTTAAATGAAATCCTTGAGCAAGAAGCATTTAATGTAAAAATCGTTCCTTTAATTGGTTCTGTGCAACGTATTAATCGCTTAGCATCGACGATGAAAGCATTTGGTGTGAATACCGTTTACCATGCTGCCGCTTACAAGCATGTTCCTCTGGTGGAATACAATGTGGTTGAAGGTGTTCGAAATAATGCTTTCGGAACATATTACTCAGCAAAAGCTGCCATTGAAAGTGGCGTAGAGTCTTTCGTGCTTATATCTACCGATAAGGCAGTTCGTCCAACTAACGTTATGGGCGCTACAAAACGTATGGCTGAATTAGGGTTGCAAGCTTTGGCTGATGCTGAAGCGAGAAAAGCAGCTAACAACGAAAGTTACACGCGTTTTTGTATGGTGCGTTTTGGGAATGTTCTTGGTTCATCAGGGTCTGTTATTCCTGTTTTCAAAAAGCAAATTCTTGAAGGTCTGCCTATTACTGTCACTCATCCTGATATTATTCGTTACTTTATGACGATTCCTGAGGCGGCTCAATTGGTTATACAGGCTGGCGCTATGGGTAAAGGCGGGGATGTATTTGTATTGGATATGGGGGAGCCTGTTAAAATTGTCGATCTTGCGAAAAACCTGGTTCGATTGACTGGTTTGGAAGTGAAGTCTGAAGATAATCCAAATGGCGATATCGAAATTCAGTTTACCGGGTTACGTCCTGGCGAGAAGCTTTTTGAAGAGCTGCTGATTGGCGAAAATGTGCAAGAAACCCAGCATAAACGCATAATGACAGCCAATGAGCGTTTTTTATCTTTGTCTGATTTTGATAGTACCATGGTTAAATTGGATAAAGCTTGTCACGATTTCGATCACGAAAAAGTCCGTGATATATTGATATCTGCCCCAACTGATTTTCATCCGACCGATGGTATTGGTGATTTAGTGTGGAACGCAAAAAAAGCATTAGACCAGAAAGTGAATGACGCTAAGGTCGTCAACTTACATGGACGTGTTGCTGAATAGTGAATAACTTAAACTTATTGCTGCTTCGTTATTTTTATCTAGATTTCTATATTTATCAACCTTGTTTAATGCAGAAGCAGATTGCTTAGCAAATCTGTTTCTGTAGGTTATGGCAATAAATTCGCAATATTTTTAGTCTATCTTGACTCTAATAATTAAAGAACGTTTCACCTTTTCTTGTAATCTCCTCGCAATATTATGGTTTTCTGTTTTATTTCTGAAAAAATACTTCACTTTGTTATTTCACAAAGGTAAAAATATATGTTGCTACAGGGTCGACTTGGCTATCTTGTTTGGTTTTTTTTGTTTTTAACATTGGCTATTTCGATCGGGGTATATAGTGGCTACTGGGTCGGGGCTACTGGGTCGGGGCTACTGGTGTGGTTGTTTCATCATTGCTTGGGCTTTATTTCTTGGATCCTAAACGGGAAAGATTAGATCATGAAGACTGTTTATTGTTTTTTACGTTTTTATTTTTTGCTTTAAGTTTGTTTTTTGCATTAGGTTTAGATGGTTTTCATATAAAAAAACTTGATCGTGCCGCAATGATCATCTTTGCTCTTCCTTTTCTATTGGTTTTTCGCACTATTTCTAATCATAAAGAATGGCTTTGGTATGGCGTCATTACTGGCGCTTTTTTGGCCTTTACAATGGCATTGTATGAACGGTTGGTTTTAGGTGTTTATCGTGTTCATGGCGCTGAAAATGCTATTCTATTTGGCAATATAGGACTTATGTTGGGCTTTTTGAGTTTAGCGGGTGCGACGTATTTCTATGCACAAAAACGTTATATCGAGCTTATGTTCTCTCTTATGGGAGGCTTATTAGGAATTGCTGTCTCTATTTTATCTGGTACCCGTGGCGGTTGGATTTGTCTTCCATTAATTGGTTTATTCTTTTTCTGGCAGTGCTGTGATCTGTTGGGACGAAAAAGGCGTTTTATTGTTTTTTCGTCTGTTTTTTTATGTATTGGTTTGGCTGTCTCTCTACCTGAAACAGGTATCCAGAAACGAATTTATGAGGCTATCAGTAATATTGACTCTTATGTTAGTGATACTAATAGGGATACTTCCGTTGGGTTGCGCTTTGAGATGTGGAGAAGTGCTATTTACATGTTTGAGCAGTCACCTATTTTGGGAGTGGGTAAGAGCCAAGTTATGCCGATTAAGAGTGAACTTGCCTCTGCAGGTATGATTAGTCGCCATGCTGTTCCTTTTGATCATGTTCATAATGAGTACTTAGAAGCTTTATCGGTTAGAGGTGTTGTTGGGTTGTTATTTTTGTTGAGCATTTACTTGATTCCTTTGAGCTTGTTCTTGAAAAAAATAAAACAACATCGTGATAATTGGAGTGTTAGGTCGTATGCGATTGCTGGTAGTTTGATTCCAATGTGCTATATGGATTTTGGGCTTACTCAAACTATGTTCTCCTTTAATGTTGGAGTGATTATGTATGCTTTCCCTGTGGTCTATTTTTGGGGGGCTGTGCGTCTTGCGGAGAAGAAGCCAGCTTATGTTCCTACACTGGATTGTGTTGGAAAAACTGTTTTCTTCTAGCTAAAAATAAACAGAACAAAGTAACATCTCATATTTAAGCGGAATACCAAGTTTAAAGTGTAAACTATGTCCTGTTTTTTTATCAAAAAGACTTTTCACGCTTTCCTGCAGGGGCAGGGAAGCTAAAGGTATGCAGTTATGGTTTATGATGCCAAAGTGTGGCGGGAGTTGGGCAGTGTGCTATGGGGAAGTAGCCAATGCTGCAGTGTACGCGTTTGGTAACGCTTTGGTGCCACTTAGGAGATAGTAGGCGATTGGGCTGGTCGTATTCTAAGACGCAACAGTGTCTTGGTGCGAGTGTTAGGTTACGCCAAGTTTCCAAGCGGCGACGTTGGTAATGTATTTTGCCTAGGTAGTTAGGCTCGATGGTTAGCAGTGGCTGCCAATGTGAGGGTTGAGTTTGTACGAGGCGCGTTGTTTGATAACAATGTTGTTTGGTTTGTTGTTCTATCCAGTCTATCAAAAGTCGTAATGCAATGTCTCCGATCCCATCTCTGCGGTATCCACCGCCAATATCCGAATGTACACCTGGAAGCCATATTTCGAGTGCTCGACCATCATGATTTATCAATGTGGGGCGAAAGGCGAGGCGTTGTTCATCTAATGAGACTAAATGTAAAGCCCGATGAACCGTTTTTGGTAATGTGTTTCCGTATTCAAATACTACCTCTGTGCTCGGGCGTTGCGCACTATCCAGGTTCGGCAAGCCAATGGAGGCGACGGTATCTATGACGGCTTCGATTATAATGGGGCGATCAATATGTGGGGTGATGAGTGCTGCAAAACGTCTTGCTAATGCAGCTCCTCGACTAAAACCAATTAAGACGATTTGTTTGATGGATTGGTTATAATAGTGCTTAAAGTCATTTAAGGCGCGATTTAGAATGTTGGCCACGTGGCCTGATTCGATGGCGAAGGCGGCGTTGACTTTTTGCTCTAGCCAGCTGCCATAGGTGCCGATGCCAGCATAATAAAAACTGCGATTGGGTAAATGTGTGGGAGTGGTGTTTGTGTGGTTTTTAACGTGCCCACCTAGTAGTAAGTGGGACTTTAGTACGTTGGTGATGCTGCTAATACTATGCTCTGGTGCGTAGGCATCATTTGGGCTATTGTCTGTCCCATCGAAATGAAAAAATAACATCGACATACGTGTCTCCTTGTTGTGTTGAAATCCCTCTTCCTGAGGTTGAGGAAAGCTTAACATGATTTTTTGTTTTGTATAGGTCGTGCTCGAGCGCGATGAGAGTTTTGGTTTGGTGTCATTAGTTTTTTGACGGCTTGAAGGTCGATCTACTGGGTGTTGGGTGCTATTTGTTTTTTGTCGGCCTAAAGACACGACCTACAAGTGATTCGGTTTAATGGATTTTTAATTTTTTTGGTTTATAGGGGGGAGGATGTTTGTTTTGGTGACGGGTGGTGCGGGTTATATTGGTTCGCATACATGTATTGAGTTGATTAAGGCGGGTTTTGAGCCAGTTATTATTGATAATTTATCGAATAGTAAGTTGGTGGTGTTGGATCGTATTGAGACGATTACCGGTAAGCGTCCTGCGTTTATGGAAGGCGATATTTTAGATTCGGCTTTTTTGGATCGTGTGTTTGCGCAGTATTCTTTTGCGGCGGTGATGCATTTTGCCGGGCTAAAGGCTGTTGGGGAGTCGGTGCTAAAACCGCTTTGGTATTATGAGAATAATGTTTCAGGTACGCTGAATTTGATTAAGGCGATGGAACGGGCGGGATTGCGGAATCTGATTTTTAGTTCTTCTGCGACAGTGTATGGTTTGCCTGAATCTGTGCCGATACGTGAAGATTTTGCGACTTCTACGTCGAACCCTTATGGGGCTAGTAAGTTAATGGTAGAAGGTGTTTTAACGGATGTAGCGAAAGCGAATGCCGCATGGAATATTGCGACCTTGCGTTATTTTAATCCGATTGGTGCTCATGAGTCGGGGTTGATTGGCGAAGACCCAAAGGGTATTCCGAATAATTTAATGCCCTTTGTGAGTCAGGTGGCGGTGGGTAAGTTGCCGTGTTTGAGTGTGTTTGGTGATGATTATGATACGCCAGACGGAACGGGTGTTCGTGATTATATTCATGTGGTGGATTTAGCCCGCGGTCATGTGTGCGCATTAGAGAAAGTCTTGGCGAAGGCTGGTCATTTTGTGGTGAATCTAGGTACTGGTAACGGTTATTCTGTACTGGAAATGGTTAACGCTTTTGAGGCTGTGTCTCATAAAAACGTTGCTTATAAGGTGGTCGAACGTCGTCCTGGTGATATTGCGGAATGTTACGCAGACCCGAGTTTGGCGAAGTCGTTTCTGGGGTGGCAGGCGGAGTTTGATTTAGCACGTATGTGTGAAGACACGTGGCGTTGGCAGTCGAACAATCCAAATGGGTTTGATCTGTAATAGATGATAAGCGACACGGCGTTTGCGATAGTCATGCGCCGTTGTTTCTTTGTATATTATGCCTTGTCTCATCTGAGCTTGCCGGTAGGGTTCTATCCTTTATTTGTCCTTCTTTAATCCATTCTTATATTTCTTATCTCTTAGTTTTGCTAGACTAGATGCATTATTTTGTCACACGCGAAGGATCTGTTTTGAAAATTATTCCGGTTATTTTATCCGGTGGTATAGGAAGCCGTTTGTGGCCGTTATCCCGCGAGTATTTTGCTAAGCAGTGTTTGCCACTGACAGATAAAGAGTACAGTCTTCTCCAGCAAACTATGCTTCGCACTTTGTCTTTGGAAGTGGCAGATCCCATTGTGGTATGTAATGAGGATCATCGTTTTTTGATTGCGCAGCAGTTGCAATCTATAGGCGTTAAACAATCCCGTATCGTTCTAGAGCCTAAGGGCCGCAATACGGCTCCAGCGATTGCTTTGGCTGCCTTGGAAGCATTACGAAGCCAATCTGATGATGCGCTTATGTTGGTCTTGCCTGCGGATCATGTTATCCGTGATTTGGTGGCATTTGAAGCAACGATTAAGCAAGCGGTTGAATTGGCTACACAAGATGCTTTAGTGACTTTCGGAGTACAACCGACGCGCCCTGAAACGGGTTATGGCTACATCCGTTCAGGCGAGAATTTCGCAGTCGCTGAGTTTGTTGAAAAGCCTAATCTGGAAAAAGCCCAAGCCTATTTGGACTCTGGTGATTATTTATGGAACAGCGGTATGTTTTTGTTCCGTGCAAAAGCCTTTTTAGGTGAGTTGGCTATTCACCGTGATGATATTTATCAAGCGGTGAATAAGGCCTTTGAGCAGCGTAGCGAAGACTTAGATTTTGTGCGCATTGATGCGGATTTGTTTGCTCAATGCCCTGAAGAGTCCATCGATTTTGCAGTGATGGAGCCAACAAAAAAAGCCAAGGTTGTGCCTTATGCGGGAGATTGGAGTGATATCGGTGCTTGGGATGCGTTATATGACTATGCCGATAAAGATGCTGACAGCAACGTGCTATTGGGCGATGTGATGGCAGAAGGCTCTACTGATTGCTTTATCCGATCTGAATCTCGTTTGATTGCCGCGGTTGGTGTGCAGGGTTTGGTGATTGTCGAAACCGCCGATGCGGTTTTGGTGATGGATAAAAACAATGCCCAAGATGTTAAGAAGATAGTTCAGCGTATTCAAGCCGAAGGCCGTGAAGAGCATATGTATCACACCACAGTGCATCGTCCTTGGGGGACCTACCAAACCGTAGACCTTGGTGGCCGCCATCAAGTTAAACGTATCATGGTCAAACCCGGTGAGAAATTAAGCATGCAAATGCATCATCATCGTGCCGAGCATTGGGTGGTTGTGTCTGGTACGGCTAAAGTGCAAAACGGCGACCGTGAAATCTTGCTGACTGAAAACGAGTCTACTTACATTCCTGTTGGTGTGGTCCATGCGTTAGAAAATCCAGGGAAGATTCCTTTAGAGCTGGTAGAAGTTCAATCGGGTAGCTATCTAGGTGAAGACGATATTGTACGCTTTAGTGATCGCTATGGTCGTTAAGAACATGGTCGTTAAGTTGGGATGGGTAAAATGACTACTAGTTTTACACTAGTAAAACAACTGAGCGAAGAGTTGGGCGTTGCCTTTGGTACCAGTGGTGTGCGTGGTTTGGTTAAGGATTTAACACCAGCGTTGTGCTTTGCTTTTGTTCGTTCTTTTCTGCAAACGGTTTGCCCCTTTTCTGAACGTGTTGCGATTGGTATGGATTTACGACCTAGTAGTTCTGATATTGCTAAGGCTTGTGTGCTTGCTGCTGAATCATTTGGTGCCAAAGTGGCGTTTTGTGGTGCTTTGCCCACACCTGCTTTGGCGTTTTATGCCATGCAAAATAACATGCCAGCCGTGATGATTACGGGAAGTCATATTCCTTTTGATCGTAATGGTATTAAGTTTTACCGTCCGGACGGTGAGATTAGCAAAGCTGACGAAGCCTCTATTATGGATGGCTTGGTTGATTTGCCGGAGTTTGTTTCTGATCAAGCTGCTCTGTTCGCTTTGCCTGTCGCTGACCGCTCTGCTATTGAACTTTTTAAACAGCGGTATACCTCGCTTTTTCCATCTAATATGCTGCAAGGTAAACGTGTTGGTGTTTATGAACACTCCAGTGTGGCACGTGATGTGATTAAAGAACTATTGGCTCATTTCGGTGCTGAGGTGATTTCGTTAGAACGCACAGAGACTTTTGTGCCGATCGATACGGAAGCGGTATCGGTCGAAGATGTGTTGAAAGGACTAAATTGGTCTAAAGAATATAAGCTGGATGCCATTATATCCACAGATGGTGATGGAGATCGTCCACTTATTGCCAATGAGAAAGGCGAGTGGCTACGGGGTGATATTCTGGGTGTGTTGTGTGCCGATTATTTAGAAGCAACCCATGTGGCCGCGCCGGTGAATGTGAATACCGTTCTTGAGTTGAGAGGTGCATTGCAAAAAACTGAACGAGTGGCACTGAGAACTAGAATCGGCTCTCCTTATGTTATTGCAGGTATGGAAGAGCTATTGCAACAATCACCCGACGCCAGAATAGTTGGTTATGAAGCCAATGGCGGTTTTTTGGTAGGGGCGGACTTTGTTGTGAATGGCGAAACACTGCATGCTTTACCAACGCGCGACTCTGTCTTGCCTGCTTTAATTGTATTGGCTATGTCGTTTGAACAAGCTAGACCAATCAGCCAGTTAACCAATGACTATCCACAGCGCTATACCGCCAGTGATCGAATCAAAAATATTCCAACGGATGTTAGTAAACAGCTGATAGTGGATATTAAAACCAGCAAGGCTAAGCAAACTGAACTTTTATCAGCAATAATGCAAGAAGGTAAATTCTTAGAAGTCGTTTACATTGATGAAACGGATGGTCTTCGTATGGCGTTAAACAATGGCGATATTGTTCATCTAAGACCGTCTGGTAATGCGCCTGAGTTGAGGTGTTATGTGGAAGCTTCTAGCCCAAAAATTGCTGGGTTATTAGTTGCAAACTTTTTTAAATATGTAGTGGAAATTTAAGATTTCTATTTTTTATCTAGTGATGGTTGTAATAAATGATAGGTGAAGAAAAAAAACACATAATAACTTTGCTACCTTCTGGTGTTGTTTTTGAAAGTCTGCCTGAAAAAACAATTCTAGATTCGGCTCTAGATGCAGGTATTGTACTTGAACACAGCTGTAAAACAGGGAGCTGTGGCGCTTGTGAGGCAAAAATCGTTACATCAGAAAACCATCAGGCTGACAACAGTGACTTGTTAACTTGCCAAGTGAAAGCATCTTGTAATATGACATTAGAAGCTGACTATTTTCCAGAGTTAGCAGATATTAAATGTCTTACTGTTCCTGCCAAAGTAAATAGGATTTTGCATCATAGTTCGGACATTATGGTTTTGGAGTTAAGGCTACCTCCGAAGAATATTTTCAATTTTCTTCCTGGACAGTATATTGATTTAAAATACAACGGCGTAGTGAGAAGCTATTCTATAGCCTCAATTCCTAATGCAAAAAATACGCTTGAGTTACATTTCAAAAAAGTCTCAGATGGTGCAATGAGTAGCAAAATTTTTTCGCCTGTACCGGAGGGGCAATTATTACAAATTGAGGGGCCAAAAGGTTCTTTCTTTTTTCGTGATACTAAAACTGGCCCTATTATATTTCTTGCAACTGGAACTGGGTTTGCACCAGTAAAAGCAATAGTGTCTAAACTTATTTATGATGAGAAGCTGAACCGCCCTATTTATATTTATTGGGGTAATCGACATTCTGAATTATTTTATGATGACAGTCCGTTAGATTTGGCTAAGAAATTCGAAAATGTTCATGTTTCTTTATGCTTATCGAGAGAAGAAAGCGGTTGGGGTGGTCGAAGTGGATATGTACAAGACTGCTTGCTATCAGATGGCATTAGCTTAATTGATGCTGAAGTGTACGCTTGTGGTTCAATGGATATGATTAACAAGAGTAGAGAAGCTCTAATTGAATCTGGTCTTGATAAAAGCAGTTTTTATTCAGATGCATTCGTAGCATCATAAAAGATAATAGGAGTGTATATGAAAGCGGTTATTTTGGCTGGTGGACTTGGAACTAGGCTAAGTGAAGAGACGAGCATTCGACCAAAACCTATGGTTGAAATTGGTGGTAAGCCTATACTTTGGCATATCATGAAAATGTACTCATATCATGGAATTACTGATTTTGTCGTATGTTGTGGCTACAAGGGATATGTTATTAAAGAGTATTTTGCAAACTACTTTTTACATATGTCTGATGTCACTTTTAATATGCAAGATAATAAAATGACAGTGCATCAAATGCGTGCCGAACCTTGGATGGTGACATTAGTCGATACTGGAGATAATTCAATGACAGGTGGGCGTCTGCGTCGAGTCGCTGATCATATAAAAGATGAGGACGCGTTTTGTTTTACATATGGCGATGGTGTTTCTGATTTAGATATTGCGGAAACAATTAAATTTCATCGTTCACATGGAAAGCTAGCTACTCTCACTGCAACTTATCCTCCTGGTCGGTTTGGTGCTTTGGATATGAAGAATGGATTAGTTCGAAGCTTTAAAGAAAAACCAAAAGGCGATGGTGCCATGATTAATGGCGGTTTTTTTGTTTTATCCCCAAAAGTACTGGATTTGTTGGATAGTGATGAATGTATTTGGGAGCAGGCTCCCCTCATGACATTGGCTGAAAATGAAGAGTTAATGGCTTACGAGCATAAAGATTTTTGGCAGCCTATGGATACGTTAAGAGATAAACACTATTTGGAAGAGCTATGGGATTCAGGAAAAGCACCGTGGAAAAAATGGGACTAAAATCATTATGAAAACCATCGTAGACTCAAAGTTTTGGTCTGGAAAGCGTGTTTTCTTGACTGGACACACAGGCTTTAAAGGGAGCTGGTTAAGTCTATGGTTGCAAACTATGGGTGCGCAGGTTAAAGGCTTCTCTCTTGCTCCCCCAACTACGCCTGCTCTTTTTGATATCGCTAATGTTGCTGAGGGTATGCAGAGTGATATCGGTGATATTCGTGATCGCGAGAGCATTCTGAATAGCATGCGAGACTTTGATCCTGAAATTTTGATTCATATGGCCGCTCAGCCATTAGTTAGACTTTCTTATGTAGAGCCGGTTGAGACTTACATGACGAACGTTATGGGGACTGTGCATGTACTCGAGGCGGCTCGTCAATGTCCAAACTTAAAAGCAATAGTGAATGTGACAACTGATAAGTGTTATGAAAATAAAGAGTGGGAATGGGGTTATAGGGAAAATGAACCTATGGGCGGGTATGATCCATATAGCAACAGTAAAGGTTGTGTAGAATTAGTGACTAGCGCCTACCGCCGGTCTTTTTTTTCTGGCCCGAATAGTGCCGAGCTTGCCTCTGCTCGAGCAGGTAATGTTATCGGTGGCGGAGATTGGGCTGCCGATCGTTTAATCCCTGACATATTAAATGCATTTCAAGATAAACGTGCTGTTGTTGTGCGTAACCCATTGGCGACTCGTCCTTGGCAGCATGTTTTAGAACCTCTTAGTGGTTACTTAGTTTTAGCTCAATCTTTATATCTCTCTCATGATGGCGATAAAGATTTAGATGTTGCGGAAGGTTGGAATTTTGGTCCAAAAGATGACGATGCAAAATCTGTTGAGTGGATATTAGACTCGATGGTCGCACAATGGGGACAGGATGCAAGTTGGGAATTAGATTCTAACCCTCAGCCTCATGAAGCAAATTTTTTAAAGTTAGATATATCAAAGGCAAAATCAAGGCTGCATTGGGAACCAACATGGCGCTTAGGCGAAACGTTAGAGCGTATCGTGTTTTGGCACAAACGTTGGTTGAACAATGATGATATGTACCCCGTTTGTATTGAAGAAATAGAAGCTTACATGAGAGATATGAGCAGCGCTCAATGAACTCTGGTATGTTTTTAAAAACTAAATTTATAAGACTTATAGAGCAGGAATAACAATGTCGATAAAAGCAAATGAGCTTCGAGCACAAATTAATAACTTAGTAAAAGAGTACGCGGCCGAGGTTTATGCACCTAAAAATTTTGTTGCAGGTGAGAGTGTTATTCCTCCATCAGGTAAAGTTATTGGCTCTGCAGAACTAGAGAACATGGTGGATGCATCACTTGATGGTTGGTTAACAACTGGTCGTTTTAATACGCTGTTTGAAGCCAAATTAGCAGAATTTATCGGTGTTAAATTCGCCTTATCTGTTAACTCTGGTTCATCTGCTAACCTCGTTGCTTTTAGTGCTTTGACTTCTCCTAAATTAGGTCACCGCGCTATTAAAAAAGGTGATGAAGTTATTGGTGTTGCTGCTGGTTTTCCTACGACTGTAAATCCTATTATTCAGTTTGGTGCTATCCCTGTGTTTGTTGATGTGGATATGGCAACACATAATATTGATGTTAACCTTATTGAAGCGGCAATCACACCAAAGACAAAAGCCATTATGCTGGCCCATACGTTAGGAAATCCTTTTAACGTTGGAAAGGTAAAAGAGATCTGTGAAAAATATAATCTTTGGTTAGTTGAGGATTGCTGTGATGCATTAGGTGCTAAATACGATGGCAAGATGGTTGGTACATTTGGCGATATTGGTACACTTAGTTTTTACCCTGCTCACCATATAACTATGGGGGAAGGTGGCGCGGTTTTTACTAATAATCCTCAGCTTAAGATGATTGCTGAATCGTTCCGAGATTGGGGGCGTGATTGTTACTGTGCACCTGGTTGCGATGACACTTGTGGTAACCGTTTTGGTCAGCAGTTTGGTTCACTTCCCCAAGGTTATGATCATAAATATGTCTATGCTCATCTTGGATATAATTTAAAAATTACTGATATGCAGGCTGCATGTGGCTTGGCTCAGTTAGAGAGTGCACAAGAATTTATCGACAAACGAAATAGCAATTATGAATATTTAAGAACTCGTTTGTTATCCACATTAAGTGATTTTATTGAAATTGCCGAGCCGACAGAAAATAGTACTCCTTCATGGTTCGGGTTCCCCGTTACAGTCAAAGAAGAGTCAGGTATTTCTCGCTTAGATTTATTGAAATTTTTAGATCAAAATAAAATTGGTAGCCGTTTGCTGTTTGCTGGGAACTTGACACGTCAACCATATTTCACTGGTGTCGAACACCGTGTAGTCGGTGAGCTAACGAATACAGATAGAACTATGAACCAAACCTTCTGGATTGGTATCTTCCCTGCGCTGAATGAAGAGCACTTTGAGTTTGTAGCAGAGCAAATGGAAGAGTTCTGTGGTGTGAATTTTTAAGAAACAAAATTCTTTGAGGGATTAAGTATGAAGAATCTTTCTGAAATCGCTTATCAAGTTGAAGGTCAGCCTATGTTTGCGACTCTTGATAAGGCACAAAGGTTGGAACGTGAAGGTAGATCGATATTGCACTTTGAGCTTGGTGAGCCTGATTTCGATACTCCAAAAAATATTATAGAAGCTGCCTGTGAGGCTATTAAAACAGGGGAGACTCATTATACAAGCTCTATGGGGTTGTATGATTTTAGATTAGCTGTTCAAGAAACAACAACTTTATCAAGAGGTTTTACTCCTACTCTTGATCAAATTTTGGTTACACCTGGAGCGAATTCAATCATTTATTTAGCTATTAAATGCGTTGTAAATCCTGGGGAAGAAGTCATTGTGCCTGACCCTGGGTTTCCGACATATTTTTCTGCTATTAAAGCTTGTGGAGCAGTGCCAGTAACCGTTCCTTTAAGAGAAGAGAACGACTTTCGTTTAAATCCAGAAGATTTAAGGGCAAAAATTACTGATAAGACCAAGATGATCATTATCAACTCTCCTAGCAATCCTACAGGAGCAGTAATGAGTGAATCAGATATAAAAGCAGTATCTGAAATAGCTCAAGAATATGGAATATATTTATTAAGTGATGAAATATATGGAAGACTAATTTTTAATGAAAGTTCAAAGTTTTTAAGTCCTTCTTATTTAGATAAATGCAAAGAGAGAACGATTATTATTAATGGTTTTAGCAAGGCTTTTGCAATGACTGGATGGCGATTAGGAGTTGCTATTGGACCAAAACTATTAATAGAAAAAATGGGGTTACTAGTATCAACCATAGTGTCATGTGTTCCTCCATTTATTCAAAGAGCTGGTATTGAAGCTATTAAGGGCGATCAAACTCAAGTTAAGATGATGAAAATTGAGTACGATAAACGTCGCAAAGTATTGGTTGACGGGCTTAATTCCTTGCCTGGCGTTAGTTGTGTGATGCCAACCGGTGCAATATACGCTTTCCCAAATATCCAGGATACTGGAATGACAAGTGATGAATTTGCAGATTTTTCTCTTGAGAAAGCAGGCGTTGCTTTGTTACCTGGTAATAACTTCGGTCAGTGTGGCGAGGGATATGTTCGAATATGTTATGTTAATAGCTTAGACAATATTAAAAAAGCAATAGGCGCGTTAGATTCAGCGCTGAGGAATAAATGATGAATAAGATTCGAGTTGCTGATTATGTTGCTGATTTTGTAGCTGATGTACTCGGTGTATCTACGATTTTTACCGTAACTGGTGGCGGTGCTATGTTCCTGAATGATGCATTTGGCAATCATTCGAAATTAAATTGTATTTATAATCATCATGAGCAAGCTTCCGCTATGAGTGCTGTTGGCTATGCTAAGCATTCTGTTGGATATGGAGTGGCTTGTTTTACTACAGGTTGTGGAAGCACAAACTCTATTACTGGTGTATTGGATGCTTGGCAAGACAGTACTCCTCTCTTATGTATTTCAGGCCAAGTGAAAAGAAAAGAGACTACATATAATACTGATGTGCGTTTAAGACAGTTTGGTGTGCAGGAAGCGAACATAGTTGAAATTGTAAAATCTATTACAAAATACGCAGTTATGATTAATGATCCAGAAGATATCGCTTATGAACTTGAAAAAGCTGTTTACTTAGGCGCTAACGGTCGCCCAGGTCCTGTTTGGATTGATATTCCATTGGACGTCCAAGGAGCATGGATTGATCCTGCCCAATTGAGACATTTTAAAGCAGAGAATGAATCAATAATATTTCCATCTATTCCTGAAGCAAAAGATATATCAGCACTAGAAAGTTTATTATCATCGTCTAAAAGACCTATTATTATTGCTGGTAATGGTATTCGTTTAAGTAATACTGAAAAAAAGTTTGTGAATTATGTTGAGAGATATCAAATACCTGTAGTTTTCTCCTATCTGAGTATAGATCTTATTCCAAGTTCACACTCACTTGCTATTGGTCGTTTAGGCGCGAAAGGTGACAGAGCTGGTAACTTTTCAGTACAAAATGCGGACCTTG
The DNA here is from genome assembly GCF_057180105.1 of Marinomonas sp. ATLA20. Lineage (NCBI taxonomy): Bacteria > Pseudomonadati > Pseudomonadota > Gammaproteobacteria > Oceanospirillales > Oceanospirillaceae > Marinomonas > Marinomonas sp. ATLA20. Next base: position 857,789 of record NZ_JBXUKU010000001.1, read on the forward strand.
TTCTTGTTCTTGGGTCTCGACTTAGTGTTGCATTAACTGGCTTTGAATACGATCTTTTTGCACGAGAAGCTAAAGTTGTTGTTGTAGATATAGACAGTGAAGAGCATAGAAAAAATACTGTAAATATAGACTTAATGATCGAAGCTGACTTAAGAGATTTTTTTGAAAGTCGTACTTTTGATTATAGTGCTCCATCAGACTGGGTGGATCAATGTATAAAATGGAAGAATAAATGGCCCGTATACCAAGGCCCTTATATTAATGAAAAAAACATTAATATGTATGAATGTATACATCAGTTAGGAAAAACTATGGGAGACAATAGCGTTATTGTTTCTGATGCTGGTTCTGCATATTATGTTACCTCACAAGCTTTGAATATTTCTGGGGCACAAAGGTATATCACATCTGGCGCTCAGGCTGATATGGGGTACTCTCTACCGGCTGCAATAGGGGCTTGTATTTCAGCAAATAGACAAGATACTTATGCAATCACTGGAGACGGATCATTCCAGATGAATATTCAAGAGTTACAAACTATTGTTCATAATCAATTACCTATCAAAATCTTAGTTTGGAATAATAGCGGTTACTTATCTATAAAAACCACTCAAACGAAATTTTTTGAAGGTCGTTTAGCTGGTACTAATTCGGACTCAGGTTTAAGCTGTCCTGATTTTCAAAGGATATCAGATGCTTATGGAATTCCATATCTGAAAGCTGATTCTATAGAAAACCTTGAAAATATTTTGTTAACACTTAAAAAAATACAAGGGCCTGTTATTTGTGAGGTTATTTGTCCAGAATTTCAAGAAGTAATTCCTGCTGTGTCATCGATGAAAAGAGACGATGGGGTTATGGTATCTAAACCTATCGAGGATATGTATCCATTCTTAGATAGAGAAGAATTTAATCGAGAGATGATTATTTCACCATTAGATAATGATTGATAAATGAAAGCTGAAATATACTTCTCTATTGCATTTTTAAAAAATAGTGATGTAGATAGCCTTAGAGGGTGATAGATATGTCGGAATGTAATATTGCTATTACTGGCTCGACTGGCTGGTTTGGTAAAAGCTTTATAAAAAAATATGTTGAAAAAAAAGGTTTGGAATCAGCAATAAAACACCTTTTTCTATTTAGTAGTGATGGGCGTAAGTTAAAAATCCCTAGTATTGATCATGATTTTGATACGTTTCCATTAAGTAATTTGAATCAACAGAAAAATATTGATGCTTTTATTCATTCTGCTTTTTTGACTAAAGATAAAATATCTATATTTGGTGAGAAAGAGTTTGTAAGAATCAATACAGAGATTAGTGATAGTGCGTGCTCATTCATTGAGAATAGAGCGCCAGAAAAAGTATACTTAATTTCAAGTGGAGCCGCGACAGACTCAAATTGTGATAAAGATTTATATGGAAGATTGAAAAGAAGAGAGGAGAGTTTATTTTGGAATGTTGGGTGCAAAAGTTTAAAGGTTTTTAGAGTTTTTGGCGCCTCAGGTTGCTTAACTCCCAATGTTGAATGGTCTGCTCTATCTTCTTTTATAAACTCTGCTAAACATCAAAGAAATATCGACATCATGGCGAGAGGGGTGGTGAAGAGAAGTTATGTTAGTTTTGATGCTCTTAGTGAATTGATTTTGTCTCTGATATCTTCTTCTTTAATTCCTTCATCTGAAATAATAGATGCTTGCTCAATTGAAACTGATATATATACTTTGGCTAAAATTGTATCTAATAACTCTAATTCCGAAGTAAATTTTAATGAGAATTACGATCCTCAAGTTATACAAAATCAATATGTCGGAAGTAATGAAAGGTTTATAGCGTTATGTAAGGCCCATAGTGTACATATTGCAACATTGGAGGAGAAAGTTGCTGAGTCCTTTAGCTCTCCATATTTTTAAGTGTAGGATATTTTAAATATTGTTTTATACTAGTTCTTACATAAGGTTTTTATGAGTATCTCGATAAATAAAAATAATAGGGTTTTAACTTTAGCTGTTCCGACTTATAACAGGAAAAATGCAATAGTTTCAAATGCGAGTAAAGTTATAGGTCAGCTAGATAAATATGATGTCAATTATTTAGTGATTGATAATGCATCTACAGATGGTACATATGATGAATTGAAAAAGATTTTTTCGGTTTCTGATATCGATAATATAAAAATCAAAAAGAATCCAAGCAACTTGGGATATCTAGGTAATATTATTGAAATTTTGAGGAACTGTGAAACGGAATATGTTTTGTTTTCTTCGGATGAGGATGCTTTTAATTTAGAGGAAATTCCTGGCTTATTGGTTTTTTTAAAGTCTAAAAAGCCTATGTTTGTTTCTTGTGCTGTTGGTCGTAATGGTCGATTACGTAGAGGAAGCCGTACAATAAAAAAAGTTGGTGCGCACAATGTCTTTAAATGCACACCTTATGTTTCTGGCTTAGTTTTTAGATGTGATGAATTAACTGAAATTATTGAATATATTTTAAGTAAATCAAGTAATAAAATGGTTCACTTTTACCCTCATGTTTTATTAGCAGTAATTTCTCTAATGCGAGGTGATTGCTATCTTTATAATAAAAAGCTAGTGGATATGGTTTTTGAACTAGAGACTATGGCTGATAATTATACGTCAATAGGTTCTAGGTTTGAACAAATGCTTGGATTTAATGACTTTATTGATGGGTTGAAAGTTTTTGATTTTTTTAATAAAAATCTTTCAACGAAAATTAAGAATTATAATGTTAAAAGATTTTTTTACTTTATTAGAGGGGCGGTTAAGGACCATGATGACGGGTATTTAAGGGCGGCTTTTGATGATAGACTTTGTATCTATTATTTTAAATATCTTATCAAACGCCCTTTTTTATTTTTAAAACGTTTCTTTTAATAGTGATTTAAGGTTCTGAAAAAATGTATAAGATTTTGTCTTTGATTGGTAGGGAAGTGGAGCTTTTCAATAATGATTTGGAAAATAATTGCGAAGAGCTTTTAAGAATAGTCTCTTGTTCTCGTTTTCTTGTTTTAGGAGGGGCTGGTTCAATAGGGCAAGCAGTAACTAAGGAAATCTTTAAGCGTAACCCGAAAAAGCTTCATGTTGTCGATATTAGCGAAAATAACATGGTTGAATTAGTTAGAGATATCCGGAGTTCTTTTGGTTATATCAATGGCGATTTTCAAACATTTGCCCTGGACATTGGCTCAGTTGAATACGATGCTTTTATTAAAGCAGATGGACAGTACGATTATGTATTAAACCTATCCGCATTAAAACATGTTCGCAGTGAGAAGGATCCTTTTACGCTCATGCGTATGATCGATGTAAATGTATTTAATACTGATAAGACAATTCAACAGTCGATTGAAAAAGGATCTAAAAAATATTTCTGTGTATCGACTGATAAAGCTGCTAACCCTGTAAATATGATGGGTGCCTCTAAACGAATAATGGAAATGTTTTTAATGCGACGTAGCGAAGAGATTTCTATCTCTACAGCTCGATTTGCTAACGTAGCATTTTCTGATGGTTCTTTGCTGCATGGTTTTAATCAGCGTATTCAAAAGCAGCAACCTATCGTGGCACCAAATGATATCAAACGCTATTTTGTGACGCCGCAAGAGTCTGGTGAACTTTGTTTGATGTCTTGTATCTTTGGTGAAAACCGAGACATATTTTTCCCCAAGCTCAGTGAAGCGCTGCATTTGATTACATTTGCTGATATAGCGGTGAAATACCTAGAGCAGCGAGGTTATGAGCCATATCTGTGTGATAACGAGGATGAGGCTCGAGAGCTTGCAAAAACGTTACCTGCACAAGGTAAGTGGCCTTGTTTATTTACATCAAGTGATACAACGGGCGAAAAAGATTTTGAAGAGTTTTTTACCGACAAAGAAACCCTCGATATGGCACGCTTTGAAAATCTAGGTGTGATAAAAAATGAGCCCATATATCAGCAAGAACTCTTAGCGCTATTCGAACAGCAAGTATCGACTTACAAAAAAGAAAAAGCTTGGACGAAAGAGCAAATAGTTGAGCTTTTTCACAAAATGATTCCTGACTTTGGTCACAAAGAGACAGGCAAATATCTAGATAGCAAAATGTAAGGTGCCGAATGAGTGCTGCAATAGTTAGTTTTATCCGTGAGCTTTATCGTACTAATGAGTTTATCCCATTACACGCACCTACTTTTCATGGTAATGAGCTAAAGTATGTTACAGAGACTATAGAAAGCACCTTTGTATCTAGTGTGGGCAAATATGTAGATGATTTTGAGCGGAAAATCGAAGGTTTTACATCGACTACAAAGGCTATAGCAACCGTAAATGGTACGGCTGCGTTGCATGCTGCGTTATATATGGCAGGTGTGAAATCTGGTGATTATGTTATTACACAGGCGTTAACGTTTGTGGCAACCTGTAATGCATTGCATCATATGGGCGCAGAGCCGATATTTGTTGATGTGGCGAAAGTCAGTTTGTCTTTATGTCCTGTAGCATTAGATAACTATCTGACGGATAACGCATTTAGCAATGAGTTGGGGTGTTTTCATAAGAAAAACCAACGACGTATAAGCGCCGTTGTGCCCATGCACACGTTTGGCCATCCTGCTGAACTAGATGAGTTGGTTGCCGTGTGTGCAAAATGGAATGTTTCTCTGGTGGAAGATGCCGCTGAAAGCTTAGGTTCTTTTTATAAAGGCAAGCACACCGGAACAATAGGTGAACTTGGTGCATTAAGTTTTAATGGCAATAAAATCATTACGACAGGTGGTGGTGGTATGGTGCTATGTAAAGATGCTGAGCTAGGGCAGCACACTAAACATGTGACTACAACTGCCAAGGTGCCTCATCCTTATGAGTTCTTCCATGATGAGCCAGGGTTTAATTATAGGCTGCCAAATTTAAATGCAGCATTGGGCTGTGCTCAGATGGAGTCATTGCCAGCATTTCTTCAACAAAAACGCAAAATAGCCCAACAATACCAAGATTTTTTTTCAGACACTGAATTTAATTTTGTCGTCGAGCCTGATTATGCTCAGTCAAACTATTGGCTCAATGCGGTTATTTGCTCTGATGAAAAAGCCAGAGACCATTTGTTGAAAATAACCAATGACTCAGGTGTGATGACTCGACCCATTTGGAAGTTAATGCATCGGCTGCCATTTCTTTCTGGGTCACCTAGAGGGGACTTAACGAACTCAGAGTTTATAGAGGCACATCTAATAAATTTACCAAGTTCTCCCATTCAACTAGGGACAAATAAGGTATGACAAAAAAGGTCGCAGTGTTTACCGGTACTCGTGCTGAATATGGGCTTTTGTATTGGTTGCTGAAAGATATCCAATCGGATTCTGATTTATGTTTGCAGCTGCTTGTTTCTGGTATGCATTTATCGCCAGAGTTTGGTGAAACATACCGTCAAATAGAAAAAGATGGCTTTAAAATCGATGAAAAAATAGAAATTCTTTTATCATCAGATTCGGCTGTGGGTACCGCCAAAAGCATGGGGCTAGGGGTTTTAGGGTTTGCTGATGCTCTTTCTCGACTAGCACCTGATACTTTAGTTATTTTAGGTGATAGGTTTGAGGCACTAGCTGCAGCTCAAACTGCAATGATTCTAAGAATACCTGTCGTGCATTTACATGGCGGTGAAATTACAGAAGGTGCCTACGATGACGCAATTCGTCACGCTATCACTAAATTAAGCTACTTACATGCCACCTCGACAGAAGAATACCGTCAACGCGTTATTCAGCTAGGTGAGACGCCAGAAAGAGTTTTTAATGTTGGCGCAATTGGTTTAGATCATTTGAATCGTGGTTGCTTTATGAGTCTGGAGGACTTAGCAACATCTCTTAGTTTTCCGCTAAATCAGCCTTATTTAGTTGTTACTTATCATCCTGTAACCTTAGCTGATGAGGATCCAGTCGTATCATTTAATGCATTACTTGAGGCTCTAGATAAATATCCAGAAGTGCAGGTTATTTTAACCTACCCAAATGCCGATGATGGCGGAAGACGAATTATACCTTTGCTGGAAGCTTATGCAGCGAAGCAGCCTCTACGTGTATTAGCAATACCTTCTCTGGGGCAGGCACGTTACTTAAGTGCTATAAAATATGCTTCTGTTGTAGTAGGTAATTCTTCTAGTGGAATTATTGAAGTGCCATCGCTAGATGTTCCCACGGTAAATATAGGTATGCGTCAAAAAGGACGGCTTGCAGCAAAAAGCGTGCTGGACTGTCAGGCTAATGCCACAGAAATTTGCAATGCATTAAATACTGCCTTGAACCGATCCTATAAAAAGGATGATGAGATAGTTGATAATCCTTATGGTCGGGGGGATGCAAGTAGACAAGTTCTTTCTATTATCAAAAACCTAAATTTCACTTCAGTGAAATCTTTTTATGACATGAAGGCGAGTAAATAGTATGACTCTTATTATTGCAGAGGCAGGTGTAAATCATAATGGTGATGAAAAACTTGCTTTTCAGTTGGTCGATAAGGCATATGAAGCGGGCGTTGATATTGTAAAATTTCAGACCTTTAAAGCTAAAAACCTAGTTACAGAAAATGCTCTTCAAGCCGATTACCAAGTTACTAATACTGGTAAGCAAGAGTCTCAGTTAGCAATGTTGAGTCGCTTGGAATTGAGTTATGACACTCATCATCAGTTAGTGTCTTATTGTAATAAACTGGGGATTGAGTTTTTATCAACTGCTTTTGATAGTGAAAGTCTGGATTTTTTAGTCAATGATTTAAAACTTACGCGATTAAAAATCCCTTCTGGTGAGATTACCAATGCGCCTTTGGTGTTACAACATGCTCGTACTGGGTGTGATCTTATTGTTTCAACAGGCATGGCTACTTTGGCAGAGGTTGAGGCTGTATTAGGTGTTATTGCTTTTGGTTATACGGCTCCTCGTAATGCGAAGCCTTCTATTGATGCATTTCAGGTCGCCTACTTTTCGGATGAAGGAAAAAAGGCATTGAAAGATAAAGTGACAGTGCTGCATTGTACTACTGAGTATCCAGCACCACTTGCCGATATTAATCTCAGAGCTATGGATACATTAGCTTCTGCTTTCGGTTTGGCTGTTGGGTATTCGGATCATAGTGAAGGTATTGTCGTTCCTATAGCTGCTGTTGCGCGTGGTGCAACAATAATAGAAAAACACTTCACTCTTGATAAAAGTATGGAGGGACCAGATCACAAGGCTTCATTAGATCCTATAGAGCTTAAAGCCATGGTTGAAGCAATTCGTTCTGTAGAGGAAACATTAGGTGATGCAATCAAAGGGCCCCGTCCATCCGAGATCAAAAACAAAGTAGCAGCAAGGAAAAGTATCGTTGCTGCAAGGCCTATAGAAGAAGGTCAAATTATCACATCCGATGATCTAGCGATAAAAAGACCAGGTAATGGCGATACTCCATATAGATTCTGGGAAATTCAAAGTAAGATTGCATCCAGAAGTTATAAAGTAGGAGATTTGGTTCTTGAATAGACCAGTTCTAGTCTTAGGTGCCGGTGGTCATGCTGCTGTTATTGTAGATATTTTGCGGAAACTTAATGTCAATATCTTGGGTTTGGTTGCTAAAGAGCTACCTCAATCTAATGGTGTATTTGACGGGTTACATTGCTACTCATCTGATGACGATGTACTAGAATTTCACTGCGGCGATATTTTTTTAGTCAATGCAATCGGCTCATTACCTGGGCAGGATTTGCGCTTTAAAATACACGATAAATTCAAAAAATTGGGATATCATTTTGCTTCGTTAGTATCTCCGAATGCTATAGTTTCAGATTATGCGACATTATCTGAAGGTGTTCAGGTAATGCCAGGTGCAATTATTAACGCTAATAGTCATATTGGTGAAGGCAGTATTATTAACTCTGGTGCGATTGTTGAGCATGATTGTATGATTGGTTATCAGAATCATATAGCTCCTGGGGCTGTATTAAGTGGTGCTGTAGTAACAGAGGATTTTGTGCATATTGGTACTGGCGCGAGAGTTATTCAAGGTATTCATATTGGTAAGCATGCTGTTGTCGGTGCTGGATCTACAGTAACTAAAGATTTAGAAAGCAACAGAGTACTTTATGTTGCCAAACCATTTTTGCGATAAAGGATATATAAATGAGCTATGGTTGGAAAGACATATTGGTTAATAATTGCACTCTTATTAAAGATGCATTGTTACTACTAGATCGAACTGCTCTTCAGATATTGTTGGTTGTTGATTCGGATAATAAGCTAATAGGAACAATCACTGATGGTGATATTCGTCGAGGTTTACTACATGGATTAGGTTTAAGCGATATTGTTGAATCAATTGTCTTTAAAGCGCCAACAGTCGGTTATAGTACTGAATCTAATAAAAACATTATAAAGAAAGCACTTTCAAAAAAATTATATCAAATCCCGATTGTAGATGATGAAAATCATGTTATAGGCCTTAAGAAAATTGATGAATTATTAAAGCCTGAAAAAAAGAATAATAAAGTCATTTTGATGGTTGGAGGTTTGGGGACACGTTTATATCCCTTAACGCAAGATACACCGAAGCCAATGCTTAAGGTCGGTGATAGGCCAATATTACAAACTATAGTAGAGCAATTTGCTAGTTATGGTTTCGTTGATATTATAATGTGCGTAAATTATAAAGCTGATACGATTAAAGATTTTTTTGGAAATGGAGAAAATTTTGGTGTCAGTATTGAATACATATATGAAGAAATGCGTATGGGAACTGCTGGGGCTTTGAGTCTTTTAGGTTCTGCTCCTGATGCACCATTTTTTGTAATGAATGGTGACTTACTAACAAATGTTAATTTCGAGAGCTTACTAAATTACCACCAATCACATAGTGCCGTTGCTACTATGTGCGTAAGAGAATATGATTTTCAAGTTCCTTACGGTGTAGTTAATCTTGATGGTAATATGATTACATCTATTATAGAGAAGCCTATTCATAAGTTTTTTGTTAGTGCTGGTATTTATATGCTTAGCCAAGATTCTTTAAATCTAATACCAAATGATCAGTATTATGATATGCCGAGTTTATTTGAAAAACTTATTGAAAAAAACATGCTGACTATTTCTTTCCCTATACATGAATACTGGTTAGATATTGGTCGTATGAATGAGTATGATCAAGCGAATAGAGAGTATAGCGAGGTCTTTGGTGTTTAACGGAAAAACTTTTCTAGCTGTCATTCCCGCTCGTGGAGGTAGTAAGCGCTTACCGAGGAAAAATATATTAGATCTTGCTGGAAAGCCGCTTATTAGTTGGTCAATTGATGCAGCCCAAAGATCTCTATATTTAGATAAAATAATAGTCAGTACTGATGATCAGGAAATATTAGAAATATCTGAAAAGTTTGGTGCTGAAGTTATAATAAGACCTGATGAAATTTCTTCTGATACTGCGAGTTCTATAGATGTCGTGATTCATGCTGTTAATATTATAGATACTCCTTTTGACTATATTGTCTTACTTCAGCCAACTAGCCCACTTAGAACCTCAAAAAATATTGATGAAGCAATTGAGCTATTGTTTGAAAAGAGTGCTAATTCTATTATTTCTGTCTGTAAGGTTGACCACTCTCCATTGTGGAGCAATACTTTACCTAAGTCTGGTTGTATGGATGATTTCATTCGAGACGAAGTTAAAGGGAAAAGAAGTCAAGATCTACCTACGTATTATCGACTGAATGGTGCGATATATATTATAGACTCAAAAATTTTAGTGAGAGAAAAAAGTTTCTTTACATCTCGAGGTACTTTTTCTTATGAAATGAGCGCTGATAGGTCTGTCGATATAGATGAGGCTTCCGATTTTATATATGCATCTGTATTTATTCAGAATGAAAATAATAAAAACTGATTTTTTGAGATTTTATGTACAATTTATACCATATAGAGTCACCCTTTCAGTTACTTTCTGCTATGTCTGCTTTAAAGGTGTTTAATCAAAACAAATCTATATTGATTATAGATTTAAGTAGTGGTAAACGTTCAGGGAATGATGAGCAGATATTGATTTTGTTGGATGATCGATGGGATCACGTAATAGTTAACAGAAAAAAGAAAGGCTTGCTTAAGATATTTTCTTTGATTCGTGATGTTATTAAATATAAGTCTATTTATGGTGGGAGAATAGATAAATATTTTATAGGTGAATACAGAAACTTTAATATGGCTTTGCTTCGTAGTGCTATAAATCCAAAAGAAGAAATTTTGCTTGATGATGGTGCGTACACTATAATTGCTCAGAGTCGCTATATTAGAAACAATATTTTTCCATATTCCCATGCTTTAAAATATAAGCTTTTTAAGTCTTTTTTGAAAAATTTAAAAACACCAAATTTGTATTCTTCTTTTGATTTGACCCTCGGGCTGATTGATGGTCAGATAAATTATTTTCAATTCCCAAAGAAGAAAGATATAAAAATTGAAGTAGGCAATGTTTTTTTCTTTGGTTCTAAATTGTCTGAAACTAAAAACATCCTTCTTTCTGATGAGTTAGCCATTCTAGAGGATGTGAAAAGTCATTTCGAAGGGTACAATATATTCTACATACCGCATAGAGATGAAAGTCCAGATAAATTAGATAAAATCTCTCATTTGGGTTATACAATAAAAAAACTCGGTAAGCCAGCTGAAGTTTTTTTTGATGAGACAGAGGTTATGCCCGAACTTGTTTTATCGTATTATTCAACCGTGATTTATACTTGCTATATAAGATTTAACAATGTCAATTTAAAATCTATTAATATTGAAAAAAAAATATTGAGGAAAAAAACAAGAGATGGCGCAAAAGAAGTTTATAAATATTATGAAGAATTAGGTATTGGAATATTAGATATTTAATTTAATCTTTATATTGTGCTAATGTTTTACTTTAAATATTAAAAAGCCGTCACTCAGTGACGGCTTTTTAAGTCGCAGAAATTAGCGATTATTTAGTTGCTTCTGGCTTCTCAATATCATGTAATTCCACAACAAACTTAAGTGCAGCATTTGGTGGAATAGGGCCTGTGCCACCAGGGCCATAAGCAAGGTCAGCAGGGATATACAATTCGTATTTAGACCCTACAGGCATAAGTTGTAGACCTTCAGTCCAGCCTGGAATTACGCCATTTAGTGGGAAAGTAATTGCCTCACCACGCTTGTACGAGCTATCGAATACCGTGCCATCGATTAGGCTGCCTTCGTAGTCAACTTTTACTGTATCAGTGGCGCTTGGTTTATCGCCTTCGCCTGCTGTGATGACTTTATAAAGCAAACCTGAGTCGGTTTTCTTCACACCATCTTCGGCCTCTTTTTCTTTCAGCCAAGCTGCAGAAGCGGCTTTTGCTTCTTCAGCGGCTTTTTCTTCTTCAAGCTGCGTTTTTTTCATTTGTTCTTGCTGGTAATCTTGGATGGTTTTAGTCACTTCATCCATGCTCATTTGGCCTTCTTTACCAGCAAATGAATCTTGAAAACCAGCCATAAATGTTTTCATGTCCAGTTCTGAGAAATCCTGAGACATGCGTGAACCAAACATGGTGCCAATGCTGTAACCAAGGCGTTGTTCTTTAGTGTCCAATTTAATCGCGCTGTCGTCTGCGTACGCAAAAGAAACGGATGACATGACCAGCGCCGCGATAAGAGTTTTTTTCATAGCTATTTTTTTCATAAGGAAAGGTGTTCCATTATTTGTGGATTTATCACTTTGTGATGTAAAGCATTAACATTTAAGACGGAGTCCGATTCGCATTTTTTGGACCAGTATGTCATGGGGCGAAAACAAAGCAGGAACAATGAAATACGCCTTGTGCTTTGCAAAATCAGATCCGTCGTTTCTATGTAACATAAGAGTTCTAACATAAGGTAGGCTGTTTATGCCAGTTTATATGCTTTAACGTTACCAAAGCGACCCCTTCACCTGCACACTTTGTTTGATTTCCAAAAGATCTTTCTTGAATACTCAAGAGTGGTTCTACAAAGCACAAGACGTGTATTGAGATTAATCCTCGGCTCTTTACCGAGACAATCGCTTTTACAAAAGCATGACAGAGTTTGCGAAAGCAGGTTTGTTTTTTAGAGTGAGCTTACACTTTACTGACATTTCTTGTAGGGCAGATGAACGAGGCACGAGTGTGATCTGCCGTTGGAGCATGTGTCGGATCACGCCTCGTTCCTCGTCTCATCCGGCCTACGGGGGGTTGTTAAGGTTTTATTTCATGCCTAAAAATAAGGGAATAAGAATCGGCACTAGGATGCTCATAATAAAGCCGCTGGCGATGCACACTGGGATGATTTGCGCGCCATGAAATTTACCAAGCATAGGTAAGGTAAAATCCATGGCGGTGGCGCCAGAATAACCAACCGACATGTGGCTGTTTAGTCTAGCTAAGAATGGAATTAGCATCAGTGCTAAAATTTCACGCCCAAGGTCTAGCAAGAAAGCCGTGGTGCCAAGCACTGGATCGCCTAAGCCAGTAATAAGAATGCCAGACAAACTGTACCAGCCGAAGCCTGAGACGACCGCTAGCCCTTGGTTCCAGCTTAGTCCTAATACAAAGCTGCCAATCCAGCCTGCAAGTAGCGTGGTGAAGATAGTGACAAGCGCTATGATGACGCCTTGAGAGTTCAAGAAAAGCTTACGTAGACGGTGATTACCTTGGCGGAGCTGACAGCCAATTAGAAACAGCAAAACATACAGCAAGCTAGTTACTAGCTCGTCTACGCCTGTCAGCCAGTCCTTGGCAAATATGCCAGCGATGACGCCACCTATTACCCAGGCGAGGGTTTTTGCTGCATCCATCAATGCATGGCTTTTGCTGTCTGACGGGCCTTGGGCAAGACTGTCTGCATGCGTCCCACCAAAACGTAGGCCACTAAGATATAAACCACCTAGGCTTAATACGCTGATCAGGACAAAGAAAATAATCGCTTGGTAACCAGCAATAAAAAGCTTCTCGGCCAAATTATCTAACGCCCCAAGGCTAAAGCCGATTAAGCCTAAAATGAGGTACACAAGCTGTTCTAAGCCTTTTGCCACACGAGTTGGTGTGAATACCTTAATATTGACCCAGTAACCAAAAAGTAGGGCGATTAATAATGGGCCAAGTGTGCTGAGAATGGTCATGTAAGAATTTTCTTCCCTGTTTAGTCGAATAAATAATGAAGCGGCATTTTCTCGGTATTGAGTTGTAAATACAAGTTGTGTGTTGTATTTCGGGTAAATGTCGGATCACGCCTCGTTCCTCGTCTCATCCGACCTACGGTTTGGTGGGTGTTGGGGGATGTGGTTGGTGGTTTCGTGGACTTGGTTGGGGATGTCGGATCACGCCTCTTGCCTCGTCTCATCCGACTTACGAATTTGTTTTGTAGGGCAGATGAACGAGGCACGAGTGTGATCTGCCGTTGGGTTTGGTTGAAATGTCGGATCACGCCTCGTTCCTCGTCTCATCCGACCTACGGGTTGGGTTGGTGGTGGATAATGTGGTGGGAGATTTCATGACCTTGGTTGGGAATCTCGGATCATGATCGTGTCTTCCTTATGCTGGCCTATGGTCTTGTAGGGCAGATGAACGAGGTACGAGTGTGATCTGCCGTTGGGTTTGGTTGAAATGTCGGATCACGCCTCGCTCCTCGCTCCTCGTCTCATCCGAACTACGGGTTGGGTTGGTGGTGGATAATGTGGTGGGAGATTTCATGACCTTGGTTGGGAATCTCGGATCATGATCGTGTCTTCATTATGCCGGCCTATTGTCTTGTAGGGCAGATGAACGAGGTACGAGTGTGATCTGCCGTTGGGTTTGGTTGAAATGTCGGATCACGCCTCGTTCCTCGTCTCATCCGACCTACGGGTTGGTGGGGGAAGCAAAATAAACCTGACCAACGGTGCAATATTTGGTGATCAGTGGTAAATTGCTCGGCTGTTTTCTATGGATAGTCGGCGGTGATGTGTGGTTAAGCGTTTTCCAGTGTTAAAAGAAGTTCTGCATTTGTTGTTTCCGATGATTTTAACGATGACATTGGAGCTGTCGATTAGTGTGGTCGATACTATTATGTTAGGTCATTACAGTGCGCTGCATTTGGCGGCAGTTGGTTTAGCATCGAGCTTATGGCTACCTGTTGGTTGTTTCTTGATTGGCGTGACCTTTGGTCTAACACCTTTGGTAACACGTCATTTGCATGGCAGACAGCCGAAACTGGTTAACTTGTATATGTCGCAAGCGGTTGGTTTATCCGTTGGGCTTGGTCTGTTGGCAAGCTTGTTGGCTATTTTCTTATTACCTTATTTTGCAGGGTTGATGGCGACGGAAGAAGAAACAAGAGAAGTTTCGGTTTCTTATTTGTATATTTTTGCTCCTGCACTTCCTATGTTGGCACTCATGACAGCTTACAAAAATTTATTTGAAGCCGCAGGTCGTCCTGGCTTTCCATTGTTCGTGGCGAGCTTTGGTTTAGTGTTAAATATCTTGTTCAATTATGTGCTGATTTTCGGCAAGTTCGGCCTGCCTGAAATGGGCGCAAAAGGTGCGGCATTGGCGTCTGCTTTGTCTCTGTATTTAGCTGTATCTATGTTTTTTGTTTATGACCGCTTTATCAATAAAACGCCTTTGTTTACCCGCTTGGTGTGGCGCTACACACGTAAATTTGGAATTCTCTTGAATGTTGGCGCGCCAGCGGGCTTTGCCTTTGCTTTTGAGGTGGGCTTGTTTTCTTCGATGACGTGGTTGATTTCGTCCTTTGGTGATTTAGCATTGGGCGGTGGCCAGATAGTCATGTCTTATACGTCTTTCTTGTTTACTCCAATGATGGCCATGAGCGCGGTAACGGCGATTGTTGTTGCGAAAGCCATGTCAAAAGAGGGCGTTGATGGGGTAAGAAAACGTATTCGTGTCATTGTCTGGCTAGGGCTTTCTTACGTAAGTACCTGTTTTGTTATTACTCAGGTCTTTCATGAGCAGATTCCGTATATTTACAGCAACAATGCGGAAGTGGTGGCCTTGGCAGCGAGCATCTTACTGATTTCTTCCTGTTATCAATTTCCTGATATGCTGCAAACTGTGTTCACTGGTGCCTTGCGAGGCTTCCGTGATACTCGCTCCACCATGATCGCTTTTGCCGTGTCCTTATTCGGCTTGAGTATCCCGTTTGGCTATTGGTTGTCTCACTACAGTCCTTGGGCCGAGACTTTGTCATTGCGAGGCTTTTACATTGGCCTAGGCGCGGGTTTAACTTTGCTCGCGGCGATTCTTATCGTACGTTTCCAAATCGTGCTACGTCGCTATGAAGGCAAACGCATTGCCTCGCCTAGGGAAGTGGCGTAGCTAGGCATTTTTGTTCCTATTCGTTTCGTAGGGCAGATGAACGAGGTACGAGTGTGATCTGCCGTTGGGGGGGATTGGAATGTCGGATCACGGTCGTTCCTCCCTCATACCGACCTACGATTTTGTGGGTGGGATGTCGGTGTTTAAATGTCGGATCACGGTCGTTCCTCCCTCATGCCGACCTACGATTTTGTGGGTGCGATGTCTTTGTTAAAATGTCGGATCACGGTCGTTCCTCCCTCATGCCGACCTACGTTTGGCTATTGCCTAAACTGCCACTGGGGGAGTTGATTGTCTGGGTGAGTGAGACGAATCAAGTCTGCTTGATAAGCGGTTTCTATGGTGTTGTCTTGGGCGAGTCTTTGAGGTTTGTTATTGAAGGTTATTTGGCCTTTTTCCAGTAGAACCAGTTTGTCTCCATAGAGTGCGGCGAGATTGATGTCGTGGAGGATACAGAAAATGCCTAGCCCTTTCTGGGTGAGATTTTTAAGTAGCCTTAAGACGCGTTGTTGCTGGTGTAAATCCAGTGCGGAAATGGGTTCGTCTAGCAGTAAGTATTTACCCTCATATGGTCGCTGTTCCGTTTCTGGGTGTTTTTCATTTTCTGAGTGTTTGTCGGCGAATAGCTGCACCAATACTCGTGCGAGTTGGATGCGTTGCTGTTCTCCTCCGGATAAGCTGGCGTATTGACGTGTTTCAGTTTTTGTCATGCCGACTTCTATTAGAGTGTCATGAATTAACCTTGAGGCGTCATTATCAGACAATGTCCACGGGGCAAGTCCAAGGGAAACCACTTCTTTAACGGTTAAGGCGAAAGGCAGGTGTATTTGCTGAGTCAATACTGCGCGTTTCTTGGCGAGTTCGGCCAACGACCAATTCGATAGTGACTGTTGGTCTAATGTTATGTGTCCTGCATCGGCTTGCATCGCACCCGAACAACACTTCAATAATGTTGATTTCCCCGCTCCGTTTGGCCCAAGGACAATGATCAGTTGTCCTGGTTCGATGCTCATAGAGACCTTATCTAGTAAGCTCTTTCCAGAACGAATAAGGGATAGTTCGCTGATGTTTAGCATTAACTTGTTTCTCGAATATTTTTTAATAGCAGCCATAAGAAAAACGGCCCACCTAGTAAGCTGGTTACTAAGCCAACTGGGAGTTCCGCTGGAATAACTAGAAGCCGAGATAAGGTATCGGCGCCTGTTAATAAGCTGGCACCCAATAAAGCAGAGCAAGGAACGACGATGCGATTGTCGGCACCAAAAAGCATGCGGATAAGATGAGGAACCATCAGCCCAATAAAACCAATAAGTCCGGTAAAGGCGACGGTGACACCAACACATAAGGCGACAACGGCGATGAGTTTGATTTTGAAACGTTCAACATCTAGCCCTAGGTAACGGGCTTCGTCTTCACCTAGCAGCAATAAGTTTAAGTTTTTGGATTGCCGCCATACATAGCAAAGTAGCGGCAATAAAATAGTCGCAATAACGATAACTTGTTCCCATCTCGCTCCGCCCAAGTTTCCCATCGCCCAAAAGGTTAAAGCTCTTAGTTGTTCATCATTACTTGTATAAGTTAGTAACCCCGTTGCTGAGCCTGATAATGCATTGATGGCGATGCCAGCAAGAAGTAAATGCAGCACGGACACCTGGCCTTTGTGTTTGGATAATTGGAATATTAGCCAGCAGGTTAGTACCGCGCCTAAGAACGCCGCGATGCTTTGCATATAAGACTGTGCCCAAAGGGGTAAATCACCAGCGAAAGGGTTGAGAACAATCAGAACGCCGACAAAAACAGACGCGCCAGATGAAACACCTAATAAGCCAGGGTCTGCTAATGGATTGCGAAACAGGGCTTGCATCAATGCGCCTGACACCGCCAATGCAGCGCCAACCAACGCGGCCATGAGTAACCTTGGTAATCGGACTGTCATCAGTATTTGTCGATCTATGTCATTGATAGGCGACCATAAAAGATCTTGCCATGAGATCGAATAGGCACCTTGAGTCAATGCCAATACGGCCACAATAAGCAATGTTAGGATGAGGACAGGATAAGGGATTTGTGAGTTAAGGACGCGTTTCATGGCGCCCAGTCTTCAAGTTGTTGATGTATAAGCTCAACGGCGTGAGGCGTTCTTGGACCGAGACCTAAAGCCAATAAGGCATCTAGGGTGACTAAACGCTGGGCTTTTGCGGCAGGCGTTGATGCCATTCCGGGTAAAGACCAGATGGCTTCTTCGCTTGCTCTTGTTCGTCCTTGTTGAGTCACTACAATGGCATCAGGCTGAGCGAGTAGTATCGCTTCAGGAGTGAGAGGTTTGTAACCTTTTATACTGCTTACCGCATTGCTTGCCCCAGCGAGATGGAATAGGGCATCGGGTGCGGTCCCTTGTCCTGCCACCATAGGTGCGCCGCCCATTTGCAAGACAAAGAGTAGACGAGGAGGGCGTTTTGACCAAGCTTCAGGTGTCGTCAATTTATCAAAGGCTTGCTGAATCTCATCAACCGCTTGCTTGCCAGCGTCTTCTTGATTCAAGGCAAGAGCAACTTGTGAGACTTTATCCAAAATACCTTGTTTGGTATCTGGTGCATCGACAGAGACGATTTCGATATTGGTGTCTTTTAGCTGTTGTAATACTTTAGCTGGCCCAGCGGCTGGAGTGATGAGTAAGAGTTCGGGATGAACGCTCAATACACCTTCTGCTGATAGCGTGCGTTGATAGCCAACTTTAGGCATTTTATTGGCGGCATCAGGGTAAATGCTGCTGGTATCGCTGGCAACGAGTTGGTTCTGTGCGTCTAGTAAGTAGACGATTTCTGTCACAGTACCGCCGACACTGACAACTCTTTGAGCAAAACTGGCGGTGCTGCTCAGTGATGCTAGCGCTAACAAGGCAACAAAAATCAGCGTTTTTTTGCTTATGATGTTTCGTTTCATGGGGTTATCTCCTGTTTCACGCTGAGGCTAGTCGTCTTTTCGACAATGTCTTGCCACAGAGGTAATTCAGGATTGCCCGGTTTGCGTTTACCAAATAGCGTTAAGATGGATTCGCCCTTGGCGTTGAATGCTTCAATAGAGGTAATAATGCCATCGCTGCTTGGTCGTTTGATGACCCAAGTTTCTGCAATTAAGTCTTCTCTTAGATGCAGGTTAAAGCCAGGGTCTAAAACATTGAACCAAGGCCCTTGCTGCATCAGGCGATGTACTTCGCCACTGAAAATTTGGATGCAGCCTTTATTGCCCACAAACACCATGATGTTGCAGTTTTCTTCTGCGGCAAGAGTAATTGCACTTTTTACGCTCTCTTGATCTAGCTTGGTAGCCCATTGCTCGCCAATTTGAGATAGAGCTTGAGTTCTAGAAAGGCCATGTCGTTTGAGCATGCCATGGTATTCATGGACATCTTTTAGTTCAGACCATTCTTGAGCAAAATGAGCTCGGTCAAAGTTGGCAGGTAGCTCGCTAGCTTGCTCTTCTTCTGGCGATAAATAAGTCGGAGTAACGGGGGAAGGGTCGCGAAACTCAGTAGTAAGCGCGTCCCATTTTTCATCGAGTGTATTGTCTGTTCGATATACTTTATGAACTGCTACACCATTCGCATTGAAAAATTGGATGCTATGGCGATTATTTTCGACCACATGGAAGGCGCTGTGCCATTGACCGATGAAAAGTCGCAAGTCGATGTCATCTGATAGAACTAGGCCCATGTTGCTCTTTTCCATAAAGCTAAATTTATCATAGGTTCCTGTGGTTTCGTGAACGGCTTCATCGTTGCGGGTGATGGTCATCACTTCACCAACGCCTTCCAGTTTTGCCAATAGCTCTTGGAATGGAGGCTTCATAGCCCATGTTTCTGTACCTTGTCGACAAGCGACTAACTCGCCTTCGCTAATGTTGAGCTGTTTGGCAAGTTCCCTAGCGCGAGGCGCTTTGCCTGATGAAACCGCTTCAAGATATCGCGAATAAGTAGGGCCAGCGGTTATATTTGTCGTTTCAATTTTTGCTGCTTTGTTCGAGGCTGACATAGGAATTCTCCGCAAATAAACAAGGGGAGTGCTCCCTTGTTTATTATTTCGTTAATTAAGATTTTATGTGTTTTTTAGAATGACAATGTCGCGTCTATACCAAAGTTACGACCAGCGCGGGTATAGCGATTCAGATTGGTACTGGTATTGGTTAGGTTACGAATGTCGTTCCAGTTCATGTATTTTTCATCCGTTAGGTTGAAAAGACCTGCGTTAAAGGTGAGGTTTTGCGTCGGCTTGTAGTAAGCTGTTAGGTCAACAAGCTGGTAATCTGATGTGGCGAGCCATTGTTTGCTGGTGCTTATATCTTCTTTTTTCTTACCAGATGCCCAGGTTAGGTTAAGTTTTCCACCCCATTGCTCTGATGGTGCATCATAGCCAAGACCAACGACGGCGCTAAGCGGTGAAATACTGTCTAGTGGTTCACTGTCTTCTAGATTATCGCCTTCTGCATATGCGATTGCGCCATTCAGCGTCCAGCCATTACCAAGAGCGTCAATGCTTTTCGATAGATCTAAATTGCCTTTAATTTCTACACCTTTTATCACCACATGAGTAAGGTTTTTATTAGTGTATTCACCTAGGCTGAATTGGGCTGATGTACCTAAAGACACTTGCTCAATGAAGTTTTTATAGTCGTTGTAAAAAGCGGTCAATTCAGCGGTGCCATAGGCGTTTTGGGCACGAATACCTGTTTCAATAAAACGACTTTCTTCTGGTTCTAAATTGGGGTTTGGTGTTATTTGGTAGGAACCATATGGCGCTGAGTTTCCGAAATAATAGTAGAGCTCGTCTAGGTTAGGCGCTCTAAAGCCTGAACCCGCTTTACCAAAAACAGTGTAGTTTTCTGTTATTGCAAACTCGGCGGCTAACTGTGCCGTTAGCGCGTCATTTTTATTGTCTCCCCACGAGTCTATGTATTCGTCACCTGTTGTTGTGTATTTGTAGTTGTCGTAACGGATGGCAGGGACAAGAGTCAGTCTGTCGGTGGCGGCCCAGCTGTCTTCAATATACAAGCCAAAAATGTCAGCGTCGGCCATAGGTGAAAAGCGAGATATTGTGGTTGTGCCAGACACCGTGTTTTGGTTTAAATTTTCTAATGACTTTTGATCGTAATTTAAGCCATAGCGAATTTGATGTGTATTGATTTGCTTTACTAAATCGGCTTTTAGGCCTGTACTTTCTTCATCATAGAATCGGTTTACAAGACGATTATTATTGCTTCGGTGCGTTTTGTTGGTGGTTTTTGTGTCCTGGTAATCTACTTGCCATTTTAAGCGATCATATAGAGTATTGCTCTGCGAATTTTCGTGGAAAAAACCAATACGACGGCGGACAATTTTGTCGTCTGAGCGTTGTTGATCCGTTGCTGAACTTTCTGAAAATAAGTCGGATTCCGATGTGCTGTGAAAGTATTCACCGACTACGCCAATACGGTTAGTGTCGTTTACCTGAACCTGTACTTTAGCCAGTGTGTTGTTTGATCCTGTGTCGGCTGGGTCTACGGAAGCACGCGTCACCCCGACGCTTTGGTCTGATCCTGCGTCACCTTGATGGTTCTTATTTTCGTGACCATCTCGGTTTGTGTATACAAGTAAGGATTCCACCTTGCCAGTGCGATTTGCGACAGTCAGTGTCTGGTTTAATTCATCAGATGCACTTTTATAGCCAGCTTTTAACGAACCTGATGTGTTATTACCTTGTGGAGGTAAAAAGCTACTTGGTTCTTTTGTTCTGTATTTCACTACGCCACCAAGGGCGCCACTGCCAGAGACTACATCACCGCCTTTAATAATTGCCACAGACTCTAGGGAGTCCATATCGACAGTATTTCGCCCTGTGCGTAAATAAGTAGTGGTCGGTCCATATGCATCGGCTTGGTCCACACCATCAACACTGATTTTTACACGATCTCCATCCAGCCCACGGATATTAACGCTGCTGATGCCGAAACGAGAGTCTTGGCTTGCCTCAATGCCGGGCTCATAGCGGACTAGATCATCGAGATTGCGCACCAGTGTCTTTTCAATATCGTTACTATCAATGCTCGAAACAGAGTTGCCAAGTTTTGTTTCGTTTTCAGATAGAGTATCTGCTTCAATTGCTAATACTTCTAATTGGTTTTCAGCTTCATCAGCAGAAAAGGCGGGTGATGCTGTCATTATAGACGCAGCGAGGATGGTTAAAGGGAAAACCGTTTTTTTCATGTTTGCTCTCATCAATAAGTGAAGTCTATCCTAAGTGTTTGTAAGTCCTTTATGAGAACGATTATCACAAATAAAAAGGAATTAATGAAAATGATTTTCATTAAGATTTATTAATGGAACGAATGAGTGTGGTTAACCTATTAGTTTTGTAGTGCAGATGAACGAGGTACGAGCGTGATTTGCCGTTGGGGTTTGTTGAAATGTCGGATCACGGTCGTGCCTCCCTCATGCCGACCTACGGTATGAGGTGTCTTTTACTGAAATGCTTTGCATGTTTTGATTAATGCTTCGATGTCCATGTGTTGTTCTGTGCTGTCGGCGAGTCGGTTGATTTCGCTGTTTCGGTATTGGTCGTAGTCGAAGGTGGCGGCTTGGTCGACGCCGGCCCAGTTGAGTAAAGTTTGTAGAGCTTCCGGGTGGTCGAATACGCCATGAAGGTAAGTACCGATGATGTTGCCATCGTCTGAGATGTAGCCTTCTTTCTCGCCATTCTCTAACTCGGCAAAGTATTTATGGGCGATTTCACTGGAAAACTGAGAAATCCCACAATGAATTTCATAGCCTGTGACGTTAGACTCTGCTGCTAACGTGAGTTGTCCGTGTCTTTGTCTTAATTGCTTTTCTTCTTTCAATTCCGTTTGCATAGGAATGAAGCCAAAGCCAGCAGATTGGGTGTTGGCGTGTTGGTTTTCCAGTCCTAGCGGATCAAGCAGTTGTTCACCGAGCATTTGATAGCCACCGCAAATCCCCATGACTTTTCCGCCGTATCTAAGGTGTTTATTCAGGTAGTCTTCCCAACCTTCTTGGCGTAAAAAGGCGAGGTCGCTTTGCACGCTTTTGCTGCCTGGTAATATGACGAGATCCGCTGGTGGAATGTTTTCATTGGCACCAACAAGGGTGACTTGCACATCTGGATGAAGGCGTAATGCGTCCCAGTCTGTGTGGTTGCTGGTGCGTGGCATAATGGGAATGACGATGTTTAACTTGGCGTTGGTATCGGTTTTTATTGGGCTTTTGGCGACGGCGTCTTCGGATTCTAGATGAAACCCTTTTAAGAAAGGCAGTACGCCTAAAACGGGTTTGCCGGTGCGTTCTTCTAGCCAATCTAAACCAGATTGCAGCAAGCTGATGTCGCCACGAAAACGGTTAATCACAAAGCCAATTACTCGGTCTTGCTCGCTTTGACTGAGTAAATCCAAAGTACCAATGAGGTGAGCAAATACGCCACCTTTGTCGATATCCGCGATGATGATAACAGGGCAATCGATACTTTCGGCAAAGCCCATGTTGGCGATGTCGCGGGCGCGTAAATTGATTTCCGCTGGGCTGCCTGCGCCTTCAATTAATACCGCTTGGTATTGTTCAGCTAGACGATGATAAGAATCCAGCGCGGCGACTTTGGCAATGCTTTTGTATTCGTGATAACCCACGGCGTTCATATTGCCTATGGCTTTGCCTTGAATAATAACTTGCGCGCCTGTGTCTGTGTTGGGTTTGAGCAGAATCGGGTTCATGTCCACATGGGGCTCAAGTCCGGCGGCGTATGCTTGTACGGCTTGGGCTCGGCCTATTTCGTTACCGTCTTGGGTGACGGCGCTGTTTAATGCCATGTTTTGTGGTTTAAATGGCGCGACTGCAATGCCTCGGCGAACCAATAAACGGCACAATGCCGTGACCAATGTGCTTTTTCCGGCGTCCGAGGTGGTTCCTTGGATCATTAAACTAAAGGCTGGCATTCAGTATCATCACGCTTCAAATCAATAAGGTGGTAGAATTCTACCTTACCTATGCACCTTGTTAAGTGAAAAAACGACCTATATTTATGATCCTTTCTAATTTAGACAGTGTTATCGATACTTTTTTTGATGGCTTCTTAGCCTTTTCTTCTGGCACCAGTTTGATTTTGGTCGCCGCGCTGATATTGGATCGTTTCTTAGGCGAGCCGAAAACGTGGCATCCTCTTATTTGGTTTGGTCGCTGGGTCGATCTTTGTCGTAAGCATATTCAGTTGCCTTTAGAGGCTTCTCAATCTCGTCAACGCCTGGTTGGTTTGCTGGCATGGCTGGTGGCTGTTATGCCTTGGTTGCTGATTTTATTGGGTTTGTTTTGGTTGTTGCCGAGTTGGCTAGATACTGTGTTGTCAGTACTGGTACTGTATTTTGCGATTGGTTGGCAGAGTTTACGCGAGCATGCGCTGGCGATTTATCAACCATTGTCGGTCACTCCACTGACGCATGAAAAGCTGGATGAAGCGCGTCTTGCTGTGAGTTATATCGTCAGCCGTGATACACAGAATTTAGATGAATCTGCGGTGGCAAAAGCTGGTATTGAGTCGGTTTTAGAAAACGGCAGTGATGCGATATTTGCGCCGATCTTTTGGTTTATTCTTTTCGGTGCGCCGGGTGTGCTTTTGTATCGTCTTGCGAATACGTTGGATGCCATGTGGGGCTATAAAACAGAGTCATTGCTGCATTTTGGTTGGTTCGCCGCGCGTTTTGATGATTTATTGAATTATGTTCCCGCTCGTCTTGTGGTTTATACCTATGGGGCTTGTGGTAAGTGGTATGCGGCTATTCGCAGTGCGCGACGGCCTTCTGCCCGTTGGAAAAGCCCTAATGCTGGTCCAGTGATGGCCGCGGGTGCGGGGGCTTTAGGAATTCAGTTAGGCGGCGATGCGCCGTATTTTGGCAGAGTCGAAACGCGACCAATTTTGGGCGAGGGTGATTTACCTATGCCTCAACATTTAAAAGAAGCCATTTGGCTGGTGGATAAAAGCGTATATTTATGGGGATTGGTGATATGTCTGTTGGTCTAAAATCTTCTAAGTTAGACAGCACTTCTAGTTTAGGAAGTGTTCCAAAACTAGAAAGCGCTCCGCCGAAACATGGCGGTGATTTGGCTTATTGGCAGAGTAAGGTTGGCTGCAAGGCGTTAAATTGGTTGGATTTATCTTCAGCCTGTAATCGTGAACCTTGGCCGATCCCTGAAATTGCGCCTACGTTATGGATGGATTTGCCTGATCAAGCCGATTTATTAGACGAAGCCGAGCGCTATTTCGGTCGTCGACCTAATGCGATTGGCGCAGGGTCTCAGCATATTATTGAGTCTTTGCCGCCCATGTTGCTGGCGAGCCAGTCTTCTGCTTTGCTTACTACTCCAAAAACGGTTTTTGTGCCTCGCATTGGTTATCAGGAACATGCCTTTGCTTGGAAAAAATGGGGTTTTGATATTGCCTACTACGATGCTTTGGATGAGTTATTAGAGCAAAAATGGGCGGTTGCCGTAGTCATCCAGCCGAATAACCCAACGGGCGAAATTGCTTCGTCGAAGCTTCTGTCTCAGTTAATTGCCCATGCTGAGCAGCAAGGGGCGAATATCGTTGTGGACGAGGCTTTTGTTGATGCTTGCCCAGAGTTGAGTCTGTTGAATAGCAAACAAGGTGAAGCGCTGAGTGACTCGCTTTTTATTTTACGCTCCGTTGGTAAGTTTTTTGGTTTGGCTGGCGCGCGCGTGGGGTTTGTTTTCTGTGCGATAAAATGGCAAGCCGCGATAAAAAACTTATTGGGGCCTTGGCCTGTGGCGACGCCGAGTCTGCATTTGGTGCGATTGGCTTTTGCTGATAAAGCTTGGCAGTCTCAAGCTATAAAAGCTTTAAGTGTACGACAAGCGGCCTTTGTTGAACGTGTCATCCCCAAATTCAATACCATATTTGATTCCCAAGATTATGTGTTGAGTCCACTGTTTGTGACTTGGTTTCTTGAAAGTGAAGAATACGCCAAGCAAGTATTCGATATGTTGCACCAAGTTGGCGTGCACACTCGTTTAGGCGAAGGCTGGATTCGTGTGGCATTGCCAGCGCTTAATGAAATGGATGCTTTAAACAGTGCCTTGATTCGTTTATTAAAAACCGCGGGGGGCAGAGAATTAGCATGAAGCATCTTGTATTAGGTGGTGTGCGCAGTGGTAAAAGTGCCTTTGCTCAAGAGCAAATAGCAGCGTGCGGGAAACCAGTCTGTTATGTGGCGACATCTCAAGTCTGGGATGACGACATGGCAGATCGTGTGCGCCAGCACAAAGATAACCGGCCAAGCGAATGGCAGTTAATAGAAGAGCCCTTAGCGTTAGCAAGTGTCTTACATTCTCTTAATTCACCGGAGCAAGCGGTGATTGTTGAATGTTTTACCTTATGGATGACGAACTTGTTGTGCCTAGAAGACGAAGGGCGTTTGGAAGAAGAAAAGCAGGCGTTATTAAACGCGGTTGATGTGTTCGAAGGGGATTTGGTACTGGTGTCTAGCGAAGTGGGTTTAGGCATTATGCCTATGAATGCCTTGGCGAGACGTTTTGGTGATGAAGCTGGTGAAATGAATCAGGCTCTAGCTAAATTGACCAATCGGGTAACTTTTGTTGCGGCGGGACTACCATTGCCGCTAAAATCCTAACCTTCCATCCATATTCTGTGCTTTCTTGAACTATTATTGTTCTTGTCGGCATTTTATTATTAAACATTGTAATTGATAGCGAAAAGCGTAGGAGCTTTGATGACCCCGTATTCAAAAGATTTTCCAGTATCTTGGGAAGAGTTACACAGAAATGCTCGTGCTCTGTCTTGGCGTTTGCTGGAGCAAGGCCCATGGAAAGGGATTATTGCAATTACTCGTGGTGGCTTAGTGCCTGCAGCTATTTTATGTCGTGAAATGGATATCCGCTTGATCGATACCATTTGTATTGTCAGTTACGGTGAAGATGAAAAAGGCAACGGCGCTATGAAGCAAGGCGAGCTTAACGTTTTAAAAGGCGTAGAAGGCGATGGCGAAGGCTTTATCCTGATCGATGATCTTGTGGACACTGGGCGTACCGCCGCAAAAGTTCGCGAAATGTTACCCAAAGCGCATTTTGCAACCATTTATGCCAAACCTGCTGGTAAGCCATTGGTTGATACTTTTATCACCGAAGTCAGCCAAGACACTTGGATACGCTTCCCTTGGGATATGGAATATACCTTTTCAACCCCTCTGGCTAATCGCCAAGCAAAGTAAGCATTCACTTCAGCTACATATATTATCCTGATAATAAAGTTAATTATCAATTGACACAAAAGAAACGAGCAGGCTTGCAAAATTACACAAAACTCTCGTTTCTTTTACATTTTTTTGAGCTAACTTTATAGTTATATTCATTTCAAAATTAGAGTCATAGAGCGGCGTAATAAATAGCTGTTCCGCTCACTTTTAATACAAACATTTTATATGATTACAATAGGGATTTACTATGTTGCAAATGTTAACTAAAGTTGCTTTGGCTGGTATTTTATCGTTTACGATGATATTTCCTGCTTGGGCTGAAGGTTCCGTAGCTCGCGCTCAATTTTCAACCGATGTTGTTGATCGTGAGCCTGTTGATAATATTGGCCCAACAGTAAAAGTAGAATACGGTGAAATACAGCGTGTGTATTTCTTTACTGATTTACGAGATATGTCGGGCAGCCAAGTGATTCATCGTTGGCAGCTAGATGGTGAAGAGCAAGCAGACGTAGAGTTTGATATTGGTGGCGATCGCTGGCGCGTATGGTCAAGTAAGCGACTCATGCCAGGCTTCGACGGAAAATGGAGTGTCGATGTTGTACAGGATGGGCAAGTGATTGAAACTCGTACATTTGATTATGTGGATGAAGGCTAGTAAATAAGGCATTATTTACGGCTAGCTTTTTAATATCGACTAAGGATTAATATGCCTCATGTACGTGTTCGTGGACTGGCTTTTGACGAATTGGAATCTATTGCTGATATTTTGATAGAGAATCTAGCTGAGATTACTGATACGCCTAACTCGCACTTTACTCTTGAATATCAAGCAACAACCTACCTGGCCGTCGGTGGCGCTTCTCCTGCGTATCCCTTCTTTGATGTTTTGTGGTTTGACCGAGGCGAAGACGTGAAACGTAAAGTGGCGTTAATCATCGAAGAGTTAGTTAGACCTTTGGTAGATAGTGGACAAGACATCACAGTGTTGTTCCATGATCTGCAGGAGAAGGATTACTATGAGAATGGTGAGCATTTTTGATCGATCTTTTCTCGATTACTGCACTTGCTAACACTTTGTTAAAAATAGACTCGTTTTAGCTTCGCTCGTCACATCGAGTAAAGATCTATCTCATGCCATAAAAATAGTTTTGTAGGCCTGATGAGGGAGGTACGACCGTGATCAGGCGTGTGACCCTCAATTAATTTGCCTTCAATTGGTTGATTTATATGATTTTTGGTATGAAATCACTAGCTAATCGGCTCTTTTCAAAAGTAATGCCGATAGGGTGTTTTTTAACCGTTATGTATACCGTTAACAGTCAGATCACACCTTCGTTCCTCGGTTCATCTGACCTACAAAATCGACAAAATCGTGTATTTACATAACTTAGTGTTAATCCAATGAAATACTGATACCTCGCCCCTTGGGTCGGTTCATTCCTACCTCTGAAATTCGTAGACGCTTCCCAGTTTCATGATCTGAGTTAATTCATCTAATGCGCTGCGGCTTTCGATTAATAGCTGCGGATCAGCAAGGTCTTTCTCATGCAGTTCATCTCGGTAATACTTATCTACCCAAGTATTTAAAAGCTCAAACAAGGTATTATTCATTAGAGTAGATGGATTAATCGCCGCTTGCTCAGCTTGCGTTAAAGCAACGCGAAGTCTTAGGCAAGCTGGGCCGCCGCCGTTGCTCATGCTTTGCTTGAGGTCGAAGACTTTAATCTCGTTGATTGGCGATTGGTCAGTCACTAGGCTGCTCAAATAGGCCCATACTGCGGGGTTATTTTCGCATTCACCAGGTACAACCAACACCATGTCATCGTCGCCACGGCTTAGTAGCTGGCTGTTAAACAGGTAGGACTGGATGCAGTCTTGTACGGATACGGCGCTGCTTGGTACTTCTATTAGGTGGAATTTAGACGCTCTGTCTCCCCAAGCGGTGAGTAGGTCTTGCTTCATTTTAGCTGTGTCTAAGAAGGCTTCTTGGTGATAAAAGTGCGCGTTGCGATTACCTACGGCGATGACATCGTTGTGGAAAACGCCTGCGTCTATCACGTCGGGATTTTGCTGTGCGTAAACCACTTGTTCTGTTGATAATCCATGACGACGAGCCACGGCTTGAGAGGCTTCTAAGGTGTGACGCGCTGGAAATTTAGCGGGTTTCGGTGCGCTGTTGTTGAATGCTTCCATTCCGTAGACAAAGAATTCGATGCCTTGTTCGCCATAATCATGACAAAAGCGCGTATGGTTCGCTGCACCTTCATCACCGAAGTGATCGACACTTGGCAAAGCTGGATGATGAGCGAAGTGCTTATCGTCTTTGAAGGTCGCTTGTAAAATCGCGCCTGTGGTTTCATGTTCGATGGAGCGATGGAATTTGTTGACCAAGTTTGCAGGCGTGAAGTGCACGCGATTGTCGCTGGTGTCGCCACTTGGGGAGACGGTCGCTGCATTGGCTGTCCACATGCAAGACGCAGAGCTAACCGCCGCTAGAAGTTTAGGGGCTTGCTTGGCAGCTTGCTCTAGTATGTTGGCATCGCTACCAGAAAAGCCTAAACGACGTAGTGTAGGTATGTGTGGGCGTTCGTGTGGCGCGAGTACGCCTTGTACGAATCCTAGATCCGCCAAGGCTTTCATTTTGACCAAGCCTTGCTTTGCTGCGGCTTTCGGATTAGACGGGCGTGCTGAGTTATTCAATGAAGCGACGTTACCAAAAGATAGGCCGCTGTAGTTGTGGGTTGGGCCCACTAAGCCGTCAAAATTGGCTTCTGTCGCTGTGTTCATAATTGCCTCTTGTCGTATCTGAATCTAAGTTTTCTTTGTCGTTCTCTATGGAGCACTAAAGCGTTATGCCATGGCCGAGTTTTTCGGGCATGGTTAAGCTGTCAGCTTCAATACTGGCAACTGGGTACGCGCAATAATCGGCGGCATAGTAGGCGCTGGCTCTGTGGTTGCCGCTGGCGCCTGTGCCACCGAAGGGTGCGTTACTGGATGCGCCAGTGGTTTGACGGTTCCAGTTGATGATGCCAGCACGGCTGTGTTGTAGGAACCATTCGTACTCGGCTGCATCGTCAGACAAAATGCCTGCCGATAAGCCAAATTTAGTGTTGTTCGCAATGTTCATGGCTTGATCTAGCGAGTCGTAACGAATCACGGTCAGCAGTGGGCCGAAGTATTCTTGGTCTGGTAGTTCGTCTAACATGTCGGTGGCATCGATAATACCCGGTGTCACAAAGCCAGTTTGGCTGTCGCCGCGGGTCATTTCTAAGATAGGAGAGGCTCCTAGCTTAATGAGTTTTTGGTAGGCTTGCAGCAAACCGTCGGCCGCTTGTGCAGACACCACTGGCCCCATGAATGGTTGTTCGACCGCATCGAAACGGTCGATTTTTAATGCTTTGGTGGCCGTTACTAGAGATTGCAAAATCGCATCGCCTAGTTCGCCTTTAGGTAGCAATAAACGACGGGCGCAAGTGCAGCGCTGTCCTGCTGAAATAAATGCCGATTGGATGATTTCATGTATTGCTGCGCGTTGGTCTGCGACTTTTTCAGAGACCAACAATGGATTATTGCCGCCCATTTCTAGGGCTAAGATTTTACCTGGATGCCCCGCAAAGTCGTTATGTAAAATATGACCGACCTGTGGGCTACCGGTGAAGAATAATCCGTCGATGCCTTGATGATTTGCTAAAGCAACGCCTGTTTCACGCTCACCTTGAATTAGGTTGAGTACACCAGCTGGCAAGCCCGCTTTTTCCCATAATTGAATGATTAGGTCAGACGTCGCTGGCGCTTGTTCGCTTGGCTTGAAAACGACGGTGTTGCCAGCAATCAGCGCAGGAACAATATGGCCGTTAGGTAAATGCCCAGGGAAGTTATAAGGACCAAATACAGCAACGACACCATGTGGACGATGACGTAGTCGAGCTGTTGCGCCCGGCATAGGCGTGGTTTTTTCGCCGGTTCTTTCATGGTAAGCCTGCTGTGAAATGGCGACTTTGCCCACCATGGCAGCGGCTTCGGTACGGGTTTCCCAAATAGGTTTGCCTGTTTCGCGGCTGATAACGGTCGCTATGTCTTCGCTGTGTTCTTTAACCAAGGCTGCGAAGGCTTCAATGATATTTAGGCGCTCTTCTAATGGGCGGTTCGCCCAAGTCGGGAAGGCTGCGCGAGCGGCATTGATGGCTAAATCGACTTGACCGGATGTGGCCGTGTTGGCTTGCCATACTAAACTGGCGTCTGCTGGATCGATAGAGCGGAGTAATTGGCCTTCGCCTGCTGTCCATTGACCATTAATATACTGTGCTTGTTTCATGGTGACTCCTGTTAGTTCGTGCGCATTTATCTTGAATAAGGGGATAATTCGACGATTCGAACGGGTTCTTTATTTGTGATGCAAAGTGCGTCAGCTTCTTCTTGCGTTAGGGTCATGGCGCTACCTGGTGGAATAGTGCGCTGGATTAAGATACAGCGAAAATCGGCGACCTTGGCGTTGGAAACTAGGTAGTAATTGCCCTCACTTTTGTTTTCAGTAACGCCTTCGCCCTTGCTTTCAGAGATGCCTTTTGGCTGGCCTATGTTAGCAAGGCAAAGACGGCTGTCGCGTACGGCGCGAATGTCTTGAACTCGTGCTTCTAGGCTTGGGCCGCCATCAAAAATATCGACGTAGTTTTCGTAGCGGAAACCTTCTTGCTCTAATAGGCGACGAGCAGGAATGGTATTTTGATGGACTTGTCCTAGGACCTCGCGGGCTTCAGGAGGAAGCAAGTTCACGTAGACTGGGTTGTTTGGCATCAACTCCGCAATAAACTGTTTATTACCTTGCGCGGTCAGTTCATCGGCTTCTTTGAAGTCTATGGAGAAGAAGTGGCGACCAAGACTTTCCCACAAAGGAGAAACCCCATTTTCATCACTGATGCCGCGCATTTCCGCAAATACTTTCTCGGTAAAGCGTTCTGGGAATTGTGCCATAAACATAAAGCGTGCTTTAGAAAGCAGTTGGCCGTTTTTAGAGTGACGGTAATCTTCCTCTAAAAACAGTGTGCAGATCTCACTAAAACCAGTGAAGTCGTTATTGAGGATCAGAGTCGGGATGGCATTGTGTACGCCTAATTCACGAGAGGCATGCGTAATGGTTCCTAGGTGATAGCTGTAGAATGGCTCATCTAATCCCACGGTTGCCAATATTCCACAAGTACCCACGATGTCGCCTGTTGTCGTGTCTTCAAGCACCATTAAGTAATCTTCATTGTGGGGCTTGGTAACGTTTTCTTTGTTGAAAGAACGTACAGCACCGTCGATTTTCTTTTGGAGAATGGCTTCGTCAGATACCAGAGAAGTAAAACCAATGCCGGTTTTTTCTGCTAGTCGGTAAAGTGACTTTAGGTCATTTTGACAAATAGGGCGTATGACCATCATGATGGTTTTCCTCGTGTGTAATTTAGCTGCTTTTGACGGTTATTAATGTCATGCAGATGATTTTTATTGTTTATAGTGCAATCCACTGGATGCGTTTTCCTGTCGAAATACCCAGTCGCTCTTGAGTCGTTTTTTCTAAGGCTAATCCTGCGACTTGTGGTTCAGCAGGCGCAGCGGTTACTTTGAAGTTTTCTAAATGTCCTGCTGAAATCAGGTGTATAGCGCCTTTTGATGTTTCTGTTAGCGACAGTGCTTTGTCTGTTTTTTGGTTGACGATGGTGTGTAGACTTTCTGTTCTCGCTTCAATGCTTGGGCCGGCATCAAAAATGTCCACATAACCACGGAATTCAAACCCTTCATCCAATAAAATGTCGGCACTTTGTCCTGAGTTTTCATGCACTACGCCAATAGCTTCTTGAGCGGCCTCTGGTAAGGTCGGAACATAAATCGGATAGCGCGGCATTAATTCCGCGATAAAGTTTTTGTTGCTGACACCTGAAAGATAGTCGGCTTTCTTGAAGTCCATGGTAAAAAAATGTTTCCCTAAGGCATCCCAAAAAGCGGAGTAGCCCTGTTTGTCGCTTTCTCCACGTAACTCTGCAAATATGCGCTTAGTGAAACGTTCTGGATAACGGGCAATAAAAAGCAGACGAGCTCTGGATAACAAAGACATGGCAACGGGGTTCTGGTGCGCTTTGTCGACCACCAAGGCGATGAGTCGGCTGGTTCCGCTGTAGTCATGACATAAGAAAAGGGCAGGGATGCGGTTGTGAATCTGTAGCTGTGGCGACGCGTGAACAACTTCATCAATTCGATAGCTATAAAAGGGCGTATCCACTCCGACCATGGCATCGATTCCGCAACATCCAACAATTTGTTCATTGCTGGTATCCACTAAGACAAACAAGTAGGATTCGTCGCCTGGCTGTACCACATCCGTTTGAAATGAACGACGTGACGTCGCAATTTTGTCGTTAAGGCGTTCCCTGTTTGCAGGGAAGTTTGTAATGCCTATACCTGCTTGTTGGGCAAGGCGCTCCAGTGCGGGAAGATCTGCAAAATCGACTGGTCGTACTAGATACATAGAAAATTCCTAGAAATGGGTTAGGGCCATAATATGTGAGTATTATTGCTGAGTTGTGTAGGTCGTGTAAGAGAGTAACTTTCGCATTAGCGACAAGTTCTTCTAGATATTGGATAATTATGGTCGATTTTTAAAAAGTATGAAGGGGGTTTAGTATGAAAGAGGGCGTGTATCAGCATTATAAAGGATCGCTTTATTGGGTTGAGCGAGTGGCTAAACACAGCGAAACAGAAGAAGAGTTAGTGATTTATCAGGCTTTATATGGCGACTTTGGCTGGTGGGCAAGACCGCTGAGTATGTTTCAAGAAACGGTTGAAATAAACGGTGAAAACATCCCGCGCTTTGATTGGTTGAGAGCCGAGCGCAACGCGGGAGAATGAGGTGCATCAGATCGGAGGATGCATCCAAGGTGATTCACGCATAAAGTAGATGATCTGTTCTCTTAGCCAGCGATGGGCAAGATCATTGTTAAAGCGTTCATGCCAAAAAATGTGGATAGGGTGGCGACCATTGTATTCGTCGAGTTCCAGCACTTCCGCTGGAATAGGCAATAATTTGACGGGATAAAAATGGGCTTTTTCACACATTACATTCAAGAACAAATCACCAATGGAGCGAGAGGTAACTAATGCCATGCCTCGTTTTACCGCTTGCATGGCGACCATTAAGCTGTCTGTTTCTAGATTCGGTTGTATTATGTGGCCTCTTTGTTTGAGCTTTTGTTCTGTTTTCGTAAATGAGTTGTGGTGATTACTGCGTAAATGGTGTGTGACAACCTTATGCGATAGCAAGTCTTTTACAGTGACCTCATCTTGGTGAAATAGTGGATGGGCTTCACTCAGGATGATACAGGCTTCCATGTAACCTATTAGTTTACTGCGAACATTACCAGGCGTGTCACTAATGCGCATAATGCCAAGATCCACATTGCCAGAAACCAGTTCATCCAGTTGTGTGTCTCCCCATGAGCTTATCGCCAATCGCATGCCTGGCGCCTGATATTGCAATGATGCCAAGAGTGGTTCGATAAAGTTTTCTAAGTCACCTTCATCTACACGTAGCTTAATACGGCGATCTAGATTTTTTAGATCCAGCGAGTTTGGGCTCATTAATTCAGTAAGAGAGTTTAAAATAGGCTGAATTTGGTCGTGTAATTCAGAGGCTCGTGCAGTAGGGCTGAGACCATAAGCCTGACGAGTGAATAGAGAGTCTTTAAATAACTCCCTAAGACGCTGTAAGCTTTTGCTCAGTGCTGGCTGTGTCACTCCCAGTCTTTCTGCAGCACGAGAAACGCTGCCTTCTTCCATGATAGTAACGAAAGCGACGAGTAGCTTAATATCCAGTTTTAAGATGTCGTCTAGATGCATGGTTTTCTCAGTATTGTTTAGATTTAATAACAGGAGCCTTATCAAATTAAATTGATAAGGCTCCTTACTCTAAATACAAGGTTAGCTTAGTATTCAGTCGTATTATTCAAAGTCTGCGTGATGACGATATTTGACTCGGAATAACATGGCGTAAAAGACAGGTACTGCGACCAGTGTTAGCAAGGTCGCAAAGCCTAGACCGAAAGAAATTACTACGGCCATGCCTTCAAAGAAAGCATCATACAGCAAAGGCACCATGCCAAGAATAGTCGTGATTGCTGCCATACAAACAGGGCGAACACGGCTTACAGCGGAGTTGAAAATAGCTTCATACTTCTCTGTACCTTGTTCGAGTTCGTAGTTGATTTGATCCGCCAATACGATACCGTTTTTCACTGTCATACCAGACAAACTCAAGAAGCCAAGCAACGCCATAAAGCTGAATGCCGAGTTCATCACCAGTAATCCTGTTGACACCCCAATTAACGCGAGAGGCACACAGAACCAAATGGTCAGTGGCACACGAATTGAGTTAAACAGTAATATCGTGATGATAAACATAAACAAGTAGCCCATCGGCAACGCCTTGAATATGTTTGCCTGAGCATCGGTGCTGCTTTCGTATTCGCCACCCCAATCCAATACGTAACCTGGTGGCAAGTGAATCGCTTCGATTGCACCGCGAGTACGACCAAAGATTGCCATGGCCGTTTCATCGCCCAAAATCTTAGGGTCAGCCATCACAGTGATAGTACGTTTACGGTCACGACGCTCAATGATCGGATCTTCCCATACGGTTTCAAAACCAGAGACCAATGTAGAAAGGGTCACGTAAGATCCTGACGCCGGGCTGTAAATCTGCAAATCACGAATTTGATCGATAGAAACGCGCTCGTTTTCTGGTGCTGTGCGTACGATTGGTAGTAAATCGGTGCCTTCACGGTACAAGCCAATTTGCGACCCAGTAAAGTTGGTTAACAATACATCGTCCAATTCTTTCTTGCTGATGCCTAAACGTCGAGCTTGAGCATCATTAAATATTGGGCGAAGCACCTTAACAGGCTGACGCCAGTTATCTTTAATGTTTTCAAGGCCGCCATCAGCACGGTAAATATCTTGGATTTGCGCGCTTATCTGACGTAAATGTTTAGGATCTGGACCACTTACACGCGCTTCAAGTTTCGCGCCACTGGCTGGCCCTAACTGTAGACGTTGTAGTTTTACTTCCAGCTCTGGATACTCTTCCTGCATTTTGTAATACAAGTCTTTGAGTAACCCCGGAATGACTTCTGTGCTTTCTGTACGAATGATGAACTGAGCGTAACTAGAGTTAGCCTGTTCTGCATTGTAAGTCAGCATGAATCGTAACGCGCCTTGACCCGTTGTTGATGTTACATAGTTAATACGATCATCTTTTAAAAGATCTGTCTCAATCTGTTGTACCGTATCGTAAGTGCTGTCTATGTGAGTTCCTTCCGGCATTTGAATGTCCATATAGAACATTGGGGTTGTGGAAGGTGGGAAGAAAGACTGCTTCACAAATTGGAATGCCCAACCTGCAGTGAATAAGCTTCCTACTAACAGAATGACAGTAACCCAACGGTAATGCATGGCTTTATCTAACAGCCATTTATAGCCAGTAAAGATGAAGCCTCTGTATGGATCAGCTAATTCTTCTACAGAGCCATCTTTGCTGTTGGCTTTTGTAATGGTTTCTTTGAAAAATAAATCACAAAAGAAAGGCGTTAGGGTAATGGCTGTTATCCAGCTCAGTAGCAAAGAAATCAGCAAGACATAGAACAGCGAACCAACGAATTCACCCACTGAGTCTGGGGACAAACCAATTGGAGCAAACGCTGTCACCGCAATAACAGTTGCACCTAAAAGCGGCCATTTGGTTTGTTTTACAACCGCACTGGCGGCTTGTATTTTGGTCATGCCTCTTTGCATACCGATGAGCACGCCTTCGGTTACCACGATGGCGTTATCCACCAGCATCCCGAGGGCGATGATTAAGCCACCAAGAGAAATCCGCTGTAGATTGATATGGAAGTAATCCATAACAATGAAGGTACCAAGAATGGTAAGCAGTAGGATGATACCAATCAAAATGCCAGAACGAATGCCCATGAAGACCAATAGCACTAGAATTACGATAGCAACGGCGGCAACAAGGTTAAGCAAGAAATCGGATACAGAACGTTCTACTTCTTTTGACTGGAAGTAAATTGGTTCCATGTTTAGACCAACAGGTTGTTGGTACTGTAGCTCTTCGATACGGTTTTCTAATGCTTCGCCGATTTTCACCACGTTGACACCTGATGAAAATGAGATACCAAGCAATAGTGATTTAGCGCCATTAAAATCAACAATGTGAGTTTGTGGCTCAACGTATTCACGTTTTACCGTGGCGATGTCACGTAGACGAATTAAATTGCCATCAGAAGGTGTACCAACAATTAGGTTTTCAAGTTCAGAGATGTCTTTGAATTCCCCCGTCGGACTAATGCGAATGTACTCACTGCCAACTTTGACGCGGCCAGCATTCGATACACTGTTTTGATTCGATAGCAGGGTTTCTAATTGGCTTGGTGCAATTCCCATATTGGCCATTTTAGAACGAGAAATCTCAATGGTGACTTGCTCGTCTTGCTCAGCCGCAACGGTCACTTTAGCCACACCATCGACCAGCACTAATTCACGCTTGATGTAATCAACGTAATTTTTAAGGTCTTTGTATGGATAGCCTTCGCCATTGATAGCCAACATCACGCCATACACATCGCCAAAGTCATCTAACACCATAGGGTTAGCGACACCGCTTGGAAATTGACCTTGAATATCACGGATCTTCTTACGTACTTCGTCCCAAATTTGCTTAAGCTCTTTGGCACGATAGGTGTCTTTGATCGTTAATTGAACCTTGGAATAGCCTGCTTTTGAGGTTGATGTGATTTTATCAACGTAAGGTAGGTTCTGTAGTTCCGTTTCAATCGGATAGGTCACTTCCTCTTCTACCTGTTCTGGTGATGCACCAGGGTATTGAGTGATGATTAACGCATCCTTGATGGTAAATTCAGGGTCTTCTAATTGCCCCAGATTAGTAAACGCAATGGCACCACCGACCAATAAGATCAGTGTCACCATCCAGCTTGTTACTTTACGTTGAATGAAATAAGCAGCAATATCCATTATAGACCTCGCTCACGTGTCCAAGGGCGAACGTGCATAGAATCAGTAAGACTACTTACTCCAGCGGCAACTACTTGATCACCTGCTTCAAGACCAGACGTGATTTCAATCTGATTGCCTTGTAATGATCCAAGAGTCACGACACGCGCATTCACTTTACCTGTGTCTTTGTTGAAAACCCAAACGGTGCTGTTGGATTTACCTGTGTCTATATCTTCATGGCGCATTACGGCTTCAACAGGAATAACAACATGTTTTGTCACGCCTAAAAGACGGCTTAAATCAATGTCTACGTTCGCTGTCATCCCAGGTAATAGAGTGTGTTTTGATGCGCTATTACGAGTTAGGCGAAGTGATACATCATAAGCCATGGTTGTTTGATCAGGGGTTGTATTATGTTCTTTATAGGTTCCTGACAGTTTTTCGTCTGGCGCCACATCAACAACGACATTTGGTTGGTAATCTGATTGTGTTGATTTAATGCTAACCACTAAGCTTTCTGGAACCTGAAACTCAACGTCCAAGTCCTCAATGTTTTGGATATGCATAATAGGTGCTGCAGCACTAATGTACTGGAAGTTTTCTGTTGCTACAGAGGCGATAACCCCTTGAAACGGAGCGTAAACTTTCGTGTATTGCAGTTTGTTTTTTGCCGTTTGTAATGCGTTATTGGCTTGATCTAAGGTCGCTTTGGTCGAGTCGTATTGAGACTGAGTCGTTGCGCCTTGGCGTAGTAGGTTTTGAATACGTTTAAATTGCGCTTCAGCCAGGCTTTGATTTGCTTGCGCAAGTTCGACTTCCAATTTGAAATCTTTTGGGTCAAGTACGGCGAGAAGCTCGCCTTTTTTAACGCGTTGGCCTGCGACAACATTCACTTCCATTAACTGACCACCGACACGAAAAGCGATGTCGGCTTCTTCACTGGCTTTTAATTCGGCAGGAAAGCGACGAATATTGATGGCGTCTGTTGGCTCAATCGTAATGAGTTTGACAGGTCGTACAATTTCTTTTTCCACCACAGTTTCATCTTCGTTGGATGAGCAGCCCGTTAGTAGCAGTGATGCGGCTAACGTTAGACCAATAATCGTTTTAAAACGTTTTTGGGGATTCATTCATTGCTCCGTAAAAATATAGGAAATATTTAGATGAAACTATTTTATATCTCTGAGGCTGGGATATAAACTTTTAAATATATATGAAAGATATTACCTAATTTGAATATCTAACGCAGAGCGTTATGTTTTCTTCATTATGTTTTTTCTAATTCGGCTAAAAATGTTTCCAAAATCAAATTGGCACGAGCCCCCTTGCGGGTAATGGCGGAAAACTGAGTAATGTAGTGGCATTCATTTGGTAAAATGGCGCGCATGCGACCGTCTCGGATCCATCTTTCTGCTACATGGTCTGGCAAGAAGCCGATATAACGCCCTGTTAAAATAAGGAAAGCTATTCCTTCTCGGTCAGTGGCTGTGGCGCTGGTGGTAAGGGGTTGATGTTGGGCTTTGATTTCAGGCGTCTGAGCATAAGCAGGAAGCACTGCGTCGTAGTCTTTGAGTTTGTTTTTAGTTATTTTGTCATCGGTGACGGAAAACAAAGGATGCGTGTCACTGCAATAGAGCTTGGACTCTTCTTCATAAAGGTGGTGATAATCCAAACCGCTGAGTATTTTCAAATCTGGCACGATACCCACATGCAAACGTCCATCTAAAACGCCTCGCTCTACATCCGTTGGTGGAATCATTCGAATATTGATAGCGACTTGCGGCCCTTTGTCTTTTAGGCCGGCCAAGGCTCGTGTTATTCTGGTATATGGCAGGGTAACTAGGTTGTCAGTAATACCAATATTTAACTCTCCTTTTAAGTGCTGGTGGAGGGCATTGATATTGGTTCTGAAGTCTTCGATAGAAGACAGTAATTGCAAAGTGAAATCATAGACTTGACTGCCTTCGTTTGTTAGCGAAAAACCAGAACGCCCCCTTTGACATAAACGAAAGCCTAAGCGTGTCTCTAAATCGGATATGGCAATACTGATAGCAGCGCGACTGATATTTAGCTCAACTTCGGCAGCCGAAAACCCGCCGCATTCCACCACTGTCCTATAGATCCGTAAAATACGCAGGTCTGCATCACTTACCTGACTTTGAAATTGATTCATTGTTGATCCCACCCAAGATAATTTAGTTAAGTAAATGATTAACTAAGCGTTAATAGATTCGACTTTTTATAATCTATGCCTCTTGGCATAGTAGAGTCAATATTTGTTACAAGTGTGATTTTTTACTATGTCGTTATGATGCGGCTAACCCTTTTAGAATGACTTTATGGAGTACTCATGGAAATCATCGGGCATTTGATCGACGGTCAATATTCAGAGCAAGCTGAACGTACTCAAGATGTGTTTAATCCGGCGACAGGCAAGGTCGCGAAAAAAGTCGCTATTGCTTCTCGAGAAACGGTTGAAGAAGCCATTACCGCAGCGCAAGCCGCTTACCCTGAATGGCGTAATACTCCTCCGTTAAAACGTGCTCGTGTCATGTTTAATTACAAGGCCTTATTGGAAAAGCATTCCGATAAAATTTGCGAATTAATTGGCGCTGAGCACGGCAAGATTTGTCACGATGCAGCGGGTGAATTGCAGCGAGGTATTGAGAACGTCGAATACGCTTGTGGTGCCCCTGAATTATTAAAAGGTGAGTACAGTAAAAACGTCGGCCCAAATATCGATTCTTGGAGTGAGTTTCAACCATTAGGTGTGGTTGCAGGTATTACACCGTTTAACTTCCCTGCCATGGTGCCATTATGGATGTTTCCGATGGCGATTGTATGCGGCAATACCTTTGTCTTGAAGCCGTCTGAACGAGACCCAAGTACGGCATTGTTTATCGCAGAATTATTGCATGAAGCAGGTTTACCTGCCGGTGTGTTTAACGTGGTAAATGGCGATAAAGTTGCAGTGGATACTTTGTTAGAAGACAAACGAGTTAAAGCCGTGAGCTTTGTTGGCTCTACACCGATCGCAGAATACATTTACAGTAAAGCCAGCGCCAACGGCAAACGTTGCCAAGCTCTAGGTGGCGCGAAAAACCACGCGATTGTGATGCCAGATGCCGATATGGATAACGTCGTCAGTCAGTTACTTGGCGCGGCCTTTGGTTCCTCTGGTGAGCGTTGCATGGCATTGTCTGTCGCGGTTGCGGTTGGTAAAGCAGCGGGTGATGCCTTGGTTAGTAAAATGGCGGATGCTATGAAACCACTTAAGGTGGGTGAGTGTTCAGACAAAACCAATGACTTTGGCCCAGTTATTACTCAAGAACATAAAGACAAAGTAGTTGGCTTTATTGATAGCGCAGAATCGCAAGGTGCGACTGTTGTTGTTGATGGTCGTCACCCTAATGTTTCAGGTTATGAAAATGGTTTCTTTGTTGGCGCGACACTTATCGATGGTGTGACCAAAGACATGGACAGCTATCAACAAGAGATCTTCGGGCCGGTTTTACAGGTTGTTCGCGTGGACACTATGGAAGAGGCTATGACGCTGATTAACGACCATGAATATGGCAATGGTACTTGTATCTTCACCCGTGACGGTGAAGCGGCGCGTTACTTTTCTGATCATATTGAGGTGGGGATGGTTGGCATTAATGTGCCTTTGCCAGTGCCTGTGGCGTATCACAGTTTTGGTGGTTGGAAACGTTCTTTGTTCGGTGATTTGCACGCTTATGGTCCAGATGCCGTGCGTTTTTACACTAAGCGCAAAACCATTACTCAGCGCTGGCCTTCTGCCGGTGTCCGTGAAGGGAAAAGTTTTTCTTTTCCCTCGTAGGTATTAAAACGGTAAAAAACTTTGTTTATGATAAATGGCCGCTTACTACTTGGTAACGGCCATTTTCTTTGGCTTGATAAAGAGTGTCGTCGACACGTTTCAATGCGTCTTCAGCAGTCTCATTGACCTCTACTTGGATCAGACCAAAGCTACAGCTAATAGCTTTATCCCAGCCATCTACTAAAACATGGTTGGGCATTTCTTTACAGATTGTCTCTATGCGTTGTTGGATTTGAGCGAGTTCGACATTTGGAAAGATGAAAAGAAACTCTTCGCCACCCCAGCGACTTGAAATATCGGTTTCACGCATGGATTTCGACAGATAGTTTGAGATTTTGACAAGTATTTCATCGCCTTTACTATGGCCCATTTGATCGTTTACTCTTTTGAAGTGGTCAACATCCACTAAGCTGATGCAAAAAGGGACTTTATTTTCATCCTTTTGCTTAATATAAAAGCTTAATGCTTCAAGACCAAAGCGGCGGTTAAATAATTTGGTCAGTTCATCTTTTTCAGCCAGCTCAGCCATTAAAAAATATTGATTCGCATAGGCTGAGCGTGAAATAGCAGCCGTAGCAATAAATGGAATGCTCGCGCCTGCTATATTTAGTATAAAAAGTAGAGGGTAGTACAACGCTAAACTCTCTACCTTAGTCTGGCAAAACATAGTTAACAGTGTGAAGGTTGTAATATGGAAGAAAGCGATAATGGTAGACCAAGTAATACTTAGAGAAGGCATAACCATTAAGAGCAGGGCGATGGGCCACAGGTAATACTGAAAGCCTGCATCCACTCCTAATAAGCTAGTCGCTAAGATAGCGTGGCAAAATATTTCGACACTCATAATCAAAATAGAAATGTCATGGCGTCTAATGCGATTAAACCAAAATGTTACGAGCCACGCCGAGACACTTAGAATATTAATCCAAGCAAGTATTGGTTGATCAAGATAGGTGAATAAAATGATGAAAACAAAATGAACAATGGACCCTGTTGCTGACGCTATGCTCAAAACCCTAGACGTTTGCTGAAGACTATTAAAAACATTGTCTGAAGTAAAAGAATGTGGGTGCTGTAGTTGGCTAGTATTTACCACGAGAGTTGTTGTCCTTTACTTGTTTGGTTAGGCACAGAAAACCCTTTTATCGTCAATCAATTGCACTTTTATAATTACGTAATAGAATTTACTCTAGTTCACTTGTGCTAAAAATTCTTCTTAAACTACCGGACATCATATGAAGAAAAATTGTAGTGTTAGCCTATTATCAAGATTCTCATGCTTAATCATAGCGTTATTTTTAACCGCTTGTTCAGGAGTGGAGGCGAATAAAAAAGCAGATGTCGACGTATCTGACAGTTTAGTAATTGATATAGAAGGAAATTCGGCTTATTTGTCCGGTGTCTTAGGTAATGATCTAGTTAAACAGCTCAGTGATATGGTGCGTAAAAATCCCAATGTAACGGATTTAGTCTTAGTTGACGTGCCTGGTTCTGTTGATCAAGAAGCGACAATGGATGGTGCGCGTTTGATTCGTCGTCTTGGTTTGAATACGCGCATAGCACCGACGGGGTACGTGCTTTCTGGTGGCGTTGATCTATTCTTAGGTGGTGTAACGCGCAGTATTGGTGCTGGTGCCGGTGTGGGCGTTCATTCTTGGTCTGATGGTACCAAAGTCAGCGCGACAAGCCTAAATGTTGCGGATCCTGTGCATGCGACATACGTTAATTTTTATTTAGAGATGGGGGTGCCAGAGCGTTTTTACTGGTTTTCACTGGATGCTGCACCAGCAGACCGAGTGTATTTTTTATCACCTGAAGAAGTATACGATTTTGAGCTGGCGACAGAATAGTGTCGCCTCATCATTAACGTCTTAGGGGGCATTATGGAGCAAATAGAACTGTTCGTCATAGAAAGCCCTTGTCGAGGCGTGTGTGAAAACAGCAAAAAAGGCTTCTGCAAAGGTTGCTTGCGCAGTCGAGAAGAGCGCTTTCATTGGTTTTCTCTGTCTAATGAAGATCGTCACCAAGTATTGGATTTGTGCAAACAGCGCCGAGCGCGTTTATTAAAAGCTCGCCAAGAGCGCTTAGAGGCTGATTCTGCTAAGGCGCTTCCATACGGTATGGAAGACGAGCCCATAGCAGATCTGTTCGAATTAACGAATGACTAACTCGTAACGTCTTACAGCAAGTGTAAGCTAGTTTTCAAATATCGCGTCTAGCGCTTCTGATAAACGATCCACCCCAATTACTTTCATGCCTTCAATCGGTTTTTTTGGGCAATTGGCTTTTGGCACCACTGCTCTGGTAAAACCATGTTTGGCGGCTTCACTAATGCGTTCTTGTCCAGATGGCACAGGGCGAATCTCACCAGACAAGCCTACTTCACCAAGCACTACTAAATCATGGGGCAAGATTTTATCGCGGAAGCTGGAAACAACCGCTGCGATAGCTGCCAGATCGGCACTGGTTTCCAATACTTTCACACCGCCAACGACGTTTAAGTAGACGTCTTGGTCTGATGTGAGTAAGCCGCCGTGTTTGTGGAGTACCGCTAATAACATTGCTAGGCGATTATGGTCAAAGCCAACGGTGACGCGTCTTGGGTTGCCTAATGCTGAATCATCGACCAAAGCTTGAAGCTCAACCAATAGAGGACGCGTTCCTTCCCAAACCACCATGACAAGGCTGCCAGCCGCAGGAT
This sequence comes from Marinomonas sp. ATLA20, assembly GCF_057180105.1. Lineage (NCBI taxonomy): Bacteria > Pseudomonadati > Pseudomonadota > Gammaproteobacteria > Oceanospirillales > Oceanospirillaceae > Marinomonas > Marinomonas sp. ATLA20. The sequence continues at coordinate 901,976 of NZ_JBXUKU010000001.1, forward strand.
GATTGCTGCGATTCAAGAATATAGAGCTAGGATTTTTGACTTCTTTTAAGCCATTTTCGAGCATGGCGAAAACGCCCAATTCATTGATTGCACCAAAGCGGTTTTTCATGCCACGAAGCGTTCGAAAACGCGAGTCTTCTGAGCCTTCCAGCAAAACAGAGCAATCCACCATGTGTTCAAGTACTTTTGGTCCGGCCAAAGAACCGTCTTTGGTCACGTGACCGACAAGCAAAACTGCTGTTTGGGTTTGCTTAGCGAAGCGCGTTAGTACCGCGGCGCTTTCTCGTACTTGTGACACGCTGCCGGGAGCCGATTCTACGCCATCCAAGTGCATAACTTGGATCGAATCAATAACCATGACTTTAGGTTTAACTTGTTGGGCGATGGTTAAAATCGCTTCCACATTGGTTTCTGACAACATTTTTAGGTTTTGCGTTGGCAGGCCAAGGCGCTGTGCTCGCATGGCAACTTGTTGAAGGGATTCCTCTCCGGTCACGTACAAAGCACTTTGTTGCTGCGCGAGCCAACACATGGTTTGCAACAGTAAAGTACTTTTACCTGCACCAGGGTGCCCGCCAATCAGCACCACACCACCAGGGACTAAACCACCGCCTAATACTCGGTCGAATTCGTTTGCACCGGAGCTAAAGCGAGGTACATCGCCCAAATCCACGTCGGATAAATTCTGGATGCCAGTTACTGCCCCAGCGTAACCTTGATAACGAGGGTCTTGACTAGCGGAAACCCGAGCTGAGGTTTTACCAGAGGTAAGGCGAATTTCGGATAGGGAATTCCACGCGCTGCAGGCTTGGCATTGCCCTTGCCACTTTGCGTAGTCGGCTCCGCATTCATTGCATACAAAGGCGGTTTTTGCTTTGGCCATGAGAGTCTCTTTTTGTCATAAAAAGGGCGCTATTAGCGCCTTTGAACAGTCTTACGAAATGCAATTAAGCGGCTGTGATAACGTCCATGTTATCACAGGAAAAAGCCGCTTGGCTTATTTCGATTTTTTCCAATTGACTGAGTAAAGGTCGGTACGACGATCTTTTAGGTTGTTTACCGAGCCTTCGCTACGAGTCAATTTTAGCTTGTCTAAATCCAAATCAGAGAACATGATCATTTCTGTGTTTGGTGTGGTTTCTGCCATCACAGCATCGTGCGGATAAGAGAAGTCAGAAGGCGAAAATACAGAACTTTGCGCATACTGAATGTCTAGGTTTTCCACTTGTGGAAGGTTGCCACAGCTACCGCAAATAACCACATAACATTCGTTTTCAATGGCGCGTGCTTGAGCACAACGACGTACGCGCAAGTAACCGTTTTTCGTGTCTGTCCAGAATGGTACAAATAAAATATCCATGTCTTGTTCAGCCAATAGACGGCCCAATTCAGGGAATTCCACATCGTAACAAATCAAGATGCCTACACGGCCTGCATCGGTATTGAAAACGCGCAATTCGTTACCACCTTCAATCACCCAGTCACGGCGTTCATGAGGGGTAATGTGAATTTTCTTTTGCTCTTCCACAGTTCCGTCACGGCGACATAAGTAGCTGACGTTATACACAGTCTCGTCTTCGATTACAGGCATGGAGCCGGTGATGACGTTGATATTATAGCTGACAGCGAACTGAGACATTTCATTGATAAAGCGTTCAGTGAAGCTCGCTAAAAAGCGGATGGCCTCGGTTTGGTTGCTTTGATCAGGGCTTAGTCCAATCAGTGGTGCATTGAAGAATTCAGGGAATAAAACAAAGTCACTTTTATAATCGGATACCGCGTCGATAAAGTATTCGACTTGCTTCAATAACTCGTCAACGCTTTCGACTTCACGCATTTGCCACTGAATGGCTCCGATACGCACTTGCGTTTTACGTGAGCGAATCACGTTGGTATCAGGTTCAAAGAAGATATTTTTCCATTCCAGTAAAGTTGCGTAGCCTTGGGACTTTTCATCTTCCGGCATGTAACGTTTTAGCAAGCGAGTGACTTGGAAATCGTTTGATAGTTGGAAGGTCAGAATCGGATCGTAAATTTTACGTTCGCGCACCGCTTCTAAATATTCCGCAGCGCTCATTTCATGGGCGTGCTCGTGATAATTTGGAATACGGCCGCCGGCCAAAATGGCGCGTAAATTATGTTGGCGACAAAGGTCTTTTCTGGCTTCGTATAATCGGCGACCAAGGCGATAACCTCGATATTCAGGGGCAATCAACGCGTCCAAGCCATACATGGCATCACCACGAGCATCGTTTAGAACATTCTCTTTTTGGTCGATAAGATCGTCATACGTATGCGGGTTACTGAAGCGCTGATAGCTGACTTGTACTGATAACGCTAAGCCGACAATTTTACCGTGATCTTCTAGACAAATTTGTCCTTCAGGAAAATCTTTGATCAATTTATGAATCGTGTGTTCAGGCCATGAGCCACCAATATCATGATAAACCTTATCCATTAGTACTTTTACTTCTTCGTAATCGCTATTGGTCAGGTTGCGTATCGTTAAATGTAGATCGTCGTGCTGCATGTTGGCCTCTGTAAATCGGTCTTATGTATTAGCCATGATACCGTTTATCTGTGTCAGTAAGTAGGAGATTGTGAGTCAGTATCATGTCGATTGAATAGTGATGAGGGCGTAAAGCATTAACTCAATAGTGTTAGCAAAAGAAAACCCCCGCCAAGGCGAGGGTTTGTATTTTAAAACGCTAAGCTTTTAAGAAAAGCGATTAGCTCTTTTTAAACTCTGGGTACGCTTCCATACCACATTCAGAGAAATCTACACCTTCGTATTCTTCTTCTTCGCTTACACGAACACCCATGATGGCTTTGATGATTAACCAAACCACTAGGCTAGAAACGAATACCCAAACGAAGATAGTAAGCGCGCCGGCAATTTGTCCGCCGAACGTTGTGCCATCGTTCGTTAGTGGCACAGCTAGCAAGCCCCAAAGACCAACCACACCGTGAACAGAGATTGCGCCCACTGGATCATCGATTTTAAGCTTGTCTAGAGTCAAGATAGACACAACAACAATCAAACCACCAACCAGACCGATTAGAGTAGCACCTAGAGCTGACGGTGTATCAGGACCTGCCGTGATTGCTACCAAGCCAGCAAGTACGCCGTTTAGAAGCATGGTTAGATCGGCTTTACCGAATAAGATGCGAGCAAGGATAAGTGCACCGATAGCGCCACCCGCTGCTGCAGCGTTAGTGTTCAAGAACACCATGGCAACAGAGTTAGCACTAGCGATATCGCCAAGTTTTAGTACAGAACCGCCGTTGAATCCAAACCAACCCAACCAAAGGATCAAAGTACCTAATGTCGCAAGTGGAAGGTTAGCACCAGGAATAGCGCGAACTTCACCGTTTGGACCGTACTTGCCTTTACGAGCGCCAAGTACCAATACACCAGCTAGTGCAGCAGAAGCACCGGCCATGTGAACGATACCAGAACCTGCAAAGTCAGTGAAACCAAGGTCACCAAGGCTAAACATACCGAATACAGAACCGCCACCCCAAGTCCAGTTACCTTCCATTGGGTAGATGAAACCTGTCATAACAACAGCAAATACTAGGAAAGCCCAAAGTTTCATACGTTCAGCAACCGCACCAGATACGATAGACATTGCTGTTGCAACGAACACAACTTGGAAGAAGAAATCAGAAGCGCCAGAGTAGATTGCGCCGCCTTCGAATCCGCCTTCACGACCAGCGAAGTCAGTTAAAGTAGAAGCCACATCGACGTCTTGAATACCAGTAAGGAACCAGTCACCGCCGTACATGATGGCGTAACCACAAACTAGGTACATAACACAAGAAATGGCAAACAAAGCCACGTTTTTAGTAAGAATTTCAGTGGTGTTTTTAGCACGTACTAGACCCGCTTCTAACATGGCAAATCCTGCTGCCATCCACATAACCAGCGCGCCACACACCAAGAAGTAAAAGGTGTCCATCGCATATTGTAAGTGAAAAATTTGATCTTGCATGTTTCGCCCCCCTAAAGGCTTGTATAAATCGAGCAGTGATTAAACTGCTTCTACACCAGTCTCACCGGTACGAATACGAACCGCTTGTTCAAGGTTAACGATAAAGATCTTACCGTCGCCGATTTTGCCAGTGTTTGCTGCGCCAGTGATGGCTTCAACTACTTGGTCGGTCATATCGTCCGCAATGGCAAGTTCGATTTTTACCTTAGGTAAAAAATCCACTACATATTCAGCGCCGCGGTATAGTTCTGTGTGGCCTTTTTGACGTCCGAAACCTTTTACTTCTGTTACGGTGATACCTTGAACGCCGATTTCAGAAAGTGCTTCTCGAACATCATCGAGTTTAAATGGCTTGATGATGGCAGTTATAAGCTTCATACCCACTGTCTCCTTAAAAAGTCAGTTTTATTGTCGTATCGCAGGTACTTAGCTCTATTCAATATGCGTGCCACATATGGGGATGCCCTTATAACAATGGCTTTGTAAGGATTTTGTCGACTTTACGAAATTAAAAAGAGCCGTGTATCGCTTTAATTAGTGCGGCATATTGGGTTGTTGCTATAAGTTGCTGCATTAAGTTGGTGCGAATATAGCGTTTTTACGAGAAAGAAAATGAGCGATTGCGGTTATCTTGTTGGTTTTAATTGAAAAATAGACTCGCAACATGAGAATAGGATGTGCGCTTTAGTGAGAGGGGGGCTTTAATAGAAACGACAATGTTTGAGTTTACGCACACAAAAGAGGCAATAAAATCGACTTGAGTGTTAATAAAAAGGGCAGTGTTACACAAGATGTTCACCAAGATCCCTTGTTAGCGCCTTAGTTAGGCTTTTATACTAATGTATTGTAAACGCAGAAAAAGAGACTCGTATGATTGATCAATTTATAAAGCAGCTTGGAACCGGTCTAGGTCAAGCCGCAGAAACATTAGGTAAACTACCAAAAGAAGAAATTCAGGCTCAGCTTCATCAGGTCGCACAGAATACCTTAACGAAAATGGATTTGGTGACCCGCGAAGAGTTTGAAGTGCAAGCATCGATGTTAGCCAAATACCGTGAAAAGCTGGCTGTGCTAGAAGCGCGTTTAAACGAGCTAGAGAAAAACGACTGATCTGATCACCGTGTAGTCGAGATTTGGAAAGCTCGCTTATTTGAGCTATTTCCAACCTTGAAGCCAATCGTCTGGCGACGCTAGCGTTTGCCAAGGCAAGTAATACTGATTTTTGTTGATGACGGCTTCAAGCACACATTCTACGACGATGTCGTCTTCATCACGAATCAGTTTAGTGACAATGAAATGCTTCTCTTTTTGTTGTGGCGATGTGGACGTCCACTTCGATAGCAGAAGCTTATTGGGGTTGAGTTTTTTCACCTATAGATTCCTCGTGTGTATTTTGTATTGTATACGTGCATTATGGATAATTGGATTGTTTGGCGATCCTAAGGAGGAATACAAAAAGCTTAATTTCAAGTTAAATTTTACAAGTATTACAGGAAAAAATACGTAACTTTGCCACTTTTTGGCATAATAACAGTGACTATAAAATCATATGGAATATGTAAGGAAAAATTATGCCAAATGGATATTGGGCAGTGATTGGAGCTACAGTACTTCTTTCTGCGTGTACGAACACTTCTAATGATACACCTCCCTTCGAGCGTTATACCTTAGCTAATGGCATGGAAGTGCTAATTTGGCCCAATAGTAACTCTCAGTCTAATAACGAGGTTGATATGAATCTTGTTATTAAAGTAGGTAGTGAAGACGAGCGGCCTGAACAAGCAGGGCTAGCGCATTTTGTTGAGCATATGGCCTTTGAACAAATAGATGCATCAGACCATAATCCAATTGAAACTTGGCTAGATGATTTAAGTCTTGAAAACAGATCACATGCTAATGCTTACACGACATTCGACAGGACGCATTATTATTTACATTTTAGCGATACCTCTGCATCCAGAATGCAACAAGGTGTTGATCTACTAGCGCATATAGCTAGCCAGACTGGTTTTGATAAACAAGAAACTGAACAAGAAAAAGCTATTATCCAAGCAGAGTGGCGTTATCGCGAAAATAAAGAAACGGCTCGTGATATGTGGACTAAATTCGCTTTGGAAGAACATCCTTGGCGGAATCATTTACCAATTGGAAATATGGACGTGGTCTCTAATGTGACAGTACACCAATTGGCTGAGTTTTATAAAACGCACTATCGGCCTGATAATGCGTTTTTAGTGGTAACTGGGGACTTTGATTCATCAGATTTAAAGCGGCAGATTAGTGACACTTTTTCTGGCTGGCAAAAGCCTGACGAACCATATCTAGTGGGTACATCTGTTCTAAAAATACCTTCCGCTAAGATCCATACTTTACGAGCGCCAGATATATTAGGATCTAATCTTCAACTTGAAGGTTTCAGTGATAACTGGTCGGTTCGATCTGAAGAGGATTTATACCGAGCTGAAATGATAAGTGCTATTTTCAGTGTCTTACAACAACGCTTAACCCGTGTGGTGAATCGTGAACAGTTGAACATGAATTTGCATGCTTATTTTGGTCATCACCTAAGTGATCGACATCTAGGGCATTTCGTATTTGAAGCTAATGGCGATACTAAGGACTTACAGAAAGCGACTTCTTTACTATCTCGAGAGTGGGCCAGAATGGCGCAATATGGCCTTACTCAAGATGAGTTAAATAGTTGGCGCGAGACAGTGCTTAAGAAAGAAAAAAATAACCTCGATAGTGCCGAGCATCTAGCTAGAAAGTCTGTTGATAGCCTGATGAGTGGTGACCTACTTCAAGGGCAAGGCCAGTATTATCGTTTTTTAGAACAAAGCTTGCCTAAGTTTACACCTAAGCAAAGCCAAATCATTGCAGAGGATGTGTTGACTTTTTCTCCCCGAATTACGCTCACTCAAAATCCTACTGAGACAACACCAACTAATACCCAACTTCAAGAATGGAGTCGTTGGCCAAGCCAAGTAGCTGCACCTCTTGGAGGGCAAAAGCTACACGAAGCTTGGGCGGTTATAAAGCAGCCGGGCGCAATAAGCGCACATGAAATACTGCCAAATGATATCGAAATATTCACATTATCAAATGGCATCAAGGTTTTTTACTCGCGTTTAAAGAACAACTCAGATCGTATTGATATTCAGCTTGTTGGACAAGGCGGTTTAAACGTATTGAGTGATGAGGCAGCATTACAAGCTCGCTTAGCGCTGGGGGTGATGGCTGCAAGTGGTTTACGAAGCTTTGATGGCCCAGCACTAAATAGATGGATAAATGAGAGAGATATAGTGCTGACCCCATATTTCACTTATTACACTCGTGAATTACAGCTTGAAGGGGCTACAACGGATGCAGAAACTCTGTTTCGCCTTGCTCATATTACGCTAACTGAGGCTAAGGTTGATGAGCAAGTCTTGAACCATCAAAAGCAAAGCTTAGTCTCATTAATACGAAAACAGGCTTCTGGAAATCGTGATGAGTTTGATCATCTGATAGAGAAAGTGCTGTATCAAAGTGATACTCGTCTACGTCGCATGACTGAACAGGAAGTGATTGATATAAGCAAAAGCGATATCGAAAAAATATATGGACGTTATTATTCAGGGTCTCAAAATTACCAAGTTTTTATAACCGGTGACATTGAGCCATCGGAGCTGCGTGATCAGTTGACTCACTATGTTGCTAATATTCCAGTGAATAATCCAAGTCATGAAATTCTTAAATATTTTCCTAAGCTGCAAAAATCAGAACGCGTAACAGGCCAGGGTATCGGAGGGGAAGCTAGCTTTATAACAATAATGTATGAGGTAGATAAAGAAGACTATAAATGGGTCAATAATTCGTTACTTCAAGCTGAAGCCATACAGTTTTCTGAGCAACTCACATCAACAATCCGTGAGGAATTGGGGCTGACTTATGCTGTTTCTGCAAATTTTAGCGGTGGCACTACACTCAATAATACTATTCGAATGCAAATAGATCTAAGTGTTGCACCTGATCAAGTGGATAAAGTTATAGAAGTCATTAATCAACAAATTTCGATACGTGCTAATCAAGTCATTGATGCATCAAAAATAGATTTAATGCAGCTTAAACAGCGTAAGCAATTTAACAAGGCCGTTAACTCTAATAATCGTATGATATTGATGGCGACAGCGGATCTTCTTGATCGGCCAAAGGCAACACTGTTTGATGCGAATATTAGCGTCAAACATTATGACGCTACTCAAGTTAATCAGTTATACCGAGGTTTGATGAGCGAACAGGCTAGGCATGTTGAGTTTGTCCTAAACCCATAAATAACCTAGTGATAATGTTGTCTGTGCAAAGGTCAAACAAAAGGAGTTAGGCCTCTGTCACAGATCGAAAGTAAGGAAGAATTCAGCATCAAGGAGTGATCATGAGTTTAGCCACTATTTATAGTCGTGCCCGCGTGGGCGTGTCTTCCCCGTTAGTTACCGTTGAAACCCATATTTCAAACGGGCTTCCTTCTCTAAACATAGTAGGCTTGCCTGAAGCTGCTGTACGAGAAGCAAAAGATCGTGTGCGTAGCGCGATTATTAACAGTCATTTTGAATTTCCTACTCGGCGGGTCACTATTAATCTAGCGCCAGCAGATTTGCCCAAAGAGGGCGGTCGTTATGATTTGGCGATTGCTATCAGTGTCTTGGTCGCCTCAGGGCAGCTTGGTGAGTTGAATCTACGAGATACCGAATTTATTGGAGAACTGGCGTTGTCAGGTGATATTCGTGGCGTCCCCGGATTATTGCCGTCTGCTATTGCTTGTCATCAAGCGAATCGTCAATTGATTCTTCCTGAGGACAATCAACAAGAAGCCGCTCTTGTGGAAGGCAATGCCGTATTTGCCAAACATTTAACCCAAGTGACAGCGCATTTATTGAAACAAACAGCGCTGCCTGTTTGTGTGTCAAAAACGGCTGAGCCACTGCCGTTAGATCATAAAGACATGCGCGATGTAAAAGGCCAATATCAAGCGCGTCGAGCCTTAGAAGTCGCGGCCGCGGGTGGACATAATCTCTTATTTATTGGGCCTGCAGGAACCGGCAAAACCATGTTGGCGTCTCGATTGCCCAGCATTATGCCCGCCATGACAGAAGCGGAAGCATTAGCGGTGGCGTCAGTTCAATCGGTAGCAGGGCGAAAAATGGGGCTGGATTGGCATTGGTCCGAGAGGCCCTTTCGATCTCCTCATCACTCTTGCTCAGCGGCAGCGCTAGTAGGAGGTGGCTCCATTCCCCAACCGGGGGAAGCATCTTTAGCGCATTGTGGCGTTTTATTCCTCGATGAATTACCTGAATTCGACCGTAAAGTGTTGGAGGTACTTCGAGAGCCATTGGAAAATGGCGAGGTACATATTTCACGAGCACGTGGCCAAGTGACCTTTCCGGCTCGGTTTCAGCTGGTTGCCGCCATGAACGCCAGTAATGAAGCTTACAGCGGAGGCCAAGATTATTATCAATCGAGTGCCAGCCAGAAATATCTTAAGAAACTCTCTGCGCCATTTTTAGATCGTATTGATTTACACGTCGAAGTGCCGCCTTTGCCTTCGAATGTGCTGGTCAATGCCCAAGAAGAAGGCGAGAGCAGCGTCAGTGTACGTGAACGCGTAGAGCGTGCCGTCGCAAGGCAAAGGTCACGCCAAGGTGTGCAAAATGCACTGCTAAGTGGTCGTCAGTTAGAAGCGATTTGTGCCTTAAGTGATGACGATAAGCAATTTATGCAACAGGCGTTGGAAAAGTTGAAACTCTCAGCTCGTGCGTATCATAGAGTATTAAAAGTTGCGCTTACCTTGGCTGATTTAAACGATTCTCCAGTCACTAGGGCGCATTTAATGGAATCTTTAAGTTACAGGAAAATTGAGAAGACTTTATCCATGGCGGTGTCGTCATGAAGTGGCCATTTTGATTGGGTCTTTAATAAAGTGAAATTGAAGTTTGTGTCTCTTCTAAATACAAGATAAAAACTGTTTTAACATATTTCATTTCGATACAATTATCCCCCCGTTTCTGGGGTTAATAATAATTAAATAGTCGTTGCGTACTCGCTCTTGTCAATTTATTGGTGGCAATGGCGAGTAGCCTATGTGGAGTTTTGTCTTATGGTTATCCAGCTGTTTCCTGTTTGGGCTCTATTGCTTTCTGCAATTGCCTTCTTTCAACCTGATTTATTCGTTGGTTTGAAAACTCAAATCGTTCCATTATTGACCATCATTATGCTGGCAATGGGATTGACTTTAAGTCCTACGGACTTCAAGCAAGTGTTGAAGAACGGCAAAGCCGTCGGTGTTGGCGTGTTGTTGCAATTTTTGGTCATGCCGATTGCTGCCTTTGGTGTAGCCTTTGCGTTTGGTTTTGATACAGAATTAACCGTTGGCATGTTGCTTGTGGGCAGTGTAGCTGGTGGTACCTCATCGAATGTTATGTGTTACTTAGCGAAAGGCGACACAGCGCTGTCTATTTCCATGACGGCTATTTCGACCTTGCTTGGCGTAATATTGACACCATTTTTAGTGTCGTTAATGATTGGCCAAAGTGTCGATGTGCCTGTCGCTGGCATGTTAATGAGCTTGTTTAAAATTGTGCTTCTTCCTGTAGCGGCTGGTGTATTGATTAACACGTTTTTCTCTAAGTTTGTCCGCAAGGCTGAACCGATTTTTCCTTACATTTCGATGTTTGCCATCGTGTTGATCATAGCCATTGTCGTGGCATTGAGTGCTTCTAAAATTGTACAAGTTGGCTTGGTCGTTGCGGCTGCGGTTATTCTTCACAATGCGATAGGTTTAACTTTGGGCTACTGGGTGACTTACCTACTTGGTTTTGATCAGCGTGTTTGTCGCACCGTTGCGTTTGAGGTCGGCTTGCAAAACTCTGGTTTGGCAGCAGCGCTTGCGGTGAAATTTTTCACACCTATGGCGGCTTTACCTGGAACGATTTTCAGTGTGTGGCACAATATCTCAGGATCTTTGTTGGCGAGCTACTGGAGCCGTCGACCCGTTGCTGAAAGCAACGCTCAAGAAACAGATAAATAATTTATTTGCTTAGTGTCAAAAAAGGGATGCCATTTGTGCATCCCTTTTTTATGTCGGTTGCGTGGTTATCACAGTGCGAGATTCTTTATTGTCGGGTACACTTACGGCTGATTTTTAATAGCCATACGAGCCAGAGTTTTTCCATGAGTGAGTCAATGCCATCCATATCCCATCGTCTTCGTAATTTGAATGAGCGTCAGCTAGACGCCGTCAAACAGATCGATGGTCCTTTGCTAGTATTGGCGGGTGCTGGATCGGGAAAAACCAGCGTTATCACCACAAAGATTGTCTATCTGATTCAAACATGTGGCTTCAAAGCTAACAGTATTATCGCGGTGACTTTTACCAATAAAGCTGCGCGAGAAATGAAAGAGCGTGTGGTGGGCATGTTGTCTAAACAAGAAAGCCGCGGCTTGAGTATCTCGACTTTCCACAATTTAGGCTTACGGATTCTTCGTAAAGAATATCGCCGTGCGGGTTTAAAAGAAGGCTTCACCCTATTTGATTCCCAAGACTCTCTTAGTCTGATCAAAGAAATCCTCGATAAAGAGTTTAACGGTCAAACTGACTCTGCCGCTTACTGTCAAAATACGGTTTCCAACTGGAAAAATGACTTAACCACACCGCAAGAAGCCATGACCAATGCAGATACCGAAGAGTTTCTGCTAGCGGCGCAAGTGTATGTGCAATATCAGCGTTATTTGCGCGCTTACAACGCAGTAGATTTCGACGATTTGATCTTATTGCCGGTTAGTTTGTTAATGGCCGATGCTGAGTTGCGTGATCGTTGGCAAAACAAAGTCCGCTACTTGCTGGTGGATGAGTGCCAAGACACCAACGCCAGCCAGTATGAATTGATTCGTTTATTAGCTGGATTTCGTCGTTGTTTTACTCTGGTGGGCGATGATGACCAATCTATTTATGCGTGGCGTGGCGCACGTCCTGAAAACCTTGAGCGCTTGTCTGTTGATTACCCGAGTTTAAAACTGGTTAAGTTGGAGCAAAATTATCGCTCGACTAAAACCATATTGAAAGCGGCCAACACCTTGATCGCCAACAATCCGCATATTTACGATAAAGCCTTGTGGAGTGATCACGAAGAGGGCGACCCGATTCGTGTTATGGTGACCCGTAACGAAGACGCCGAATCAGAACGTGTAGCGGCGGAAATTCAATCACGCCATTTACGCCATGAAATTCCTTACCGAGATTTTGCCATCTTATATCGTGGTAATCACCAAGCGCGTCTGTTGGAAATCAAGCTGCAAGCCTACCGTATTCCTTACAAAATGAACGGCGGTACGTCGTTTTTCTCGCGTGCGGAAATCAAAGACTTAATGAGTTATTTACGTCTCTTGGTGAACCCATCGGACGACAATGCCTTTTTGCGTATCGTGAACTTACCACGCCGAGAAATTGGACCTGCAACGCTGGAAAAGGTCGGTAACTTGGCCACCGAGCGCGGCGTAAGTTTGTTTGAAGCATCGGGTTACAGAGAACTGGAAGACATAGTGACAGGGCGTTCATTAAAAAGCTTGCAGGAGTTCGAACGTTGGATGTCCAATCTACGCCAACGCCTGGAAGGCGCTTCACCTGTTCCAGTGATTGAGCAAATGATTCACGACATGGATTATTACGGCTGGATTCAAGAGCAAACCTCTTCCAATAAAGCAGGCGATCGACGCATCGAAAACGTGCGCTTCTTGCTGGATTCCATTCAGCGCATGATGGAGTCTGCATGGGAAGAAGATGAAACAGCTGGCTTGGATCAAGCGATTAGTAAGCTGTTATTGATCGACATGCTCGAACGCCAAGAAGAAGAGGAAGACGAAGACAAGGTGCAATTACTGACGCTTCATGCCTCCAAGGGCTTGGAGTATCCCCATGTGTTTTTGATTGGTTGTGAAGAGGAACTGTTACCTCATAGAAACAGCATAGAGAACGACGACATCGAAGAAGAGCGTCGATTGGCTTATGTGGGGATTACTCGAGCGAAAAAGACCTTGTGTATTACCTTGGCCGCGAAACGTCGCCAATATGGCGAAGAAATCGACTGTTTACCGAGTCGATTCTTGGATGAATTACCAGAAGAAGATCTTGTTTGGGAAGGGCGCAGTGACGAAGGTGAAAGCAGTAAAAAAGAGCGAGGCCAAGCTTCGTTATCGGCACTAAAAGCCATGTTGAACGGCTAAATCATAATCGATTAAGAGTCTGAACTCTTGTCGATCATATATTGAATTGCATCACGGAGTTCGTTTTCACTGCAATCAAAGCACAAGCCTTTTGGTGGCATGGCTTTATAGCCACTTGTCGCATCTTTTAATAAGGTATCAATGCCTTTTTCAATGCGTGGTTGCCAATCAGCCTTATTACCAAATTTCGGCGCGCCTGCAACGCCATTCATGTGGCAGGCAATGCAAAAACTGTTGTAAAGTGCCTCGCCTGAACGTGCGGCATGCGCCGAATTGCTCAGCAGCAAGCTCATAGCGAAACCACTAAATAAAAGGGCTGTAAAACTGAGCGGGAAACGCTTGCATTGCATCGGTAGAGACGCTCCTGATAACATGAATAAGTGAACAGTGAGAGAATTATCCTCGACTTCAACCACTAGGTAAATGAGAGAAAAGCAGATAAAAACATGAATCTGCGGCTTTCCGTCATTAAGCACTGGAAACCTGAAGAATTTCCTTTAGAATACGCACTCCAATTTGTTCTGGCCGCTTTGTTTCATACAAAGCTATTTAGCGCCACGTAACAAGTCATGCGCCCGTAGCTCAGCTGGATAGAGCGTCGCCCTCCGGAGGCGAAGGTCGGAGGTTCAAATCCTCTCGGGCGTACCATTTTTGATTCCCCCACATGTAAAAAAGTAATCAATTCTGATGATTTCAGCGCTTTATTATTCTTGAATTTATTGTTCTTGAAAAAGTCGTGGCCAAAAAAAGCCAGTATGAATATCCATACTGGCTCAAAAAAGGGATGGTTTTCGATTTATTGCATCAGTGCTGTTTACCAGCTGTGGTTTAAAGTAAGAGTGATATCTCGGCCAGGGTTATAGAAATCTGCTGAACCAGAACCTGCAACGTATTCTTTACCAAGCAAGTTGCTGATATTCATAGAAAGTTGGGTATCTTGTGTAACCTCATAGCCAAAAGAAGCATCGACTATGACAGCCGATTCACTTTTTGAATCGTTGGTATTAGTGAAGTAGTAGGAGCCGATGTAACGAGCCCCTAGACCGATAGACATGTCTTGGCGTGGAAGTGTGTAATGTCCCCATACAGAAGCGGAATGCTTGGGTGTATATGAGATCGTTTTACCTTCGTAGGTATCATCTTTGGTAATTTTTGGTTCCATGTATGAGTAACCACCTGAGATGCTTAAATTATCGGTTAACTCCGCTCGAGCTTCTAGATCCACACCTTTCACTTGGTTTTTACCAATGGTTTCACGAACGATGCCGCTACTTTGGAAAGATGAAGTTTCTACATTGCTTTTTTCAAGATCGTAAACAGCAATAGAGAACAGGGCATTCATATTACTGGGTGAGTATTTAACACCGACCTCAGTCTGGTCGCCGCGGACAATTTTGGTACTTGTCGCTGATGGTGGTGCTACTGACTCTACTTGGCTTATGTAGGCAGACACCTCATCGTTAAATTTATATGTAAATGCAGAGCGGAAGGTGTCTTCTGAAAAGTCATTTGATGACTTGGTGCTGGTTAAATAGTTCATTTGACGAACATCAATGTCGTCGTGACGCGCGCCAAGAGTCAGGATGTATTTATCGTCTAAAGCAAAATTTTGTTGAATCAACACAGCTTTTGTTTGGTAATCAGTTTTTGTGTTTCCGTAGACAGGCGTATTTGCAGGAGCGCCAGAATAAACTGGATTATTAATATCAATACTTGAAGCGCTTCCATAGTAGGTAGTGGAATCGGTTGTTGCATCCTGATACTCAACACCAAATACAGTACTGCTGTCTAGTCGGTCAAAACTGATGTCATACTGACCTAGCAGATTACCATTCAACTGCTCTAGCTTGGAAGCTTGGGCATAATAGTCACGCCCCATAGTAGTGCCTGATGTGTCGCTAGAATATTTGCTTAGATACAAGTAACCAAAGCTGTCTTCGGCATCACTGTATCGTACGTTGGAAATAATTTTGAAGCCGTTATCAAGCTTGTGGGTAACATTGGCGCTGATGTTGGTTCGCTCTACATCGTGGGAATTATAATCAGGTTCACCGTAAAATAAGCTGCTGTCGTAGTCTTTACCAGCAGGATAGCCACCACTGTTTGGTGAAGAGTCGGTTTTTAAGTAGTCAACAATTAGGTTGGCTCTGGTGTTGTCATTAGGCTCCCAAGAAAGGCCGCCCATGATGAATTGCGAATCGTCTTTTGAGTAATCGTATTCTCGGTCACTGTCTTTTATTTTACCGGTTAGTCGGTAAGCCAACGTTTTGTCTTCATCCAGTGTGTCGCCAACATCTATCCCTACTTCTTTATGGTCATTAGAGCCATAGGTGACGAAGGCATTATTAAAGCTATAGAATTTTGGTTGTTTACTCACAAAGTTAATGGATCCACCTGGGTCTGCTGGGCCGAATAAGGTGGAGTTCGCACCACGGATCACTTCAACGCGTTCGAAGGCATAAGCGTCTTCTCTAATACCTCTCATGGAACCAAGAGTGAGCCCATCGCGGTAGGTTGTGGCGCTAAAGCCACGAATCTGAAAGTAGTCATTACGATCATCAGCAGCATAGTAGCCTGTGACCATTCCTGGAGAATATTCTAAGATTTCTTCTGTGGTGCTGGCGTCACGTTGCTTGATTTCTTTTTCAGTGATGACAGAGACAGACGCCGGTGTGTCTTGAATGCTGGTGGCGACTTTACCACCGACCCATAACTCTTTTGCTACAACAGACTCAGAGTCATCATCGGCTATGGCTTGATCATTGACGATGATAGGGGAAAGTCGAAAGGTGCCTGCTTCACTTTCTGTTTCTGCATAACCAGCTATTGGTGTTAGTACGGAGTAGCAGAAAAGTGTCGCGGCAGCACAGTGGCTTTGCTTTAACTTCAAGGGAAGAGTGCTTTTCTTGTTCATTTCAGGTTCCTCTATAATTTTATGTTATGAAAACAGTATTGCTAATGATTATTGATTAAAATTTGTAATAATTAACGGTTTCAATTTGCTTTGTTTAAGTGTGTTTTATTCTCTTGTGTCGCCCAATTGGCAAAACCATTGGGCTGCCGGAAATAGGATCTGTGATGACTTGGCTCTGTAGGCCAAAAACAGCGTGAATCATGTCTTCTGTTACCACCTCGTTTGGCGTTCCATTGGCACATACTTGACCTTGTCGTATGGCGATAAGCTGGTCTGAATAACGCGCTGCCAGATTAAGGTCGTGCAATACCAATACGATGGTGGTGCCACGGGTTTGGTTTAGGTCGACC
The DNA here is from genome assembly GCF_057180105.1 of Marinomonas sp. ATLA20. Classification (NCBI taxonomy): domain Bacteria; kingdom Pseudomonadati; phylum Pseudomonadota; class Gammaproteobacteria; order Oceanospirillales; family Oceanospirillaceae; genus Marinomonas; species Marinomonas sp. ATLA20. The sequence continues at coordinate 918,490 of NZ_JBXUKU010000001.1, forward strand.
AGCAGGTCAAGTACTTCAATTTGATGAGCGACGTCCAAGAAGGTGGTTGGCTCGTCTAACAGCAATATGTCGGTTTCTTGTGCTAATGCCATGGCGATCCAGACTCGCTGGCGTTGACCACCCGATAGTTCGTCTATTTCTCTGTCCAAAAGCTCTGTGGTTTTGGTGGTTTCTAGTGCTTTGGCAATGGCTTCATCGTCTTCTTTGCGCCACCTTGATAGGAATCCATGATGTGGGTGCCTGCCACGGCTGACTAGATCGCTGACCGTAATGCCTTCCGGTGCAATGGGGGATTGAGGTAATAAGCCAAGCGTTTGCGCTAGTTGTCGTGTTGGCGTGTTGTGTATCGATCTGCCATCCAGTAAGACATGACCATTAGACGGCGATAATAAGCGTGACATAGTGCGCAATAAGGTAGATTTTCCGCAGGCATTGGCGCCAATGATAGATGTAATTTGACCGGGTTTAATGTCTATATTGATGTCGTTAAGGATGGTTTTTTCACCATAACCAGCGGCAAGATGGTCGACAACGAGTTGGTGTTTTAGTGTCATAGTGAGCCACCTTTACGGTTAACACGTATAATAAGATAAATAAGGTAGGGCGCGCCTAGAGCGCCAGTAATCACGCCAACAGGATAGCGACTTGACAGCAAGAATTGTCCGATATAATCACCGCACATCACCAAGCATGCGCCCACTAAACCAGAAGGAATCAGCAGCGAGCCATTGTTCTTCACAAGGCGAACCGCAATGGGGCCTGATAAGAAAGCCACAAACGCAATAGGCCCTGTTATCGCGACTCCCACCGCAATCAGTCCAACAGCCGAAACAATAACGCTAAGGCGAGTCATGCCGACACGAACACCCAATGCGTGAGCGGTATCGTCACCCATTCTTAATGCTTCTAAATCTCTGCTTCGACTTAGTAAAAATCCACCAAATATCAATAAAGAAATGATTAGCGGCAAGGCTTGATGGATTTGTGCGGAGTTGACACTTCCGCTTAGCCAACGCATGGCTTCTTGACGGTCCCATGCTTGAGCTTGTGATAGTAAATACACAATAAAGCTTTCGATCATCGCAGAGACGCCAATACCAACCAGAATCAGTCGAGCACCTGATGCTCCATTTCGATAGGACAAACCGTAGACCGCTAAGGCAACCAACAAGCCTACGGCGATTGAGAAGAAGGCCACACTGGCACCATCCATGTGCAGCACAATAATGGCAAACACTGCGGCAGCAGTTGCACCTGAACTTACTCCGATAATATCGGGGCTAGCCAATGGGTTTCTCAGCATGACTTGGAATGCCACGCCAGCCATACCAAAGCTCATGCCGACAAGAAGAGAAATAATGGCTCTGGGGATGCGCAACTGACCCACCACAAAAGACGCACCAGGGACGTTTTCACCAAGCAAAACCTTTATAACGTCTTGTGGTGGAGTGAAGGATTGCCCCAAGGTTAAGGTGATTGAAAGCGCAGCCACAGCCAATAAGCAAAGTAAGCTAGCCACGCATTTCCAGCGCTTGGATCGGTTTTTTCGTCCATTGGTAACGCGTGCGAGCGTTGAGTTTGTGTTAATCATAACTCTTTCACTCGTTGTCGACGGACAATCCAGATGAAGAAAGGTGCGCCAACGAAGGCGGTCACAACGCCAACCGAGAGTTCGCTTGGTCTTGCTATAATGCGTCCTAACACATCCGCACTTAATAATAAGCATGCGCCGACAAGCGCTGAAAAAATGAGCAACCAGCGGTTGTCCACTCCGACAAGTAGTCGACATAAATGCGGAACCACGAGACCAACAAAGCCGATAGGGCCACAAATGGCGGTTGTGGCCCCACAGAGTAAAACTGCAGACAGCCAAGCGATGGCACGAATCCAAGCGACATTTTCACCTAGTCCAGCGGCGATATCGTCCCCAAGCGCCAGCGTATTGAGCTTTCTAGCCACAAAAACACTGAGTAAAAAACCAACGATTAAGAAGGGCAGTACGAGCTGTATGCTATCAAAGGTGGCGCCACCGACGCCGCCTATTTGCCAAGAGTTGGCACTGCCGGCAATGTCATTTCTTGGCAAGACGACAGCCACAATAAAAGAAGACAGTGCCGCAGACGTGGCGGCACCCGCTAAAGCGAATTTGAGCGGAGTGGATTTGCCGTAACCTAACGAACTAATGAAATAGACAAAGATGGCCGTTATGCCAGCCCCCAATATGGCGAGCCACACATAGGTTTGCAGTTGGTTAATACCAAACCACGCTAGCCCAATAACTACAAAGAAAGCGGCACCGACATTAACGCCAAGGATCCCTGGATCCGCTAATGGGTTGCGGGTCACACTTTGCATAATGGCACCCGATAATCCCAAGGCGCAGCCAGCAATGATGGCAAGCACTGTGCGTGGTAGGCGCATGGTGACAGAGGCTTCCCCCATGGTGTTCATCTGTCCTTGTAAGGCGCCTATTATTTCCTGCCAAGTAACCTCCCTCGTGCCAATGGCAATAGAGGAAAAGCACAACAGCAGTAAAGCGACTAGGACGACGAATAAGGCAATGGGCTTCTGTTGTAAAAGACCTTTATGTTTGGCGTTGCTTTGGCTCATTTGGCTTTACGTGCCGCTTCTGCAAGAGCTTGAAGGTAATCATCTAACACCCAAGTAATAGACAGTGGCGTCGGATTAGCTGCAGTCGCCATTTTGCTATTGCCCAGCATGACAATAGAGCCATTTTTAACCGCACGCATTTTTGACATAAGTGGGTTTGATTCTAAAGGCGCCAGCAACTCTTCATTGCCATAGGTAACGAAAATGTCTACGTCGTTAAACATGTCTATTTGCTCAATGCTGCTTTCGCCAGAGAAGAGCCCATCTTTACTGATGTCTTTGATGCTTTGCGGAGAGTGCATGCCGAGGTCATCAAAAAACTTCACACGGGTATCATTGGCGCTGTAAAAGCGAATAACACTTAAATCGGTTGGATCCAGATGGGTGATAAACATGGCGGATTTGCCTTTTAACTCTGGGTATTGATCAACACGCTTGGCGATATCTTTTTCAATGCTGTTAATGAGGTCTTCGCCTTCTTCCGCCATTCCCAGCCCAGTACTATTGATGCGAATCATGCTGCGCCAGTTGGTAGACCAAGGTTTGTCTGGGAAAGCGACGACAGGCGCTATCATGCTTAGTGTGTCGTAATCGGATTGGCTTAAGCCGGAGTAAGCCGCCAGAATAACATCGGGTTGTGTGGCGGCGACCGCTTCGAAATCGATTCCATCGCCTTCATCGAATAACACTGGCGTCTTGGCATTAAGTTTTTTGAGCCGTGCAGCCACCCAAGGCAACAAACCGTCGTTATCGTCGTCTCCAAAGGTTGCAGCAGCAAAACCAACGGGAACGATTCCTAGGGCGAGCGGCACTTCATGGTTTGCCCAAGCCACCGTCGCCACGCGTTTTGGTTTATGAGTAATCGTTGTCGAGCCAAAAGCGTGTTGAATCGTAATAGGGAAGCGTGAGTTGTCTGTAGCCCATGCATTGCTCAAAAATGCAGAAACAATGGTAATAACGATAATCATCTTCATATTATATTTGTGCCATGCCAATCAAATAGAGTGCGAAATAAAGGAGCGAGGTCGTTAGGAATTACAAAGCAATGAGTGGGTTTTTATGGGAATGAATCTCATAATCAATTGTAAAACGAGTCGGATGATAGAGTTAATCTTCAGAATATAATTGTATAAATCGGTCGTTTTCGTCTTGAGCCAGTTGCTTAGGTGTCAGGCTAGAGTATTTTTTGATCAATTTGATATAGTGAGATTGGTCGTTAAAACCTTCTTTGGGAAAGAGTTCGCCCACCTTGAGTGAGTCGAAGCTGTGGCGAAACCGCAAAATGTCACAGTAGCTTTTTAGCGGTAAGCCAAGCCACTTATTAAAATAGCGATTGATTTGGCGACTGCTCCAATTTGCTGCTTGAGATATTTCAGTCACTGTTATTGAACCGTGGGTCTTATAAATCAGTTCTGACATGACTTTTTTTCGAGAGTCTATTGGCGCTGTCAGCTGTGAAGCAAAATATAAACTGAGCTTATTAGCAAAAGTATCCAGGCTTTTTAGGTCGTTTAGTTCTATGCCCGCGAAGCCAATGTCGAGTGTAATGCGATCATTCAGAATGTCGGCGACAGACGTGCTTAATAAATACTCTGCGGCCAGTATTTTTAAGCGAACACCCAGTAATACAGAGTGTTTGGGCATGGCGCCTACTTTGGCGTCTGTTTCTAGTCCAACCAAGGAAATATGCAGCGGATATTCGGCATTGTGGAAAAAATACAAATCAATGCCGCCATCAGGGAAGGTGGAAAGTTCTTCATCTTCATCGCTTGGATTTTCGATCATCCAAAAGCTTTCAACGAATGGGGATAATTCGTCACTTGGGTCTAATGACGTTAGTTGAATGGTCTCTTTCATTACCTAATCGCAAAAGTGGGAGGTGAGTGTTGCGCGTTCGTTCCTTCGATGGCTACTTCAAATGTAAGTAGATAGTATAACGATTAAAAAGCGATGTTCTAGTTTCAATTGAGAAAGATTCGTATTCACCCTTGGTTGCTACCAATGGGAGCTGCGATAAAGAGGTGATACATGATCAAGCAACAAAGCAAACTAAACGCTTATTATCTTGCTATTGCCGTGGCAATTGTTTTTTCTTGGTGGGGCTTTCTAGATGATAAGGCGTCCGATTATGTTTCTTCTTCTTTGGTGCAGGCGTTAAGTGCCTTTGGCTTAGCCAAATTATTTAATGCCACTGTGTCTGTGCTGCAAAGTATTCAAATCAGTGTGTTTGTCAGCTCCGTCACTATTGGCGAGTTATTAGATCCATTCAACGACATGGTCGAAGATTTTTCTGGTGTAATGAAAGTGGCAATCTCGTCGCTTATTTTCCAAAGCATTCTGTTAAAAATTATTGCTACTGTGTATTTCAAAGCCTTTGTTACTTTGTCGGGTTTGCTGTTTGGTTATTTGTATTGGACAAAAAGCCGTTTTACCGAAGTGGCTTATAAAGTCTTTGTGACAGCCGTTGGTGCGAAGTTCTTATTGGTGCTGGTGGTATTGTTATCTGCTTTGGTCGATGCGTCTTTTTTGAATGAAGAAAAGACGCAAACCATGGATAAAATCCAAATACATTCTGACGAGATGAACGAGGTTACGACAGGGCTAGGTGTCGCAGCGGATCTTAAACAGTCCCTTGATAAAGACAAACAAATATTACAAATTAAGCTGGATGAAGAGCAGCAAACCCTATCGAAACGGGATGAGCGTTTGGTGGATTTGACCGCTCAAAATGAATCTCTCAATCGTCAAATAGCCGCGCGTAAAGAAACCTTGTCTACTTTAGATATTCTGTTTAATAACGATAACGTGCTAGCTGGGCTGCGAACGCAACAGAGCCTTTTAATGGGCGAACGTCAACGTACAGAGCAAGACATCAAAATGTCGAAAAGTAAGATTGAGGCTTTGCAGCAATCCATAGACGACCTTGGCAATCTTACTTTAGAAGACCAAGGTTTTTTCGCCTCTATTAAACAAAGTACGTTCGGGCTGAGTCATTTTAAAGACAAGATCAGTGAGTATGTGGAAACCCTCAATGGTTTGGTAAACGACTTCCTTACTTTATTGGCGTTGTTTGCCTTCAATACTGTATTGATCCCAGTGTTGTTTCTCTATTTAGGCGCTAAAGGCTTCAAATTAGTCTGGCAAATCAAACCGTCTGATCTGATGGCGCGAGCTAAAAAAGGCGTGAAAGAGAGTCTTTAAGTACTGCTACTTTTATTTACTATTGATGCTTTAGCCAGCCTTTTGCAGCATCGGTAATGGCAACTATAGCGGGGTTGGATAGGCGTTGCTCGGTAGCAATGGCGAAGAACTGCTCGCGTATTTCTTCTGTGCTGCCGATGATCTCGACTTTAAACTGCTTCGCCACTTCGTTGGCAATGGCGGAAGGGACAATGAACACGCCCGCGCCTGCTTGACCGAAGGTTTTCATTAAGGCTCGGTCGTCAAATTCACCCATGATTTTTGGATGAAGATGGTGCTTTTCAAGCCATTGTAAAAGTTGGATTTGTATTAAGGATTGGTCGCTGGGAATTAAAAATGGCGCGCTCCTCAAGCATGCTGGGAAGTCTCCTTCAACCTGCTCTATTAAATTGGGGGCAGCCATAAACGATGTGCCACATTCCCCCAAAAAATGATTGAAGCCGCGTACCGCCAGGTGAGGTGGGATTGGGCCATCAGCAATGATCATGTCTAATTTATGTAGGGCTAACTCGCCCAGCAAATCTTCTAAACTGTTTTCTTTGCAGACAAGTCTTACCGGATCTTCTAACGACATGGCGGGAGCCAGCAAACGATACGCAATAGATTTTGGAATCGAATCCGCAATGCCAATACGTAGTAATTGTGTTCGATCACCTGACGCGATGCGTACCGATTGTTCCAGCTCGCTACCCAAGGAAAAAATTTCATCGGCGTAGCTCAATACCATGTGGCCGGTATTCGTTAATTCTAGGTTGCGTCCGACTTTGCTAAATAGATCTTTACCCAGTTGCTCTTCTAGCAAACTAATCTGCCCGCTGATGGTTTGCGGTGTTATGTGCAAATGTTCGCTGGCTTTTGTAATGCTGCCTTGCTTTGCCACCATCCAAAAATAATGCAAATGTTTGAAATTGATCATATTTCACCAATACTTCGAGAAAAACTGATTATTTACATAAATAATTCGATTATATCTTAAGAGTATTTGTTAGTAACTTGAAGTTTCCAACATAACTTACTCATTCATGAGTGAAGGAGAACAAGATGAGAATCAAAGTACAAGCGCGTCGTCTAGCTCTTACCAAAAGCCTAAAAGCGTATGTGAAACGTCGTCTTAATTTTGCCTTGAATTCCCGTTATGACAATATTCAACGAGTGACCGTCACGCTTACCGACGTGAATGGTCCAAAAGGCGGTGAAGACAAACACTGCCAAGTTTTGGTCAAACTCAATGGCCAAAAAGAAGTGGTGATTAGTGAACAGCAAGCCGATCTTTATTCGGCAATAGACAGCGCCGCTGGCCGAACAAGCCGAACTGTGACACGACGTATTGAGCGACTACAGCACAAAGCCACGCGCCTCAAAGCCGCTTTTCATAAGATGAGACCGCAGAAGAAAATGCCACGCGACATCTATGAAGAATACGAAAACGAATACGGTTATTACCAACATGCTTGAGTAGTTACCTCGATTCCCTGAACCGATAATGTAACAACCGCTTTAGGCGAACCAATTAACCGGTTCGCCTTTTTTTGGTTATTTATGTGGTGTCGAGACATGAACGGCAGCGGCTTTGTTTGCCTTGCCAATAGCGTCCTTAAGTGCCGTATTACCCGCCAAGGAAGCACATAGAACCCCCATAAAACAATCGCCAGCACCATGAGTGCTGATGAGCTGTATTTTTTCTGCGGCTAACTCACCATGTGTGCCAGACTGTTCTGAATAAGCTACGCCATATTCACCCGCCGTAACTATGACAGTAGGGTAGATTTTATTGAGAAGCACAGCTGCTTTGGCTGCCGATGTTAGATTGTTGACGGTTACGCCAGACATATCTCGAGCCTCAATAGCGTTGACCACAAGTACATCTATGTGTTTTTTAAAGCTCTCTGAGAGCATTTTAGCTGGGGCTGCATTGAGGCAAACTTTGATGTCTCTTTTTTTAGCTTCTTGTGCTGCTATAAGGTTTATGTGCTCTGGAAGCTCATTTTGCAGCACTAATAGACAAATATTTTCCCAAATTTCTGCCTTATAGAACATTTCTATATTAATCTGAGTGTTTGCGTTCGGAATAACCACAGCGGAATAATCGTTATCTGCATCAGTAATAGCAACGCTCATGCCAGAAGGTGTACTAGGAATGACATCAATAAACTGAGTGTCTACTGAATGTTGTTTTAGTTCAGATAGTAAAAATTGACCGTTTGTATCGTCGCCGATAGCGCCAGCAAAGCGTGTATGTACGTTAGACTTTGCTGCGGAGACAGCTTGATTACCGCCTTTACCGCCAAACTTATAAGCACAGTTTGTACCAATAACCGTTTCTCCGGTTTCTGGTTGGTGTGGAGCGTTTATCATAATATCGTAGTGTAAGCTGCCAACGACTAATATTGTATTCATGTTAATACTCTCTTAAATTTTGCACGGCTTGTTGAGTTTTATTTAAGTTCTGCTCGGCTTTTTTAAGATCTTTTTGGGCAATGGCGACAAATAATGCGTCTAGAATGTTTAATTGGGCAATTCTTGACGCAGCATTTTCTCCGAGTAAATGTGACCCTTGGGAGGTTGAGTTCAAAACAATGTCGGCACATTGCGCTAATGGTGATTCATCATAGTTGGTGATTGCTATCACCTTTGCACCATTTTGAGAGGCTAGTTTTATCGGCTCAATCACGCTTTTTGTCATGCCTGAGTGGCTAATTGCAATAACCACATCATCATCGGTTAGAATCGCAGAAGACATCATCATGATATGAACATCATCATGAACCATGGCTTTTATTCCGATTTTTAATAACTTATGAGATAAATCACGAGCGACGGAAGAAGACCCTCCGACGCCATAAAGATCAATGTGCTTCGCTTTGAATATAATATCTGCGGCTCGGTTAAATTGATAAATATCGAGAACAGATAAAGTTTCTTCAATCGCCTGAATCGAAGTTTTAAATACTTTTTCAAGCAAGGCTTCTGAAGAGTCATTTGGCTCAATCTCAGCGTGTAAGTTCGCGACATCTGAGTTTTTGTAGTAAATAAGGCCGGTCCTAAATGCTCGAAATCCTGAGAAATTTAGTTTTTTAGCTACTTTTACTACCATCGCTTCAGACACGTTATTCTCAAGGGCAATGGCTTTGAGCGACGTTTTTTCTGAGATGTCGCTCTTAGACATGACCGACTCAACTACTCGTTTTTCCAGTTGTGTGAGTTGAGGCAGTCTCATGCGGATTTGTGCGCCAATTGCTCTAGGATCTTGTGTCATTATTTACCTCTGGTTGCTCGGTCAATTAACATGGCAACGATAATTATGAGGCCAGTTGCAAGTAATTGATAGAAGGCTTGTATGTTCAAAAGGGTTAAACCGTTACTCAAAGTGCCTAAAATCACAGCGCCAATTAGAGTACCAACCACACTGCCTTTTCCGCCCATTAATGACGCGCCACCAATAGCAGCTGCAGCGATGGCATTTAGTTCCCATAAATTTCCCATTGTTGGGTCTGCAGCACCTAGGCGTCCGACTAAGACTAGTGCAGCAAAGGAAGCCAGAATTCCTGAAATAACATAAACGGTAATCTTGGTTCTTTTTACCGGTACACCCGCTATTCGAGCGGCCTCTTCATTACCACCAATGGACAAAATATATTCGCCAAGAGGAGTTTTGTTCATGATAACCCAAAGTAGTAGAGTAATAAGCAAGACTAAAACAACAGGTAGTGGAATGCTAAAAATTTGACCGTTCATGAAGTCTCGAAACTCAACAGGAATACCAAAAATAGGGTTGCCGTCTGAATAGATTAACGAGGCTGCACGAAATAATGAAAGGCCACCTAATGTAACAATAAAAGGCTGTAGTCCAGCGTAGGCAATTAATGCTCCGCTAAATACACCACTTAAAGCACCTACCATTAAGGCACCAGCTACTGCAAACGGAACAGGCACGCCAGCCGTCATGAGCGTAGCGCCAATAACGGCTGAAATAGCAGCAACAGAACCTACTGAAAGATCTATGCCGCCAGAGATGATGACCAATGTCATACCGAGGGCAATCGCCGCATTAATGGATGACTGTTGCAAGATAATCAAAATATTTGGAATGGTTAAAAAGTTTGGCGTTAAAAATGAAAAAGTTGCAGCAATGATTAATAAACCGATTAATGTTCCGGCATTACGGAGATTAAATTTAAAAATCATCGAAGACTGTAGTTTAGGCAAGGCATTTTCTGTTGTTTTCATTATATTGTCCTATTATTCTTTTAATGGTAGTGAGTCGTGTTGTTAATAGCGCAGTGGGCGATCATTTCTTCGTTAATCTCTTCTCCACTTAATTCCGCGGTGACTTCGCCTTCCTTCATGACGAGAACCCGATCACAGATACGAATAATTTCTGTCATTTCAGAAGAGACGACTATAATCGCTTTGCCTGCCTGAGCGAGTTGTTCAATCAAGTTATAAATTTCAGATTTAGCCCCAATGTCTATACCGCGTGTGGGTTCATCGAATAAGAAGACTTTAGCGTCTGCAGCAATCCAGCGGCCAATGATAACCTTTTGCTGATTGCCGCCACTTAGTGTGCCAATTGGCCTTTCTACATCCAGAGGTCGTAGGTTTAGATCTGACATAATTTTGAACGCTTTTTTGTTTAGCGCCGCTTTCTGTAATACGCCTGAAGATGTGAAAGTTTTAAGTGAAGGTAGCGCCATATTAATAGTGACAGAACGGTCTTTGATGATGCCTTCTTTTTTTCGCTCTTCCGGAACAAGTCCAATACCAGCTTTGATGGCGGAATCTACATTTAGTTTTTCAATCTTTTTCCCATCAATAAATACGGCTCCATCTGATAATGGGTCGACGCCAGAGATGAGTTTTAGCAGTTCAGTTCTGCCTGCACCGACGAGACCTGCCACCCCTAGAACCTCGCCTGCATGCACACAAAAACTTGTGGGGTGGACAGCTTTTTCACGGGACAAGTTGACCACTTTTAGAATTTCTTTGTCGGTAACAAAGGATTGATGAGCTACTTTTTCAACTTTTCTGCCCACCATTTTTGTCACTATGCTTTCTTCTGTTTCGTCTTTTATATGCACGGTGTCTATATAACGACCGTCTCGGAGAATGGTTGCTCGATCGCAGACCTTGAATACCTCATCCATTTTGTGAGAAACATAAATGAAAGATACTCCGGTGTCTTTTAGAGACAAAATAAGACTCGCAAGTCGTTCAAACTCTGTCGGCGTAAGGCTGGATGTAGGCTCATCCATGGCAATAAGTCTAGCGTTATCTAACAGGGCGCGAGCAATTTCAACAATTTGTTGTTGAGCTACTTTTAGATTTTTGACAGGCTCATTTGGATCAATACTTGGATCTAAACGCTCAAGGATCTGCTTGGCTTTAGCGCATTGAGCCTTTTTATTAACAAAAAGCCCTCCTGAGCGGGTCAAGGGTTTGCCCAAAAACATGTTCTGGGTGACTGATAGTTCTGGAATAAGTTGTAGTTCTTGATGGATCATCGCTATACCAGCAGATCGAGCGGATAGAGGTGACTTCATTTCTATCGTGTTGCCATCAACTTCAATCGTGCCGGAGTTCGCTTCGCGAACTCCAGATAAGATGTTTAGAAGGGTGGACTTCCCTGCACCATTTTCTCCAACTAACGCGTGTATTTCTCCTTTTTTTATATCTAGGGTTATATTTTCAATGGCCATGAAATTGCCATAGGATTTCGTAATTTCATGCATGATTAAGCGAGAACAGTCCATAGCCCCTCCAAGTTTAGTTATTTAGTTAGAAGGTTGAGTAATTGCTGATTGTCTTTAGACTTTTTAGCGGCTAAAAATGCATCAACATTGTCTTTGGTGATTAAGGCCTGTGGAGTAGAAACCACTCGTGAAATTGCTTGTCCATCCAGAATGCGCAATAACACATTCATTGCGACTTCTCCTGTCAATACAGGAAAGCTATCCACGGTACCTGTTAATTCACCACGCTTTATAGAATTGTAAGCATCAGCAATGCCATCAGTACCAAACACAGCAACTTGCTTAGATTTCTTAGTAGCTCTAACCGCCTCAACAACCCCTAAAGCCATGCCATCGTTGTTAGCATAAATACCCACTAAATCAGGGTGTTGCTGAAGAATAGTTGAAGTTGCATTATAGGCTTTTTCTCGGCTCCAATTAGCCGGAATGGATGCTACAATTTGGAATTTTCCATTTGCTTTGATGGTTTCTTCAAAACCTTCAGTACGTTGGCGAGCGGCAAAAACACCAGCCTGTCCTTGGATGATAGCTAACTTGCCACCTTCAGGATGGTGTTCGATAAACCATTTAGCAACGCGTACACCATTATCCTTTTGAACATTACCAACATAGTATTGGGCGTTCGGCATGACTGCATCATTCACGTTTACAACTGGTATTCCTTTTCGTTTTGCTGACTCATAAGCGGGTTGTAAATTTGAATCTGTTTGTGGCGATACCAGTAGGCCATCAAATCCTTGAGTTATTAACGTCTCAGCAATGGATAGTTGACCTAGTTGGTCACCTTCGTTTGCTGCGGCTTGATAAACGGTCATAAAGCCATCCCTTTCGGCGATATTTTTATAACCATCTCCCAAGGAGCGCCAATAAGCATTGGTCAAAGTTTTGGAGATGCCAGCAATTTTCAGTTTGCTATTTGCTTTTGGGGCTGGGCCATACTTTTCTGTCAGCTCAGTCCAGTCAGTACGATCCTTTTCTGTATCAGGGTTGAGCTTTGGGAGGTCAGCCGCCCAAAGATTAGCGGTTAATGTGCTGCAAGCAAGCAATGTGATAATGGACTTTTTCATAATTCACCTTTTGTTTTTATTGTGTTTTTTTAACTATGTTCAGCGAATTTTCGCTATTTCATAAACAAAATGTCGTTAACAATTTGCTGTGATGCAACGGCATCTTGTTTTTCTATGGCGGCAGCTAATTCTGAGTTGTTATCTAATTTGTCACATAAACCTAATAAGCGCTTGACGGTGGCAATATTGGTTTCTGCTTCGCGAACTGGATCAAGCCCACTAGCATCTGGAAAAGTGTCAAAATAATACGCGCCGTCATAACCGTCTTTTCTCATTTGCCATAAAAATTCTAATGTGGCTCTAGGGTTAACTGAAGCGACCATAAGGCCATCATCTCGTTTGCCCCAACCATCATTGCAATCTAGCCCCATTAATTTGGATCGGCGAGCCACCATTGCAGCGGCATAAGCAGGGATTTCGTTTGCATATAAAACGTGGGCAAAATCGAGAGTTACACCTAAGTTGTCGCAGCCAGCTTCTTCAATCGCAAGTAGGCACGTTGTGACATTAGGGAAAATGCAGTAAGCACGAGGCTCATTCGGTTTGTATTCAATGCTGATGTCAAAGTCTGGTGCATATTCTGCGATTTCACGTAGTGCGCTGACAGCGTCTTCCCAGATTTTTTTATAATCTGCTTGGAAGCAATAGTCGAAGCCATCCTGCCCCATCCAGAGTGTCATTAGGTTAGAGCCAAACTCTCGGCCTGCATCAATGCCTCGTTTAGTCAGTTCGATGGCTTGTCTGCGGACTTCTGGATCAGGGTTAGTAAAGGCGCCGATTTTAAACTCAGGGGCATCCCAACGCATCTGCATACCATTGACCGCTAACCCTAGCTCTTCCAGCTTATTACGTATAGTGCTGATGTCTGTTGTGATGTGTTGAGGGTAGTTTAAGTCGACATGTGTTAAGCCATCAGCGGTCGCTGCGCGCTCAATCATTTGTAAAACGCTAGGCTTACCTTTCAGTCCTGGCCAGTATTTATGCGCACCAGAGGCGAAGGAATTTAATCGTGTAGCAAACCTTAATTCAGTCATGTTAGCTCCTTTGTTTTGCTTGTGAAGTACTTTACAGGTATATCTATATTTGTGATGTTGTGTATTTTTAGCATTGGAGATTCAAAAAATCAACCATTGTTATCAATTTTGTGTGTTGCTATTCGAAATAGGAGAAGTGTGGGGAATTACTCGAGAGTAGGTGTCAAATAAATTAATAAAAATTATTTTTTGAGTGATAAGCTGTGGAGCTCTTATCTGGGTGTGGCAAAATAGTCGGCAAATTATGATAGAGCGCCTTTCTATCCACCATTTATATATCAAACGTGACACCATTCAGGAATGAAAATGAGCAATATCAATCAAAACGAAGTCAACAGCGCCGTTTGGGCTGCGTGTGACACTTTCCGTGGCACTATTGATTCCTCCATCTACAAAGACTTTGTGCTGACCATGTTGTTCTTGAAATACATTTCCGATGTACGCCAAGACAAACTCGACGACCTTACCAAGCAATTCGCCGATGCACCCGAGATGGTGCAAGCCATGATGACCAGCCAATCGTTTCTGATTCCAGACGGCGCGACCTTTTGGGATCTGTACGAGCAGCGCCATCAAGCGGGCAATGGCACACGCATCGACAAAGCACTTCACGCCATCGAAGAAGCCAACGGCGCAAAGCTGAAAAACGTCTTCCAAGACATCAGCTTTAATACCGACAAACTCGGTGAAGAAAAGCAAAAGAACGAGCTGCTACGTCATTTATTAGAAGACTTCGGCAAAGAAACGCTTAACCTGCGCCCCAGCCGAGTTGGTTCTTTGGATGTGATCGGCAACGCCTACGAATATATGATCAAGCATTTTGCCGCTAGCAGTGGTAAATCCGCAGGGGAATTCTACACGCCGCCGGAAGTTTCGGATTTATTGTCCATCCTGTTAGAACCCCAAGAAGGCGACAACATTTGCGATCCAGCCTGTGGCTCGGCCTCCTTGTTGATGAAGTGTGGTAAGCAAGTCCAAAAGAACTTCAATGGCTCTAAGAATTACGCCTTGTTCGGTCAAGAATCCATCGGCTCTACCTGGTCGTTGGCGAAAATGAACATGTTCCTCCATGGGGAAGACAACCACCGCATCGAGTGGGGCGACACCATACGAACCCCACGTTTGATCGACATTCTGGACGAGAGCAATCGCACCTTAATGCGCTTCAATGTGGTAACCGCCAATCCGCCATTCAGTCTGGAAAAATGGGGCCATGACAACGCCGAGCACGACGTATTCAACCGCTTTCATCGCGGTGTGCCGCCGAAAACCAAAGGTGATTACGCCTTTATTTCCCACATGATCGAAACCCTAAACGAAGAAAACGGCCGCATGGGCGTGGTGGTGCCTCATGGCGTGTTATTTCGTGCGTCCAGTGAAGGCAAAATTCGTCAGAAATTGATCGAAGAAAACCTGCTTGATACCGTGATCGGCTTGCCTGAAAAACTCTTCTTTGGTACCGGCATTCCGGCGGCCATCTTGATTTTTAAGAAGCACAAAACCGACAATAAAGTGCTGTTTATCGATGGCTCCCGAGCGTTCAAACAAGGCAAGAATCAAAACTTTCTCACGGACGACAACATCCAGAAAATCGTCCAAGTCTACAAAGACCGTGAAACCACCGACAAATATTCCTATCTTGCGACGTTAGAAGAGATTGCCGAGAACGACTACAACCTTAACATCCCGCGTTATGTAGACACCTTCGTTGAAGAAGACGAAATCGACCTGATGGCCGTGCGCCAAGAACGACTCGCGCTGCAAACGGAACTGAGCGACCTAGAAGCACAAATGGCCGGATACCTAGAGGAGTTGGGTTTCACCGAAAAAGGGGCTGTGAACAATGCTTCCTAAAAAATGGAATATTGGAACGATTGAAACAATTGCTAAGGTGACTTCTGGCGGTACGCCAAGCCGTGAAAATGAATTGTATTGGAATGGTGATATTCCTTGGGTTACAACAGCGGAAGTTAAATTTGGTTTAATTTTAGACACCCAGCAAAAAATCACAAAAAGTGGATTAGATAATTCTTCTGCAAAACTTTTTCCAGCCAATACTATTTTAATGGCAATGTATGGACAGGGTAAAACACGTGGCCAGGTAGCGATATTGGGTATTGAAGCTTCTACCAATCAGGCTTGTGCAGCTTTGCTTCTAAAGGAAGGTTATGACATCGATTTTTATTACCAATATTTAGTTAGTCAATATGAAAGCATTCGAGAATTGGCAAATAGTGGCGGTCAACAAAATCTAAGTGCTGGTATCATTAAAGAAATCGTTGTTCCTATTCCACCTCTCCCAGAACAACGCAAGATCGCGGAAATTCTTTCAACGTGGGACAAGGCGATTGCCACCACGGAAAAACTCATCGCCGCCAGTCAGCAGCAGAAAAAAGCCTTGATGCAACAATTGCTTACAGGCAAAAAGCGCTTTGCTGGGTTTAGTGAAAAGTGGGAGGAGGTTAAGTTGATTGATACTGTAAAACCAGAGAAATATAGCTTTACTGGTGGGCCTTTTGGTTCTGATTTGAAATCCTCTGATTATGTTGATTTCGGTGTAAGAATTATTCAGTTACAAAATATAGGTGATGGTTGTTTTAATGATGGTTATAAAATATACACATCTGAAGAAAAAGCAGACTCTCTAAGAAGCTGTAATATTTATCCAAACGATATAATAATTTCTAAAATGGGAGATCCTGTTGCCCGTGCAACAATTATCCCAAATTTTCATGAAAGATATCTTATGGCATCTGATGGAATTCGGTTGTCAGTCGATGAGAATAAATTCGATAACCGATTTGTCTTAGAAATAATTAACTA
The DNA here is from genome assembly GCF_057180105.1 of Marinomonas sp. ATLA20. Classification (NCBI taxonomy): domain Bacteria; kingdom Pseudomonadati; phylum Pseudomonadota; class Gammaproteobacteria; order Oceanospirillales; family Oceanospirillaceae; genus Marinomonas; species Marinomonas sp. ATLA20. The sequence continues at coordinate 934,975 of NZ_JBXUKU010000001.1, forward strand.
CAAAGAATTTCGAAACAAAGCTCTTGCAAAGAGCACGGGTTCAACTCGTCGAAGGATTGGTTTAACAGACCTAAAATCTATAATATTTTTTGCTCCTTCACTCCCAGAACAACAAAAAATCGCGGCGGTTCTCACGGCAGCCGATCAAGAAATCGACGCCTTACAATCTAAACTGGCGCATTTGCAGCAAGAGAAAAAAGCCTTGATGCAGCAGTTACTCACAGGCAAACGTCGGGTTGTATTGGAAGCCGAAACGTCCCATTAATATCATCATCGGAGGTCGCCCATGTGGGTGTTTAACTGTACCAAAGCCGCGGTGGAACTGTTCACCACCACGGTGAAAGGCGAAAAACGCACCTGTGTGGAAACGCCGCCACACAAAACCATTACCGACGCCATCGAGCAGGCAAAAGACGGCGTGGTGTTTCCTAACCGTGTAGAGCTCACCGACGCATACGACACGGAGTGGCACTGGTTGGTGCATTGTGTCTCGGTGAAGCGTCAAAAATATTTAATCGTGATGGACTACAATACCCGTTATAGCATGGTTGTGTTGGCACCGCGTAAAGGCGATGTTGCCAGCTTTATCAATGATTTCGAAGGGCACTTGTATCTGAATATTATGGGCATCACAGCGCCGCATAATATGGATGTAAAAGACGTCGCCGAATCGTTAGAAGCTTGCCATGAGCTAGGCAACGGCGCGGTGTTTTACCAACGCAACGACCGCAGCGCGCAAGCGCATATCAATGATGTGTCTTGGCATTTGCAACGTCATTGTTATGAAGACTTCATGCTCGAAGAGGAAGAAGACTTACTCGACTTCAACCTGTTTACGGGTGAAATACCCCGTAAAGTGAAAGGCCAAAAAGATTACTTTTATCCCGTTCAGGCCTTTTTACTGCAATGGCTCAACGCCTTTGCCTGTGATCCAGAAAAAACCATCACACCGAATTTACTGGAAACGAAAAACTACTTTCAAGCCTTCTCACTAGATAATCTGTTAGAAGATGACATGGATAACAACGCGGACAATAACGCTGCCGACGCAGCGCTCGCCGAATTGCTCAAATCTTTGCCCGCTGGTGTGGCTCATCTGGGGGAAGGTGAACGAATTCAGAAAAATACCAAGCCAAAAAATGCCAACCCCAGCGCAGATAAGGGCAAAGACGTGAAGCAAAAAGCGGTGAAACATAAGGACAATGTCATCGACTTCTCTGCGTATCAGAAGAAGCACTAAAGTTCTTGTTTTGTTTGCTATATAGTAAACTTTTCGTGCTGGCGTTGTATTGTTCGCTATATAGCAAACTTTTAGCGCCTTAGCCTGAAAGACTGCCTAAAGAACGACACTCTATAATGGGTGACATAAAAGCCGCTCTTTGCGGAGGAAGGATAATGAAATTAAAGACGCTAACGCTTTCGAACTTTCGTGGTTTTACCTCGTTTGAATGTCATTTTAATGAAGGTCTGAACGTTATTGTCGGGCAAAACGGCTTTGGTAAAACCTCTGTATTAGATGCGATTTCTGTGGCTTACGGACAATACCTTAGTGCCTTTGGAACAGGCGTGGATCGTGGTGTTCATAAAGATGAGATTCACCTTGCTGTTACTCAATCAGCGCATGGGGAAACGATTCAAATGGAATACCAGTTTCCTGTTACTGTGACTTGTGAGGCTTACGAAGCATCGTCTATTCCGGACTTTCCTCTCTCTTGGACTCGCAGCCTTAATTCCGAAAAAAGTCGCACTACTCAGGTGGCTCCTCTAAAAAATTCTGCTAAGCGCTTAGAAAAAGCGGTGCAAAATGGCGAGGCTATCACCTTACCTATTTTGGCTTACTATGGAACGGGACGTCTTTGGAAGCAGAAATCACTTTCCTCTATGAAAGAAGAATCGCTCAGCAAGGCAAGCCGTTTAGAAGGTTACCGCGATTGCATGGACCCAGAGTCCAGCTACAACGCTTTTGCTCGCTGGCTTCGTAATGAAAGCATTGCGGATTACGAGCGTCGTATGGAGATACTTGAGCAATCAGGTCTTGAAGAAGCGCTTAGCAAGGGGAAAACAGTTCGTGGTCGTTTATTGAGTGCCATTGGTAATGCGATTAATACCGTGCTTGCGCCTTCTGGATGGAAAAATGTGCGTTATGGGGCAAGTTCAAAGCAAATTATAGCCACACATCCTAAGCAGGGTGATATACCTATTTCTTTGTTGAGTGACGGTGTTCGGAATATGGTTGGCTTGGTGGCTGATATTGCCTACCGCTGTGTGCGTTTGAATCCACATTTAGAAGGAGAGGCAGTAACTGGTACATTTGGCACTGTGTTAATCGATGAAATAGACATGCATTTGCACCCTGAATGGCAACAATTAGTGCTACAGAATTTGGAAGAAGCCTTTCCGAATATACAATTTATTGTCACGACCCACAGCCCTCAAGTGCTCTCAACCGTTAAAAAAGAATCCATCATAGTGTTAGGTAAAACAGGCGCCGTTCAGCCTATCTTTGGTGAAACTTATGGCGAAGCCAGTCATGATATTTTAACGGAAGTGATGCATGTTAATCCTAAACCTCGTATCGAGCAGGTGGTAGAAGTAGAGCGCTATTTAAACATGATTGATTTAGGGCAACATGAATCTAGCGACGGTAAAGCGCAGCGAGCTAAACTAGAGAAAATGCTTGGTGCAGAGCATCATGAGTTACAAAAAGCAGATCGTAAAATTCGACGTAAGGGATTGCTGGCACAATGAGAGTGATTGCTAAAACGGAGTTAGGCAGTAATGTATTAGATAGACAAAACACGAGAGGTCGACCAAGCACTTCAGAAGAAGCTGCAGTACGCTGGGATGAGTTTGGCGGAAAGAAAACCGTACGTAACAAACTGAAATTAGAGCAAAAAGGGCTTTGTGCTTACACTGAGTTTAATATTAGCGCGTTTGTTTCTTTGGCGTCTTCAACACAATATGGCTGTCATATTGAACACATCAAACCTAAAAGCCGCTTTCCAAATGAAACCTTTGATTATGAGAATCTTGTCGTCTCTGTTCTAGATGCTCATGATTTGTATTCGATCAAACAGGGGGAATTGTCTGTTATCACTCAAGACCCAGATGATAAAAGCCATTTCAATTATTTTGGCGGTCATGCCAAGTTTTACTTTTACGATGCTAATTTTTTTATTTCTCCTACTGACCCAGATTGTGAGCGTTTCTTTGCGTTTCTAGAAGCAAGCGGTGAAATTGTTCCATCACCACATCTCGATGATGCAGAGCAAGAGAAAGCAAAGTATACGATTAATCTGCTGAATCTAAACCATCCTTATCTTAAAAATCAGCGTCGCCAGCGTATAGAAGAAGTGGTGAATGTTCTTGATAGTTTAGACAGCGCTGAAGCTATGGCTGCTGTGATTGAGCTAGAAACCACAGAATACGAAGCAGGGCAGATTGCGTCTTTTCCTTCTGCGATTAAATCTTTAATACAAGGCGCCTAAATGAACGCACCATTGGCTAACTTCAATGAAGAGCACAGCTCGAAGATCCCCGCACTGACGCTGTTAAGTAATTTGGGCTACGAGTTTGTTTCGCCTCGTGCTTGTTTGGCGCAGCGGGAGAAATCGTCTGTGGTGATTTTGCCGCAGGTGCTGCGTGCTGTGTTGGCCAAGCAGCGTTTTTCCTATTTGGGTAAGCTGAGAGCCTTGTCAGAGGAATCGATTGATAAGATCGTCCATCAGCTTGGCCATCCTGCCATGAATGAAGGTTTAAACGCCGCCAATGAAAAACTCTACGATGCGTTAACCTATGGCATCACGGTGACGGAGTTTATTGATGGCAAAAAACACAGCCCGACCATTCAAATAATCGATTGGCGAACTCCCGCTAATAACGAATACCACTTTACCGAAGAGCTGACAGTGGACAACACCCACGGCACGGGCAAATGTATTCCCGATATTGTGTGTTTTGTAAATGGTTTGCCTTGGGTGGTGATCGAGGCAAAACGCCCAGCTTCCAGCAAAAAAGGCACGGCGGGGAAATCCTCGGTAATGGAAGGTGTTTCGCAAAGCATTCGTAACCAAGCTCAAGATCAAATCCCCCATTTGTTTGCCTACAGCCAGTTGTTGTTAGCGATTAATGGCGATGACGGTTTGTACGGCACTTGTGGCACGAAAGACAAATTCTGGGCGAAGTGGAAAGAAGAAGAGATCACCGAGGTGACGTTTTCTCGTCTGAAGAACATGCCGCTTTCGCCAGCCAAGCTAGACGCCTTGTTCGATCATCGACCGAGCAAAACGCGGGAAACTTATCTTGCTTTGATCGCTGGTGGCGATTTATTGGTGACGGATCAGGATCGTCTATTGGTGTCTTTGTTACGCCATGACAGATTGCTGGAAATGACGCGTTTGTTTAGCTTGTTCGACAAAAAGAACGGGCGCATTGTGGCGCGTTATCAGCAAGTGTTTGGCATCAAAGCCTTGGTTGAACGCATCACCACTTTTGATGATGGCGTGGAAGAAAGCGGTGTTGTTAATGCGAAGCGTCAAGGCGCACGTAACGGCGGCGTGATCTGGCATACCACAGGATCGGGCAAATCTTTCACCATGGTATTTCTCTCCAAGGCGTTGATCTGGCTGCCTGAGCTGGCGACGTGTCGGGTGATTGTGGTGACTGACCGAGTGGATTTGGAAAATCAGTTGTCACAAACCTTTATGTCGGGCGGGGCTTTGTCGGAGAAAGACAAAGCCAAGGCCATGGCGACCAATGGGGCGCGCCTCGCTAAGCAAATTGGCAGAGGTAACGAGCGGATTATTTTCTCGATTATTAATAAATTTGGCACTGCGGTGGCGCTGCCAGAATGCTTTAACGACAGCCCCAATATCATTGTGTTGGTGGATGAAGGACACCGCAGCCAGAATGGCGAAAACAATATTCGGATGCGCCAAACCTTGCCTAAAGCGGCGTTTGTGGCCTTTACTGGCACGCCGTTATTGCAAGATGATAAAACCGAAAACAAGTTCGGTAAGATCATTCATTCCTACACCATGCAGCAAGCGGTGGAAGACAAAACCGTGACGCCGCTGTTATACGAAGAACGCAAAGCAGAACTCAGCCCAAATGATAAAGCCATCGACGCTTGGTTTGATCGCATTACCGATAAGCTCACCGATAAACAGCGCTCGGACTTAAAACGTAAGTTCGCTCAGCAAGGGCAGATTTATCAAACTCACGGTCGCTTAGAATTGATCGCCCATGATATTTCGGACCATTTTCAAAACTTCAAACATCGTGGTCTAAAAGGCCAACTGGCGTGCGATTCCAAAGCGTCGGCGATTCGCTATAAAGTCTTGTTGGATGAGATTGGCAAAGTCACTTCTGTGGTGGCCATGTCGGCACCCGACACGCGAGAAGGCCATTCCGAAGTTGATAAAGACAGCACCGACATCGTACAAAATTGGTGGAAAAAGAACGTCGCCAATCAGGACGAGAAAACCTACACCAAGCAGATTATTAAAGCGTTTTCTGAGGACGACGGCCCAGACATCATGATTGTGGTAGATAAGCTGCTGACGGGCTTTGATGAACCGAAAAATACCGTGTTGTACATTGATAAGCCGTTGAAACAACACAGCTTGATTCAAGCGATTGCGCGGGTAAACCGCTTATACAAAGAAAAGGATTTTGGCTATTTGATCGATTATCGCGGTGTCCTAACAGAATTAGATACCACAATTGAGAAGTATCAGGATCTTGCTAAGCGCACGCAAGCGGGCTTTGATATTGACGATCTCAAAGGCTTGTACAGCGCTATGGAAACCGAGTACAAAAAACTGCCGAGTTTGTACGCGACCTTGTGGTCGTTTTTTGATTCGGTTCAGAATAAGAGTGATCGTACTGCGTTGGAGCTGGCGTTGGCGGTTAAAATCGAAAACATTGATGGTCAGCTAACCGATGTGAACTTGAAAAAGCGTGACGATTTTTATGCGTCCTTGTCGGCGTTTGCTCGTTGCATGAAGGTGGCGCTGCAATCGGCAGGTTATTTTGACGATGAACGCTTTGACGACAAACGCGCCTTGTATAAGCAAACCCTGAAAAACATGACGGACTTACGTCAGAAAGTGCGCGCGGCGGCAGAAGAAACCATCGATTACGATCAATACGAAGAAGACATTCGCGCCTTGTTGGATAAGCATATTGGCGGGGTGGAAATTCGTGAATCGAAAGGCGCTTATTGGGTCGGGGATTTGGGTGACAATAGCCAACCTGTAAAGATGACAGACGCCGAAGCGCGTAATAAAAAAGACGCCATCACAGGGCGAATGACAAGACAAATCGAGCAAGAGCTAGCGGACGATCCTTACGCGCAGGAATATTTCTCCAAGATGCTAAAAGAGGCCATCGAAAAAGCCAGTGCTATGTTTGATGCGCCGATTAAACAATACATGCTGTTTGCGGATTTGGAAGAGCAGTTAAAAGAACGCAAGGTGGCAGGGATTCCGCAGGAAAAAATCCGTCAGCTAGATGCTTCTGTGCGTGGTAATGTACAAATTTATTATGGTCTGATATTGCAGCAGCTTGGCAATGGTCTTTCTAAGGACATTTTGTCCAAAGAGGGCAAACCGATCAGCGACGATAAAGGGATTGAGTTTGCGCTACACATTGATCAAGTGGTGCGTAAAGCGGTGGCCGAATATTCGATCAATCCGCAGGAGATTGATAAGCAAATTCGAGTTGGCTTGTTACCGATTCTTTTTAATCAATTTGATTTAGCAAAAGCCGATGCCTTGATTACCGCAGTAACGCAAAATGTTCGCCTTCAAAGCACTCGCTTTCAGCATTCGTCTCGATAACCTTGATTATTTTATGAAAGCCTTCTTATGACAGCCATTCATTCTAGTGAACGTAATAGCGAAGAATACAGCTTTGTTTATGGCGACGAAGCCATCGCTTACGACGTGATTCGTAAAAAGCGGCCTTTAGTTGAAAAACAAGAAAATGCGGCGGCCACAAAGCGCAAAATTACCATTCGCGTTCCTCCTAGTGGTGAGGTGCAAGTGATCGCGCCGGACGATGCCAGCAACGAGGCGATTCATGGCGCCGTGATTAAGCGTGCAAAGTGGATTTGGGATGCCTTGGTGGCGTGTCGCAGTCAGCAGGAATTTGTTCAGTCCAAAGACTATGTCAGCGGCGAGATGCAGTTTTATCTTGGTAAACGCTATGTATTGAAAGTCGAGGAAGACTTTGCAGCGGGGCCAAAGATCAAGATGACGCGAGGCAAGCTGTTAGTCACCTTAAGCCAGTTTGATGAACACAAAGCCGCTCGTGTAAAAACACTGGTGACGCATTGGTATCAAGCCAATGCAGAGCGAGTGTTTCACGAACGTTTGATGCAATTACTGCCGGAAACACAATGGGTCAAAGGCGTGCCGTATTTTCGTGTTTTGCCGATGCAAAAACAGTGGGGAAGTTGCTCGGCGCGTGGCTCGCTCTTGCTGAATCCTCACCTTATTAAAGCGCCAAAAGACTGTATCGACTACGTGATTTTGCATGAGCTTTGTCATATTGCTGAACATAACCACAGTGATCGGTTCTGGCGCTTGCTAACGCAAGTTATGCCGAATTGGAAAGCAGTGAAACAACGATTGGATAGTATGGCTGAGCTATATTTGAACGAGTGAGAATTTGATTTTGTCTGTTTTTACGCTTCAGTCATCTTTTTTTTGTTTCATTGCGTATAGTCTGTATTGTAAGAATTAGCGATATTCATTCCCGATAAGACAATAAGGAAATTATATGATTACGGTTCATCATTTAGAAAATTCTCGCTCTCAGCGTATTTTGTGGTTGTTGGAGGAGCTTGGTCTTGAGTACGAGATTGTGGAATACAAGCGTGATCCTGAAACCGCTTCTGGCCCCGAATCTTTGAAAAAAGTACATCCACTGGGTAAGTCGCCAGTTATCACAGATGGCGAGTTAACCGTGGCTGAGTCTGGGGCGATTATTGAATATTTGTTGGATCAGTATGATACGGAAAAGCGTTTGAGACCGACGGATGGCAAGGCATTGCTGGATTATCGCTATTGGCTGCATTTTGCTGAAGGCTCTTTAATGCCTTTGTTGGTGATGAAATTGGTGATGATGAAGATTCCTGAAAGTCCCATGCCTTTTTTTGTGAAGCCGATTGCCAAGGCGATCTCGGGTAAAGTTCAAGAGAAATTCATCACGCCACGAATAACGCCTCAGATGCAATTTATTGAACAAACACTGGGGGAGAACACATGGTTTGTTGGCGAAGAGCTAACGGCCGCGGATATACAAATGAGCTTTCCATTACAAGCGTCTAGCACAAGAATGAATTTGTCTGAATTTCCGAATATCGCGCGTTTTATCAAACAAGTCGAAGCTGTGCCAGCGTACCAACAAGCCTTAGCGAAAGGCGGAGCATTTACTACGTTATAACTTCTTTCGAAAGTAGTTTTTACATCAAGCTAAAGCGTATTTATTCGTATGGATAATCTTTAGTTTGGTGTTTAAATATCTTTGAATTGTTGATATCCATTCTCATTTATTGTACTTTTCTGCTTCTAAAAAAATATTATGAGTAACTATGAGGTCGAACGGTTCGATGAATCCTGAGCATCAAACAACTCAACAAGTTGGTGAGCTTTATGCTGAGCATAATTCATGGCTAACGGGATGGATTCGTGGGCGCCTCGGTTGTCATGAATTGGCAGCAGATATTGCTCAAGACACTTTTGTACGATTACTCAAAAAACCGAAATACTTTTCTAATATGGGTGAAGCCCGTGCTTTTTTAAGTACGATAGCGAAAGGCTTGTATATTGATCATTGGCGTCGTAAGCAAGTCGAACAGGCTTGGTTAGAGTCGTTGGCCAATTGTGAAGAAGAATTTGTGCCTTCTGCTGAGCATTCTGCGTCTATGATTGAGTTGCTTTGTGAATTAGACGCAATGATCGCTAAGTTACCCAAAAAGGTGGCTAATACGCTTATCTTGTCTCAACTTCATGGTTTAACTTACCGAGAAATTGCCGAACGTTTGTCTGTTTCGGAGCGGATGATAAAGCGCTACATGGCTCAGGCTATGTTACAGTGTCTTTTATTTAAATCTGATCAGTCACTATAATCTTATGTCCTCCTCTCGACCTTCAAATCATGCCCATTTAGAAGCTGCTTCTGAATGGTTTTCTGTATTATCTGATAAACCTGTTTCAGAATCGGATAGACGCGCTTGGCAGCAGTGGTTGGAGGATGACATCGCTCACCGTCAAGCATGGCAGCAGGTTGAATCCGTTGGCGCAATGTTTTCTGCTTTTAAAGATGACACAGAAAAACATTCAGCGGGCTATGTTTTGAATAATGGTGGCTCTGTGAATCGTCGCCAATTCATGAAAGGGGTGTTGGGTGTGACCGGTGTTGCGGCATTAGGCTGGATTGGTTGGAATGAAACGCCATTGCCAACTATAGCGTCATCATGGATGGCCGATTTTCATACGCAAGTTGGGCAAGTCGCTACTTATGATTTAGAGGATGGCTCACAAGTTTGGTTGAATACCAATAGTGCGATAAATCGTTTCCCTCGTCGTGAAAATCGAGGTGTGTCTCTGGTGATGGGGGAGGTCTTGGTGCAAACACAAACCTCTCTCGACAGCCGAGCCTTTTCTGTTTCATGCGCACATGGGCTTGTTAGATCAAGCGAAGAAACTGTACGTTTTTGTGTGAGACAGTTGTCAACAGAGCAAAGTGTATTAGCTGTTTATGAGGGTGCTGTATCACTGGCACCTTTTGATTCAAGCGCTTCTAGAACACTTTATGGCGGGGAAGAGGTGACTTTTAGCTCTCACTCTATGGCTGATACTCAGCCAGCTTCTCTTCTATATGAATCTTGGCGTGATGGGTTGTTAATTGTTGAAGATATGTCCCTTAAAGATTTTATGGCAGAAATAGGGCGTTACAACCATGGTTATATCAACCTAGATCCTAGCGTGGCGGATTTACGTGTGGTGGGGACGTTTCCGAATCACGATATGAATCTCGTTCTGTCTATGTTGTCTAAATCGTTTCCAATTCGAGTGCATCATCCGCTGCCTTGGTGGGTGAGTGTTTCTGCGGCTTAGCGTTCACTAAACATTTTTTCGAACTATTTTAAGAAAAACGTTTTTTTTCATGTCCCTTTTTTTATTTACGTTCGGTAATAGTAATAAGAAACATTATTATTACGGAGTTCGTATGGCTTTTTTCCAATTACCAAGACAGAGATTCAAGCAGCGCACAACCGCTTCTCTGCTTGCTATGAATACGCTTCTCGCCAGTGGCGTAGCGTTGACGATGACATCCCCAGCTTATGCCGAATCAGCTGCTGTTGAAAAGCGTTACTACAACATTCCTGCAGGACCTTTATCACAAGCCGTTAATACTTTCGCCGCTGTATCGGGTATGTACTTAGGTGGTAATGGGGCGCTTCTTAAAAATAAGAAAACACTCGGTTTTGTAGGTGAGTACTCTACAGGACAAGCGCTGGATTTATTGTTAATAGGTACAGGTCTTTCTTATGATATTGGTGACGATAAAAGCATTGTTTTAGTGGATTCTAGTTCTATCTCCAAAAGTGCCGACGGCATAACCATGGCGCCATTGTTGGTGCAAGGTCAGCAGAACAGAGCAGAAGTGGGCAAACAGGTTATTGGTCAAAACGAAATTGAATCCATGGCAGGTGCGAATGAAAACTTAACGGATTTGTTAAAAGGCAATGGTAGTGTCCGTTTTAGCCGTTCATCAAGCTCTTCTGCTAATAGTGCGACTATGCGTCCCGACGAAGTGTCTATTAATGGACAATCTCATTATCAAAATTTATTCGTCATCGATGGAATGAGTGCAAATAATGACTTAAACCCTGGAAACTCAGAAGACTCTTATACCAATCCGATCAGTCCTACTAGCTTAAGTATGCTATCTGGGAGTTCTTCTCAAAGCTTTTATATCGATCCTAGTGCTCTTGAGTCTGTTGAGGTATATGACTCAAATGTTCCTGTCGAGTTTGGTGGTTTTATGGGTGGGGTTGTGTCATCAAAGTTAAAACGCTACGACAGTGACAACTACACATCCATTAAATACGCAGTTTCAAAAGATGATTGGGACGAAATGCATGTTGATGAAGACTTTGAAGAGGACTATGAAGAAGGGGAATCATATTCAGGTGAATATACACCAGAGTATCTTAAGCAGCGATATACAATAACTGGTGCGCAAGGATTAAGTGAAAAATTAGGCTTGACGTATACTGCTTCTAGAGCCACCTCTAATTTCGCTCAAGTGTATGATAAACGAGTGAAAACAAAGTATTCCGACGTCAATTATGGGCATCAAGGAATAGAGTATGATGATACAGTCGATAATATTATGCTGCGCTTTGATTATAGAGTGAACAATAACTTGAACATCGGCTCATCTATAATGTATGCGAATCGTCATCATGATGGGTTAACAAGTGCAACATTTGATTCTGCATTTATAAAATCCCATAAAGCGGTAGGAATCAATACTGATATTGAGTACGAAGCCACGAATGGACGTTTACTGACGACGTTGTCTTATAATGAGGCCAGTGACTCAATCCAGTCAGATGATTCTACTTATTCTTACCACCCTGTAGATAGGGAAAGTGGTCGTTGGCCATATTCTGGTGGTTATGGCAATGTCAATCAGCAGCAAAATACCACTAACTTAAAGTTTGATTGGCTGCAAAATGCTTTTCAAGTTGGGCGTTTCGAGCACTCTCTTCGAACTGGGCTTGAGTTGGGTTTTATTAAGCAATTTTATCAAGTAGACGGGGATATCATTAATGAAATTTTTGCCTGCCGTGATGCGAATAATGGCTTGTGCTTGGATGCTGATAATGATGGCTCTTTAGATCGTGATGATGAATATCTAAGAAGTCGTAATATCATTTCAGATAATAAATTTCAAAAAACTTATCATTCAATCGGTATTTATTTTTCCGATACGGTGAAATATGGTGATTGGTCTTATTATGCAGGAATCCGTGCTGATTATGATTCAACCTTAGAAAACCTAAATTTCTCACCAAGATTGACTGCTGAATGGGATGTCTTTAGTGATCAAAAAACTCGTATTAAGGCTGGTGCAAATCGGTATTATGGACGTAGCTTTTTTCAATATGAAGTTAATAATACACTTCGCTCTTGGCGGACAGCGACGACTTTTAATGAGGATGGAAGCGTAAAAACTGTCAAACAGCGAGAAGATACCTCATTTTCAGACTATGATCTGAAAACACCTTATTCCGACGAAATCTCTATTGGCGTTGTTCAGCAAATTGGCTTTTTGGATGCCAGCTTGCAGTTTGTTAATCGTGAGAGCCGAGATATCGTAACTCGCGCCGAAACAGAAGACGGGTTGGATTATTACTCTAACGAGGGGCGTAGCTCTACGGACACAGTTTCTCTGACATTATCTGCACGTAATCCTTTGGAGCTGGGTAGTACAAAAACCTACGGTAGTTTCTCTATTAGTTATCAAGAAAGTGAAACCAACACGCTTAAATCCGCTTCGTATGAAGATCCTATATCATCTAAAGAAATTTATTATAAGGGTAGTGTTATCTATGAATCTCAACTGCCTAAATCCGACTTTAATATTCCTTATAATGTGAACTTTGCAACTCGAACAGAGTTTCTAAATTGGCATGTTATTTGGGCGAATACCATTAACGTGAAATCCGGCGGTACCATTGCTCAAGACACAAAAGAGAATTATGCTGGTTCAACTCGAGACTATGACATCTATGATGATCTAAAGTTTGATAAGCTGATTACCTTGGATACCTCTATTGAATGGAAACCTGAATTGTTCGAATCAGTCGAGGGGTATCTAAAAGTGTCGATCGATAATGTGTTTGATGATTACATCGATGTATCGACAAATTCAAACAATTATTCTTACACTTTAGGCCGATCGACCAGTATAGAAGTTGGCATGCGTTTTTAAGCCGATGATCTTCCTATTTCCTTTCTTTCTTATAAACAAATGCTCTGTCGAGCATTTGTTTATGGCTGTTTTTAAATAACTTCTTTGTGAGCTGTTTTATGCTTTTTTTACAGAAATTTCTGAGTATTGCTGGGGTGATTTGTTTGTTTGCTCTGACGGCCCAAGTGCATGCTGATGACAAAGCTTTACCTTGGGATAATCGAGTTGTACAAGGTACCTTGGATAATGGTTTTCGCTATTATTTATTCGATTCAAGACAAGAAAAAGATGCGCCAAAAGGGCTGACGTTAGCGAATTTGGTCGTGCTTTCTGGTGCTATTGATGAGAAAGACAATCAGTTAGGTGTGGCGCACATGGTTGAACACATGGTGTTCCATGAAAGTAAGACGTTTCCAAACGGTGTGCGTAAAGCCTTGACTGATATGGGATTCAAGCAAGGCCGTGACTTTAATGCCATGACCAACAGCGAAAATACCCGCTATATGGTGAACTTGAAAAACACCACGCCTGAGCGATTGACTAAGGTGTTGGATATTTATCAACAAATGGCATTTCATGCTGAAATCAAAGCTTCGTCGTTGGACAAAGAACGTTTAATTATTCAAGAGGAATGGCGTGGTAAGTTAAGCCACCGCTCCCGAGTGAATAATGAGAAAAAAGCCTTATTACGGGTTGGATCCTTGTATCCAGAACGCCCAGTAATAGGCACACAAGCGACGATTAAAAACACGCCCGCGGAACAACTTCAGACGTTTTACCAAGATTGGTATGCGCCGAATAATATGGCATTGGTTATTTATGCACCAGTCGATACCGCGGAATTGGAAGATCAAGTTAAGCGAATGTTTAGCGCTGAACCTAGGCGAGAGCTGCCAAAACGCCATCCCAAAGATCCTGTTTTAGATGAAAAGCTTAAAATTGGTCAGCTTCAAGATCCAGGTAATAAATGGAATCAAGTGGCATTTTTATATCGCTTTGAAAGTAAGACTGACGATACGGACGAAGGAATACGTAATGGCGTGATTAACTATATGACACGTAACCTATTGACCCAGCAGGTTCGTCGGCAAAAAGAAGTGTTACCAGAGCATGTTCGTGCCTTATCTACTACCAAAGGTAACGTGTCACCTAATGTGGCAATCTTAGGTTTTTCTGTGAATGTCGATGATGGTTACCATGTTTTAGGATTAGATACATTAATTCAAGAATTAGAACGAATTGAAAAACATGGTTTTATGCAAGAAGATTTTGATCAGGTTTATCAAAAAGTCATTGATACAGCAGAGCGTAATAAAAACGCAGCGAAGAGTCGAGGTACTATTTGGGTAGTTAAAATGATGGATGCTGTCACTTCTGATAAAGTTCTGCAAGATCCTCAGCTGAGTAATGATCGAATTCTGAGTCTTGTGAAAACGATATCTTTGGAAGACGTAAATGCTCGTCTGACGCAGTGGTTGTCTTCGCCAGATCGTATTCTTTATACGCAAGCTGTGGGTGGGAAAAGTGTCGATATCGGTACAGCGGAATCCGTTGAAGCTATTTTTAAAGAAATGAAGTCTCGACAGCTTGGAGCCTTAGAAATAGAAAAAGTAGTAGCGGTAAAAATATTACCTGCGGTTACTAAAAGCGGTTCAATGACGCTTTCCTCGAGAAACCCAGAATTAGGTATATCGTATTGGTCTTTATCAAACGGCGATAAACTCACACTGCTCGATCCCAGTGTGTTGGCCGAGCATTATCAAATAGATAAGTCCGAGGAAGATAATAAAACTTATTTTACGGCCCTCTCTGCTGCGGGTTATAACGTAAAAAAAGGCTCTGTTTGGGCAGAACAAATCGCTGCGCAAATGTCTGATGCGACTGGGATATATGGTTGGAGTGATGAAGAGTTCCAGCAATGGCGAAAAGAGAATAGTGTGTTTTTGTCATCTAAGCAAAAGGAACAAAGTCTTGCGTATCGCGGAGCGATTGATGATGAAAAGTTAGATAAGCTATTGGGGCTTTATCATATTAATCAAGTTAACCCCCAAATTGATGCTGATGTTTACGACAGCATAATAAGAAATTTGAAAAGAAGTGCCAGCATTAAAGTAGAGCGTCCTATCGAGGTGTTTTCCCGTCGTCTAGCGCAGGCACGCTTCGGTAAAAGAGAGTTAACGGTTAGCTTATCTAATTTAGCGCCTTTGTCGTTAGAAGTAATACAGCAAACGCGTTACAAGCAAGCGGTGTTGCCTGTTCATTATTTTATGGTGTCTCGTTTGCCTGAAGAGGATATTAAAGACTTAGTTACTTTGTACCTAGCTAATATTCCACGTGACTTGAATGCGCAAATGGATAATACCACTGCAGTTGTACAACAAGCAGGTCAAGTGATTGTTGATGTTTCATTAAATACAGAGCCGAAAGCTGAATATAGGATGTATGCGTATCAATCTATTCCTTGGTCACCTATTGCTGCGCTTCAGTTGACTTATTTAGGTGAGCGTTTAGAGGCGCAGTTAAAACAGCGTCTACGTAGTGAAGTTCAAGGTGTTTACAGCGTTAGAGTCGGTCTGGATCTAAACAAAGATACCAATCGTGCTGAACTTAAAATTCAATATTCGAGCTCTCCAGAACGGTTAGACGATTTGGCCGACATGACCAAAAAAACGCTTACGGAATTACCAAAGATGATAACCGAAGAGTGGGTGGATGAAATTCATAAGGCGTTCGTCGATGTGGAGCAAAATCGCTTAGAAAAAGATTTTGATGGCACGTTAGTGCACCGACTTGAATTGAGTGAAACTCTTTATGGCGATGCCCGTTATCTTGATGAAATGGACAAGCTGACGTCTGGCTTAACGTTGAAAAAGTTAAAAGCTTTCGCTGATACTCTTAACTTTAACGATAGAGTAATCGGTTTGTATCGTCCTTTGGAATAAGGGTTTAGATAGCAAACCTAATAAAAAATTCAAATGCCCAACAATGATATTGTTGGGCATTTTTATTAGCAGCTCTTTTCTTATTATATATTGCTGGAACTAAGTTTGTTACTCGACTTATTAGAGCGTCATGAATACTATGAAAGTCGTTATTCTGTGATTTGTTTTAGTAAGGAAAGCATGCATGTCGCGCCCTGTGAAGTTACTCAGTGTTTCTATTGGTCTTATCTGCCTCTTGTTGGCGTTGAACTTTGGTTTGCGCTCATCAATGGGCTTTTTTATGGCGCCCATTTCCCAAGAATTTGGCTACGGACGAGAAGTGTTTGCCTTTGCTCTGGCGCTACAAAACTTATGTTGGGGGTTATTTCAGCCTATTGCTGGTGCCTTTGCTGATCGTTACGGTACCTTGAAAACCTTGTTTATTGGGGCGGCGTTATATGCATTGGGTTTGTATGTAACCGCGGGTGCTGATGGTGTGCTAGGACTCAATATGGGCGCTGGCGTACTTATGGGGATGGGCATCGCAGCGACGGGATTTGGTGTGGTATTGCCAGCGATGGCGCGTATGGTTTCGCCTGAAAAACGCTCCTTTGCTTTGGGTTTGGGCAGTGCGGCGGGTTCTGCTGGGCAGTTATTGGTTGTACCTATCGCGCAAGATTTTATTGCTTCCTATGGCTGGAGTAATGCTTTGATGTTGATGGCCGTGTGTGCCCTGATGATGGTGTTATTGTCTAGTCCATTTCGCCAAGTAAAAGAGAGCGAGGCCACAAGCTCTGCGACTAAAGAAGTGACACAAACCATGAAAGAAGCATTGCGCGAAGCCAGTGCTTATTCGCATTACTGGTTGTTGGTGGTTGGCTTTTTTGTGTGTGGTTTTCAATTAGCCTTTATCACGGTTCACATGCCTGCGTTTTTGTCTGACCAAGGTTTTTCCCCAGATATTGCTGTAGCAAGTTTGGCTCTGATTGGGCTGTTTAATATTTTTGGCTGTTTATTGTCTGGCAGTTGGGCAGGAAAGTACTCGAAGAAAAAATTACTCACCATCATTTATGCGCTAAGAGCCTTGGCGATTGCCTTGTTTATGACATTACCGATGACCGATATGTCGGTCTATGTGTTTTCTATAGCCACTGGTTTGCTTTGGCTGGCGACGGTGCCACCGACATCGGGATTAGTCGCGCAAATGTTTGGTCTACGTTACATGGGCTTGCTTTACGGCATCGTCTTTTTAGGCCATCAACTTGGCTCGTTCAGCGGTGTGTGGTTGGGCGGTTATCTATACGACAAAACGGGGTCTTATGATGTTGTTTGGTGGGCGGCCTGTATTATTGCTTTGATCACAGCATTAATTCATATCTTGATTGATGAGCGCCCAGTGGCACGCTTGCGTGCCGCTGGGGCTTGAGGTCTCTTATCCTTGTGCTTGCCATTGTTGTTGGTAAAAGCGTTGGATTTTGTCACCTTCCCATTGAAACAAATACAGCCAGCCGTTATCGATCAATTGCCTGACAATGTCATGCTTTGCAGCGATTTTCTCGATCTCGGCTTTTGGGGCGGCAATGTAGACCGCAAGTCGGACCGGCGTGTGCATCCATTTCTCACCATTGCTTAGTGATTGCATAGACAAGCCTATGCGCAAGTCCCCACCGTTACCTTCAAATACACCAATGTTGCCACCCACGGCATTGTGCAGCACTTTATTACCACAGCCGAATTTGAAGTTATCCGTCACCGATAGGTTGTACTGCATGTTGATCCAGTGAGTCACCAGCATGGGCGCCGTTAAAATGCGTTCTAAGATGCTGAAATCGGGGTCATTTTGTTGATCATAATCGTGTAGGAAGCTTCGACCTTGTAAGTCAAGGTGCCGAGTTTGCTGGCGTGGTGCGATGATAAAGGAGTGGTTGTTGGCGAGCCCCCATTCTGGATTAACTTGAGACCAATCGTTTGCGCGTCTGGTAAAAGCCTTAGAGCGTTGTTTATCAGGCACTTCCAGCAGGGAAGTGTCTAACTTTGTCGCACGTTCTTGCTGTGCCAAGTATTGAGCTTTTTCAAACCAGTCTGTTTCTTTAAGCCAGTTTGTTATCTTGTTGTCGATGTCTTTCGAGTCTTCTAGTTGGTCAAAGCAGGTTAATTGATCTGTGGTGGTATTGTGCAGCGCGGCAACAAACTGGGTGTCACTAGGAATCTTCATCCCCATGTCGTTTAGTAAGGCGCGTACCTTGTCATCATTTAATAGTGAAGCCAACACTCTCACGTTCACTTCGCCACTTTGGCCGCCGCAAGCGCCACATTCTAGCCCTGCTGCATGAAGGTTGTTGCTAGTATGGCTACCGTGACCAACGAGCATGACGATAGGCGCGTAAGTTGTTAGCTTGATGGTGTCTAAAATCCCCTTTGCCAAATTGGCTTTATCTTGGTCGGTTAAAGCCACGCCTTGTTGGGTCAATTGCCAGCTTGTGTTTGGCGCTAGGCGGTTGGCTGGGTGTTCCTGTCTCTTGGAGAAGAGTGTTTGCTTGAACATTTTAAAGGCGTACCACCAACCCATGGATTCCACCATGGAAAACGACGCAGGTGCTGCGTGCCCCCAACGGTGCCAACGAGCTTCTTTTTGCTGGTGTTGTACGTGATTCTTACTGCTCGTGCATTCGGTAACGGTTATGGCTGCTTGTAAGAGGCCTGGCAGTTGTGGGCGAGCGTATTGGCTGCCTTTCGCTTTGTATTCGATAGGTAAACCAAAAAAACCGGCAAAGCCAAGTGTTTGAATCGTATCAGATTGTTTTTCTAGTGCGCGGCGAAAGACTTCTGAACGAACGTCGATACAGAAAATGGCTTGTAGCTCAGGTCTGGTCGAAAGTGTTGGAGCTGGTTGTTTGGCTACTAGTGTTTTATGTAGATTTTTTTGTTCACTGTATTCCAGTGCTAATGCCCAGACTTTAGGTGCTAATAGAGCGTCTTGATGAGCTTCAATCAATTGTGGAATGGCATTTTTTTGTGCTGACCATTTTGTTTCTATTGTGGCGTGCAATGCTATCGATGTGTGTTTTAGGTAACGCCACACCACCAATTCCCAGGCCATTTTGATGGCGAGTAAAGACACCACATGGTTTTCTTGCGCAAGACCTTCATTGCTATCGCCTTTTGACCAATTCAAGTAAGCCAGATAACTGCTCCAGCCATTGATATCCAGCAATAATGCCTGAGCATAGAAAAGCAGCGCTTTATCATCCAAGGCCAATTCGTCGATAACGAGAGCAAATAAAGCGTCTTTATCATTGGGTAAGTGATGGAAGAAGTCGGTTAACTTGGACTCGGCCATGATAATGCTTAGCCCTTTGTCTTCATTGGTGACTTCTAACCAATGGCTGTAAAGGTCAAGTTCGCTGTCAATATTGTGTTGTCTTAGGGTTGGACTTTGCTGCTGATAGTGCGCCGCGCAAAACTGGCTCACTTGATGAGTTATCTCATCGTGCCAAGACATTTTATGGGCGGAGCGTTGTTGGTCTGCAAGATCGGCAATGTTGCGCCATGGGGTTTGGGCGGCGCTAGCTTGAGATAGGTGTTCAAGTAAGGATTCTGGCGCCACCTTGAGATCATAATGATGAGCCGCTTTGACAAGGCAATCTTGCGAAATCCGTCCTTCGTCATACCAGGCGCGGTAAGACTTAATAGGTAAATGAGTTTTGATACCAGCCGAGGCAGATAGCTCATCAGATATGTCGTCAAAGGGTTTGTGTACCAATGACCAAAGTGGGTTCACTGCGATCAGTTTATCCAGAGGCCAGTGGGGCGCAATCGTGTTGGTCGCATCAAGTAATAGGTCTTTTTGCTGCATGCTTAAAGTATTTGGCGCTTTGCTAGTCATGCGATTCTCCTAAGGTTTTAGCGACGGTTGATTTTTGGTTGTGGTGTGATCTTGTTTGGTTCTAGCTGGCAAGGTGACTGGCCAGAATTTCAGCACCAGACGCGTAAGCCATTCATCCAAATAAAGCCCCGCAAACAATGCAATTGATAAGCGACGAACTGCACGCCAGCGCACCTGATAATGCAAAAGTGCGCTTAAGACGAAGAGTAAGCTAAATAAAACCATGGCCCAGATGTCCGCGAGGGAAAAAGCCTGAACCGTGTGAACAGAATAGGTCGGCAGTGCATAATGCATGGCATGTTTCAATGTGGTGTAAATCACACACAAAAATAAGCCCATAGCGAAGGTGTACATCACAGAAGGTGAATGCTCGCTGGTACGCCATTGCACGATAAGCAAGGTCAGCGCGAGAGCGAATAACCACCAAGCACTAAATGCACCCTCGAAGCCAAGCAGCGTTCTGACAATGACCACACAGGCGGTACTTAACCCAAGCGCGATGATCCAAGTTTGCGCATTAGGTACGATTGCTTTGTTTGTTTGAAGTTGTTGAGTATTAGGTTTAACCGCACTGGAAAGACGCAATCTAATGGCGTCATTGACCGCGTTGCCGGAGTTGAGGAATGAGTAAGCTTTGTAAAACGAATGGGCGAGCAAATGCAGCAAGACTAATTCGTACAAACCTAAAGCGAATTCCAACAGCATCAGACCCATCTGCGCACACGTCGACCAAGCAAGGCGTACTTTTACGCTGATTCGAGTGGTCATAATTAAGGCGCTGGCGAGGGTCGATAAGCCCGCGACAATTAACAATAGCCAGATTGCCACAGAACTTTGTGCCACCAAAGGTGTGAACAAAAGCAGTAGATAACCACCTAAGTTGATCACGCCAGCATGCAACAAGGCGCTAACGGTTGTTGGCGATTCGACCACTTGTATTAACCAACCATGGAAGGGTAACTGAGCGCATTTGATTAATGCCGCCAATGCGATCAAACAGGCAGCTACTTGTTCTTGCCAGTGTAGGGCTAATCCTGCATTAGATTGGGCCACCGCGGTGTTGATAATGGTATTGATGTATAAACTATCGTATTGCTGATAAAGCAAGGCAAAGGCGGAAAATAAAGACAGCTCAGCGACTCGCGCCAGCATGAACTTTTTGTGAGCCGCTAGAATGGCGCGTGGGCGATCCGCATAGAAGGTTAATAAGTTGTTGAGTGACAAACTAATGCCTAACCAACCGAGCCAAAAAATCACCAAATGGTTGGTGGTGACTGTGATAGCAACGGACGCCAAGGTAAACATCAACCAACGATAGTAACGATTTAGGTTAGCCTGCCCCGCCATGTAGTTACGGGAAAAACTGATCAATACCCAACCCATCACCGTCACCAGTCCAAGCATGATTTGATTGAGTGTCGTGTGCCGAATCAAATTAGAAGACTGCCACGCATCGGTAAAAAAATAGCTAACTGGAAAAGTGGTCAGAAAAATAATCAGCAAGATAAAGCTTAATCGAGACGCTTTTTGTGCCACGTATTTGGTTTTCTCACGGCCGAGATACCAGCCGCCAAAAAACAGCGTAAAGGGAATGAAAATCGGTAGAAAGCTTAACGCGAGAAGCGACATAAATACCTACATCTTTTAGGTTGAACGAGTGGCGGCGATTATGAAGGCTTTATTTTGTTAATAAAAATACATATATTGATATAAAGCGTTCACTTTATATTATGTATCTGCAGGTACTTTTCATGGCTCGACTGAATTATCACCATCTGTATTATTTTTGGCGAGTGGCTAGGAGTCCTAGCCTGACGGAAGCAGCAGAAACCTTGCATATATCTCAATCGGCGTTGTCAGCGCAGATAAAACAGCTAGAGCAAAGCTTGGATGTGGCGTTATTTGTTCGCCAAGGACGTAAGTTGGTGCTGACCGATGTTGGTCGTCGTGTGTTGGCTTACGCTCAAGATATTTTTAATACCGGTGAAGAGTTAGAGAAGTTCATCCAGAAAGACAGCGCCACGCAGGTTCAGCACATCACCATTGGCGTGCAGAGCAATTTGTCGAGGAATTTTATTGAGAGTTTTATTGCTCCCTTGTTAAAAAGCGAGCATGTGGATTTTTCACTTGCTTCCAGAGGCATGACAGACTTGCTCAGTGGTCTTGTTAATCACGAGTTGGATTTGGCGCTAACCAATCGAGCCATTTTAAGCGAAGGTCATGACACCACATGGCAAAATCAGTTGGTTGCAAGACAAGCCGTGGCGATCGTTGGCCCTTATGGTGAAAAGCCAGATGCGCCTTTTCCCCAAGGCTATGAAGGTAAAAAATGGGTGGTACCAGGGCGCAATACCGATATTCGTTCATCCTTTGAATCTTTTTGCGCTACTCATCAATATCAGCCGGATATTAAAGCAGAAGTTGACGATATGGCGATGCTGCGATTGTTAGCAAGGGACAGTGGTTATTTGTCTGTATTGCCGCCTGTGGTGGTAAAAGATGAGATTCAATCGAACATGCTGGAGGATTATGAAAGTATTCCCCAAGCGTTCGAAAATTTTTACGCCATTACTATGCCTCGTAAGTTCACTTCGCAACCCGTACTGGATTTGATCAAGATGGCGATTCATCAGTATGCTGTCGACCATTCAATGTAAGTATTCAGATGAGCCAGTTTTAAAGCTCATATATTTTAAAAGGTAATAGTGCATGACACCTTTGCAAACCTATCAAACTCGCCTAGAGCAAAACGAAGTGAGTTTTGATGAGCGCCAACAGTCCGCGTTACAGGAGTTGGAGCGTGTTTATCAAGCGTTACTTTCGAATTCATCAGACAACGACAAGGCGGCGCCAATTAAAGGCGTTTATCTTTGGGGGGATGTGGGGCGTGGCAAGACGTTCCTAATGGATCTGTTCTATCACTGCTTGCCAGATGGCATGGCGTTAAGGTTGCATTTTCATCATTTTATGGCGCGCTTGCACCGAGAGTTGAACCTTGCCTTCGGTCAGAAAAATCCTTTAAAAGGCATAGCGAAACGTTTGGCTTCAGAATGTCGAGTACTGTGTTTTGATGAGTTTTTTGTTTCGGATATCGGCGATGCTATGTTGCTGCGCGGTTTGGTTGAAGCCTTATTTGAAGAAGGTGTGGTGCTGGTGGCTACGTCGAATATCGCGGTGGAAAACCTGTTCCAAAACCAATTGCAAAAAGAGCGTTTTGCCCCCGCCATTGCCTTGTTACAAGACCATTTAAAAAGCATCCACCTTAGTGGCGAAGAAGACCATAGATTGCGTCATACTGGCTTTACGCCGATTTATTTTGTCAAACATGAGCAAGATATGTCGGCTTTGTTTCAGCAGCTTGCAGAAGGCGATAGGAAACAGCAGCCGCTGCAAGTTTGTCGTCGTGCGATTACGGTCATTGAGTCAGCAGATAATATTGTTTGGTTTGATTTTTATGCCTTGTGTGATGGCCCTAGGTCGTCGTTGGATTACATTGAGTTGGCGCAAACGTATCCCATGATAATGCTCACCGGCATTCCAGAATTGAGTAGCGAACCTTACGAGCATATCAAGGCGCGAGGCACAGAAGATGGCGCAGTTGGTTCCGGTCAAACGGGTGAACGTGCCGTTTCATTGGGTGTGAATGACGATGCCGTGCGTCGCTTTATAAGCTTGGTAGACGAGTGTTATGACCATCAGGTGGTTTTATTATTAAACGCTGACGTGCCTTTGGAAAGCTTATATTTAAACGGTACTCTGCTATTTGAATTTCGTCGTACTTACAGTCGATTAATTGAAATGAAGTCCCATTATTATCAAGCGTTGCGAACCAGTATAGAAGATAAACTTTATTGATCAAATGGACGGGCTAAATAATTGATTTTATTCTGACTATTTTTACTTAGTTTTTCGTAAAAGCTTGATAAAACAAGAATGCGCTACCAATATATTTAAAAGCAATGAATTGAAAAGACATTAATATAATGACAATTAAGGAGGGCGATCATGCAGTACGAAGATCGCGTTGATGCGTTAGTCGCACCGAAAGGTTCGTTAGAAATGTTATCCCAAGACGAGATTTCTCGTCTGTCAGAAGAGTCTGGTCCGCTTCACGATCTATTTCACCGTTGTGCCTTGGCTATTTTGAACTGTGGTAGTGATTCTGATGATCCTCAAGCTGCCACGGAAGAATTTAAAGATTTTGAAATTCGTATTGTGCAACAAGAACGAGGCGTGAAACTGCAACTGAAAAATGCACCGGGCAGTGCCTTTGTTGACGGCAAGATGATTAGCAGTGTGCGTGAGATGCTATTCAGCGTATTGCGCGACATTATTTTTACCCAGCATGAAATTCTTGCTCGTGGTCTTGAAGATGCTAGCTCAGATAAGCTAACCAATGTGGTGTTTGAATTATTGCGTAATGCCAATGTGTTCCGCCGTATTCAAAACCCTGACATGGTGGTGTGTTGGGGTGGCCATTCTATTGCTCGTCACGAGTACGATTATACTAAGCGTGTAGGTCATGAGTTGGGCTTGCGTGAACTGAATATTTGTACTGGTTGTGGACCGGGTGCGATGAAAGGGCCGATGAAAGGTGCCGCTATTGCCCATGCCAAACAACGTATCAAAAACGGTGTTTACTTAGGTTTAACTGAGCCAGGTATCATTGCCGCTGAATCACCGAACCCAATTGTGAATCAGTTGGTCATCATGCCGGATATAGAGAAGCGTCTAGAAGCCTTTGTCCGTGTTGGTCATGGCATTGTCGTTTTCCCTGGTGGAGCCGGAACCGCAGAAGAAATTCTGTATATTTTGGGTATCTTATTACACCCGAAAAATGCTGGCGTGCCTTTTCCATTGGTGTTTACAGGGCCAAAAGAGAGTGCGGAGTATTTCGAGCAAATTCACGCGTTCATTGGTGAGGTATTAGGTTCGGAAGCGCAGAATAAATACCGCATTATCATTGAAGACGAAGTGGAAGTTGCCCGTGCCATGAAGCAAGGCATGGAAGAAGTTCGTCAGTATCGTAAAGCCCATCAAGATGCGTTTTACTACAACTGGAAACTGCATATTCCAGAAGAGTTCCAATATCCATTTGAGCCGACACATGAAAAAGTGCGAGAGCTAAACCTACACTTCAATCAAGAGACGCATTTGCTTGCCGCGGATTTACGTCGTGCCTTTTCGTCTATCGTTGCCGGCAACGTAAAAGCGCAAGGCGTGGCTTACATCAAAGAGTTTGGGCCGTTCGAGATTCATGGCGACAAAGCGTTATTGGCGAAACTGGATGCCTTGTTGCAAGCGTTTGTTCGTCAGCAACGGATGAAGTTGCCGGGCAGTGCGTATGTGCCGTGTTACAAAGTCATCACAGACTAACTGTATGACGTTATGAGCTCTTTGTTAAAAAAAGACTCGTCTTGGCTTCGCTCGTGACGCCATCTCTAACTAGGTGGCTACTGCGCTCGCCAATATGTTGTTAAAAACTGTGATACTAAAAAAGGGCTTCTCGTGAAGCCCTTTTCTGTTTTTGGTCGTTGTATTTTTGCTTCTGGTTTAAGAAGAGCCTAGCCAAATACTGACCAGCCGATACTTTCGGATAGGGCTTCAAGGGCTGCCATGCCCGCTAGTGAATTGCCCGATTTATTGAGCTCTGGAGACCATACGCAAACGGAAAAGCGATTAGGGACGATGGCTAAAATACCGCCACCAACGCCACTTTTTCCTGGTAGTCCAACGCGATAAGCAAAGTTACCTGCTTCGTCGTAGAGTCCGCTGGTGGCGAGTAGGCCGTTAACTTGGGTTGTTTCTCTTGCGCTAAGAACTTGCTCGCCGCTGAGCTGTGAGTAGCCCTTATTAGCAAGGAAACTAAAGGCTTTCGCTAAGTCCACACAATTCATGCGCATCGCACAGTTGTCGAAGTAGCTATGCAAGACATCTTCTACATCATTTTCGAAATTACCAAAGGCTTTCATTAAGTACGCCATGGAAGCATTTCGAGCACGAAACTCATATTCAGAGCTGGCAACGATATGGTCAGAATTCAAATGGGGATTGTCAGCTAAGCGACGAATAAACTCTCGCATGGCGTAATGTGGTGAGGCGAAACGCGATTGATTCATATCACTGATCACTAAGGCACCAGCATTGATGAAGGGATTGCGCGGTACGCCCGCTTCGTATTCTAACTGTACGAGGGAGTTAAACGGATTGCCAGAAGGCTCACGTCCAACGCGTTTCCACATGTCTTCGCCATAATGTTTGATGGCAAGGGTCAAGCTAAAGACTTTAGAAATACTCTGGATAGAGAAGTCTGTATGGGATTGGCCGGCATGATACAGCTCACCATCGTTGCTATAGATGGCGATACCAAACTGATTAGGATCGACATTCGCCAATGCGGGTATGTAGTCTGCAACTTTGCCTAAACCGATTAATGGTTTTACTTTTTGTTCTATTGAATGCAGTAAATCTTCCACATCACTCTCATTAAACAGCGTTAAAGGGGGCGGCTAGTATAGAGAAACTGATAAGGAAACCCCAGTGGAATTTTTTAATGAAGTGCATAAAAAAGCCCCCAAAAGAGGGGGCTAAAGTTATTGATTATGGATCATTATTTGACTGGTGAAATGCCGTAAACCGATGTGGTTCCACTGACTTCATTGCCGACAATCAATAGGGCTTGACCTGTTGGACTGTCTTGTTTTGAAACAAAACTCATACCTTCTGGGCCAAGATCGCCTGCTGCCGAGGTGTCAACTTTAGCATCGAAGTTGCGGCTGGTTAAGTATTGCACAAACTGGCTTTTTGCCGGTGTTGTGATGTCGTATACCATGATGCCGCCAACACGCTCTAAACCAATAAAGGCATAAGTACGACCATCGATTTGGCCTAGGGTTAAAGCTTCAGGTTCTGGGCCTTTGTCATCGCTACGGCCATCGGTTTTGTTCGAGTCGTTCGACGCGTTAAAGCCATTTTCGCCTAATTGATTAGCCGTAATACGTTCGAAATCGCTACCGCTATCAAAGACTTGCTCGCCAGTGTCACCGCTCCATATAGAAAATGAGCGTGCGCCGTAACCATACAACTCAGTAAAGGTACAATTGCTTGGTGCGCCTTTTACGAGCTCACAATCTTTTGCGCCCAAAGTGCTGGTGATTTTCATGCGCCCCAGGTTTTTGTCATCTTCTAGCTGACCTTCAATGCTATGCTTAAGCGGGCTAGTTAGTGCAAGACGGCTGTTGAGTTCGGCAAGGTCTTTGACACGATATTCTTCGCTGAAGCCTTTGTAATCTCTAGAGTCACCTTCATTGGCTGTGACGATGTAGGTTTTTCCAGAAATCATATAAGAAGCAATGCTGTCTGGCATATACATGCCTAGAACAGGCCAGTTTTGTAGCTGAATGGTTTTGTCCTTATCGCTAATATCAAGCTCGTTACCCGTTTTGTTGTAATCTTTGACACCTAAAGCCCAAATAGCATCGACTGACTTGTTAGATAGATCGATTTTTGCGATACCGTTATTTTCTTGTAATGACACAAACGCATAACGATTGTCTTTGGATACTGTAATGTATTCTGGCTCTAAGTCTTGAGCGACACTGGCGTTAGGACCAAAAATGCGTAATCCAGCAGGACGCTCAGCCGCTCGTGATCCGCCGTTATTGAAGTCACGAAATGATACCTCGGTGACGTCTTTTTGGCTTAATGTCGTGATGTCATTTGGAATGGCAATGATGCTGATACTGCCTTCTGGATCAATGGTGTATTCATCGTTTGGCTCACCTTCGTTTGCCACAACAACTTGTTTACCATCGTGGGTAAAGGTCACCATATCAGGAAGCGCACCGACTTTTACAGCGGTGATAAAGGCATGGCCATCAATTTTGTAGAAAGCGATGTAACCCATGTTTTGTTTTGGTTTAGCTTCAATGGCAACGGCCATAATACCCTTGTGTACGCTGACACTGTTTGCTGCGCCAAGGGCTACTCCCATCAAGTTTGCGACGTCTTTGCTGACATCCAGTGTTTTGATTTTGTTGGGCGCTGTTGGTTCTTTCATAGATAGAACATCTATTTTTCCAGAGTTCGCATTGACCACAAATGTTTCATGGGTTTTTGCATCATAAGCCACTATCTCGGCAGCACTGCCGTCAAATACGCCCGATTCATAACGTCCTAAAAAGCTTAGTTCGATGGAAGACGTTGCAGAGTGTGTGTCGGTGTTCGTTGTTGTGCAGCCGCCAAGTAAGGCAACAGTGGCACATAAAGGTAATGCAATAGGCAAACGCATGAAGGTGTCTCCAGAGGGGAAAGTTTGTGCATTTACTCTAGCGACTGAATATGACAAGAAAGTTGCAAATGGCAGTTGTTTTTCACTTACTACCATTTGCGATAACAAGTTAAGGTAATGAGTTTTTGATGTGTTC
Source organism: Marinomonas sp. ATLA20 (assembly GCF_057180105.1). NCBI lineage: Bacteria > Pseudomonadati > Pseudomonadota > Gammaproteobacteria > Oceanospirillales > Oceanospirillaceae > Marinomonas > Marinomonas sp. ATLA20. The sequence continues at coordinate 963,204 of NZ_JBXUKU010000001.1, forward strand.
TACATGTAGATTAATCAGTTGTCCTGAAATCGTCGCGTTGTTGGGGATATTTGGTAAGTCATCAATTGAGTACCAGTTGGCTTCTTCTATTTCACCTGGTGCAGGTGTGATGTCACCACTTTCATAATCCGCAAAAAAACCGGCCATTAGCTGATGTGGGAAAGACCAAGGCTGGCTGCTTACATAGCGAATGTTGGTGACTTCCAGACCGACTTCTTCTCTAATTTCTCTTGCTACGGCCTGTTCTAATGTTTCCCCCGCTTCGACAAACCCCGCGATGTTACTGAACCTGTCTTTAGGTGCTTGTGGGCCACGAGCAAGTAGAATTTGATCGTCTTTGCGGATCGATATAATGACGCAAGGGGAAATACGAGGATAGTGACGCAGGTGACAAGACGGGCAGATCTTGGTGTGTTCGGCCACGTGCTTTTCATTCATTGGCGAGCCACATCGACCACAAAATTGGTGATCACGATCCCAGGTAGATAACTGATGAGCACGACTTAATAAAATGTAATGGTGCTGGTCTTGTAAGAAGAGCAACTCTCTTAGACCAATTTCGGAAAAGCCTTTGGGAATGGATTCAAAGCGACACACGAAGATGTCTTGTCCATGCCATTTTCCACAGTAGATAGCGCTCATTTTCGAATTAGGTTGGAAGTGTGTAAAAGGCGTAAGAAATTGATTTTCTGACTCTACTAATACTTGATTTCGATGTAGCAGAATATAGAGCGCATCTTGATGGGGAAGAGGGTGTGTTTGAGTGCCTATTTCTAACATGTGATTGCTCGGTTTGCGTCTAAAAGAATTACGCTAACGCGATCATCTTCTAGACGCAATAACCTTGGTGGATTTAATTCCAGTCCAGAATGACTTTTCCTGATTTGCCAGACCCCATGGTGTCGAAGCCTTGCTGAAAGTCATCAACATGAAAGCGATGGGTGATTATTGGGGAAATATCTAAGCCAGATTGCAGCATGGCAACCATTTTGTACCAAGTTTCGTACATTTCTCGTCCATATATGCCCTTGATTATAAGGCCTTTAAAGATGACTTGGTTCCAGTCTATCAGTGTGTCTTTTCCTGGGATGCCTAACATGGCAATTTTCCCGCCGTGATTCATGCATTCCAGCATGGAGCGGAATGCAGTGTCATTGCCTGACATTTCCAAGCCCACGTCAAAGCCTTCGTGCATGTCTATCTCGTTCATCACATCTTTTAATGATTCACGGCTGACGTTGACGGTGCGGGTCGCGCCCATTTTTTTTGCCAGATCTAAGCGGAAGTCGTTTACATCGGTAATCACCACATTGCGCGCACCTACATGCTTAGCAATGGCTGCTGCCATGGCGCCAATTGGACCTGCGCCTGTGATTAAAACGTCTTCACCGATTAGGTCAAAAGACAGGGCAGTGTGAGTGGCATTTCCAAAAGGGTCGAATATCGCCGCCATTTCGTCGCTGATGTTATTGGGGATCTTGAATGCGTTGCTGGCTGGAATGACCAAATATTCCGCGAAAGCGCCGGTGCGATTGACGCCAACCCCAAGCGTTGTTCGACACAGATGGCGACGGCCGGCACGACAGTTTCGGCAATGGCCACAAGTAATATGACCTTCCCCAGAAACACGGTCACCTACACTGAATCCAGACACTTCTGGGCCAATCTCTGTGATCACACCAACAAACTCATGACCCACTGTCATAGGCACAGGAATGGTGCTCTGCGCCCAATCGTCCCATTGATAGATATGCATGTCTGTTCCACAGATGGCGGTTTTGCTTATTTTGATCACGACATCGTTATGTCCACATTCTGGATGCGGGACGTCTGTCATCCAAATGCCTTTTTCCGCATGAAGTTTCGCAAGCGTTTTCATTATTTATTTCCTTCCCTTTTTCCTTCAATGACACCCATCTCGCGGCCTACCTTGGCAAAGGCGGCTATGGCAAGATCGAGCTGTTCCCTTGTTAGTGACGCTGACATTTGTGTGCGAATTCTGGCTTTGCCCATTGGGACAACTGGGTAGGCGAATCCGGTTACAAAGATCCCTTCTTTATATAGCGCATTTGCCATCTCTTGTGCGAGTTTTGCGTCTCCTAAAATAACAGGAATAATAGGGTGATCGCCAGGTATCAGGTTGAAGCCTAAAGCGTTCATTTGGCTGCGGAAGTATTGGCTGTTTGCTTTTAATTGCTTGCGAGCCGAATCGCCTTGTTTGAGAGTCTCGATAATTTGTAAGCTGGTGGCGGTAATGACGGGCGCCAGTGAGTTTGAAAACAAGTAAGGGCGAGAGCGCTGGCGTAACCAGTCGACAATGCTTTTAGAGGCGCTGGTGTAGCCACCTGAAGCGCCACCAAGGGCTTTACCTAATGTGCCAGTGATGATGTCGATACGACCGAGTACATCGCAGTATTCATGGCTGCCTCGGCCATTTTCGCCCAAAAAACCTACCGCATGAGAATCGTCTACCATTACTAACGCATCGTATTTGTCGGCAAGGTCGCAAACCGATTTAAGGTCGGCGATGATACCGTCCATGGAAAACACACCGTCGGTTACAATCAGCTTAGTTTTCGTACCGTCTTTATCGGCTTGTTGGAGCTTGGCTTCCAGTTCATTCATGTCGTTGTTGGCGTAACGGTAGCGCTTTGCTTTGCATAGGCGAATACCGTCAATAATGCTGGCGTGGTTGAGCACATCACTGATGACTGCGTCTTCATCATTAAGCAGTGTTTCAAATAAGCCGCCGTTGGCATCAAAGCAAGAAGAATACAAAATGGTGTCTTCCATTTGTAAAAAGTCGCTTAAGCTTTTTTCCAGTTGAGTATGTATGTCTTGTGTTCCGCAAATAAAACGCACGGAAGCCATGCCGTAGCCGTAATCATTTAGTGCCTGATGAGCGGTTTTTGTGACTTGGCTATCATTTGCCAGTCCAAGGTAGTTGTTTGCGCACAGGTTGATTAAAGGTGTTTTGTCAGCTGTAGTGATTTGGCTCGCTTGTGGTGTGATTAGTGGGCGCTCTATTTTATAGAGGCCTTCTTCTCTAAGACCTTGGAGTTGGTTATCTAAATTCTTGTAAAAAGTAGATCTGCTCATTTTCTTTCCTCTTGTGGAGATAGTGATTCCTTGTCTTATTCACTCCTTATGTCTATTGAGTGTAGGAGGCCTGTATCAATATGAGTAGATGCAGTGACATGGCAAAACAGGCATAACAGTTTTGTTGTTTTGAACAGACTGGTCACGCTGCCAGTTCGTCCGTAGAATGTGGGCAAACATTAATCAAAGAGGAAATGACATGTTGTCAAAGGTTCATTACAGCATCTTATTAGGAGCGTTGAGTGCCAGTATGGCGGTTCAAGCTCAGGATTATTTACCGGTTCTGCAATACCACCATGTAAGTGCGAGTTCACCGAAATCGACTTCAGTGACACCTGAACAATTTACCGAGCAAATGGATTATTTAAAGAGCGCGGGCTTTCAGGTAGTGGATCTGCGTTCTGCGTTGGATGACTTAAAGGCAAATAAGCCGTTGCCGGAAAAAGCCGTTGCTATTTCGTTTGATGACGCTTATCGCAGCATTTACCAAGCAGGCTTTCCTATTCTTAAAGAAAGAAACTTTCCTTTTACGGTGTTTATTAATACTGAACCCGTTGAGCGTAAGAGTCGCAGTTTCTTAACTTGGGATCAGATGAAAGAGATGGAGCAATCTGGTGGCGTGTTTGCTAACCATACTATCAGTCATCCTTATATGTTGCGTAAAGAGAAGGGCGAGTCTGATGAGGCTTGGTTGTCTCGTATGACAAAAGAAGTGGATACCGTTGAAGAGCTGCTTGAAAAAAACCTAGGTCATTCACCAAAGATGTTGGCTTATCCTTATGGCGAATCGAATAGCCAGATACGAGATATGATGAAAGATCGAGGCATAATGGCATTTGGTCAGCAGTCTGGTGTGGTGAGTGCGGATTCCGATTTTGAGAACTTACCGCGTTTTCCTGCTTCAGGTACTTATGCCAATATGTCTACATTAAAGACGAAGCTAAATGCCAAGCCTATGCCTTTATTGTCTGAAAAGACTGGCGGAGATTATGCAACGGATCAGCCTGTGTCGATCAGTTTAACCTTTAAAGAAGGTAAGTATCGTTTTAAAGACTTGGCTTGTTATGTATCTGGTCAAGGTAAAGCTATGCTGGACTGGGTTTCTGATACTGAAGTTACGGCGACGGCTCCTAAACCATTTGGCGTTGGTCGAGGCCGTATTAACTGCACTATGCCAGACAATTCAGGCAAGCATTATTACTGGTATTCTAACGTTTGGATCCGTTCTTCGGCTGATCAGGGCTATGTGAGTGAAAAAAGTTAAACTTTTTTCAAAAAGAGGTTGCACTGAAATCTCAAATCAGTATTATACACCTCGCTCGCAACGGAGGGGTGGCAGAGCGGTTTAATGCACCAGTCTTGAAAACTGGCGTAGGTTAATAGCCTACCGAGAGTTCGAATCTCTCCTCCTCCGCCATCTTCTAAAGATGGTTGTTGTAAGCAAGATAAAATATTAGTTCCTCGATAGCTCAGTTGGTAGAGCAAATGACTGTTAATCATTGGGTCACTGGTTCGAGTCCAGTTCGAGGAGCCATTCGGAGTATAGCGCAGTCTGGTAGCGCGCCTGCTTTGGGAGCAGGATGTCGGGGGTTCGAATCCCTCTACTCCGACCATTTATTTTATCATCACCATTAGTAATGGTGGGCGTAGCTCAGTTGGTAGAGCTCCGGATTGTGATTCCGGCGGTCGTGGGTTCAAGCCCCATCGTCCACCCCATTACTTGATAGTTGGGTCGTTAGCTCAGTTGGTAGAGCAGTTGACTTTTAATCAATTGGTCACTGGTTCGAATCCAGTACGACCCACCAGCTATCCCTATACAGAATTCAAATCTGATTAATTCCTCGATAGCTCAGTTGGTAGAGCAAATGACTGTTAATCATTGGGTCACTGGTTCGAGTCCAGTTCGAGGAGCCATCGGAGTATAGCGCAGTCTGGTAGCGCGCCTGCTTTGGGAGCAGGATGTCGGGAGTTCGAATCTCTCTACTCCGACCATTAATAAATCAGTATAAAATTATGAGCGGGTCGTTAGCTCAGTTGGTAGAGCAGTTGACTTTTAATCAATTGGTCACTGGTTCGAATCCAGTACGACCCACCATTCTCATAATCCCATCATATTTAATATTTATTCCTTGACCTTTCCCTAGATAGTTTCAAAATCGTCTATCGTCTATCGTCTATCGTCTATCGTCTATCGTCTATCGTCTATCGTCTATCGTCTATCGTCTATCGTCTATCGTCTATCGTCTATCGTCT